>CAVYUP010000007.1:0-132849 GCA_963771705.1 uncultured Bacteroidota bacterium
ATAGTGCTTGTTTCCCGGCGGAAAAGATCTCCGGAAAAGAATGATTAAAGATTTGTTTAATGCTCGATAAATTAAAATATTTAGTTAAGCATTCTTTTATATACAGCATAAGCAATCTTGCCACCAAAGCCTCAGGAGTAATATTACTTCCGATATACTCCACATTTTTTTCGGTAAGTGAATTCGGAGTTTTAGGGATTCTTGAAGTTACAATTTCGATCTTTACTGAAGTATTGAATTTCGGTCTTGGACAGTCGCTTGTAATGCTCTCGAACCATAGTGACTATCAGGAAAGAAAAAACAGTATCTTCTATACACTTACCATCGTATCAGTTTTTGCACTCGTTATATTTATCGCATTAGGAGAACTGAGCGTCCCGTTCATCTCATCCTATTTTCAGGACTCATCAGATTTTTATCTTTACCTGCGTCTGGCCATTTACATAATTTCTTTGAGAGTACTGAATATCTTTTTCACAAACAAGTTAAGAGCCGATGAAAAATCCGGCTGGTTCACCGCCAGCAACCTGACCAAACTAGGATTTACATTAGGATTCATAATTTTCTTTGTAGCCTATAAGAAGCTCGGGGTGAGCGGCGTCCTTTATTCCTATATTTTAAGCGAAGCGATCCTGTTCATAATTTTACTTCCCCCTATGATCAGGAGCATGTACCTCAAGTTTGAAAAGGAGATAATAAGAGTAGCTATAAGTTTCGGATTCCCCATGATATTTACCTCGGTAGCTATGTTAATCCTGAATGTAAGCGACAGGTATATTTTGAAATACTTTACCGACTATAAAGAACTTGGACTATATGATCTTGGCTACAGAATATCAGGCGTGGTAAATATGTTTATTATTATGCCCTTCAACCTTGCTCTAATGCCTTTCGCCTACAGGATCTATAAGCAGGAAGGAGATAAAAGATATTTTTCAAAACTGCTGACGTACCTAACATTTCTCCTTGTATGGGTTAGTCTTGCCATCTCACTTTTCAGCGGGCACATTATAAAGATATTCGCTCTTAATCCCGAGTACTGGGACGCCGCAAGAGTAATCCCTGTAATTGTTTTCTCTTACATATTTTTCGGGATGAGGATAGTAACTACCTTAGGAATGCTGCTTACGAAAAAGACCAAATCTCTGGCTATCATCACCTTAATCGCCTCTCTGCTGAATATCATTTTAAATATTATAATGATTCCTCTATGGGGAATGATGGCGGCGGCTTATTCAACCCTGATTTCTTTTGTTTTTCTATATTGGTTATCTTACTATATATCTCAGAAGTATTACAAAATACCATATGAAAATACCAAGGTTGCGGTTACTATCTCAATTGGAGTAGTTTTATACCTGATTTCTTTAATTTTCGATCTTAATTTATTATTTGATCTTATTGTTAAATTAATCCTGCTGATAATTTTCCCCTTTATTCTCTATCTCCTCAGATTTTTTGAGATAAAGGAGCTTGAGAGTCTTGCGGGTTTCTACAAAAAATGGAAAAATCCCGCTACCTGGAGAAAGAATCTGAGCAAACCCGGAAATGACTAAAAACAAGAAATACAAATCTTTAAGGAACGCCGCCTGGAAGTTTCTGAATACGGCCCGATTAGGAGCCTGCGTACAGCTATCCCTTGAAAGCACACTTGTAGATGACGGCTGGTTTAACAGTTTTTACAAGAAGGAATCAATCGATAAGAATAATAATCCGATTCCATGGAATACATATCCATTTCTTAAGTTTATCGAGCCAAGACTGAAAACCAGTTTTGACGTATTCGAATACGGCTGCGGCAATTCAACAATATGGTATTCCAGAAAGGTTAACTCAATTACTTCAGTAGAAAACGATAAAGACTGGTATGAGAAAATAAAAAAACGTCTGCCGGGCAATGCAGCTATGGTATATAAAGAGTTAAAATACGGCGGGGAGTACAGCAGCGAAGTAACAAGGCAGGAAAAGCAATTCGATATTATCATCATTGATGGAAGAGATAGAGAAAACTCGGTAAGAAACAGCATTCAAAAGCTCAAAAAAGACGGCGTTATTATTTTCGATAATTCTGAACTTGACCAGTATCAGTCAGCCGTTAAACACCTGAGCGAAAACCAATTCAAACAAATCGCCTTCTGGGGTATGTCGCCCATTACCGCACACTACACAAGCACAAGTATTTTCTACCGAACAGAAAACTGCCTGGGAATATGAAAGTTTTATTTACTTTCGGAGGTCTGCCCCATTATTACAACTTCGTTTTAAATCGGTTAAACGAGTTAAAGGATATTGAAGTTTCTGTTCTGGTTCCCTTAAAGAAAAGTGATATTATAGGGAAGGGCGTGTTCCAGAGCGAATCGGACATTGAATTTGATGTACACAGACTGCCTGAATATAAAACATGGTATGGGAGAGAATTTTTTCGTGGATTAAACAAATTATTATCCGAGAACGACCCTGATATTATTGTAACTACCTGGCCGTATATTCTCGGTTTTATTTTTCTTCCATCTGTCTTAATAAAAATGAAGCTCAGAAAGACCGCTCTGATACTAAAGGAAATTCCATTCGGCATCCCGAGGAAAGAAGAAGCAGTAAAATATTACACTGAAGGGAATATTTACGCAGAAAATGAAGGTAAAATCCAATACGATAAATCATTTATATCATTTATTAAAATAAAAGTCCTGACATTTGTAAGAATTATTATCTATAATTTTGTAGATGCTCATGTGAATTATATAAATGAGGCATATAATATTTTCGGCTCTTACGGTGTCGACAAGGATAAAATTTTCATAACCTACAATTCACCCGACACCTCTCGTCTGATCAGCGCTAAAGAAAAAATTGAAAGTGAAGGTGTTCATCGGAATCCGCATAGAATAATTCATATTGGCAGACTTGTTAAATGGAAAAGGGTAGATCTGCTTATTGAAGCAGTATCAATTTTAAGAAATGATTTTGATGATATTGAATTGTATATAGTGGGAGACGGTCCTGAAAAAGAAGGCTTGCGGGAACAGGTGAAGCAGTTAAACCTTGACAGTAATGTTACCTTTATCGGGAGCATCTATGACCCTGTTGAGCTTGGACATTATTTGATGACCTCAGCAGTTTATGTGCTGGCAGGCATGGGCGGTCTATCTATAAATGAAGCTATGAGTTTCGGTAAGCCGATAATTTGCTCCGTCTGCGACGGTACAGAAAAAGAACTGGTAAAAAACGGATATAATGGTTTTATATTTTCCGAAGGAGATAAAAAAGACCTGGCAGATAAAATCAGAATGCTTCTTAATGATCCGCAGACTGTGGATAGAATGGGACAAAATTCCTTTGACATCATCAAAAATAAAATCAATATAAACAGTGTGCTGGATGGATATCAGAGAGCTTTTAATACGGTATATAAATAGTTTATGAATCCTATTTCAGAAATAATCGGGTTATCATTAAAAAACAGATATTACAGGGAATATCTTAAACTTTTATTTCTTTATGGCAAATCGCCGAGATATGAAAGCCGGGATATAAAATTTCTTAATTATAACGTAAAGGTTGTCGACTGCCTCTCGTTTATTTACCAGTACAAGGAAATATTCGTTAAAAAGTATTACCTTTTTGAATCATCCTCCCGGTCTCCTTTAATCTATGACTGCGGCGCGAATATAGGGATAAGTTGTTTATTCTTTAAAAAACATTTTCCTGCTGCAAGGATAAAAGCTTTTGAGGCTGACAGCAAAATTGCGGGTATCCTCGGAGACAACCTGCAAAGGAATGGAATTACTGATGTTGATGTATATGCCAAAGCAGTATGGACAAATAATTCCGGCATTGAATTTTATTCTGATCCGGCCGATGCAGGCTCACTTTACGGGAAAGGTGACAAAATAAAAGTTGATTCAATAAGACTTAAAGATCTGGTAGAACAGGAAGAGGATCAGATCGAATTTCTGAAATTGGACATAGAAGGAGCTGAAACAGAAGTAATAATTGATCTCGGAGAGAGCATTAACAGGATAAAAAATATATTTATTGAATATCATTCTTTTATTGACCGCGATCAGAGACTTGACCGGATACTTGGAATACTAAACCGGTCTGGTTTCAGATATTTTATAAATTCCGTTTATGAAAAGCATATTCCTTTCAAGAACAAAATAAATGATCAGAATCCCGAAATGGATCTGCAGCTAAATATTTTTGCTTATAAATGATTTGAGAGTTCTGCATATAAATAGTTCTTCATCATCAGGGGGAGCCTCCAGGGCCTGCATTGATATTCATAATGCTCTGGTTGAAAAAGGAATAGATTCGCGCATTCTAGTCCAGTCAGGTAATACCGGTTCTCAAGGTATTTATACTGTCAATGAAAACTTTATAGAAAAAGTTAAGACATTTCTAAGGATAACACTGGACTTCATTCTCATAAAACTTTTTTCTGTTGAAGAAAGAGGCCGGTTCAGTTTTCCATTTTTCGGCAAAAATATCAGTAAACTTAAAATAGTTAGGGAATCAGATTTAATAAATCTTCACTGGATAAACGGAGGATTTTTTTCCTTAAAAACATTAAACCAGATAGCGTCATCGGGTAAACCTGTTGTCTGGACGATGCATGATATGTGGGCCTTTACAGGAGGATGTCATTACAGTCTTGACTGCAGGAATTTCGAAAGTAAATGTTCCGTATGTCCCTCTTTAAAGATCCGGGGAGAAAAAGATTTCTCACATAAAATATTCAACGATAAAACAAAATTATTTAACGAGTTCGATGTTAATATAGTAACGTGCAGCAGATGGTTAGCGTCTGAAACTGGAAAAAGCGCCCTGTTATGGGGAAAGAAAATTACTATTATACCAAACACTCTTAAAACAGAAATATATAAACCACTCGACAAAGCCTCAGTTCTTAAAAAACTAAATCTAGACCCGAACAACAAGTACCTATTATTTGGAACAATGACTTTAAAAGATAAACGGAAAGGTTTCGATTTATTTATTGAATGTATAAAAATCTTAAGTGACTCACTCCCGGAGTTAAACCATAAAATTAAGCTGCTGGTTGCCGGGTCCGAAAAGAAGATGGAGGGGGTCGATCTGCCGTTAGAGACCATCTATCTGGGAAGGATCAAGAATGAGTCAGATATGGCCGACTTCTACAATGCAGGCAGTTTGTTTATAGCCCCTTCAAGAGAAGACAATTTACCTAACACCGTTATGGAATCACTTTCCTGCGGAACACCCGTTGCAGCTTTTAGTGTAGGGGGTATGCCGGATATGATAGATCATAAATCAAACGGATACCTTGCCGAACCATTTGATGTTTTGGACCTTGTGAATGGAATAAGGTGGGTTCTGGAACATTCCGAACCCCATAAGATATCAGAGGCCGCCCGGACCAAGATTCTGGAAGAGTTTAATTACTCCAAAGTTGCAGAGTTATATGCCGGGGTCTATCGGAGTGTCTTAAAATAATAATTCCGAATCTGCAAAATGACTCGGTCACCAAAAAAAAGTTGCTTCTAACAAAAATATTAAAGATATTCTAATACAGATCAATTTTTTAACAGGTGGTTGGGGCCCGAATGAAATGGATCATCCTATTAGTTATCTTTTCTTTTTCGCTATTATTAAATAGCTGCTCATCAAATATACCTGTTTCGCCTGAGGATACTCAAAATGGAGGAATATCCTTAAATATAGACAGGGTGCATAAGCCGGATAATGTGGTGAGTGTGACGGCTTACCTTACCAGAGAGAATTTTGATACTTTAAGCGGGTCGCTTAACCTGCTGTCTGATACTACCGCTGATATTACCTTTAATGAATTAGCTGCAGGAGACTGGCACCTTAGGGTAGACGCCGCTGACGAACAGAACACAGTTGTGTATACTGGTGAAACAGATGTCACTATTCTGGCTGGAATAACAACGCCGGTATATCTTACCCTTGAACCCACAGGGGCAGGTTATGGAAACATTTATATTTATGTTAACTGGGGTGTACCCGGAGGCAATAGCTGGATTGATTATCAGCATAATCCTATAATTTCTCAATCGATTATTCCTGATAACCCCAATGCAGTAACATTCCCCAGGATTCTATATGAAGAAGGAATGTATAAAATGTGGTTCACCAGCCTGTACAATTCAGCGGTTTCCAATATCTGGTATGCGGTATCAACAGATGGTATTAATTGGCAGTTAGGATATAACGGGCCGGTTTTTAGTCCAACCAATGATTATACCTGGGACTCGCATACAGTAGCAGGAAGTGTAGTTCTTAAAGATGAAAATGAATACAAAATGTACTACACCGGTTTTGCGGATGAATATGGAATGTGGCATATAGGTTTAGCAACTTCAGGCGACGGTATAAACTGGACTAGATTACCTAACCCCGTTATTTATGCAGGTCCCGATGAAGGAAAGATAATAATTGGTGATGTTATTAAGAATGACGGAACGTATTATCTATACTACTCAGTAAGACAGTATCCGTATTATGATATAAGAGTTGCTGTATCCCAGGATGGTATTAACTTCACCAGACCGAAT
Organism: uncultured Bacteroidota bacterium; assembly: GCA_963771705.1. Classification (GTDB taxonomy): domain Bacteria; phylum Bacteroidota; class Ignavibacteria; order Ignavibacteriales; family Ignavibacteriaceae; genus DATFVA01. The sequence goes on from CAVYUP010000007.1 coordinate 6,558, forward strand.
AATAACCCTATACTAACTCCTGCTGAAAGCTGGGAAGGATCCGGAATTTTCTCTCCTTCTGTTATATATGAAAATGGTCAGTTTAAAATGATATATGTTAGTGTGGGCGGCGAAGGGACAGATCTGGGTATGGCTTATTCAACAGACGGAATAAACTGGACGAAAGATGCCGGGAACCCATTCTTTGATATAAGTGAGGTACATAATAATTGGTGCCGCAGAATTACTTATCCCTTCTTCAGAAAGATTAACGGACAGTACCGGATATATTATACCGGTAATCTGGATATCAACTGGTCTGCAATGATCGGGGTAATAATAAAAAATTAGTCAGGCTCTGTTTTAAGATAAACATTTCAACCCCGTCGTTTGGCGGGGTTTTTTTATTGATACAAGGGCAAGGAGAGATTAAGATGATCGAGAGAGGGAGAGATATGATGCTGAGGAGGGGAAGAGAGGTGGGGGAAGTGGAAAGGGGATGCATGCCAGATATATAGAAAGGAGGGATTATGATGTGGAACTAAAGCTGAGGACTCATCTGACCCTGGTTCTGGAGAAAAATGTGGACTAAGAACTGGGGAATGAGGTGAACCCGTAGCCGGGGAATGAGGTGAACCTGTAGCCGGGAAATGAGGTGAACCTGTAGTTGAGAAATGAGGTGAACCTGTAGTTGGGAAATCAGGTGAACCTGTAGTTGGGAAATCAGGTGAACCTGTAGTTGGGAAATCAGGTGAACTTACTGGCTATTTACCTGAGGAATGATCTGGCGGGAGGCAAAAAGCTATGCGTTTAAGGGGTATTGAGAGGAGAGGTTATGATGTGGACCAGAAACTGAGGGATTATCTGACCCCGGATCTGGAGAATAATTTGGACTAAGGATTGGGAAGGAGGCGAAGAGGAATAATCTGGCTGGCGGACTGGATGGTTTTTAGTATTGGTGATCGAGTATTTTGCCGAAGTTGGAGGCAATGTTTCTTCGGTCAAATTCTTTAACGGCGGATATATTCGTGTTAAAGGTACCTGCTTTATCAAAAAATTCTTTGGGATCTTCATCGTACCGGAACATCATTCCGCTATTAGTTTTTTCTAATATGCCCTTTACCTCTTCATTATCATCGCCGAATGCTAATATGGGTCGGCCAGTCCTCATATATTCAAACAATTTACCCGGGACGTGCCTTTTCTCGGTTGCACACACAAGGAGGTAATCAGCTTTCATCAGTTCACTCAACATTTCCTTATACGGGAGAAATCCGGCAAAATTGGTCACGTTTGCCAGTCCGTTCTTTTCGATCTCATTTTTTATAACTGGACTGACTGTCCCAATAAAATTTATCCTAATATCTCCCTCATTATTTTTTTCTTTTATTCTTTTCCATAGATACGGAGGATCCTGATAATCGAAAATGTTTCCCGCATGCACTAAAAGTTTATAATCCTTTTTCTCTCTCTGTTTTTCGACATCCTCAAAATCCTCTTCGTTATAGCCCCAGTAAAGAACATTCGATTTTTCTTTTATAAAAGGATACTTCCTTACATAATCCTCCTGCGTCGATTTTGTTACGAATACAACAGAAGAGGCATTAGCCGTAACAGACTTTTCCAGGTGATTATCCAGCGCAAGGGTGGCGGAACTCCTTTTAAAATTCCTGTAGTAGATAATATCAACCCATGGATCTATTAAAACAGGGATATGAGGAATCGAATATAATTTACTTAGTTTCATCCCAATGAGATGGGTGCTATGAGGAGGTCCAATGGTTACTATCGCGGAAAAATTATTATTCCTTACTATCTCTTTTCCCTTATTAACCGCGGATAAATACCAGCCTATCCTGGCATCAGGAACAAAAACATTCATCCGTATCCAGATAGACAGCTTATGAGACAGACTTTTATTTTCGGTAGAAATAGTTTCAGAAGCTACTAACTGCTCGTCCTTTTCCTTCCCGGTAAACCGCTTATATATGTTGAAAGGCTCAAGTGCTTTCGACTTATATACTTTCAGATCGGGATCGACTTCCTTCAGCAGACTATCGTCCTTCTGAGTGAAAGATTCGTTCTCAACCGTAAGCACCTCCGGCTGCCACCCTGATGAAGGAAGATATTTGATGATGTTCAGAGGCCAGTGAAGGGTTGCTTTACCTGACGGCGGCCAGAAATATGTTATAAACAGGACCTTCTTCATTATTCCTTAACGCCGATATACCTGATTACCGCGGCTTCCCCTGTATGAAACTTACTTTCATTCAGGTGAACATATTCTTTTGAGAGCTTTACAGTTTTCAATCCCCTGAAGTTTTCTTCAATTTCCTCAGGAGAATAAAGCATGTCTAAATTCTGCGGACCACCGGATTGCTTCCCCATCTGCTCTTTAGAGTAGACTTCCATAATTATACTTCCACCTTTCCTTAGAGAATCCTTCGCTCGAGTATGTACAATTTTAGAGGCTTCAGGGTTAAGGTGCATAAATATTATCGAGACCGCGTCATATGTATCAGGTACGGGATGGAAATCCATCAGATCCCCAACCGTGAAATTTATCTGAACATTCTTCTTCGCAGCAAGCTTCAAGGCCTTCTCTTTTGCCACAGCACTGAAATCTACCGCATCTACTCTCCATCCGAGAGTGGCCGCATAAACTCCATTCCTGCCTTCACCCTCAGCCAGAGCCAGGAGTCTTCCCGGAGGAATTTTCTCAATTTCTGATTTAAAGAACGCATTCGGTTCAATTCCATAAACGAATTCTTCCGAAGAATACCGGTTATCCCAAAATTCATTCATATTACACTATTATATTTATATCATTCTAATTTAAGCAGAAACTGCAGTAAATTGAAATATTGAGTCAGGGAACAAATTCATTCAATTTCTTTGTTATTATCATATATTGAATTTAAAATGAAAGATATTATGCTGATAGATATTCAAACCTCATCCCCTCCTTACATTGTGACCCAGGAAAAAGCCGCATCTGAGCTAAAAAAACGGATGACGGGGAGCAATGCCGCTTCGAGGTTAATTGACATGGCTGCCCAACATTCAGGAATCGACAGCCGCGCTATTGTAATTCCTGATGCCGAGCAGGATACAGAAGAAAAATTCTACTCCCATAACGACAGCTATTTCTCACCTGATACAAAGCGAAGGATGGATGAATATGAAAAGTGGGCGAAGATACTTACCAGGAATGCTGTAGAGAAGGTAATTGAAAAAACAAATTTTCAGCCGGCGGACCTTAATAAGATAATTACCATAAGCTGTACCGGGTTCTTTGCCCCCGGAATTGATTATTATCTTATAAACGAATTTGGTTTTCCTCTTGAAATAAAAAGAATGAACATAGGGTTTATGGGCTGCGCCGCATCTCTGATCGGGATGGATACTGTTCTGCAGACTCTGAAGGCTTTTACAGAAACTAATACGTTATTGATATCTGTTGAGCTATGCAGTCTCCACCTGCAGACTGAGCCCAGCCGCGATAATATACTGGCCAACCTTATATTCGCCGACGGGTGTGCAGCCGCGTTGTTCTCAAACTCTAAGAAATACAGCGGAGAGGGTAAACTGGATCTGATAGGGACTAATTCTGTATTGTTTAAGGATTCTTCAAAATATATGGGCTGGAAGATAGGAAATAAGGGATTTGAGATGATGCTCTCATCAGAACTTCCGAAGATAATTTTAAGTGAAGCTGTTCCGGCACTTAAAGAACAGCTTAAAAGTCGTGGCATTGATATAAACTCAATAAAGCACTGGGCCCTGCATCCCGGAGGAAGAGCCATACTTGACTCGCTGCAGACAGGACTGGAGCTCTCAGATACACAGTTAATTCCCTCAAGGAAAGTATTGAAGAACTTCGGCAATTTATCTTCCGCATCGATATTATTTGTGCTGAAGGAAATACTGAATTCGGAGAAGGTGAAGAAGGATGAGTTGTGCTGCGCCGTTGCTTTCGGACCCGGACTAACAATGGAAACCGCATTATTCAAGGGACTCTGATGTTCTTAAAAAGAAGCTCAAAAGAAGAGATGATGGATGATCTCTTCATCATCGATAATAGAATAAAAGAAGCGCTTGATGAGCTTCATACCATCAACAAGTACCTCGGAGGCATTGCTGTAACCAAAAAAGGATTAAAACAGCTGTTAAATAACCCGACAGCACAAATAAAAATCCTTGATATCGGCGGGGGAGGGTCGGATGTATTATCTGATCTGAAGAATAAAAATAAACTTGATATCTACTCGATAGATATCAATAAGTTTTCCTGTCATTATCAAAAAAAACAACATCCGGATAATAATATAGTTTGTGCAGACGCGACTGCACTACCCGTAAAAGAGTCATCTTTTGATATCGTACATGCCTCGCTTTTCCTTCATCATTTCAGCGGAGAGGAAATTATCAAAATGCTAAGATGTTTTATGTTAATCTCTAAAAGAGGAGTGATAGTTAATGATCTCAGAAGGAACATTCTGGCATATGCAGGAATCAGGGTTCTAACAATGCTCTTCTCCCGAAGCACCTTCGTTAAAAATGACGGACCGCTGTCTGTTTGGAGAGCCTTCACAAAGAAGGAGCTTGTTCTGCTGCTAAACCAGGCAGGTATTGAAAAATATACCATAACAAGGATGTGGGCATTCAGATTTTTAATAGTAATTCCCACAGAGCAAAATGAATAAGCATGATTTCGATGTTATTATTATCGGAGGAGGACCCGCGGGGGCCGTTGCCGCGATATACCTTTCCAGATGGGGTTTACGCACAGCTGTCATAGAACATAAGGCATTTCCCAGAGAAACCCTATGCGGTGAATTTCTATCACTTGAAGTGATCGAACAGATCAGGGAACTCAAGCTCGAAGAAGAATTCCTTAAACTGAATCCCAAGAGTATTAAATTCTTTCAGTTTTATATCAGGAAAACGTGTATTCAGCTCAGGGCTTCCGTTCGAAAGTTATTCACTTAAACGTTCGATATTTGATAACTTTCTCCTCAATGAAGCTGCAGACTCAGGAGCACATCTGTTTCAGCCTGCTGAAGCAAGGGAGATTATTAACGAAGGAACGAGATTCGTTGTAAGGATAAAACCGAAGGAGGGGATTAAAGAAGTGTCGTCGGGTTTTGTTATCGGGGCCTTCGGGAAGCACAGTAAGATAGATAAAAAACTAAAAAGGAAATTTGCAGACGAAACTACCGGCTACTATGGAATTAAATTTCACATCCGCATAAGTGAACTTGCCAATATCGATGAATCCCGCATTTATATTTTCAGAGGGGAGAATATTTACGCGGGGATAAATTCCGTAAGCGGGGAAGAAGCTGCAGTATGCTTTCTGGAAAGAAAGCGCAGCGGCAGCATATCGCCTTCGGATCATTTAGCCAGATTGTTTGAAGATAATCAACTCCTTTCGAAAATGTTTAATAACCAGGTTCCTGACCTTAAGCAGCAGAAAGTTTACGGAGCCGGCAACATTTATTTCGGCAGAAAAGAACTGGTTAAAGATGGGATCATAATGATCGGCGATGCCGCAAAAATAATTGCACCACTGGCCGGTGATGGAATAGGCATGGCATTCCAGTCGGCCAAAACAGCCGCAGAGATCATTAAAGAAGCTATTAAGAACAAAATGAATTCCCGACAAATGGAACGAATGTACAAAGCAAAATGGACCCGGCTTTTTTCAGGAAGAACAATTACCGCCGGGTTTATACAAAATATTGTGCTGCAGAATTCTTATCTCGGTATGGTGCCCGACTGGTTAATTAACCGATTAGTTCCGCGACTAATAGAAGCTACCCGAAAATGATATTATATTTTTTAGAGGCTTTAATTATCTTTGCAGCAGAGATTAATATATTTTTATAATGGTAATGAACTTGCAGAATATAGACAAATTTATTGTAGTAGGGGACAGGGTACTGGTAAGGGCTACAGAAGACTCCCAGAAAACGGCTTCCGGATTATATTTGCCGCCTGGCGTATCAGAAAAGGATAAAATTCAGAGCGGATATGTTATAAAGGTGGGTCCTGGTTATCCAACAGGGACAAATACAGATGATGAGCCGTGGAAGGAATCAAAAGAGTCTGTTAAGTATATTCCGTTACAGGCTAAAGAAGGAGACCTAGCAATATTTCTCCGCAAGGAGGCATTTGAAATAGAATTTGAAAAAGAAAAACTTCTTATAGTACCTCAGTCAGCCCTTCTCCTGCTTATCAGGGATGATCTGATCGACTTTTAATTGTAAGAGTTTAGTAGATTGTAATAAAAGCGATAACGACAGCAAGCAGAACTAACAGCAAAGCGAATCCCCCAACTTTAAATTTAGGCAGGTGTCTTTTATTTTCAGGTGATTGAGACTGATGACTCTTCCAGTCACCTGTTTCAATTGACCATTTATTACCGTCCCTGTCGAAGTAATCCATAGGTAACATTTTAAGCGTTTTCTCCGTAATACAAACTTTGCTTCATGAATTCAAATTTTATACCCCTCTAAAACCCAGAGGAATGAAATAATTGTAAACTGTGCGTGGGTAGATAAAAAGAAATAATTACCACCCGGGAAGAAAATTAACAAAAAAAAGGGAACTTAAAAAATTCCCTTCTGATATAATGTTGAGTACAAAATTTTTTCTACTCCAGCCAGCTTAATATTTCAAACCGTGACGATTTTAATTTAAGCTGACCATTCTGAATTGCTTCCCAGCTATAATAAAACTGGGCATTACCTTGTGATTCAACGGAGACATCTTCTCCCACCAGAATAGCACCTCCATAGATACCGTTATTTCCAATAGTCTGGCAGCTGATTGATGACTGACCGTAGACGATTACCACACCATAGTAATTAAAATTTCCACTTAGAGTGATATTTCCATTTATTACCATTATACCATAACCAGTAGCACTGGTGAAATTAACATCCCCATTGCAATAAGTAATAATTGGTTTATCATAAGTCCCAAACTTTGAACCACTGGAATAGGTTCCTGATGTTAATATAGTATCAGCAGAAAATATAAAATCTTCTGACAGACCTAGCCAGTCGGTTGTATCAGGAACTGTACTAACGCTTGGAGCCCCACCTTCGCCGTCTATAGCCTTGCTGATTTTAGACTTAATATTATCTATAACGTATGCACTATCTGTGGCATCATCAACACCAATTCCAGGCAGCGGGGTTCCCGAACCGACATTCCCATTCATTTTGTGGTCATTCCCGTTAATATCAACATTACCATTAAGATGCAGCGATACATTATTAGAAGAGATGTATAATGCTGAGTTTACTCCGGGCATCTGAACCGGTTTTCTTTTGGCATTTACTATACTTATATGTTCTTTATCCTCATAATATGCGACTGACCTAATTATAAGGTTTGAATCAGGACCCGAAATTTCTAAATCATACGTACCGCCGAGCAATTCATTATCCTTAAATGTTCCCGTTAAGTCTTTATCTCTTCTCATTTTTTCCAGGTATATCTCAATACCTGAATTTGAAATCAGCCTTGCCTGGGTTGTCTTAAACATATCGAGGGTAGTATCAAGACTCCGGTTCGTATTGGCGTTAAGGTTCACAATCAGCAACGAGATTAGACCGGCCACGCCGATAACAAGTATTAGAATTCCTTTTCCCATATCAGATATTCCTCGGATTTATTGTCATTTCCCAGTAAGTGAAAGGATATTCTCCTCCGACCGGAAGAACAGTCTCCACCCATATTTCAGCTTTTACATAGCATATGCTATCAGGAACCGTTGTAGCAACTTCCTTCGAATTCAGGTAAGAAAAGCGGAGATCTGTAAGTCCCAGAGTGGGTCCCCCGATCGTGTCACTATTGACCACGCGGAATAACACCTTATCGTTTGGATTAGGAGTAACATCAGCGTCCTCTTTTGTTCCCAAGAAATAAGTTACCTGGTCCGTACTGCCGTCATTATTTATATCTCCCTTAAAAGATATCCGCTGCTCTCCAGCTTCGGTAATAGCGGTGCCGGAATATTTATAGCCAATTTTTCTCAGGTCGTCATTTATGATCTCGGCAAGAGTTTTTGCATCCTGCTGAAGCCGAAGATCGGCATCAGAGGCATACTTTGTTTCCTGTGAGTAAGCATTAAGATTAACAATCAGCAGCATTACAATGCCTCCTATTAAGGAAGCGCCTAGAAGATCCAGAATTACGTTCATATATATGCTTATTTAAGGGTGAATATAAATGATAAGTTTACATCTTCCCGCATGTAGGGACTGGTAACCGTTACAGTCACTTTCTTGTAGTAACTCGGGGTGCTTATCTCATTATCGGGATCAGAACCATCTACATAACAAACTCTGCAGATTATCCCGTAATTTTCCGCATGGGGAGCACTGACCGTCTTTTTATAAAGGTTATAATCATCGATGTCATTAAATAATTGATAAGTCTCTCCCGTTTCCGGACCGAGTTTATCAGCCGGTGTCAGATTAGCAAGACCGGTAGGGAATTTTACTGTAGCTTCATCAAAACTTCTCTGTTTTATTGTCTCCAACATATCGTCGGCAAGGGAGAAGGCCGTAAGGTAAACTTTGTTTTCCACCTGGGCTGTCGAATTTTCCAATACAGAGTTATTAAACCTGAGTGATGAAAGAGAGAGGAGAACTAAAGCCCCCATTGTTAACATAGATTGTACGCTGTTCATATCTTCCCTGCAGTTTAGTGTTAGATGATACAGAGCATGTCAATAATTGTACCTTTTCCGACAACTTCTTTTCTGAGAGAATTTGAAATGTCAGATTCGACAGGTTTTGAATTACTGACATTTCTGACGTCAAACGTTGGGTTTGACGTCAGAATTTAAGTTACCCCTGAGATTGTTTTCGCTAATATTTAAAGAGCTTAAAAGTATTCTTATTATTCATACCATGATAAAATCTTGAAACCATTTGACTTAAGATTCGCCCTTACCTTATCAATCGCCTCCTGGCTATGATTAACATTCATCGTTCCGGTTAATTTAAAAGTTATGATCTTTCCTGCAATAATTATCCCGCCGTTCACATTATTGGTTCCAGTGGATTCAAAGGAAAGATCTGAATTCTTATAACAGAGTATAATGCCCTGATAATCAAAACTACCAGCAAATTTAACATCACCGTTAACAACGAGTATTCCTGCCCCTACGCCTTTATTGATCATAATTTTTTTATTGGTGGCAGCATCAGCATTAATAAGGGTAATCAGCGGATGATCAAGAGTGCCGAGATTGCTTCCATTCGGTATATCCTGGATGAATGTCTGATCGGCAGCATTAGCCAGGAACTGATACATTTTGGACCAATCAACACCTAAACCTGTGACTCCTACGCTTGGATAACCTGTTGCCAGAGTGTTTGTATCGAGCACTCCCTGAATATTATCAGGTTTTTTAAGGTTTGCTTTAATATTATCCATTTGATCTTTAGTATCCACACCCACACCCCAAACCGGTTTACCGCTGGGGTTCAAATTACCATTTGGATCATGATCCCGCCCATCTACATTCATATCACCTAGTTCATCGGCATTTACTGCTGAATTTGAACTGATATAAATTCCTCCGGGAGGATTAGGAAATGAAATCGGAGTAAGGTAAGCCTCCGCAACTGAAACATGCCGCACACCCTGGAAATCAGATTTTGTGGTCACGGTTACGGTGGGGAGGGTACCCGTAATACTGACATCGTAGGTTCCGCCGAACAGAGTCTGTGTGGGAATTGAGCTCCCTACAAGGGTTTTATTATCATAAAGTTTTTCAAGATAAACCTCGACGCCCGTATTGGCTATGAGTCGTGACTGTGTCTGATTGAACATGTCTACAGTAGTGGATAGATTTTCTTTCGAATTTCCATTCAGCTTTAAGACAAGGAAAGATACTAACAGCATCATTCCGAGCACGATTATTAATGAGCTTTTACCCATATTATATATTCCTTGGATATATTGTGAATTCCCAGTATGTAAAAGTGGAATCAGCAATACCGGTTACAAAATTATTTCTTGCTTCTGAGGGCTGTACCCACATTTCTGTTTTTATATACTTGATTTTCGATAAGTCAGATGTTTCAGTTTTAACACTGTCATAATATGTAAACTGTAACTTTACCAAACCGAGTGAAGGGCCGTCAATTGTATCCTTATTATTCAGGACCCTTACCAGTATCTCATCATGGAGATTGGTTGTGCCTGTTGAGTAAGATGAATCTTTAAGAAAATATTCAACCGTATCAATCGTTCCATAACCTGCGGTACCTGGTCTTTCAAGATCGCCGACAAATTTAAATCTATCTTTCTGGGCATTTATAATAGGAATATCACTGACCTTGTAGCCTATTTTTCTAAAATCGTAGTTCATTATCTCGGCGAGTGTTTTTGTATTCTGCTGCAGCCTCAGCTCGGTATCAGATGAATAGCCGGATTCAGACATAAAAAGGTTCAGCTTCAAAACAAGCAGGAGAAGCATACCGCCGATGATAGCAGAACCTAAAAGATCCATTATGGTATTCATAGATAATTATTCCTAATTCTTTGAATGAAGTGAAAAAATGAAATACATCTGAAAATTGTCTCTCAGATAGTCGCTGGAAACAGTAATGGTTACTTTTTTATAATAAGTCTGAATATTGGAATGTGCGCCATCAGCATTACAATATTCAACATCACAATGGACATTATACCCTTCTGCATGAGGAGCGTCGATAGGTTTATCATAGTCATTATAATCATCAATATCATCAAAATAGGGCCATACTTCACTCTCGTAGGTGAGACTCCCCGGAGGAGTCAGCTGGGAAGCCTGAATAGCCTGAAAGTCAATTGTTTTTTCATCGAAAGCTTTCTGCTTCATTTCCTCTATCAGATCGTCTGCAAGAGAAAATGCCGTAAGATAGACCTTATCCTCAATTTCGATGGTTGAGTTCTGGAGCACACTTGAATTAAAGAGCAGGGAAATTATAGAGAAAATTACAAGAGCTCCCATAGCTAACATTGATTGTATACTTGCCATAATCCGTAAATCCTTTTTGGAAACTGAATTAAGGCTGCAAATCCAATGCCTGTATTCTTTTGACCAATCTTACATAAGAGATTAGTAAAAAAAGGGTCCGAGCCAGTCTTTGTGTCATTTTTGACGTTCCGCAGGAAAAATTTACATATTTCGACAGTATTAACTACCGTTTTCCCTGATTTTCTGGAGTCGTCGCTGGAGGGTTCTTTCGCTTACGCCAAGGATTAATGCCGCCCTCTGAACGTTACCGTCGGTATGTTTCATTATGTTAAGGACATGATTTCTCACGGCATCATCAATAGTGATCAGATTATTTTCCGAGGGTGCAAACTGAACTTCTTTATTATACCCGTCAGGGATATCGATTTCTGTTATAAGCTCATTATCTTTTGTTTTGGCAACAGCATTCAATACCAGGTTTTCAAGCTCACGTATGTTACCGGGGAATGAATAATTTTTGAGCTTATTTAAAACCTTAACACTAAATCCTTTTGCTTTTTTATTATACGTTTTATTGCCCGTTTCAAGAAAATATTTTGAAAGGATAATGATATCTTCTCCGCGGTCTCTCAAAGGAGGAAGCTTTATGTATCCACGATTTAAACGGTAATATAAATCAGCTCTGAATTCTTTGTTATTTACGGCTTCCAGAAGATCTTTGTTAGTGGCAGTTATTATCCTTATATCGAGCTTCAGAGGCTTGGTACTTCCGATCCTGTATATCTCACTATACTGGATTGCCCGAAGGAGTTTACCCTGGAGTTCTCTAGGCATCTCTCCTATTTCATCGAGAAAAATTGTCCCGCCATTGGCCGCCTCAAAGTAGCCCAGCCGTTCACTGGTGGCCCCTGTGAATGATCCTTTCTCATGTCCGAAAAGCTCGCTCTCAAAAAGACTTGGAGAAATTGACGCAAGGTTTACAGTAACCAGCGGTTTGGTCTTGCGGGGTGAGAGCTGATGTATCTTTCTAGCTATTAAATCCTTGCCTGTTCCAGTCTCACCAGTAATTAAAACAGTTTCATTTGTGGGTGCGAAAATCTCTATCAACTCGAAAACTTTTAATATAGCGGAGGACTCTGTTATAATCTCTCTGAACTTTTCGTTAGCTGCCTCTGACCTGTCGACTCCTTTTCGAAGAGTATCACGTTCCCTTTCAAGGAGTTTTTGTTCCAGGGCTCTTTTTATTGTTAACGACAACCTGTCGATTTCAGGAGGTTTAGTTATGAATTCATACGCACCGAGTTTAATAGCCTTAAGGGCTATCTGCATATCATCTACGCCTGTGATCATTATAAAAGGTATCTGAGGATAGAGAGGTATCAGGTTTTCGAGAAGTTCAAGACCGTTCATCCCGGGCATATAAACATCCAGCAGGATAATATCGATCTGTTCATTATTCAGAATATTTTCTACCTTAAGAGGATCTGATTCTGTAATTACATACTCATAACCCTCTTCCTGGAGAAGTGATTTCATTAATTCCAGGTAATTTTTTTCGTCGTCTACTATTAAAATCGAAGCGTTTTTCAATTAGGCTCCCATTATTTTTTTTATTAAAAACCAAAATTCATGAAAATATTGATACCAATTTTGTGCCATCCATAACGGTGAGTATATTTTCATCAATTTTTGTATTTTTGTAATTATTTTAAATTTAATTTGAATTAAAGGTTAACATCATGGCTGCAAATATTGAAATGATCAAGAAGGTTTATTCGGAATACAGGGGCAAAATGGAAGCTGCCCGAAAGGTTTTAAACAGACCGCTTACCTATGCTGAGAAGATTCTCTACACCCATTTATGGGAAACACCCACGAGCGAACTGAAAAGAGGAAAGGATTACGCTGAATTATCTCCCGACCGTGTAGCAATGCAGGATGCAACGGCCCAGATGGCGCTTCTTCAGTTTATGTCGGCCGGAAGAAAAACTACCGCAGTTCCATCAACAGTTCACTGTGACCACCTCATTCAGGCTCAGGTTGGGGCTAAAGACGATTTACTAAGAGCAACAGAGGAGAACAAAGAAGTTTACAATTTCCTCGAAAGTGTATCCCGTAAATACGGAGTCGGTTTCTGGAAACCCGGTGCCGGCATCATTCACCAGGTAATACTTGAAAACTACGCATTTCCGGGGGGGATGATGATAGGAACAGACTCGCATACCCCGAACGCAGGCGGTTTGGGAATGATTGCTATTGGTGTGGGAGGAGCAGACGCAGTGGATGTAATGGCAGGAATGCCCTGGGAACTTAAATGGCCAAAACTAATTGGGGTTAAACTAACAGGTAAAATGAACGGCTGGGCATCTGCTAAAGACATAATTCTCAAATTAGCAGGAATTCTTACTGTTAAAGGCGGAACCGGAGCGATTGTTGAATATTTTGGAGAAGGAACAACAAGTATCTCCTGTACCGGTAAAGGAACGATATGCAATATGGGTGCTGAAATCGGCGCCACAACTTCGGTATTTCCGTTTGATGAAAAAATGGCAGCCTATCTGCGTATAACTGATCGCGCCGATGTTACGGCACTGGCAGAAGGGCTGGCTGATGTACTCACAGCAGATGAAGAAGTTATGAAAGACCCGGAAAAATACTTTGACCAGGTTGTCGAAATAAATCTCAGCGAACTCGAGCCGCACCTTAACGGACCCTTCACACCTGATAAAGCATGGCCGATCTCGAAAATGAAAGAAGCAGTAAAAGAGAACGGCTATCCCGAAAAGATCAGCGTTGCTCTTATAGGAAGCTGTACCAATTCGAGCTATGAAGATATCGACAGATCGGCAAGTATAGCAAAGCAAGCTATGGAGAAAGGATTAAAAACGGTATCTCAGTTTACTGTAACTCCCGGTTCTGAGCAGGTTAGATCCACCATCGAAAGAGACGGACAGCTAAAGACACTGGAAGATTTCGGAGGATTGATCTTAGCGAATGCGTGCGGACCCTGCATTGGTATGTGGAAGAGGATGGATATTAAAACAGGCGAGAAGAACACTATTGTTACCTCCTTCAACAGGAATTTTGCGAAGAGAAACGACGGCAACCCTGAAACACTTGCCTTTGTAGCGAGTCCTGAACTAACCACCGCCCTGGCGATTGCAGGAAAACTGACCTTTAATCCTCTTACCGACGAACTCACAAATGAAAAAGGAGAAAAGGTGAAACTTGATCCTCCGGTAGGACAGGAATTACCTCCGAGCGGTTTCAACAAAGATGAAAATGGATTTATCGCTCCTTCAAAAGACGGCAGCGATGTACAGGTTAAAGTTGAACCCGACAGCGAAAGGCTTCAGCTTCTAACACCATTTGAACCATGGAATGGAAAAGATCTCGAGGATCTTCCTGTTCTGCTTAAAGCAAAAGGAAAATGCACAACAGATCATATCTCTATGGCCGGTCCCTGGCTGCGGTACAGAGGACACCTTGACAACATTTCAAACAATATGTTCATCGGTGCCATCAATGCTTTTACCGGCGAACCTGGAAAAGTGAAAAATACTTTTACCGGAGAATATAAATCAGTTCCCGAAGCTGCACGCGAGTACAAAGCAAAGGGAGTTAACTGGGTTGTAGTCGGCGATGAAAACTACGGCGAAGGTTCCAGTCGTGAACACGCAGCAATGGAGCCAAGGTTCCTAGGCGGCAGAGCCATAATTGTAAAAAGCTTTGCAAGAATTCACGAGACGAACCTGAAGAAGCAGGGAATGCTTCCTCTTACTTTTGCTGATCCCGCTGATTATGACAAGATTAATGAGGATGATAAAGTAAGCATAGTAGGATTAAAAGACCTCGCGCCCGATAAACAGGTAAAAATGGTTGTTAAGCACAGCGACGGTTCCACCGATGAAATAATGCTTAATCATACAATGAACGACGCGCAGATCAAGTGGTTCAAGGCAGGAAGTGCTCTGAACCTGATTGCCCAGATGAATAAGTGATCTGATATTTCATTAAGCTCTTTAAGGGAACAGATTTCTGTTCCCTTTTTTTATTAATGATGCACCCGGAGCTGTGTTGAATTTGTTTATCTACAAACCTATTTTTTCACAATGATATTTCTAAACCCTGCAGTATTATTCGGCTTATTAGCAGCAAGTATTCCGGTACTGATCCATCTTTTAAATCTTAAAAAATTAAAAAAGATAGAATTCAGCACTCTCTCTTTTTAAAGGAACTCCAGAAAAACAAGATCAGGAAGCTTAAACTTAAGCAGTGGCTGCTGCTTGCTTTAAGGGTTTTGATCATCCTTCTTGTTGTATCCGCATTTGCGAGACCCACGTTAAAGGGTGTAGCACTCGGAGGAACAACTTCCGCCGCTAAGACAACAGCGGTATTTATACTTGATAATACTTTCAGCATGTCGGCTGTTGGTTCTCAGGGATCATACTTTAACCAGGCAAAGCAGACAACTATTAAACTCCTGGACAACCTGCAGGAGGGGGATGAAGCCGCTCTTGTTCTTGTATCAGACCAGGGGAATGAGGAAATTAAAACCACATTAAATCTTTCCGAATTCCGGAAAGAGGTAAAAGACGCGGACATTTCCTATTCAAGCGGAACTTTGAATCACTCCATCATAAGGGCCGGCGAAATACTCGATAAATCCAGGAATTTTAACAAAGAAATTTATCTCCTTTCTGATTTTCAGAAAGGAAGACTTGAACCTGAAGGCTCTTTACCAGATTTAAGTCGTCTACTGAATGATAAAATCAAGCTTTATACCTTTAACTTTTCCGGGAAGGAAATTTTCAACCTGGGCATAGACGAATTTAATGTTAATACTCAGATTTTTGAGAAAGATAAACCCGTAAGTTTCAGGGCGACTGTTACCAACTATTCCGGAAGTCCTGCTGACAACGCGGTTGTTTCATTATTTATAGACGGCAAACGGAGTGCTCAGCAAAGCAATTCTCTTTCGGCGGGTGAATCCAAATCATTTGATATGGAAGCGATCGCTAAAACTTCAGGGTATACTGACGCATTTATGGAACTTGAAGATGACGATATTATGCAGGATAACAAGAGGTTCGCAAACTTCTTTATTCCCGACAAAATTCCCGGGGCAGTTTTCTACGACGACCAGGCCGATACAAAGTTTATTGAGACAGCGCTAAGCCTTTCCGGTGAGGCCGGTACAATTAAATTAACCGGGAAGAACCTGAACCAGCTTTCATCTTTCGATCTTTCCCAGTACGACGTTGTTATAGTTGACGGCGCAAAAAATATTTCTGACATTGAAAGACTAAAAACCTTTGTTGAGAACGGAGGAGGTCTTCTGCTTGTTCCCGGCGAGAATACTTCTGCAACTGACTTTGGAAAAATCAGTAAGGTACTAGGACTACCGGCACCGGAAGGAGCGGCGGGTAAATTAAGTGAGACCGGGAACGCGGTTACATTTGATAAAATTGAATATGATCATCCGATATTCAAAAACATTTTCTCTTCGTCTGAGAAAAAGGGACTACAGTCGCCCGACATTTATTTCCATTATAAAATCTCCACCCAGGGTAAAGGTGTAAATATAATAACGCTTACAGACGGCACATCTTTTCTGAGTGATTATAAGATAGGGAAGGGGAGGGTACTTTTGTTCAATACCTCTCCCGTTTTGAGCTGGAGTAATTTCCCGTTAAAGAATATCTTTGCACCTCTTATGCTTAAATCGGTTTTTTATCTTGCATCGAAAGACAAACCAGAGAATGAATACTATTCCGGTAAGCCGGTTACTGTTTCTCTGTCAGGTGCTTTACTTCCCCAGATTAAAGTGGAGAGGCCCGATAAAACCGAGGAACTGATAGACCTGGAAAAATCAGGAAGCATGAATTTTATAACTTACAATAAGACAGACGTTACCGGAAATTATAAATTCTTCTCGGGACAGAAAGATATCGCTGAAATTTCCGTTAATGCCGATCCTAAGGAATCAGTTACAAAATATATTACGGCCGGAGAATTCGCGAAATATCTGGATGAAGTTCATTTTAAGGGAAAACATATATCGATATCGGAGAATGAGAATCCCTCCCAGATAGTTATGCAGTCGCGATTCGGTTCAGAATTATGGCGTCTTTTTCTGATTGCTGCTCTAATCACAGCCCTTGCAGAGATGGCAATTTCGAGGAGCGCAAAAAAGGACCTTGCTGCCTCGGAATGAACCCGCCTCTGAAAATATCTGCATACGCTGAGATATCAGGCATTGGATATTTAACATTATTTTGTTTATTTAATACACAGTTGATGAAAAAATTAAGTGAATGATAGATATACCCGTAAAGACAAACGAAAGAGCCATATTAGCCGCACTGGATACTAAACAAACCAGCAGGGACCTTGTCGAAGAACATCTTTCAGAATTAGAAGAACTTGCACTAACCGCAGGCGCTGAAACTGTGATGAAGCTGATACAGGACCGTCCGGCAATGGATTCGGCATACTACATAGGCAAAGGCAAAGCCGAGGAACTGGCATTTCTCGTTGAGCAGAATGAGATCGACCTTGTGATATTCGACGATGATCTTACCCCCGTACAGCTAAGAAACCTGGAACGGCTGGTTGACAAAAAGATCATTGACCGAAGCGGATTGATACTTGACATCTTTGCTTCACGTGCAAAAACCAATGAGGCCAAAACCCAGGTTGAACTTGCGCAGCTTCAGTATATGCTGCCGAGACTGACAAGGGCATGGACACACCTTTCGAAACAATACGGCGGAATAGGAACCAAGGGTCCCGGTGAAACCCAGATAGAGACCGACCGGCGAATAATACGCAACAGGATCAGTCACCTCAAAGAAAAATTAAAAAAGATAGAAAAACAGAGAGACACCCAGAGTCAGCAGCGAAAAGACCTTATAAAGATTACACTTGTCGGATACACGAACGTAGGAAAATCGACCTTATTCAATTTACTGACGAGCGCTGATGTATTTGCGGAGGACAAGCTCTTTGCTACATTAGATTCCACTACGCGTACGCTGGACTTCGGGAAGAAAGAAAAACTACTGCTTTCAGATACCGTCGGATTCATCCGTAAACTGCCTCCCAATCTTGTTGCTTCTTTTAAGAGTACTCTTAACGAGGTAAGGGAAGCAGATATAATTCTTCACATAATAGATATAACCCACCCTTACTTTGAAGATCAGATAGCGGTGGTAGATCAGACACTAGAAGATCTGGGGAGCGGCAGCACGACGCAGATAAAAATATTTAATAAAGTTGACGCTCTTGAGGACAGAAACAGAATTGCGTACGTAAAAAATAAATATCCGGACAGTATAATTCTTTCGGCGCAAAGAGGTATAAATATTTCGCAGCTGAGGGAGAAGCTAGTTGAAATTACTGAATCAGCTTATGTAGAGGAAGATATTAACCTGGGCTTACATGAATCGAGGAAAGCCGCTAAAATCCACACTCTGGCTGAAGTCCTGTCAACTGAATATGATGACGAAACCATTCACATAAAGTACAGAACCAACAGAGAGAACTCAGAAAAAATAAAGAAAATGCTCTCCAGGGTTTAGGTTCCTTTAATTAACCCGTTATTACTTCATATTTCTCACGCTTAATTCTTAAATTTGTGCACATCTTATTTACATCTATGGGAGAAATGATGTCAATCGTATTAAATGGTTCCGGGCTTACTGTTGAAAAATTAGTAAGAATAGCCCGGTACGGTGAAAAAGTAGAACTTGATTCCGGCTCTCTTAAAAAAATAAAAGTTTGCCGTAATATGCTGGAGCAAAAACTCCAGGCCCGCGAGATAATGTACGGAACGAACACGGGCATAGGCGAATTTTCAGAAATAGTACTTAATGATGACCAGGTTAAGGAATTTCAGAAGTTTCTTATTTACAATCATTCAGCGGGGATAGGCGATCCTGCCCCTGTTGAATATGTCCGCGGAGCGATAGCCGGAAGAATAAATGTACATGCACATGGCAATTCCGCATGCCGTCCGGAAATAACACTCACCCTGATTGAAATGCTTAATAAAGGAGTTACCCCGGTTGTCTGTCAGAAAGGATCAGTAGGGGCATGCGGCGATCTCGCTCCTATGTCGCAGGTGGCTCTTTTAATGATGGGAGAAGGAGAAGCCTTTTATAACGACGAACGGCTTCCAGGAAGAAAAGCTTTTGAGAAAGCAGGTATAAAAGTTCCCGGTCTCCAGGCCCGCGACGGACTAGCGGTGATTAACGGCTCAAATCTGCTGACGGCAATGGGAGCTATTCACCTGTACGATATAAACAGGTGGCTGAAGCAGGCTGAAATAGCCGCGGCTATGTCGCTTGAAGCACTTCACGCAAACCTTAAGCCTTATGACGAACGTCTTCATAAGCTGCGTGGGTTTGCTGGTGCGGTACGAAGCGCCAACGCGATAATTAAATGTATTAACGGAAGCGACCTGGCAACGGGCAAGTTAAAGAGCAAGGTGCAGGACGCTTATTCTATGCGCTCAACACCCCAGGTTATAGGTGCAGCTCACGATGCCTGTGCATACGCAAAAGCTCAGGTTGAGATTGAACTAAATGGTGTGGGTGATAATCCTATTTTTATCCCGGAAGATAACCTGACGCTTACGGGTGCCAATTTCCAGGGAACGCCTGTATCGCTTCCGATGGATATGGTGGGGGCCTCGGTAACAATGATATCGGTGCTTTCCGAACGCAGGCTTAACAGGCTGCTGAACCCGGCGTTGAGTGTAGGACTTCCATCCTTTCTTACAAAAGGAGCGGGAATGTATTCGGGTATGATGTTAAGTCAATACACAGCAGACTCGCTCATAGTTGAACAAAGGATATTATCAGCGCCAGCATCTATTCAGTCGATTCCAGCCGCGGCCGACCAGGAAGACTTCGTTTCTATGGGAATGAATACAGCAATTAAGAACGCGCAGATATTCGACAACGCCTGCGGGGTACTAGGGATTGAATTTATGGCTGCCGCACAGGCGCTTGATTTCAGGGATCATAAAACAGGCAAAGGCGTGGCGAAAGCAAAAGAAGTGATAAGGAAATACGTTGATCACCTTGATATCGACAGGCCTCTCTATCCCGATCATACAAAGATGAAAGAAGTTGTGAGATCATGTGAGATCCTTGAAGAAGTTGAAAAGCTGACTGGAAGTCTGGGCTAGTTATATACAGGAAAATTAAAGCGGCGTGGGGAGAGGCTCTCTGCGCTGCCTAATTCGGAACAATCTACGGGAAGGTTATTATAGATGGACATAGTTTCTTTAGTTATCGGTTTAGTTATCGGGTTTATAATCGGCTGGCTTGTGCTTAAAGTCCGCTCCGGTTCCGCGGTTTCTAAAGAAGAAGTCGGGAGTCTGAAGGATCAATTAAACCAGGTACAGACCGAGAAAACAAGGATTGAAGAGCGCGAAAATATTCTTAAGAAGACAATCCAGGAGAATTCCGTTGAGCTGGGTAAGGAAAGAGGGAAGGTAGTTGAGCTAACATCCGCAGTTTCAAGATCTGAAGAAACGAGCAACAACCTGAGAGAAAGGTTATCGGAGCAGAAAGGTGAAATAGAAGAACTTCAGCAGAAATTCACCAAAGAATTTGAGAACCTTGCCAACAGAATATTCGAAGAAAAAGGGAATAAGTTTTCAGAGCAGAACAAGGAGAAGCTGAGTGAGATACTTAACCCGTTAAAAGATAAAATATCAGACTTCGAAAAGAAAGTTGAGGAAAGCAGCAGGGAAAGCATTAGAGGACACGCTTCTCTGAAGGAACAACTTCAAATGCTTAAGGATTTGAACCAGCAGGTAACCCAGGAGGCTAAGAACTTAACCGAAGCCTTAAAAGGACAGAGCAAGACCCAGGGAAGCTGGGGCGAGTTTATTCTTGAGAGTCTGCTTGAAAAATCTGGACTGGTAAAGGGGCGGGAATATTCCGTGCAGGAGAGTATTACAACAGAAACCGGCAGAAGATTTCAGCCTGACGTTATCATTAAACTTCCTGAGAACAAGAGTCTGGTTATTGACTCTAAAGTATCGCTTGTGGGTTATGAAAAATTCTCATCGTGCGAAAGCGAACAGGAAAAGCAGCTCGCTGTTCGTGAACATCTTGCTTCAATCAGGTCGCATATTAAAAATCTGAACGGGAAAAATTATCAGAACCTGTACAAGCTTGAGAGTCTTGATTTCGTATTAATGTTTATGCCGATCGAACCCGCGTTTGCTCTTGCCGTGCAGACCGATAACGCTCTTTTCAGCGACGCATTCGAAATGAACATCGTCATTGTTAGTCCCTCTACTCTGCTTGCGACATTACGGACCATCGCCAGCATATGGAGGCAGGAAAACCAGAATAAGAACGCGCTTGAGATAGCAAGGCAGAGCGGCGCTTTATATGATAAGTTTGTAGGATTTGTTGAGGATCTTGAGAGCGTAGGCAAAAAGATTGATGACTCGAAGAACTGCTACACAGACGCTTTAAAGAAGCTGAGAGACGGAAACGGCAATCTTATAAGGCGCGCCGAAAAAATAAGAGAACTGGGCGCAAAAACCTCCAAAAATATCCCCAGAACTCTTCTGGACAATGCTGACGGCGAAGATGACATACCGATATTGGGTGAGTAATTTACGGTTAGTCATTCCTTTGTATTCTGTTTATATAAGGCTCTTCGTCTGATAATAATTTTTCTGGCATACTTTTGCGTGATCTACTTGTGTATACAGTTAAAGGTAATGCGAACTTATTAACCTGAGGGAGGAAACTATGATTATTACACAACCGGAAACACCGCAGGATTTCGACCGCTACTACGATTTGCGCTGGCGACTTTTAAGAGAGCCCTGGAAACAGCCCAAAGGATCAGAAAAAGATGAGCTGGAAGAAAGAGCCCTTCATATGATGGTCTGCATAGACGACAGGATGCCAATCGCTGTAGGCAGAGCTCACTTTAATACAGACATTGAAGCCCAGATCAGGTTTATGGCCGTTGAGCCGCGATTTCAGAGAACCGGACTAGGTTCTGTGATCCTTAAAAAGCTGGAGGATGAAGTACGGAAGCTGGGCGCGAAATATATTATATTGCATTCAAGAGAAGATGCAGTACATTTTTACGAAAGTCATGGTTACAGAATTATATCTGCATCTCACACTCTTTTTGAGTCGGTTCCTCATTTTCTGATGAAAAAAGAATTTTATCCTGAAAAACAATTAAATATTAATTAATGCAGAAATATTTCGACGCCAATAAAACTGCCTGGAATAAAAAAGTAAGCTTCCATTTTAAGTCGGATTTTTATGATGTAGCATCATTCCGCAAAGGGAAAAATTCGCTTCAGTTCATAGAGTTAGAGGAACTCGGCGACGTAAAGGGAAAATCGATGCTGCATCTGCAGTGTCATTTCGGACTCGATTCATTATCGTGGGCAAGGCTTGGCGCGGAGGTTACGGCGGTTGATTTTTCAGAAGAAGCAATAAGAACGGCAAAAGACCTTTCTGCAGAAACCGTAATACCCGTTGATTTTCACTGCTGCAACATCTATGATCTTAAAGAAATACTTAGCAAGAAGTTTGATATCGTATTTACTTCATACGGTGTGGTCGGCTGGCTTCCCGACCTGAGCAGATGGGGTGATATCATTTCGCACTTTCTTAAGCCTTCAGGAATTTTTTATATGGTTGAGTTTCATCCGGTTGCCTGGATGTTTGATGACAACTTTGAAAGATTTCAATACTCTTACTTCAAATCAGAAGAACCTATAAATGAAACTATTACCGGAACCTATGCGGACAGAAACGCTGACATCAGCGAGATCCAGTATTCATGGAATCATTCCCTCAGTGAGATTATAAACAGTCTCACCGGAAACAACCTTAAGCTTGAATACCTGAATGAATTCCCCTTCAGTGTTTACAACTGCTTTGCCAGGACCGTTAAAGGAACCGATGGATGGTGGCGCATTAAAGGTCTTGAGGATATCATCCCCCTTATGTACTCGATAAAAGCTGTCAAATCCTAACAGGGCGCATCCTGATACGCTAATTCTGCTATCCTGCCTACTAGGCGGGGTGAGATTCCGCTTTGGGGGATAATAATTAAATTCCGCGATCTCTGAATCTACTTCATTCCCATTCTGACCACTTCATCATATTCATCTTTCTCAACAGGCATAACCGAGAGCCGGTTTCCCTTCTGAACCAGTTTCATGTTCTTCAGCTTTGGATTTTCTTTTATCTCTTCAAGAGTTACAGGATGTTTAAACTCTTTCCCGAACTTCACATCAACCATAAACCAGGTAGGGTCTTCTTTTTTAGCAGACGGAAAAAAGTGGACATCATCCGGGTCGAACTGGGTATGATCGGGATATCCGCCTTTAGCTATTTCGCAGGTTCCGACGACGGCATTAGGGTCGGCGTTACTATGATAGAACAGAACGCCGTCTCCCTTTTTCATTTCATCCCTCATAAAATTTCTCGCCTGGTAGTTGCGGACACCATTCCAGTAGGTTGTTTTATCCCTACTTTTCTTTAAGTCGTCCAGGGAAAATTCATCAGGATCAGATTTAATAAGCCAATAATTTTTTGCCATTGATTCAGGCTCCTGTTTTATTACTTTTAATAAACGAAAATAAAAAGAATAAGACACCCTTACAATCAAATGAAGCACTGTTAAAGTGCCTGGATTTTCTATTCTGAGACACTGCCATTTTGTCATACGTTGAATTATTAAACAGTTGAAAATTGCGTTTATTCGCTGTTTTCGAAATGTCTCATTTTGAGTCCATCTTCGAGTCACCTACGGTATAACTCCGTCTTTTAACCGGGGTAAACAAATGGTATGACATTTTGTCATACTTGTTGAGATTATCATCAGAAAACCAAGCCGCTGATCTTTGTGGTTCGGGACAAGAATGGAGGCTCAATTATCTGAATGAAGGCTCAATTAATATAAGATTATGAAGAGGGGAACAAGCTGGAAATTAAAAGGTTATATTTATTTGTTTTTGCATTCTTTTTATCTGATTATTGCATTAATTTTTTGGGAATTATCCGGTAATAACCTGAAACGATTTTTAGTATGACAAAAGCTTTTTTCTTAATACTCCTGTTTACCGCTGCCGCCTTTGCCCAGGAAGGGAGGGCCTTCCAGATAGCGCGTCTGAAATATAACGGGGGAGGCGACTGGTACAACGATCCTTCTGAAGAAGTGAATCTATTGAATTTTATTAAAGAAAATACGAATATAGAAGTTAAGCCCGAATACGTATTCGTTGACCTCTCAACCGATGAAATATTTAATTATCCATTTCTGTTTATGACCGGTCACGGCAACGTAGTATTTTCTGATGAGGAGGCAGCCAGGCTGCGGAAATACCTTGAGAGCGGGGGCTTCCTTTATATTGATGACGATTACGGGCTAGACAAAGCCATGCGACGTGAAATGAAGAAAGTATTTCCTGAAAAAGAATTTGTAGAACTTCCTTTTAATTTTCCACTGTACAATATTTTCTATAATTTCAGTTCGGGTCCTCCCAAGACTCATGAGCACAACGGCAAACCACCGCAGGGATTCGGAATTTTCATAGATAAGCGGCTTGCGGTATACTACACATACGAGTCAAATCCCAGTGACGGATGGGCTGACCCTGAGGTGCATCACGATCCTGAAGCAAAACGGCTGGAGGCATTGAAATTTGGAACTAACTTAATAGTTTATGCCCTTTCTGAGTAAATAGTTATATGAGTAAAGATTCCACATACTACAAAGAGATTTTACAAAAACTCACCAGGCTGAGGAAAAAAGAATATACTTTTTTTGCATCGGTGGGACTTCAGTCGTCTCTGCTTATAGGACTAATTCTCTTCCTCTGCTTCTCGCTGCTTGAGCTTGCCGGCAATTTTTCACCCTCTGTAAGGACATACTTCTTTTTCTTCATGCTGCTTGTTTTCCTCGCAGCCTTTACGCTTCTTTTCCTTATCCCGCTGCTGAAATATGCCGGAGTTATAGGTGAAGCTGATTATTACGGCACGGCAAAGAGGGTAGGAAGAAATTTCCCTGAGATAAGGGATGAACTTGTAAATGCAATGCAGCTAGCGGCTTCCGATTCCTCCGGAAAAATTTATTCGGGATCTTTAAGCGACGCAGCGTTCCAGCAGGTATACAACAAAACCCGTGAACTTAGATTCGAGTCGATTGTGAGCTTCGGGAAAGCAAAGGAACTGATGCTTTACCTTGGAGGAGCCCTTTTGACTGCAGCACTGCTATTCATCGCTGTACCGGGACTGGCGGCGGCTGCAGGAAGAGTGCTGGATTTTAATACCGAATATATTCCCCCGGCCAGGTTTTCATTTGAAGTTTCACCGGGTAATGTGCAGGTGACAAGAGGGGATAACGTTTTGATAACGGTAAAAGTTAAAGGTGAAAAACCAAACGACATTTACCTGGCAACGAAAACGGAAGAGCAGACTGATTTCGAAATGCAGAAATTATCATCTGATTCTAATGGAGTATTCAGTTTTCCCGTAAAATCTATACGATCGACTACAAAGTATTATGCTTATTCCGGTGACGTATCAGGCAAAGTTTATAATATAGAAGTAATTGATCCTCCCATAATTAAAACGCTGGATGTTAAAGTTATTCCGCCGGGCTACTCGAAACTTCCACAGGCAGTACAGAAAGATAACGGGAATGTAACCGGGCTTCCGGGAACGACTGTGAACATACTTCTCAGCTCAACTAAGAATCTCAAAGACGCGAAGCTCATATTTAATGATTCTACAGAAACGTCAATGAAGGTAAATAATAATGAAGCTGAGGGGAAATTCATTATTAAAAAAGATAATTCATATAAAATTGTAATTTCCGACGAAAGCAAAAATGAAAACCTGGCGCCCATAACATATACAATAAAAACGCTTCAGGATGCCTACCCTTCAATTGACGTTATTGAACCCGGGAAGAATACGGCGTTGGCGAATGACAACAGGCTTCCGCTGCTTTCAAAAATAAGCGACGATTATGGATTTACGAAGCTGATACTGAATTACAGGCTTTCCTCATCGCGGTACAAGAAACCTGATAGTGTTTATACAAAAATTGAAATTCCTCTTGATAAAGGGTTAAAATCTGAGCAGGTCAATTATATCTGGAACCTCGCAAACCTGAACCTTGCTGCGGAGGATGTGGTGACCTACTACCTTGAGATCTTTGATAACGATTATGTCAGCGGTCCCAAGGGAACCAAATCATCAACCTTTACCGTTAGAGTTCCAACTCTAGATGAAATACTTTCGCAGGCAGACAACACACAGACCGAGGCAGCGAATGATTTAAATGAAACTCTTAAACAGGCGCAGGACCTTCAGAAAAAATTTGAAAGGATAAACCAGGAACTGAAGCAGGATAGAAAAGAGCTGACGTGGGAGGAGAAAGAGAAAATTGAGAAGACGATGGATGAATACCAGCAGCTCCAGGACAAGGTAAGCAAGGTAGGTGATAAGCTGAAGCAGATGAAGCAGGAACTACAGGATAACAACCTGCTTTCAAAAGAGACGATGGAAAAGTATATGGAGCTTCAGAAAATGATGGACGAGATGACGAGTCCTGAATTGAAGAAACTAATGGAAAAGATGCAGGATGTTCTGAAGAGCATGAACAGGCAGATGACGCAGGATCAGATGCAGAATATGAAAATAGACGAGGAAGCTTTCCAGAAAAGCATTGAACGCACAATGAACCTGCTGAAAAGGATCCAGATTGAGCAGAAGATGGATGAGCTTGTTAAGCGTTCGGAAGCCCTGCAGAAAAAGCAGGATGAGACCAGCAAGGAGACGGGAGAGAAAAACCTCAATGATAAGAAGAACCAGGAAGAGCTGAGCAAAAAACAGGATGAGGTAACAAAAGATCTAAATAAGCTTTCCGAGGAGATGAAGGAACTGCAGAAAAAAATGAGTGAGCTTAAAGAAATGCCGGCCGAAGATATGCAGAAGCTCTCCGATGAATTTGATAAGCAGCAGAACCAGGAGATGTCGCAGCAGACATCCCAGCAGATTCAGCAGAGTCAGCAGCAGCAGGCAATGCAGAATCAGCAGCAGATATCAAAAAATATGCAGAATATGCAGCAGCAGCTTTCGCAGATGCAGCAGGGAATGCAGCGTCAGAACCAGATGCAGACGCTGAACGATATGATGAGAATTTTAGACAATCTTTTAACCCTTTCAAAACAGCAGGAGGATCTTAAGAAAGAATCAGAGCAGCTCGATCCTAACTCGAACCAGTTCAGGGAGAACGCAGAGAAGCAGCGAAATCTGCAGAGCAGTCTGAATAACATTATGAAGCAGATGTCTGACCTTTCCCAGAAAACATTTGCGATCACCCCCGAAATGGGGAAGAGTCTTGGTGACGCCCTCAGGCAGATGAACCAGGCTGTTCAGACGATGCAGAGCAGGAACGGAATGACCGCAAAGAATATGCAGGGGGAGGCAATGAAATCGATAAACCAGGCCGCGGCGATGATGAAGGGATCCATGGAATCGATGATGCAGGGAGGGCAGGGAGGCGGAATGATGTCGCTTATGCAGCAGCTGCAGCAGATGTCGGGTCAGCAGATGAACCTTAACAATATGACCCAGATGCTTCAGCAGATGCAGCAGGGCCAGCTTTCGCCTCAGCAGCAGGGTCAGCTTCAGCGCCTTGCACAGCAGCAGGATGTAATCAGGAAGTCGCTTAACGAATTAAACAAGGAAGCAAAACAGTCGGGTGAGTCAAAAAAGATCCCCGCAAATCTTGAAGATATCATGCATCAGATGCAGGAAGTAGTTACCGATATGAATACAGAGAAGCTGGATGATAATCTGATACAGAAGCAGGAAAGGATTCTCAGCAAGCTTCTGGACGCGCAGAAATCAATAAATGAGAGAGATTATGAAAAGCAGAGGGAATCTAATTCAGGCAAAGATATCGTCGGGAAGCCGCCGGCAGATCTGAACCTGACCACCGAAGAGGGGAAAGATAAGCTGCGTGACGAATTAAATAAGGCAGTTCGTGAAGGCTACAGCAAGGATTACGAGGACTTAATCAGGAAGTATTACGAAGCCCTTCAAAAAGAAAAGATTGAAAATTAAACCGGGTCGATGTGAACAAAAGCCTGCTGAACCTCATCAATAGCCTGGATAGCGAATTTCACTTTAGTCCCTATTTCGTGTGAAATTTCAGTACTTATATTTTTATCAACTTCTATATGAATCTCTATATGGAATTTGTTTCCCACATAATGCGACCTCAGATCATTCATGCCCA
The DNA here is from genome assembly GCA_963771705.1 of uncultured Bacteroidota bacterium. Classification (GTDB taxonomy): domain Bacteria; phylum Bacteroidota; class Ignavibacteria; order Ignavibacteriales; family Ignavibacteriaceae; genus DATFVA01. The sequence continues at coordinate 34,846 of CAVYUP010000007.1, forward strand.
CAACGCCCCTTACCGCCATCGCCCTGTTAACAATTTCAAGTATAAGCTGTTCGCCAGCAGCCCTCCCCATAAGATAATCGAGATTTTCGCGGGCGATCTCATAACCTGACCTGAAAATAAAAAATGCTATCAGTATTCCCGCTATACCATCGATATAAGGGAAGCCCAGCTGAACCATAAATATCGCAATAATGGATAATGAAGATGCCATGACATCATTAAGACTATCAACAGCACTTGCTTTAAGAGCGGGACTCTTAAAGGTTTTACCTACACGCGACTGATATCTTGTAAGAATGATCTTGACCAGAACGGTTATTCCCAAAACTATATAAACCTCACTGGTGACATGGATAGGATCGGGAGAAATAATTCTCTTTATCGATTCCTCAATAACGTTTATCCCGACGATTCCCGTAAAAAGCGCGATTAAGAACACCGCGATGGGCTGAGCCGCATTATGACCAAACTGATGTTCCTCATCGGGCATTTTAAGCGATACCCTTACGCTGTACATGATGACCCCGGAGGATACAATATCAGTTAGTGAATTAATGGCGTCTGAAATGACGGCGATAGAATTTGACATTATCCCGACGATAATCTTAATAACGAACAGGAAGATGTTCACAAAAAGGGATAAATAGGTAGCTCTCTTTAGAATTTTTACCATAAAAAGTTACCGATATTGGTCAATAAGTACTATTTTAAGACATGAACATCTGCAAAATGTATCGAAATCAGCATTTTCTAATTTTGGAACAAGATTTGATTTTAATTGCATTATTTTGAAAAGAGTTTTATTTTCAATCGCATAAAATAGTCTGTAAATGATAGAAATATTAAACCAAAATCTGGAAATCCTGGCAGCTGAAACATCGACCGATGCAGGTTTTATCTTCAAGCTCTCATCCTCAGGATTTGAGATAATGGCCGCTTTCAATGAACAGAACCTGGATATAATTCCTATCTTTAACGACTTACAAAGTAAATTCATTGAAAAAACATTAAATAGTGAAAAAATTGCTGAATTAGATTCCTATCTATATCTATCGCTCGAAAAGAATATAAAATCCTTCTTTTTTGAAAAAATTACCGATATCCGGAATAAGGAATCAGCTTATCTGCTTTTGTTTTCAAATCTTAAGGATAATTACACTAAACAAAACACAGCAGCTATTCGAAAATACATAAACGAAGTGAACAAGCAAATAAAAGGAAATATTTATAGAGACAAAACCAATCCTGATATTCAGGAAGATGTTTCAGTCTACAACCTTGTACACGGAGAGTGGTTTTCGCAGAACAGCGAGCTTCTTTTCTCTTCCCTTCTTAGTTCCTTCAATGATCTTCTTTTTGTACTGGATGAAAACGGGTACATCATTGCTGTAAGCAGATCCGGGGCTCAATCACTCGATTTTTCTGAGCTGGATATGCGCGGAAAACACCTGCTTGAATTTGTAAAGACTGAAGAAAAATCCCTGCTTATGGAAGCGCTTAAAAAAACTCTTCTTACTGAAGAAAAGCTTGAAATGGAAGTAACGCTGCTCAGCAAGTACGAGGATGAGGTACCGTTTTACATAAGCTGCAGTCTTTTTAAACGGGATAAGAAAGCAGCGGGAATGCTGGGAACCGGGAAAAACCTGAAGGACCTTAAAATACTGAGGAACAAAAACACTGATCTTAAAAACAGGCTGACAGAAGCATCAAGGTTAATCGAGATAGAGAAAACGCGCTCGGACCTATATAAAGATGTACTTGCAGACCTTAACAGGCTGAGAAACGACTTCGTATCAAACCTTTCTCATGAATTCAGGACTCCTCTGGCATCAATTATAGGATTTGCTGAAACGCTTCTAACCGACAAAGAAATGCCGGAAGAAATGCGAAAAGAATTTAACGAGATAATACTCCAGGAAGGGAAGAGGCTCGCCAAGTTAATAAACGACATCCTTGAGCTTTCTCGCTACGAGCAGGGAAAGATAGAACTTAATAAGAATGAATTTGATATTACGGAACTAGTAAAGACAGTTGTAGAGGACATAACCCCGACTATTGAAAACAAACGATTGATTTTAAGCTGCAGTCTCCCTTCAGAACCGGCAAGGCTTACAGCGGATAAAGAAAAAATCAGTCTCATTCTATATGGAATTTTAAATAATTCAATTAAATACACTCCGGCAAGCGGCAGAATAACCTGCATGGTTAAGAACTTCCGTGAAGAGATAGAAGTTATTATTTCCGATACCGGCGCGGGGATTTCGGAAAAAGAATTCCCTTACATCTTTCATAAATTTTATCATTCTTCCAAAGGGAGCAAAGAGTTCGCCGAGAATGATATAGATCTTGTTTTTATGAAGCAGATAATTGATCTACACAGGGGAGTTATCAGGATCCAGAGTGAGCCCGGAAAGGGAACTTCGGTGCTGATTAAATTGCCTAAAAAACTTAAATACAAATAAAACGGAATCAAAGAGTGGACAAAGTAGTTTTTATAGTTGATGATGAACCCGCGATTTCCAAGTTGCTTTCATACTGGGTAAAGGACAAATGGAAATATGAAGTGGAAGTCTTCGATAACGGCGAAGATGTTCTGAAAAAATTGAGTTCAAAGCCTGATCTTATCCTTCTGGACATAATGCTCCCCGGACTTGACGGTCTTGAAACGCTAAAGAGAATAAAGCATTACGACGAGAACCTGCCTGTTATCATTCTTTCCGCCCAGGGAAGCATTGAAGTAGCGGTAGAAGCTCTCAGGTATGGTGCCTACGATTACTTTCCGAAGCCGATCGATCAGCAGAGGCTTGAACCCGCAATTAAGAACGCGATAAAGAACTATGACCTGACGAAGGAACTTCAGAATCTCAGGGAAAATGTTCAAAAAGAATACAGCTTTGATAATATTATATCTGCTGACGGAAAGATGCAGGATGTTTTCAAGCTTGTTTCCAAAGTTCTTAATAATGACATCACCGTGCTTATATACGGTGAGAGCGGTACCGGTAAGGAACTGATCGCGCGGGCGATCCACTACAACGGTAAGAGAAAGCAGGGACCATTTACAGTTGTGAACTGTGCTTCAATACCGAGAGAACTACTGGAGAGTGAACTATTCGGACACGAAAAAGGATCATTCACAGGCGCGCACCAGAGAAAACTAGGAAAATTTGAAATAGCCAACGGCGGCACTCTCTTCCTTGATGAGGTAGGAGAGCTTGAAATGCTTCTGCAGGCAAAACTGCTGCGTGTTATACAGGAAAAAGAATTTGAGAGAGTGGGCGGTACTGAACTGATAAAGACAGATGTAAGGATTATATCGGCCACCAACCGTGATCTTAAAACTGCTGTTGAAGAAAAAGATTTCAGGGAAGATCTTTATTACAGGCTGAATTCTTTCCCCATCTACATTCCGCCGCTGAGACAGAGACGGGGAGACATTCTTGTACTTGCCCAGCATTTTCTCGACACCTTCAACAGAAAGCTGGCAAAGACCATTAAAGGTTTTACCAAAAAAGCACTTAAATTTATGTATGAATACAACTGGCCCGGTAATATAAGGGAGATGGAGAATACTATAGAAAGGTGTATGATTATATGTGAAGGAGACACGATAGATGTAGAAGATCTTCCAGCTCATTTAAGAACAAACGAAGCTTCAATGAGCAGCGATATTTCCGGGGCATTATTCGCAGATGATACTGTAGTACCTTTTGAGAAACTGAAGGAAGAGGCTATCAAGCATGCATTGAAGGTAACCAGCGGAAATATAGTTGAAGCAGCTAAAAAACTGCAGCTTGGAAGAGCAACCATTTACAGGCTAATGGAAAAGTACAACATCGAAAACAGGTAACTAAAGCTAAAGGCAGTAAAAATGGAATTCACAAAAGAAAAATACGATAATGTTCTGGTTGAAGTTGTTAATCTTGAAAGAGCAACATTGAAGGAAGCCGAACAATTCAAGAAAGTTCTTACAGAAGATATTGAAGAAGGGCATAAAAATCTTGTAGTTGACCTTAACAGCTGCGAGTTTATTGATTCGACTTTTCTGGGAGCTCTGGTTGTTTCACTTAAGAAAGCTACTGCCCTCGGGGGCGATTTGAAACTTGTTGGTTTTCAGCCTGCTGTTCATTCGATGTTTGAACTAACAAGGCTCCACAGGGTTTTCGAAGCTTTCAGAACCCGTGAAGACGCTATAGAGAGTTTCAATTAATAATTGTTGAGTAATTTTGAGGTCACTTTCCGGCTTATCTGCTTATTTCAAATCGGCATCGGGGTATTTATGCATTTCCCGCAGCCCAGGATATTATAATGAACAGTGACAATAAAGATCTGGTCCTCGTTATTGATGACGATGTGGTTATAAGGACGCTGCTGAAACATCACCTGGATAAAAATAATTACCGGGTGCTTGAAGCCGCAGGTCCCGAAGAAGGTATGCATCACCTGTCATCTAATTCCATCGACCTCGTACTGTGCGACGTTACAATGGATGGAATGGACGGTTTCACTTTCTGCAGGAAAGTAAGAGAAAATGAAAACTACCGCGTAATTCCATTTGTTTTTGTGACGGCAAAGAATACGATGGAAGATAAGTCGATGGCCCTTGAAGCAGGCGGCGACGACATAATCACCAAACCTTTTGATGTAAATGATCTTCTAATGAAAGTAAAAGCTCTTATTAAGAGGACAGCCATCTACAAAGTATACGGGGTCAAAAAAAATCTTCTGCAGTCATTCAGCAGCACCTCTAACAAAGTTCTTCTAGTTGACGATGACCAATCTCTTATAAGAATTTTTGAATACAACCTTAACAAGGCAGGATTTGAGTGTGTGGTAGCAGAGTCGGTTGATGACGCATTCATCAAAATGAAATCCTTCATTCCTGACCTGATCTTATCGGATATAATGATGCCGGGTAAAGATGGTTTTCAATTCAGGAAACAGCTCCTGGAAGATGAGTCACTCCGTACCATACCCTTTATATTTCTCACCGCGAGGGGGGAGGAGAGCGACATACTTGAAGGTTACGAGCTCGGTATAACAGATTATGTAGTGAAGACCTCAGGGCCGAAAGTAGTTGTTGCCAAAGTGAACGCGATATTAAAAAGTCTGGGGAAAGAAAGATCGCGGGTAGTAACCGAACTGCATGCAGCTGCAGATTCCATGCGTGTTAAAGTAGTACCCGATTCCTCACCGATAGTAAAGGGTTTTAACGTCAAACACTGGCATAAACCCTTCGAGGGTATTCCGGGGGGCGATTTTATCGACTTCTTTCCTCTGGATAAGAATAATCTTGCTGTTATCCTGGGTGATGTTATGGGGAAGAAGTGGGGAGCGTGGTTTTTTGCATTTGCATATGCAGGGTATGTGCGTACAGCGCTTAGAATGGTTCTACAGCGGGCTGAGGAATTTTCTCCTGCCCAGATCCTCGCACAGGTGAATAAATCAGTTTATGATGATGCAAAAATATCCGAAGTTTTTGCAACCTTATCGGTATTAGTATTAAACAACGAAACCAAAACCGTAAAGTACGCGGGTGCAGGTGATCTTCCGATTCTATACAGGAACGCCGCAGCGGATAAAGTTGAGAAATTGATTTCCAGAGGTTCTCTGCTTGGTTTCAGTTCAAGGGGTGAATTTGAGGATATCGAGTTAAAGCTGCATTCGGGAGATTTTATCATAATGCTTACAGACGGAGTGATAGAATCGAGGAACGAAAACGGGGAACAACTGGGAAGCGGCCGGCTGATGGAGATACTGGAAAAAATTCAATCAACTGACAATCCTATTATGGAAATATTAAATGAGGTGAACGGATTTACCGGGGGGAAATACGAGGATGATCTCAGTCTTATTTCCATAAAGGCTGAGTGACCTAATTTATTCCTCTGTGCTTGTTTGAAGTTTTTCAGTCCTGTCTGCCAGTTTCAGCTGCTCAATCAAATCCTTCAGATCACCTTCCATAATATTGGAAAGGTTATACAAAGTTAATCCTATCCTGTGATCCGTCACCCTGTTCTGCGGAAAATTATAGGTCCTGATTTTATCACTTCTATCTCCGCTCCTCACCATCAGTTTTCTTTGCGCAGATATTTCAGCAGACTGCTCCTTCAGTTTCATATCATACAATCTTGCGCGCAGCACCTTCATTGCCTTCTGCCTGTTTTTAAGCTGGGATCTCTCATCCTGGCACTGTACCACAATTCCAGAAGGGAGGTGGGTAATTCTGACCGCGGTTTCAACTTTGTTAACATTCTGTCCTCCAGCGCCGCCAGATCTGTATATATCAATTTTGAGGTCGTTAGGATTTATATCGATCTGTACGTCCTCCGCCTCCGGCAGCACAGCCACAGACGCTGCTGATGTATGCACCCGTCCGCTTGCCTCTGTTTCCGGGACCCTCTGCACCCTATGAACTCCGCTCTCAAATTTCAGATCACCGTAAACATCATTTCCCCCAATGGAAAAAACAACCTCTTTAATTCCGCCGAGTCCCGTATCATTTATATCCATCAGCTCAATCCGCCAGCCTTTTATTTCAGCAAAGCGGGTATACATTCTGAAAAGATCGCCCGCGAATAAAGCAGCCTCTTCACCCCCGGTTCCAGCCCTTATTTCCATAATAATGTCTTTATTGTCGTTGGGATCTTTCGGAAGGAGGAGGTATTTAATTCCCTCTTCAAGCTTCTCCTGTTTCTCTTCAAGTTCTTCCAGTTCGGCTTCAGCCATCTCCCTTAATTCCTCGTCAGATCCCGAGTTAATTATTTCCTTATTTCCCTTAATATTTTTAAGGACTTCGCTATACTGCTCATACGCGCTGACTATATCGATCAGGTCGCTTCTTTCTTTGCTGAGGCTGACTACCCTATCCCTATCCGACAGAACATCAGGATCCGAAAGCTGCTGGTTTATATTCTCAAACCTGTCTTTTATTTTTTTTAACTTTTCAATAATTTCCATAACACAAATCTTTGTTTAGAGCAGCAAATATAATAAAGTGAATGCCGAATTTCTAAATAATAGATAACACCAGCAATATGGAAAAAATAAGCATATGGATACCTTCAAACAGTTAAAAATAATATACTTTGCACTAGCCGCGGGTCAGGTTAGTTATTTTATAATAGTGCTGGTTCTTATACAAAGAGAGCTGGTTATGCTGGACAAGGATTACAGTACTATTTGGGGATTTATAGTGCCTGTTCTGGTTGTTATTATGGTTGTAATCTCGCGGTTTTTATATAACCGGATGATAAATATAAAAGCAGGAAACAGTACACGTGAGGAAAAGCTCAATACCTTCAGATCAGCAAATATTGTTAAATTCGCGCTGCTTGAGGGAGCAAATTTTCTGTCGATTACCTTTTATCTGCTGACGGGTGATTTTCTTTATGCAGGGATATTTGTAATTGTAATGGGCATATTCCTGGTCAATTTTCCTGGAAAAGAAAGGTTTATTGCTGAATTCGGGTTATCCTCTTATAATGATTAGGACCCAAAATTCGTTCACTCATCATTAAAATTTACTGGCTGTATAATTTTACTTCGTAAACTGAAAATAGTGAATTAGGTTTTCTTCTATATTTATGAAACTCATATAAAAAGGATCACATAATGAAGCTATCTTACAAACTATTTCTGTTGCCATTCCTTTTTGCTTTAATATTTAATATAAGCTTATCAGCACAGGATAAAGCTGAGACTATAGATCAGCTTATGACAGAATATGTCAACCTCGGGATGTTTAATGGTTCCGTGCTTGTTGCTGACGACGGCAAAGTGATTTTCGAAAAAGGATACGGATATGCGGATATGGAGTGGGAGGTTCCCAACACAGTTGATACCAAATTTGAACTGGGATCAATTACAAAACAGTTTACCGCCGCGTTGATACTAAAGCTGGTTGAAGAAGGAAAACTTAAACTTGACGATAAAGTGTCAGATATCCTGCCCTGGTACCCTGCCGAAAACGGAAGCAGAATTACCATACACCAGCTTTTGACCCACACTTCCGGGATACCGAATTATACTGACTTCCCGGATTTTGTTGCAAAAAGGGCAGCTGAGAAGATGACCCCCGAAGAACTGGTAAGCACTTTTTCGGAAAAACCGCTGGATTTCGAACCCGGCTCACAATTCAAGTACAGCAATTCAGGTTATGTAGTTCTGGGAGCTGTAATTGAACAGGTGACAGGAAAAAGTTATAAAGATGTGCTGGAAGAAAAAATATTGAAACCTCTCGGGATGACTAATTCAGGATATATCGATCTTGAAAAGATCACTCCGAAAAGGGCTCGCGGTTACAGCAACCAGTTTAGTCATTACAGCAATGCGGCTTACCTTGATATGTCATTGCCATTTTCTGCGGGCGCGCTTTATTCTACGGTGGAAGATCTTTATAAGTGGGATCAGGCATTATATGGAGATAAAGTTCTCTCTGACAAAAGCAAAGAAAAGATGTTTACAGGTTACGTAAAGGACTTTAGAGGGAAATATGGTTACGGCTGGGACGTAGGAAAAGAAGCTGTGGATGATAAGGGAGACAGCACAGCATATATAAGTCATGGCGGAAGTATTTTTGGTTTTTCTTCATTTATAGTACGTCTGCCGGAACATAAACAGCTTGTGGTACTGCTTAACAACACAGATAGTGCTCCGTTGAACAAAATATATACAGGGATAAAGAATATATTATATGATCAGCCCTACGATAAGCCGGAAAAGTCCGTGTTGAATGAGATGGCTGAAATTATTGATCAAAAAGGTATCGATGCCGGAATCTCCTTCTATAAAGATAAAGAAGCCGCAGATCAGGATAAAAAAATTCCTGAGCCTCAAATTAATTCACTCGGTTATTTCTATTTACGCAGCGGGCGGTTGGAAGATGCAGAAAAAATATTTAAGCTTAATATAGAAGAATATCCGGAATCATTTAATGTTTATGACAGTTATGCTGAAGCTCTGATGAAGAAGGGTGATAATGAAGGAGCCATCGCGAATTACAAGCAATCTATAGCTATTGATCCCCATAATATGAATGCTTATGATATGCTCGATAAGATGGGGGTTAAGCTTGAGCGTCCCGCTGAAAGAACCGCTATAGACGTTGATCCATCTTTTTTTGAAAATCTTACGGGTGAGTACCAGCTTCAGCCGGGTTTCACATTAACGATTTCGACCGCAGAAGATAAAATCTTTGCGCAGGCAACCGGGCAGCCGCAATTTGAAGTTTTCCCGGAATCTGAAACCGAATATTTCCTAAAAGTAATTGATGCACAGATTTCTTTTGTTAAAGATGAAAACGGAAAGTATTCAAAACTAATTCTTCATCAGAACGGGCGTGAAATGCCGGCTGAAAGAATTAAGTAATAATTATCTGATAAATGCTGCCTCCGCCATCATACGGGAGGCAGCTTCTTTTTTTCCAATCAAACCTGCCTTATTAATTTCACGAAAATTTACCCTGAAATCAGGTTCGGAATTTATTAAGTTTGAGCTTTAATCCAATAAAATTTGCTGATGAAGAAGTTCGACATACCTGAATTTTACAAGAGTTCTGTAATATCAAGGATAAAGAATTTCCGAAAGGATTCTGACCCGAAGAAGAAGGACTTTTCCCCCACAGTGCTTGATTTCGGTCCCGTTAAATTTTACATCGCCAGGCATTTCGGATTCTGCTATGGGGTGGAGAATGCAATCGAGATCTCATACAAGGCTATTGAGGAGAATCCTGATAAGAGGATCTTTCTTCTCAGTGAAATGATACATAACCCCGGTGTAAACAATGACCTGCAGAAGAAGGGGGTAAAATTCCTGATGGATACCTCCGGACGGCAGCTTGTGAACTGGGGGGAATTAAATCCTGCAGACATCGTAATTATCCCCGCGTTCGGCACTACCATTGAGATCCAGAAGAGGCTTAACGATCTGGGTATTGATCCTTACAAATACAACACAACCTGTCCTTTTGTTGAGAAAGTATGGAACAGATCCAAGCAGCTCGGTGATAAAGATTATACGGTGATAATACACGGCAAGCACATGCACGAAGAGACCAGGGCAACTTTTTCACACAGCACCGAAGGTTCTCCCGTACTTATTGTAAAAGACCTTGAAGAGACAAGAGTACTGGGTGAATTCATCCTCGGAAATATTACGCTTGAAGAATTTAATAATATCTTCGAAGGAAGATATTCCGAAAGTTTTGATCCCGAAAAAGACCTGAGTAAAATAGGCGTTGTTAATCAGACAACGATGCTTGCAACTGAAACTCAGGCTATAGCGGATTATTTGAAGGGTGTTATGATAAGGAGATACGGTAGTGAGAGTATACAGGAGCATTTTGCGGATACGCGGGATACTTTATGTTATGCAACATATGATAATCAGCAGGCCACCGTTGAACTGGTAAAGCAGCCGGCAGACTTTGCCGTGGTAGTTGGAGGGTACAACAGTTCAAATACAGGGCACATAGTAGAATTATGTGAGGAAAGGCATAAAACCTACTTCATTTCTTCTGCAGACAAACTACTTTCAAAAGACGCTATTAGTCATTACGACCTTCATAAAGGTATCGAAAAGATCACCCGGAATTATATCCCTTCAAAAGCTGCAGCGGCTGTGATTTTAACCAGCGGCGCCTCGTGTCCTGATGCCGTTGTAGACCAGGTTCTGCAGAGGTTTTTATCTTTCTTCGACAACGTTAAAACCGTTGAGCAAGTATTAAGTGATATAAGAAATTAGGCTAAGTTGTTTACCCCTCTTTTATTTGTTATTCAAAACCGGATTAGGTAATTTTGTATTCTTAATAGTAATAAATCAAAGATTTTATGAGAGCTGTTATACCCGTAGCAGGTATTGGAACAAGATTAAAACCACATACATATTCCACCCCCAAAGTTCTTCTGAATGTCGGCGGAAAACCTATACTTGGACACATACTTGATAAACTAATTAAAGAAGGACTAACCAAATCAACCTTCATCATTGGCTATCTTGGAGAGATGATAAGGGAATATGTTGAGAAGGAATATCCTCAGCTTCAATCTGATTTTATAGTGCAGGAAGAGATGCATGGATTAGGGCATGCTATTTATATGGCCGCGCCTACATTCGATGAGGATGATATTTTTGTAATTCTTGGAGACACCCTGTTTGATGTAGATCTTTCTTATGTGTTTAAGAGCAAGCATTCATCGCTGGGTGTTAAAGAAGTTGAAGACCCGCGCAGATTCGGCGTTGCTGTGGTTGAAAATAATTTTATAAAAAAACTCGTAGAGAAACCGCAGGAACCTGTATCAAACCTTGCGCTGGTTGGGTTGTATTACTTCAATAACGCAAAGTCTCTTAAATCAGCTTTAACCGAGCTGGTTGATAAGGATATAAGAACAAAAGGCGAACTTCAGCTTACCGACGCAATCCAGATAATGATTGATAACGGGGAAAAGATAACAACTTTTCCTGTAGAAGGATGGTACGACTGCGGTAAGCCCGAGACTCTGCTGTCGACTAACCAGCATCTGCTCTCAATAACTGACACCAGCAGAGATATGGAAAGTGTAGTAATCAACAAACCAGTTTTCATTGCCGAGGATGCTGTAATAAAGAATTCAGTTATTGGTCCTTACACAACAATTGCGGCAGGTTCCGTAATAGAGGATTCAATTATACGCAACTCGCTAATTGGTTCAGGAGCAAAAGTTTCAAAAGCTATGCTTGAAAATTCAATCATAGGCGATAACTCTGTCATCCAGGGATCATTCAAAAGATTAAACTCAGGTAATTCAACCGAGATAGATTTTTATTAATTCATTCAGAAAACTAATTAAGGCAGAAGAAGAATGTCATACTTATTCACATCGGAGTCTGTTTCCGAGGGACATCCGGATAAAGTTTGTGATGCAATATCCGATAGTATTTTAGACGCAATTTTTGAGAAAGACCCTAATGCAAGGGTCGCTTGTGAATCCTTTGTTACAACAGGACTAGCTCTTGTAGGCGGTGAGATAACCACGAAAGCTTATATTGAAGTTCCTGACATAGTACGTGAGACAATAAAAGGTATTGGTTATAATAGTGCTGAATACAGGTTCGATTCCGAATCCTGTTCGGTACTGAACGCGATCCATTCCCAGTCACCCGATATAGCCATGGGGGTTGACAAGGGAGGAGCAGGAGACCAGGGAATAATGTTCGGATACGCCTGTGATCAGACTCCCGAGCTGATGCCTATGCCTATTATGTATGCTCACAAGCTGGTTAAGAAGCTTGCGGATATAAGGAAAAGAAATAATGGATTGATGCCCTACCTGCGTCCCGATGCCAAATCACAGGTTACCATTGAATATGATGACAACAACAGACCTTTAAGAGCAGACGCGGTTGTTGTATCGACCCAGCACGATCCCAACGTAAAGCAGAAAAAGATTAAAGAAGATATTATCGAAAATGTAATTAAGAAAGTGATTCCCGAAAAGTTTATAGATAAAAAAACCAAGTATTTTGTTAATCCAACCGGTAGGTTTGAAATCGGCGGTCCTCATGGCGACAGCGGGTTAACAGGAAGAAAGATAATCGTAGATACTTACGGCGGATGGGCTCCTCATGGAGGCGGTGCATTTTCGGGCAAGGATCCTTCAAAGGTAGACAGAAGCGCAACCTACGCAGCCAGACATATTGCAAAGAATGTTGTGGGCGCAAAATTAGCCAAAGAGTGCCTTGTGCAGGTAGCATATGCAATTGGAGTAGTTGATCCTGTCTCTGTCTACGTGAACACACACGGTACGGGCGTTATACCCGATAAAGAAATCGCCAGGATGATTGTAGAAGAAGTAGATCTCACTCCCGGAGGAATAATCAGCCGACTGAAGTTAAGAAGACCTATTTACAAAAAAACGGCGGCTTACGGACACTTCGGCCGCAAAGATAAAGACTTTACCTGGGAACAATTAGACCTGGTTCCTGTGTTTAAAAAATATGCTTAAGTTTATATAATATAGAAGAGGATAAAAAATGAGCGACGTAACAACAAAAAGAGATTCTGAAATACTGCCTTATAAGGTGAAGGATATTTCACTTGCAGAATGGGGAAGAAAAGAAATTAACCTTGCTGAGGCTGAGATGCCGGGACTGATGTCGATCAGAAAAAAATTCGGCGAGCAGAAACCTCTTAAAGGAGCAAGGATTGCCGGCTGCCTTCATATGACGATACAGACAGCCGTGCTGATTGAAACACTTGTAGAGCTTGGCGCCGAGGTTCAGTGGTCGAGCTGTAATATCTTTTCAACTCAGGATCACGCTGCCGCTGCTATTGCAGCCGCAGGAATTCCTGTTTATGCCTGGAAAGGCGAGACCCTTGAAGAATATGAATGGTGTATAGAGCAGACTTTATTTTTCGGAAAAGATCGCAAGCCGCTTAATATGATTCTTGATGACGGCGGTGATTTAACCAATAAAGTACTTGACGAATATCCTGAGCTTGTAAAGGAAGTAAAAGGAATTTCAGAAGAAACAACCACCGGTGTTCACCGCTTATATGAGAGGATGAACAAAGGCACGCTGCCGGTAGCTGCGTTCAATGTTAATGATTCTGTAACCAAATCAAAATTTGATAACAAATACGGCTGCAGGGAATCTCTTGTGGACGCTATCAGAAGAGCCACAGATCTTATGCTTGCAGGTAAGGTTGCTGTTGTATGCGGTTACGGTGATGTTGGTAAAGGATCAGCCGAATCACTGGCAAGTGCAGGTGTAAGGGTTATAGTTACCGAGATCGATCCCATCTGCGCTCTCCAGGCAACGATGAACGGTTTCCAGGTAAAGAAACTTGAGAACGCTCTTAAAGAAGCCGATATAGTTGTTACGGCAACGGGCAACAGGGACATTGTTACCGGAAAACATTTTGAGGCTATGAAGGATAAAACAATTGTCTGCAACATTGGACACTTTGACAATGAGATTGATATGGCCTGGCTGAATAACAAATATGGCAGCACAAAGGATACAATAAAGCCTCAGGTTGATAAATACACTATTAACGGAAACGATATAATCGTGCTGGCTGAAGGAAGACTTGTAAACCTCGGCTGTGCAATGGGACACCCTTCATTTGTAATGTCTAATTCTTTCTCAAACCAGGTTCTGGCGCAGATTGAGTTGTGGACTAACAATGATCAATATGAAAATAAAGTTTATGTTCTTCCCAAACACCTGGATGAAATGGTAGCTATGCTTCATCTTGGAAAGCTTGGCGCAGAACTGGAGACTTTAACTCCCGAGCAGGCCGCGTACATAAATGTACCTGTTGAAGGTCCTTTTAAGCCTGACTACTACCGTTATTAATCTTTTCTCATACAGAGCGGAAGCAGCTTCCGCTCTGTATTCTATTCCACTTTAAACCTTATTCTTAACACCCCATCTTCATATCCTGTTGATATAATTTTAAACTCTCCAATCTCTGAAGTATTGCTTACATGCTGTCCTATGCAGGGACAGACATCGTAGCTGCCCACCTTAATTATTCGTATGGTTTCACCCACTGCATCGGGAAGTCTTTCAAGATTGAATTGCCGGGAAGCATCTTCCCTTGCGACAAATTCTTCTTTAACATCATAATTACCTTTTATAACATCATTAACCCTTGATTGAATCTCTGCTATTTCCCAGGCACTCAGGTTCCTTTCGAAGCGGTAATCGCATTTAGATTTCTTCTTTTCGATATGATTGCTGAACGAACGGCCGCAGTTGAACATCCTGACCATAGTCTGGTTAAGAATATGTTCTGCGGTGTGCATAGGCGGAGGGTATTCTTTAGACATAAGATTATTCTAATTTTCTATTTGTTAATAATATTATAATATAATTAAAGAACTGAAACTTTATAACGTATTTACAATCTAATTAATAAAAATAATTCAGGAAGAAAATGGAAATAAAAGAAAAAGATATCGTTGATAACCTTAACGCTAATAAGAAAGTGTATGTTCCGGTTAAAATGCTCGACAGCATTCTTTCAAGGGCTGAAGTACAATATGAGCATAACACTCTCATTTCTGATTATATCAGGATAATCAGGATTGAGAATAAGACGATTGTACAGGAGAAGACAGATAAGAATGAGATAGCACTTCATTTATTTGAGGATGAAAAGTCGGCTGAGAAATTTGTCAACGACAGACTGGAGATATATGAAAAAATGTGGGATGGATGCGGGTGTAAAGTGAAATATTATGATTAATGATCTGCGGATAGCGGCTCCGCTATCCGCATTAGTTTTTGTGCCGTAACCTTACAGCGGCTGTTTGTTATAATCATCAATAGCGATTCTTCCCAGTTCGTCCTTCGTTTCTTTAGTAAGTATTACAGAATCATAATACTTTCCATCCCTTCCTTTCTCTGACGGGGGAGAAATAAATTTTCCATTAGCTCCATTAACTAATTTGAATCCCTTTATAATTATTCCCTCTTCAGACTGAACGTCAAAGAATGCCAGAAGTTTACTGCTGCCATCCTGGGGGAAGGGGCTCATTCTTACTATTCTCATTGTACCTCCTATCATAAATGGAATTTTAGTTTAAAGGGAGAATATGGAATCTTCTAAGATACTATTATACATAGACTTACCCATTTACTTTCTCCCTCTGACCGAAACTTCTTAATTTTATCCATAAATATCAAGTTTTAGCTGACCTCATACCTTTTCAATTATTATTATATTTAGAAATAAAAACTGGTTTATTATGCCGCGCTGGTTGAAAATTACCATAGGTACTATACTCTCATTAATCATACTTATTATCGCGGGGGGATTCTTTTTCTTTCATATGCTGAATTCATCTCTGCCCGAGTACAACGGTCAGATTAAGGCACAGCATATCTCACAAGATATAGATGTTTACCGCGATAGTATGGCAATACCTTATATAGTAGCCAAAAGTGATGAGGATGCCGCTTTTGCTCTCGGCTATGTTCACGCTCAGGAAAGACTGTTCACGATGGATATTGCGCGCCGCGCGGGGGCGGGACGTTTAAGTGAAATTCTTGGAACCGCAACAATCCCGTTTGATCTTATGTTCCGGACTGTTGGCATAAAGCGAATGGCTGAAATGATACAAAGCAGGATGGATAAAAACTCACTTAAGATCCTTCAGTCGTATTCAGAAGGTGTTAATTTCTACATAGAGCAGGCAAAAGGACATCTTCCCGTTGAGTTTGATATTCTCAACTACACACCTTATAAATGGAGACCATTAGACTGCCTGATTATGGGAAGGATGATGGCGTGGGAGCTAAATATCAGCTGGTGGACCGACATTGTATTCAGTGATCTGGTACTGAAACTGGGGGAGGATAAAGTAAAAGACATTTTCCCGGATTATCCTGAAAATGCCCCTTACGTTATTCCACCGGAACTGAAGAAGCTTTCAGGTATTTCAAGCGATTTAATAGACACAGACAGGAGGTTCAGGAAATTCTTCGGAATTGAAGGAACCCATATCGGTTCTAATAACTGGGTTGTAAACAAAGCTCTGTCAGCTTCCGGTGCCCCGATTATAGCAAATGATCCGCATTTAGGCTACAGCGCTCCCGGTAAGTGGTATGCCGCTGTTATAAGAAGCCGTGACTGGAATGCTGAGGGATATACCCTTCCCGGTGTTCCCGTTTTCGTTATAGGGAAGAATCAGGATATTTCCTGGGTGCTGACAAATATAATGCTGGATGATGCTGATTTCTATGCGGAGCGGATCGATTCTTCCGGCAGAAATTATTTTTATGAGAACAAGTGGCTTCCCCTGAAAATAATACGCGATACAATACGGGTTAAAGATTCATCTGATGTACCTTTTAAGATAAAGCTGACGGGGCATGGTCCTATCATATCAGGCATTCATCCCTATAAGGTTTTATATCCTGATACAAAAATAGATACTTCGGCTGTGAGTATGCGCTGGACCGCACAGGACTTCAGCGACGAATTCACCGCATTTCTGAGAATAAACAAGGCACATAACTGGAAGGAGTTCAAGGAAGCTTTTGCAACTTACGCTGTACCCGGTCAGAATTTTGTTTATGCAGACAAACAGGGTAATATAGGATATGTATTCGGGGGGAAACTCCCGTTAAGAGGAAATCAAAATCCAACTTTCATATTTGACGGCACCTCGGGAAAAAATGACTGGAAGGGATATGTTCCTGCAAGTGAAATTCCTGACCTATTCAATCCTCCTGAAAACTATATAGCATCTGCCAACAATAAGACTCTTAAGAATTTTAAGTACCATATCTCGAACTTGTGGGAGCCTCCTTCAAGAATACAACGCATTACCGATCTCCTTCACTCCAAACCAAAGCACTCGGCAGCCGATTATATGAAATACCAGGTTGATTTTGTATCGCCTTATGCAAAAGAACTTACAGGTTATATTCTAAAGGCTTTTAACAATGTTAAGATAACAGACGAAAACCTGAAGCTCACGCTGGAACTTTTTGAGAACTGGAACTTTGAAATGAACCAGTACAGTCAGGTTCCGGCTATATATGCCGTATTCTTTAACCATCTTCTGCAGAACATTTATAAAGCTAAAATGGGGCATGACCTTTACAATGAATTTCTCTTTACCACAAATGTGCCCTACAGAAGCATAATGCAATTAATGGAAAGGCCAGATTCCTGGTGGTTTGACGACCAAACAACCTCTGCGATAGAAGACAGGGATGAGGTAATCAGGAAGAGTCTTTCTGAAGCGCTGACCGATCTTGAACAGCGTTTTGGAAAGGATCTTAAAGAATGGCAGTGGGGAAAACTGCACCACGCAATATTCAAGCATGCATTCAGCGGCTTTTCTTCAATCATAGATGATATTATAGATATTGGTCCTTTTGAAATAGGCGGCGATGGCACTACAATATTCAACACCGAGTACCCTTTCTATGAAAGTATTGAAAGGTTCCCCAGGTTCAGCCATTCTGAGTTTGAAAATGATCTTGGTCCTTCTATGCGATATATTTACGACTTCTCAAAACCTGATGAATTTTATATGATCCTCACCACCGGTGAATCGGGGAATATAATGAGTGATCATTATTCAGATATGTCGGAGATGTGGCTTCACGGTAAATATCTTAAAATAAAAACCGATGATGCATCAATAAGGAACGAAAAGTACCATTTAAGAATTACCAGGAAATAATTTAATTTTTCAACCGGATGTTTTAAAAAAATTTGTAAATCTCCCCGCCGCAGGGTCAGCTTAGATTCAGGATACGTTAAACGTCGATATTAAATACAGGAGTTGAAGCTGGATAACACCCGATACCGCAAAATGGTCATCAGTTTCTTCCCGAATGGTGATTATGAGATTAGCTTTTGAATTTATGATTTCGATTTTGTTTTTACAGATCTAAATATGAAATTCGTAATTATTATTAAGATCCGCTGGTTTGTTCAATTAACAGGATCCTGATTTTTCCTGAGGAGGGAGTTTAACAATGAGATTTAATAATTATTATAGTAAATTTCGAAACAATTTATAGACGGCTGAATGAAAGTAATAGAACATTTAGAAAAAGCGCAGGAACCACTAATAAGTTTTGAACTGATTCCACCCAAACGAGGCGGTGATATCGAAAGTCTGATGGCGGTAATAGAAGATCTGTTGAAGTACAAACCACCTTTCATCGATATTACAAGCCATTCCGCAGAGGTAATGTATGATGAAACCCCATCAGGAATCAGGAAGAAAATAAAACGAAAAAGACCAGGCACATTGGGTATCTGCGCCCTGATTCAGCACAAATACAACATTGACGCGGTTCCGCATATCTTAACGAAGGGATTTACCAGGGAAGAAACAGAGGACTTTCTTATAGAGCTCAATTACCTGGGAATTCAAAATGTGCTTGCGATACGCGGTGATGACAGCGGCTATAATAAACCTATACCTGAAGGGAAGAGCATAAATAAGTTTGCTTCCGACCTTGTGCAGCAGATAAATAATATGAACAACGGTCATTATCTTGAAGATAATCTTCTTGACGCAAAACCATCAAACTTTTGTGTAGGAGTAGGCGGTTACCCGGAAAAACATTTCGAGGCGCCCAACCTTAAAACTGACATTGAAAACGTTAAAAGGAAAGTTGACGCGGGTGCTGACTATGTAGTTACCCAGATGTTCTACGACAATGATGTTTATTTTAAGTTCGTAGAACAATGCCGGAAAGTGGGTATAACCGTGCCTATTATTCCCGGACTTAAAATTATTACCAATAAATCGCATCTTGTTACCGTTCCCAGGAATTTTTACATAAACATACCCGAAGAGTTATCAGACGAAATTATGGCTGCCAAACCCGAGCAGGTCCTGGAAATCGGCGCCGAATGGGCCGCTAAACAGGTTAAAGAACTATTTGAGCATAACGTTCCAAGTGTGCATTTCTATATAATGCAGAACTCAAAACCTGTACAGAAATTAATGGAACACCTGAAACTTTACAGGAACATAGCCTGAAGGCGGAAAAATCTTAATGAAAAAAAGAAGCATTAAAAAGTTGAAATGGGGAGTTGCCGGCTGCGGAAGATATGCAGAGAACACGTTTATACCTACGATGCATATAATGAGGAAAAGTATAGTGCACGCTGTATACAGTGGCAGCGCTCAGAGGGCGAAGGATGTAGCCGCTAAACATGGGATACCTCTTTATTATTCCGACTATAGTAAATTTTTGAATTCGGATATCGATGCTGTTTACGTATCCAGCGCTAATGCCGATCACCACAGACAGGTAATTGAAGCAGCCCGGGCAGGGAAGCATATTCTCTGTGAGAAACCTCTCGCCCTCAATTCCTCGGAGGCCGAAGAGATGGTTAAAGCCTGCGAAGAAAATAACGTAAGGCTCGCGGTTAACTACGTATTTCATTTTCAC
This sequence comes from uncultured Bacteroidota bacterium, assembly GCA_963771705.1. Taxonomy (GTDB): domain Bacteria; phylum Bacteroidota; class Ignavibacteria; order Ignavibacteriales; family Ignavibacteriaceae; genus DATFVA01. The sequence continues at coordinate 54,766 of CAVYUP010000007.1, forward strand.
CCTCTGGTAAGGAAAGCAAGAGAAATTATTGAAAATGATATGATTGGGAAATTTATTTCTGTGGAAATAAATTTCAATATTGAACTTGTTCCAAGCTCAAACTTCAGGTATTCAGCTGACGGGGGCGGAGGAGCTCTGATGGATGTGGGAACACATGTAATTGACCTGCTGAGATATTTCGGAGGAGAAATAGAGACATTAACCGGAATAATGGATACGGTAGTATACAAAAGTGAAGTAGATGATTTTGCCTCTGCTATTCTGAAGTTTACAAACGGCGGTTACGGTCACTTTAATGTTTCCTTCAGCAGTAAAAAAGCCTTCAACCGTGTTGAGATACTGGGACATACAGGTGCAATCAGCATTGAAAACATGATCGCGAACAAGCATTCACCCGCCAAGATGACAATTCTTCTGGAGGGTGAAGCAAAAAAATCTTTCAGGAAAAGAGCCAACAAGCAGCTGCTTCTGCTGAAATCTGTTCAGAAATCATTTATGAAGAATGAGGAGCCTGTTGTAACAGGCAGCGACGGTCTGGTTAATCTGAAAATTATGGAAGAGCTCAGGAAAAAATGTCTTTAAGAGAAGAGTTTATAAGGGTCTGTCATAAAGTTTATGAGAAAGGTTTCGTTTCCGCATACGATGGAAATATTTCTGCTGTTACCCCTGACAATACATTCCTTATAACGCGTTCCGGAGTGAACAAAGGGGATGTAACAGATAAAGATATCCTCGAGATTGATGCTTCCGGAAAAGTGCTTAAAGGCGAAGGTAAAGTCTCCACCGAATACAAGCTTCACTTCTTCGCATACTCAAGAAGAAAAGAAATAAACGCGATTGTTCACTGCCACCCTACGTATGCTACCGCATTCGCAACGGCAGGAGAAGAACTTCCGCATTATGTTTTTCCTGAGGTTTTACTGACCATAGGGAAGGTTCCTTTATGCAGGTATGCCACACCATCAACCGAGGAACTTCCAAAGAGCCTGATGCCTTACATTGACTTTGCCTGGGCATTTATGCTGCAGAACCATGGAGCGTTAACCCTTGGGAAGTCGCTGGAAGATGCATATTATAAAATGGAGAAACTGGAACACAGCGCAAAAACTCTTTACCTGGCTAAGATGATAGGTAAAGTTAATCCCTTATCCACAGGACAGATAAATGAGCTGCTTTCTATTGCTGAAGAAGCTTACGGAATTAAGACCGATAAAAAGATTACCTGAGATCTGCAGCAATGAGTGATCAGGAACTTTGTAAATCATATTATTAACACGAATCGCCATCTAAACAATTATGTATAAATCAATCCACCCCTTGAATACAAATTTTATGGAAAAACTTCTCTTTGTAAGGATGTACTGATGTCTGAGAAACTAAGAATCGCACTGCTGCTGGGGGGTACATCTCCCGAAAAGACCGTATCAAAGCATTCATCGGCATCTATTTACAACTCTATTAAATCGCTGGGGCACGACTGCATCCTTATAAATCCAGCCTACGGGAGTTACCAGCCTGACAAACCCGAGGAGTTCTTCGAGGATGAAGATAAATTTGAAATATCTGATAGTAATTACCTTGAAGCCGTCAATTCCAAACTATTTGATGAGATCGATCTTGCTTTTCTCGGACTTCATGGAAAGCTAGGGGAAGACGGCATCATTCAATCACTGCTGGAATTAAGAGGAATTAAATACACGGGTTCAAAAGTTCTTTCCAGCTCTATCTGTATGGATAAGTCGATGTCCAAGATATTATTCAATCATTATGGCGTAAAGACCCCACCCTGGTTTTCGATAGACAAGAAGTCGGCCAATTATGAGGCAGTAGCAGCGATGATTGAAAAGGAATTCGGATATCCTGCTGTAATAAAGCCAAATGATCAGGGCTCGACAGTAGGGCTGACCATCTGCTGGGATTCTTCCGGTGTAAAAGAGGCGCTATCCCTCTCATTTCAATACTCAAACCGGACCATCATCGAAAAATATATTCCCGGGAGGGAAATGACAGTTGCCATTCTTGAAGACAAAGCATTGCCGGTACTGGAGATAAAACCAAAGAACGGACTTTATGACTATGAAAGCAAATATACTTCAGGAATGAGCGAATATATAGTACCTGCTGAAATACCCAAGGAAGCAGCTCAAAAAATGCAGGAGCAGTCGCTGCTTGCGTTCAACGCGTTGAGTTGTGAAGTTTACGGACGGGCAGACTTCCGGATGGACGATAATTTTGAGTCGTGGTGTCTTGAAGTAAACACACTTCCCGGGATGACATCATTAAGTCTTGTTCCCAAGATGGCATCCGCAGTAGGAATTTCATTTGAACAATTAATAGACCGGATTATCCGTTTAAGTTTATAATGGCAAAAACAAAAAGCCGAAAGTTTATATTTGGAATTATAGGGATCATATTTTTTACTGGAATACTGTTCCTTCTTTTTAATGAATATGGAATTGTGAAATATATAAAGTTGAACAATCAGGTTAATGAGCTGAAAATGAAGATAGAGAAAGTTGAGAAAGAAAATAAGGGGATGGAGGCCGAGATTGATTCGCTTGAAAAGAAGGTTCCTGCCAAAATAGAAGAAACTGCAAGAGAAAAGTATAATATGAAGAGACCCGGTGAGAGCAAGATAGTAGTTGAGGAAAAGTAGAAATTATGGCAAAGATGAAGATTCCGCAGGTTCCGCTTGCCGAGAGAGTAAGACCCAAAACGCTTGATGAGTTCAGGGGGCAGAGAGAGCTTCTGGGTGAAAATAAACCGATACGTCTGATGATCGAGAAGGATACTCTAAGCTCATTCATTATGTGGGGTCCCCCAGGAACAGGCAAAACAACCATAGCAAGGATCATTGCTGAGGAGACCGACGCAGAATTTTTTCAGATCAATGCTGTCTCATCCGGAGTTAAGGATATCCGCAAGGTAATCGAGCTTGCGGAATCGAATAAGCAGCTCGGCAAAAGGACAATTCTTTTTATCGATGAGATCCATCGTTTCAATAAAGCTCAGCAGGATGCGCTTCTGAATTCAGTTGAAGCCGGTTTAATCACGCTTATCGGGGCAACCACAGAGAATCCTTCCTTCGAAGTAATACCAGCATTACGTTCCAGAGCGAGGGTATACGTACTTGAGGAATTAACCAAAGAGGATTTACTCTCTATACTTGATTCAGCCATTGAAAAAGATGAATTTCTCTCTAAGCTCAACTTTGAATCTATAGACAGAGAATTTTTAATTTATTTATCCGGCGGTGATGCCCGTTCCCTACTTAGTATCTTTGAGGCTGCAGTTGTACAGGAAGCCGATTCAAAGTCGCTTAAAATTGACAAAGGAGTACTTGAGAATATAGTCCAGCGCAAGAATATCTTATATGATAAGGGGGGCGAGGAGCACTACAATGTAATTTCAGCTTTTATTAAGAGCGTAAGAGGAAGCGATCCCGATGCCGCTGTTTACTGGCTGGCAAGAATGCTTGAGGGAGGGGAAGATCCAATATTTATTGCGAGAAGACTTGTCATTCTTGCTTCCGAAGACATAGGTAATGCTTCTCCCAATGGATTAGTTCTGGCTGAGGCGGCATTTGAAGCTATACATAAGATAGGAATGCCTGAGGCAAGGATTATACTGGCTCAGTGCACTACATACCTTGCATCATGTCCCAAAAGCAATGCCGCTTACCTGGCAATAGACGAAGCAGCATCATTTGTAAAGAAAAACCCTATGTATCCGGTGCCGCTGCATTTGAGGAATGCTCCCACCAAACTGATGAAAGATCTCAAGTACGGAAAAGAATACAAGTATCCCCATAGTTTTGACAATCATTTTATAACTGAGGATTATCTTCCTGAAGAAATGAAGGACATTCAATTCTACAAACCTACCGAAAACGGGCAGGAAAAAAGTCTTAAGGAAAGACTTAAATTTTTCTGGAAGGACAAGAAGAAATATTAAGCCCTCTTAACGTTGATGAACGAATCTGTTTTGTGTTCATCGTTTCCCCATTCCTGACGAAGACATTTTTCAGAATAGCGTTGGCAGAATAATACTAGCTTTTTTATGCTGCAGAATATTTCTACAGTATGACAAAATGGCAGGCTCATTATTGATGACGGAGTAATGCGCCTTCAAGAGGCCTTTTATACGCCTTTTGGACTCAAAATGAGACAGTGCAAAAAAAGCGAAAAACAGCCTTTTTATGATGTTGAAGTTTTTAACAGTATGACAAATAGTCATACCAAAATTTGCTTAGAATAATTCAAGATTAGAGAGCCGAGAACATCTTTCCCGGGAGCTGCTTAACAAGCCCTTTAAATTCCAGAGACAGCAGGTGTACGAGACAGTCCGAAGTATTCATCTGTGTCAGAGAGGCAATCTTATCAATCTGAACCGGTTCAGTAGAAATAACGGAGATTATTTTTTCCTCAAACAAATTTAGTCCTGCAGCCTTTTTAGGAACATTTTTCCCCAGCACCGGCCGAAGCTTAAGCTCAAGTTCAAGGAGTACATCCTCAGCATTTCTAAGCAGCGCGGCCTCACCCTTTTGTATAAGTAAATTAGTCCCCTCAGACTGACGGACACCAAGATTTCCGGGTACAGCGAAAACCTCCTTTCCCTGGTCGAGGGCAAATGAGGCAGTCTGCATCGCACCGCCTTTAACACCCGTTTCAATCACGATAGTGCCAAGACTGAGTCCAGAAATAATCCTGTTTCTTTTAGGAAAGTTCTGGGCGTCGGGTTTCGTCCCCAGAGGATATTCAGAAATCACCATCCCATTTTCAGTTATCTGGCGGAACAAGTTCCTGTTTTCGGGAGGATAGATAACATCAAGTCCCGAACCAATTATCGCAACAGTTCTGCCATTATCCCTTAAAGTACGGGTATGCGCGATAGAATCAATTCCGCGAGCCATTCCGCTGACGATAGTTATACCCTGGTGAGCAAGATCAGAAGCAATCCTTTCAGCCTGAACCCTTCCGTAATTAGTGGGCTGCCGCGTTCCTACTATAGCGATAGAATAAATATCATTTTCGTCAGGGGTTCCCATCGTGTAGAGAATAAAAGGAGGGTCATAAATTTTTCTAAGGGCAGAAGGATATTCATCATCCCAAATCGTCACAACCGAAGCATTCATCTTATCGAGCCTTTCCAGTTCAGACTTGATGATATCACGGAACTCATAGTAGCGGGAATTTATTCTTTGAATTCTTTTGGCAAGATTCAGGCTGATTCCCTCGACTTCGGTAAGCGATTTGAATTCAGCAGATAAGACTTTAGCAGTAGATCTGAAAGAGGTGAGAAGATTTCTCAATTTCCCCGGTCCGATCCCCTCCACTTCCAACAGGAGTCTTAACTCAGTTAATTTGTCTAAACTAAGTCCGGTCAAAAAATTTCAGTCAGTATTTTTCAGGAATTTTTAACATCAATTTTATCAACCACGGCAACCACCATGGTATGAACGGGTGCTTTCCTGTGACCCAGTATCTGAGCAACAGCGGCACCTTCCTGAACTACCAGCACAGTATCCCCAATCCCTGCATCCACAGTATCTAGTGCAATAATATCCTTTTTGCCGATGTATTTACCATAAAGATCTATCGGATGAATAGTAAGAAGCTTATGCCCTACGAGGTATGAGTTTTTCTGAGTGGCGACAATATTCCCCTTAACTTTGGCCAGTATCAACTTTTTCTTCCTGACCTTCCTTTTTCCTGTTCCTGTATAAAATAGCAGCAGGAAATACAAAAATATAAGTGATTATAAGAATAATGGGTGAAAAAACAAGGGAAGCGGTACTGTTCCATTTCCCAATGCTCATCAGATAGTAGCCGGCTATTAACAAAACGAAGCCGAGATAAAAAAAGAAATAATTTTTCTTCTCCCAATATATTTTAAAAGGAGAGACAAAAGCTTTTTTTGAAGTTTTAACATTCCTTTTTCTAACCGTCTTTGCCATCATTAACTCCGTGCAATAAAAATTAAAATAAAGCCCGGTGATGGGGGTACCACCGGGCCCGACTCGTTTACCATCAAAGGGCAGGGGAGGACCCTTTGAAAGAGTCAATCAAAATATAATCCTGATCAATAAATATTTCAAGCAACAAATTATTTACTTATCTGATAAACAATTTTTCTGATAGTGTCGAACTGGAGATAAGGATATTCCTCGCGGATAGAATCAATAGCATCTCCGGCACTGACCTTACTAGCTCTCAACTGTTTAAATTTCTTTCTGATTTGATAGTCCCGAACGGATTTTTCATCGATTAAACCCTGAGAACTGAGAAGCTCATAGATATCATCACTAATCAGATCAGACAAGGGATTATCTATTTTTGCTTTAATGGTTTTCATCGCCGCTTCCTTTCTTTATTGGTGAATGCTTTTTACCTTAAAAATAGTATCAATCGTAATTATACACTGTCTCCTTATGAAAAAGTTCCACTATTAAAACAAAAAACCGACCAGAGCAAGCCCTAAATCGGCATTAATTCGCTACTCCGGTAAACCAAAATTAACCAAATTTTACGCTGTAGCAAATCGTTTATATTACAATCCCTATTAATATTGATGTAAATATTGAAATAATGCAAATAAATGTCAAGAAATATATGATGGAGAAATTCTAAAATATTTATAATGGTCGGATACCCGGATTAAGGGGAGTACGCGCCTAAGTAGAGAGATATAACGTGAGAGTAATAAAGCTATCTTTTCGACTAACTTAAAGCTTTAGAGAAAAGACCCCGTATACTTGAAAATATGGACTTTAATAGATACCTTTAAACTATCTAAGGGAGAATAAGATGAAATCTTTGTTAAACGGGATAGTACTAGCCTTATTTTTAACACAAATTTGTTTTGCCCAGTGGCTTTGGCAGAATCCTCTACCAGATGGAAACTCAATAAATGATGTCTCCTTATTAAATTATAACACTGGGATCGCTGTTGGTAATGCGGGGAAAATCATTAGAACAACAGATGCCGGAAATTCTTGGAATATTCAGTTGAGTCAATCAGATAATACCCTCAACGGAATATACTCAAAAAACGAAAATGTTTTTATCGTGGTAGGAAATAATGGAACTATATTAATTTCAAATGATGCAGGATTAACCTGGGAATATAGAAACAGTAATACAATACATGATTTATTTGATATATCTTTTACAAATTTAAATTATGGAATCATTGTTGGAGATTTTGGAACTATCTTGAAAACGACTAATGGGGGTGAGACTTGGTCTTTACTTAATAGTAATACATATGAATCACTTTTTTCTATTTCATATGTGAATGAAAATAAGGCAATAGCCGTTGGTGAACATGGGATAATAATTCTTTCTACAAATGGCGGACTTGATTGGAATATTGTACAATCTAATAGTGGTTATGCACTTTACGACGTTTCATTTTCTGATACCCTTCATGGAAATGCTGTTGGATCAGAAGGAATAATAAGAACAAATGATGGTGGAATTACCTGGTTTACCCAAAATTCCGGTACTTTGACATGGCTGTTTAGTATACAAATGTTGGATACTAATTTAGCTTATGCTGCTGGTAATTTAGGTATAGTACTTAAAACTACTAATGGGGGAGAAAGTTGGATCTGTCAAAATAGTGGGTTAAGCGATAATTCTTTAATAAACAAAATCTTCTTTCAAGATTCGACTTTTGGACTTGCAGTTGATTTTTATGGGTATATAATTAAAACTACTGACGGGGGAAATAACTGGCAGATGAAAAATAGTATTACAAATGACGCACTACATAAAGTTAATTTCATTGATTACAATAATGGTTTTATCCTCGGGACAAAAACAATTTTTTCAACTTCTGATGCAGGAAATAATTGGTTAAGTCATGATCTCGGGTATTGGATAAATAATATTTCATTCATAGATATATCTACAGGATTTGCTGTAGGTACTTGGGGCAAAATACTAAAAACCACTGATGGCGGGAATATGTGGAACATACTGAATAGCGGTGTAATAACTGATTTGAATGGAGTTTCATTTCTCGATGCTAATAATGGTATTTCAGTCGGGGATTATGGAAAAATTTTAAAGACTACAAACGCTGGAATTTCCTGGGAATCGAAGGAAAGTGGGACAATAAAATCATTGAATTCCGTTGCTTTTAATGATAGTACTAATGCTGTCATAGTCGGAGATGGAATAACACTTAGGACAACTGATGGTGGTAATAGTTGGACAGAATCTTCTACGCTTGGGTTTACTGAAATATCTTTTATAAATAACGAAATTGGTTGGTCTGTAACCGGAAATTATATATATAAAACAACTGATGGTGGAATTAACTGGACTTTACAGCATGCTGGAAATTACTTTAATCCAGATGATTATTTGGGAGTATCTTTTTCAGACGTAAATAATGGAATTGTTTCAGGTATTCATGGAATAATTTTAAGAACAACCGATGGAGGTAACAACTGGACTGAACAATCTAGTAATACCAGTGGATTCCTTCGAGGTGTTTGTCTGATTGACTCAAATAATGGTTGGAGCAATCCTTAAGACAACAAATGGGGGAACAACATTTATAAATCAAAAAAATGTTCCATCGATACCCGATGATTGTGTGTTGTTTCAGAATTATCCTAATCCTTTTAACCCAATTACAACAATTAAATATTCACTTCCTGGCAATTTGATTGAAGAATTAGTGAATGGAGAAATGGGTCCAGGAGAACATAGAATTAAATTTAATTCAGGCGATCTTAGCAGCGGTGTTTACATTTATCAATTGCAAACCAACAGTGACATGCTTTCCAGAAAGATGATTTTATTGAAATAATGACATATGTCACCTCAGAAAATGGATTAAATTAACAAAACAACTGAGGTGATAAGTGAAAATCAAGAAGAAGCAGACTTAAACAGACAGCAAATAAAAAGTTCGGAAGGAGAGTTCATATGGGAATTAGAAAATTCATATGAACTCTCTCCGAAGATTAGTCAAATGATATTATGGACAGCGAAAGAATGTTTACTGAAAGAGAACAGTTTAAGGGAAGGTCAGATAGAAGTAACAGCCATAGAGATTGAAGAGCGGGCAGGAAAAACGATTGAAAAGATGGAGAAGAAAAGGATAAGGATAACAATAGATAATGGAATAGAAGATCTGGAAATAACGAAGGAATATGGAAGGATAGAACTAAGGAGAAAAAAAATAATCCGGATAACAGAAGAAGCCATAGAGCAAAGAGCCGTATTAAGCCAGGAAGATATAAATAAAATATTACAGATAAGTATAAGAACGGTAAAAAGAGACATAGCCTTCATCAGGAAAGAAGGAATAGAAGTAATAACCAGAGGTTATTTGCATAATATAGGAAGAGGACAAACACATAAAGTAAAAATCATCGGTATGAACTTGGACGGAAATGCGTATAGCGAAATAAAATTAAAAGCAAGACATTCAACAGGAGCGATAAAAAGATATCTGGAGAGCTTCACAAAAGTATTGATGGCACAGAGGAAAGGAATATATAGAATAAAGGATATTAGTGCCGTAACCGGGATAAGTGAAACACTGGTAAAACAATACAATGAATTGATAAAAGAGAGTAAAAAAGATAAAACAAGGGCAGAGAATATAAAGCTGTTAATGGAAAGAAATAGTTACCGAGAGCATATAAAAAAAACAGTCAAGAAGCATTCAGAGCCTCAGGCAGCTATGATGGGAGGCTTGTTATGAGTTTAAATCCGACAAGAGATCGGTATGAAAGCATAAACAAGAGGAACTTTCATCAGGCAATAGTAAACCTGCTGGAGAACGAATATAAAATATTAGGCTCAAGAAAAGTACTGGATATGTTGGCAGATGATATAGAAAACTTGCACAGGGAATATTATCCCTCGAGCAACCAGGTAGGTTTTGGAGAAATAGTATTCAGAACAACGAAAGATGATGGACAAAGACAGAGCTATGGAAAGAAGACAGAGGATTACGCATCCGTAACGGTAGTTCTGCCACTGATAACCAGAGAAGATGTTGAAAGAAGGATATTCTACAAGAAGGGAGACCGGAACAGTAACTATAAGCACAGAGAAGCAAGGGATATAGAGACGATGGTAAGATTATTAAAGGCAGCAAAAGTGCAGGGAGGATTATTAAGTGGTGCAGAGCTGAGTGTTCTGATGAACAGAAGCCTTAGTACAATAAGGAAATATTTAGATGCTTACAGAAAAAAGACCGGAGAAATCCTGCCGCTGAAGGGATATGTTTTAGACCAGGGTAGTCTGCCTACTCATAAAGGAATAATAATAAGTTTATATGAGCAGGGAATTTCTCCAGCCGACATAGTACTTAAGACGGGTCATAGTCAGGATGCGGTGGACAGATATATAAAACACTATACTCAGGTAAAGCAGTTGATAAAAAAAGGGATGGATGAAGTAGCAATAAAAGAAATAACTGGAAGATCTATAAAAGTTGTAAGAGAATATATTAAGTTATATTATGATCTAAATCCTGGTGCAAAAACAAAACAGTAAAAATTACCAGGTGCCAAATGGCCCTATAGTAAATAGAATTTAGTTTAATCATTAAATCTACTCTGCAGCCTGACTCCAAAATGGGTATTTAAAAGGAAATAAACTCAATATCCTCCAGGGTATTTCTCGTTGCTACGCTCCGTCCATTGATTGGATCTCACTGAAAAAGCTATCGATGGTGGGGGATTCCCCATTACAGAATAGTGGAGCATAATGAAAAAATCGGTGGGGAAGAGGGATATAGCGGTCAAAACCCAAAAAAAGATAGGGTGCAGTTAAAATAATGTTGCGATAAGAGGCAATAAAATGTTAATTTTGATAAATACTTATACTTTAAATAAATTATAGAATATGGCAGAGTACAAAGGACTGGATCTCTTAGATTATTTAATTTTTGTAGTAAAGTGGAAAAGAAGCCTGCTGACAGCATTCTTCATAAGTTTGGTTATGGCATACTTATTTGTATACTTTTTTATTCCGGTAAAATATGATTCAGAGGCTCTGATAGTCAGCGCTGATAATGAATCATTCTCACCTATTGGTGCCCTCAGTAAATCGTTGTCGGGCTCTCCCTTAAGTGCATTTGGACTTGGGGGGCTATCTGTTTCTGATAAATACGATTTATTCAATACGATCATATACAGCAGAAGTAATTTGGATGAAATGATTCATAAATTTGACTTAACCAAGGAATATAAAAACGAGGAAGTTCAGCAAGTCCGGAAGATACTCAAGAAAAACATTCAAACGGAGGTTACAGACAATAATGCCTTCAGAATTACAGTTAGTGCCGGTTCACCCGAAAAAGCAGCTGAAATGACCAACTATCTTGTTGACAAAGTAAACGAGTCAGTGATTGAACTAAATGTTAAAAAATCAAAGAATAATCGTGAGTTTCTCGAAGCCAGGTATAATGAAATCAAAACTAATTTATCGTTAGCCGAAGATTCCATGAAAAATTTTCAGGAAAAGAATAATTTTTACGAAGCCGAGAGCCAATCGAAGGCAGTTATTGAAACATATTTAGGATTAGAGTCAGAGCTAACAACAAAACAGATTGAATTGTCAATAATAAAAGAAGTTGTTGGGAAAAACAGCCCACAGGCAAATAACTTAGAAACTACAGTGGACGAATTTCAAAAAAAATTAAATTCGATTAAAAACAATAAAAATGATTTTCTGGCTATAAATAATCTGCCGGAGAATGCCATGAAGTTTTTGAGAATAAAACGCCAGATTGAAATTTACAACTCAATACTGGAATTTTTAATTCCTATGTATGAACAGGCCAGATTTGAAGAAGTTAAAAATGTACCTGTACTCCAGGTGATTGATTATGGAACCCCTCCCGAAAAAAAATCTTATCCTCCAAGAATTTTATTTTCTTTACTGATTTCTCTTTTTATTGTTTCGGTTGTATATATAATTCGCGTATTAAGAGAATTACTTTTGAATACCCCTAATTCCAAACTTATATTCATTCGACAAAATATATTTAAGTTTAAAATATAATGTCAATTAGTTTGGTTGTTGTAAATAATAGAATTAAAGAAAACGTAGGTTTAACTTTAATTACCCTTATTCTTATCAGTATACTTCTATATGGCTACCTGCAATTCGGAACTAATATACCAATTATAATCGGGTTATCATGCCTTCCTTTGTTATTCATCATTAGCTGGAACTATTGGCTGACATTTTCACTTTTGCTACTATCTATTTTCATCAAATTCGACTATGCATGGTATACTACGGGTGTTTGGTTTTCTTTTGTTTTCATCGCTTCCTATCTCTTCACTCATAGGAACATTCAGAAAATTGATTTAAGTGCTCCAATTACAGTACCCCTTTTAATATATCTCGTCTCCATAGTACCTTCGTATTTTATGTCTATAAGGCCATTTTTCAGCCTTTACCTTTCCTATAATTTATTTTCAATCATCCTGATAATGTACATGGTTTCGTCTTCTTTCGATGATATTCAAATAAAAAATGCAGCCAAAATCTATTTTGTATTTTTATTCGCAAACGCTCTGCAGGTAATTTATCAAGGCGCGGTGACCGGAGAAAGAGCTTTTGGATTGGCAGGGGTGATGTTTGTAGATTATGTAGGAATTGGAATCGTAATTCTCGCTATCATTTTTATTTTCTCACGTGATTTTTTTGTCCGGATATTACTGAGTATACTGCTTTTTATCTTCTTGATATCATCATTATTAACTCAGACGAGAAATTCATGGATATCAATTGCGCTGTCTTTATTGTCTCTTCTGGTATACCTTATATTTAAAGCCAGGAATTTCAATTTAAATCGAAAAATATTAATATTCATTCTGGTGTTTCTTGTGGGGGTTCTTGCGGGCGGATATATTTTGGTTGAAAAAATTAATCCTGCCGTTGCGCAGAGGACGGAAGAAACAACTGATTTTAAGAATTCTATCAGTGAGACGGGCAAAGTAGAGAATACACTAGTTACAAGATTGTTTATCTGGCAGACAGCTTTTAATATGATACAGAAGCACCCAATACTTGGTGTCGGTGCGTATTCCTTCCCGATGACCTCAAAATATTACTACACTATTCCAAAAATATTATATCAAAAATACGTCAAGGGTAGAACCCCCCACATAACATTTTTGGCTGTCCTGGTGGAAACTGGAATTGTGGGCTTAATCGGGTTCTTAATTTTTCTAATCTCTACGGTAGTAATAATATTTAGAACGATCGGTCTGGCAATTGAGAGAACCGATAAGATAAGAACTATTGTTTTATTATGGGCAGCAATTTACATTTTTATTTCAATGTTTATGACTGATGCCTGGATTTGGGGGCAGGGTGCCATCTTATTTGGGATCATATTGGGCTTAAATTTAGCTAATAGAAGGATACTGATCAGAGCCTCGACTTTAAGGTCTGAACTTCCCGCATGAATCAAGACAAGAAAAATTCAGTATGGTTGGCGATCCAATTTTCATCAACCATAATTATCTCACTTATCACATTAAAGTTAAATCTGGTTCATTATGGTGAGAAACTATTTGGGGTCTGGATACTAATAAGTTCTTTATGGGGATTTAGTAATGTTCTTGATTTTGGGATGGGTACCGCAATTCTTCGATTCGTAGCCAGGTTAAAAGATAGGGACGAAAATCGAATCAATGTACTCCTTTCTTCTACATTTTTTGTATTTATCATTTTGGGAGTCCTAATCTTTCTCCTGATGTATATAATTGCTGAGTCCTTTTACTTCGGTAACTCAAATGTAGTTCCTCAAAGTTTCCAAAAAACAATAAAGATAAGCTTTTTGCTTCTAGGTATTGGATTTTACATAAAGTATATCTCATTATTTTTCAAATCTTTTATCGAGGGAATGAGTGACTTTATACTATCAAGCAAAATTTTAATTCTGGGTAATCTAACACTCTTAACGGGAGTGATTATAGTTACCAGTTATAATTTAGATATCACCTTTTTAGCAGGGGTGTATATAATCTTTCCCATTGTTTTATTAAGCGCCTTTATTTTTGTCTTTGTAAAGAAATATCGAAATTATTCTATAAGATTCAATCAATTTGATTTTAAGGAAACCCGCAATATATTTTTATTTAGTATCAGCATCCAAGGGATGTCTGTTTTTGGCGCACTGATTGATCCCACCGTAAAATATATTCTAGGAAATTTTTATTCTTTAGATACTGTTTCTTATTATGAAATTGCCAGACGTTTTTCCACTGCAATTTCAGGTTTCTTTAACTCGACTTTCAGAACAATATTACCTAAAGCCAGTAAACTTCATTCCAGATCAGATTACACTCATTTTATTATGGATCAGTGCGCAGAATTATCCCAAATTGGCTCAACCTACTCTGCTGTTATTTTCGGAATTTGCGCGATTATCCTGGCTGGAGTAATTAAATTCTGGTTTCATTTTGATCAGGCTGTACTGCTGTTTTTGATTCTTGCATTGCCCGAATCATTAAACAATTTTGGATATTCTTTGTACAACTTTCTTATTGGGATAGGAAAAGCCTCAGTATTAATGAAAATTCAGATGTTAAATTTAGGTATTGTCTCGATTGCTTTAATTTTGGGTTACTATTTGCTTGGGATTAGTTTAGGGTTATTGGGATATTATATAACTATTTTATTCGCCGTTTCGATTATGTTAATAACTGTACAGAAACAAATCGATTTACCGGTCAAAGAATTTTTAAAAAAATCCAAATTCATAAAATTGCTTATTTTCGATGCGTTTTTATTAAGCACTATTTTAATAATTAACTCGGGTATTTTGGAACTTTATCTGACATTAAGTTTTTTAAGCTTTATTTCCTTTTTGATTTATTTTAAGGAGATCCTTGATTATACAAAAAGAATTCACCTTTCATTACAAAAATAAAGTTCATTAAAAACGTAAATAAAAAGAAGATTTTTAAAAATCGTATGAATATTAAAAAAGTATTGATCTCAGAATTGTATAACTATGATAGTATCAGCAATAGTTTCAACTTATAATTCAGCTCAGTTTATTGAATCTCGTATCCGAAATCTTTTAGACCAGACTATAGCAAATGATCTCGAAATAATCGTTGTCGTTAGCGGATCCAAACAAGATGAGAAGAAAATAGTTGAAAAATACCTCGAAAAAAATAATAACATAAAATTAATCATAACTGAAAACAGAGAAAGTATTTATCAGGCATGGAATAGAGGAATAAAAGCATCCAGAGGCAGGTACATAACTAACGCAAATACAGATGATATTTTAAGAAGCGATGCCCTGGAACTCATGGCCGGAGAATTAGACAGTTATCCGGAGGTTGCCATGGTATACGCTGATCAGTACATAAGTAATATATATTATGAGAGGTTTAACGATAAATTATCTCATGCATATAAGCGTCCAAGATATTCCCGGCTGCGATTTTTATCCAGATATTGGGTTGGACCACAACCAATGTGGCGTAGTTCATTACATTTCAAAGAGAATATTTGGTTTGAAGAAAGTCTGGAAATCTGCGGTGATAATGATTTCGCCTGTCAGGTAATGGAAAAACACCAAATGAAAAAAGTAGATGGCATTTTAGGTATATACTATAAACCGGATGATCTTAGTAATAAAGAATTTCAAAAAAGAGAGTTAACCTTAAGAGAGAGTAGTTTAGTAAGAGATAAATATTCGAGAAAATTTATTTCTTCCAGCAAGGATATTGAAAGAAAGAAACTAAAAATTTTAATCGCGATTGTCAGATATATTCCAGGTTCTTTTTATAAAACAGTAAATTACTTAATAAAAAAAGTTGCACCACAGTATGAACTAATCGAGCGTGATTACTTAATGTATCTTGGTTCCTTGCTAGCAGAGAATGAAAAATTGATTTCTAAAGCGATCTCATACTGTTTACCATTTTTAAAAAATAAAGATGCGTTATTACTGCAATGGCAATATCTGAACCTTACAAAAAAATAATGCCAGGTAATTGAATGAACAATAAAGCCGTTATCATAGCTCCATACTGGCTTGATCCTGAACATGTGGGAATGTACCGCGCTCAAAGATTTTTTAACTGGCTGTTGTCAGAAAAATATGAGATAATAGTTATAAGTGTAGGTGAGGGAAAAGCTACCAGGGAGTATGAATGGGGGAAAGAAGTATCTTTACCAGACCCTTTGAAAATATATCGTAAAAAAGTATCCAGCGAAGGAAAAACAATTCCGGTGAGAAGAGAAAATAAATATCGTAGATTTTTGGCGTATCTCTTTCTCATACCTGATCCATTGATTTTTTGGGTCCTTAAAGCTGTAAAGGATTCCACAATACTTGAAACAATAAAAGATGCCGGTTTAATAATATCTTCCAGTCCTCCGGAAGCATCGCATTTACTAGCTTATAAACTTTCAAAAAAAAAGAATACCAAATTAATTGTTGATTTAAGAGATGGGTGGCTTGATGAACCCTTAAAAGATGTTCTGAGGTTCCCTCTAAGAGGAGTTTTAGAAAAAATAATGGAAAGAAAGATTTTGTTAAAATCTGACAGAATTTTTGTTACAAGTGAAAAGTGGAAAAAATTGCTTACAACCCGCATAAAAATAATAGAAAACAAGGTTACCGTTTTAACAAACGGATACCCTCCCGCTTCCGGTCGTGAAGAAAAAATTCCCAATAGTGGTAATGCAGACAGGATATTATTGATGCACTCAGGAAGATTTAAGGCCGGACGAAGAACACATGATATCAGGCTTCTGATAGAACCTTTATATTTTTTTTTAGGGAGGAGTTCCTCTTCAGGCAGAATACTTTTATTGGGAGATTTGACACAGGAAGAAATCAACGAGATTGAAATCTGGAAAAGTAAGTTTGATGAATTTAATTGGGATTTATCCTTTCAAAAATCTGTGGAGCGGTCTGAAATGTTGAAATTATTACAAAACGCGGATGGTCTTTTGCTTCTCTCAGCATCTGAAGCTCCACTCCCAAGTAAAATTTTTGAATATATTCCCTCCAGAAAGCCAATTCTCGCTTTTACATCCAGAGGAAGTGCGGTATGGGAATTAGCTGAACAAATCCCTCAAATGTCCGTAGTAGACATGAACAATTTTGATGATAATATTGGTAAAGAGGCCTGGGAGTTATATTTCCAACGGATAAAGACGAAAAATTATGATTGTAAAGTTCCGGATGAATATTCTGAAAGTTCATTAAAATCAAAATTCTTAAATAATATTTGATCTTATATCGTAAGATGCCCAACGAAATAATTATAGCAGGTATAGTAGTATTGTATAATCCTGAAGTTAATGTCCTGGATAATATAAGTACGTACTTACCCTCTTTGGAAAGGTTGTACATTATAGATAATTCTGAAAAAATGAATTCTTTCAATTATTCAAGCCTGGAGCCTTCAAAAGTTAAATATTATTATTGCGGGGGAAATATTGGAGTGGCGGCAGCCTTGAATAAAGGTATAATGTCAGCAATAGAAGATGATTATGATTATTGCATCTTGTTTGATCAGGATACTTATGTTGAGGCTAATATGATGAATTATGTAAAAAACTATTTGAAACTAAGGGAGTCGGATGAAGTCGGAATATATTCAGCAGTGCCCCATTATACCAGAGAAGAGGATATAGATAAAAGAAAAAATGAATTTCTAGATGTCGCAATAACATCAGGGAGCATCATATCACTAAAAATTTACAAAATTGTAGGACCTTTTATAAATAAATTATTTATTGATTATGTTGATTTTGAATATTGTTTAAGGCTGAGAAGAGAAGGATTTAGGATCGCACAGATGAAGGAGGCATTGATTTATCACAGACTTGGAAACCTAGAAAAGAAGATATTTTTATTTAAATGGATATTTATTACTAACCATTCTCCTGCTCGATATTATTATAGAACAAGAAATCGTTTTTATGTTTACAGACAATATTTTTTAACTTTTCCTTTATTCGTTTTGAAGGATTTAATAATTTTTATTAATGAATTGCTAAAAATTTTATTTTTTGAATCAAACAGAAAAAAGAAATTTAATATGATAAGAAAAGGCTTTTTAGATTTTATGTTGGGAAATTATGGAAAATTGAGTGAATGAAGATATGGACATTGGAGTATCTATCATTATTGTTAGTTACAACAATCCCAACCTACTAATTCAGACGATTAACAGCCTGGAAAAAAATCTGAGTCAGCCGCATTATGAGATTATTGTTATTGACAATGCCTCATCCGATAATAATGTAATAGTGTTAGAGAAGGAACATCCAGAGGTTCATTTAATTGAGAGCAATGTTAATCTGGGATTTGGCAAGGCTTGCAACCTTGGGGCACAGGAAGCCAGAGGCAGGTTTCTATTGTTCGTTAATAGTGATATACTTACTAAGGGAAATCCGGTACCGGATATGATTCGCGTTTTTGATGAATTCAATAATGCCGGCGCTGTAGGGGTTCAATTACACAACCCTGATGGTTCAAAGCAGCCTTCCGGATTCCGATTCCCGGGTTTGTTTATGCGGTTTATTCAGTTAACGGGACTCAAAGAATTAATATTAAGGATAAAACCAGGTATTCGGACGAATAAGAATAATATTTTTAAGGTTGATTTTGTTTCAGGGGCGTTCCTGATGCTGGAGAAAAAACTTTTTGATGAAGTTGGGGGCTTTGACGAAAGATATTTTATGTATCTTGAGGATGCTGATTTATGCTATCAAATCAGTAAAAGAGGAAAAATGAATTACCTGTTGAATAGAAAAGATATTATACATTTAAATGAGAATCATGAAAATTCTTTAAGTCCGTTTGTATTCTATCATTTAAACCTTGGCCACTTATTATTTTATCAGAAAAACTTTTCAAAAACGAAGACGAGGATTCTAAAAATATTGACTCGTTTTATTTTTAGCCTTCGACTTTTTTCCCTTTGTTGTACAAAAGGTTCAGAATCCGAAGCGAACAGTCTAAAAAAAGTACTTTCTATCTATAACTAGGCAATTTCTATAATAATGGATCTATTTTTCCAGATTCTTTTTTTTTCCAATGCAGCGCTGATAATTCTCACGTATCTCCTGTATCCATTATTTTTAATCGTAAAATCTTCCTGGAAAAAATCCAATACTTTCAAAGATTTAACTCAGGACCAATTCAGGCTTTCTATACTTATTTCTGCGTTTAATGAAGAGAAAATTATTGAGGCTACGGTTAGAAATATTCTTAAGTGTGATTACGATAAAAGTAAAATTGAGATAATAATTGGATCTGATAATTCAGATGACAGGACGAATGAGATCTTGACAAAGCTGGAAGGGGAATTCAGCAATATTAAATTTATCCCCTTTTCTGAAAGAAGGGGAAAGTCTGCAGTATTGAATGACCTTGTCAGCAGGGCATCCGGTGAAATCCTTATGTTTACTGATGCAAATACCCATATTCATCCGGATGCAATTTCTAAACTGGTTCGACATTTTGAAGATGAAAATGTGGGGGGTGTTTGCGGCCGGCTTATTCTTGTGGATGATCTGCAGGTACGTACATCAGGCTATGAGGAAAAAAATTATTGGGATCTTGAGAGTAAATTAAAAAAGCTGGAAGGGGATTCTGGAATACTTATAGGAGCTAATGGCGGAATTTATAGTATAAGGAAAACCTTGTTTCAGCCTATTCCTGAAACATATCCTGTAATGGATGATTTTTATGTGTCAATGAAAGTTCTTGAACAACGGAAAAAGATGGTTTATGAGAATGATGCTGTTGCCGAGGAGGATATTGCCCCTTCGCTTAAGGCTGAGTTCAGGAGGAAAATAAGAAATAATGCTATAATGATGTCTACCCTGAAACCTCTGAAGAAGCTTCTTGGTCCTTCCTTCGGGCTAGTGGCGTTTGCATTCTGGTCGCATAAGGTTATAAGATGGTTTTCTCCGGTACTGCTGCTGCTTTTATTTATTTCGAATATCTTCCTTATTCAGGTTTCTGCCTTTTATGAAATTCTGCTTTATTTACAGGTTCTGTTCTATTTGGTGTCTTTTTTAGGATATTTGTTCAGAACAAAATCATTTTATCCGAAATTTCTGGTAATGCCTTTTTATTTTACGATGACTAATATTGCAATGTTCATTGGCCTCCTGAAGTATCTTGCAGGAACACAAACAACATTCTGGCAGTCAACACCGAGAAAATGACAAAAACATTTGAAAAAATAATAGTTCTCCTCACCGATTTTGTTACCATCAACCTGGCGTTTATTATTTTCTTTAAGCTGAGGGTGGAGTCGGGGTGGTTCAGACTACTGATCACGCCTGAGTTTTTAATCCCTATGCTTATCATCTACTTCTACTGGGTTATCATTTTTATGTTCGTGGGGATGTATCGTACCTGGTTCGCTGCTTCCCGTTTCGATGAGATTTCAACTCTCTTCAAGGCTTCTTTTTTCGGGATTTTTATACTCTTCATCCTTATTTTCATCGATGATTACCTTCACGGCGTGGCTTCGGCTAACAGGATACTTATTTTTATCTACTGGGGTCTCTTCATCCTGCTGGTTGGAGGTGGCAGACTTATCATCCGCAGTGTTCAGCGTAATCTCCTTATTCAGGGAGTGGGGAGGAGAAACGCTCTGATAATAGGTTTTAATAAAAAGGCTGTTGAGGTCGGTAAACAGCTGGAAGAACATAGGGCGCTGGGACTCGATGCAGTAGGCTATCTCGCGGTAAAAAAAGAAAATATAGGAAAGCTGGAGAACGGTATCACGGTTATCGATTCAATTCACAACATTGAAAATATTATCGATGAAAATAATATTAAAGAAGTAATTATAGCTCTTGAAAGAGAGAATAATGATGTGCTTATAGAAATTATAAGCAAGTGTGAACCTAAGAACGTGGGGCTGAAGATAGTGCCCGACTTATACGAGATCCTCAGCGGCCAGGCAAGAACATCCCAGATATACGGTATTCCGCTTATAGATATCATGCCTCAGCTGATGCCTGAATGGGAGAAAAGACTAAAGAGAATTCTGGATGTTATTTTCTCATTGATTATCCTGATCGTTTCGCTTCCTGTGGCTCTAATCTCGGCAATCGCAATTAAGCTGGACAGTAAAGGTCCCGTTTTCTTTACCCAGGAAAGATGCGGTATGAACGGCGAGCCTTTCCGGATGATAAAGTTTCGTTCCATGTTTATTGACGCAGAAGAAAGAACAGGACCAATATGGTCTTCAAAGGATGACCCGCGCATTACCAGGACGGGTAAGATGATCAGAAAGCTTCGTATTGATGAGATACCCCAGATGGTGAATGTGCTGAAAGGGGAGATGAGCCTGGTTGGTCCCCGTCCCGAACGTCCCTACTTCGTCGAAAAACTTGCCGAAGAAATTCCTTATTATAAAAGAAGACTGAAGGTCCGTCCCGGTATTACCGGCTGGGCCCAGGTTAAACATAAATACGATGAAACCATTGAGGATGTGAAGGTTAAATTAAGATATGACCTGTTTTATATAGAGAATATGTCGCTTCGGATGGATTTTAAGATTATTTTCCGGACGATATTTGTTGTACTTTTTGGAAAGGGGCATTATAATTAAGTTTGTAAAATTAAATAAATTCCTTCCCTAACAGGAAAATGCAAGCTATGCCAGGTAACACGCTTATAATTGTTCCTACATACAATGAAATGGATAATATCAGCCGGCTGATTCCTGATCTGCTGGAAAGATATAACGGCATGGATATTCTTGTTGTTGATGACAATTCTCCGGATGGATCCGGTGATTATGTAGAGGGACTATCAAAACAAAATACCCGGATAAAAATTATAAGGCGGGAAGGTAAAAAAGGACTGGGAACGGCATATATCGCGGGGTTTAAATACGCTATTGCTCACGATTACGATTTCATCTTCGAAATGGACGCCGATTATTCACATGATCCAAAGGAAATTAAAAATTTCCTGGAAGCTGCGGAAGAATTCGACCTGGTGCTCGGCAGCAGGTATGTGCGCGGCGTTAATGTTATCAACTGGCCCATGCGCCGGCTTCTGCTAAGTTACTTTGCAAATAAATACACACGATTTATCACCGGTATGCCTATTCAGGATGCCACCGGCGGTTTTAAGTGCTTCAGAAAAAAGGTACTTGAATCTATCAACCTCGACAAGATAAGTTCTAATGGCTACGCTTTCCAGATTGAGATGACATTCAAAGCATGGAAGAAAGGTTTTAAAGTCGGTGAGATTCCAATAGTTTTTGTGGATCGCATGAAAGGTACTTCCAAAATGTCAAAGAAGATCGTTCGTGAAGCAATATTTATGGTCTGGAAGCTCAGAATAAGAAGCGCTCTTGGTATACTTTAGTGAGGAATGAATTGGATCTTTCCATAATAACCGTTAATTATAACGTTAAAGAATTTTTACAGAACCTCATCCATTCCATCCATAAAGCCGCTCAGAATCTTTCATATGAAATTATAATTGTCGATAATGCCTCGTCCGACGGCAGCACCGATTTCATCGCAGAAAAATTTCCCGACGTGAAGCTTATTGCAAATGATCAGAACCTCGGCTTCGGTAAGGCAAATAACCAGGGACTGAAAATAGCGAAGGGCAAATATATCCTCCTCATCAATCCTGATGCAATCGTTAGTGAGGATACTTTTACTAAAATGATCTCATTCTTTGAAAGTCATCCTTCGGTGGGGCTTGCCGGCTGCAAAATCCTTAATCCCGACGGCACCCTTCAGCTCGCCTGCAGAAGAAGCTTTCCCGGCCCCTGGACGTCCTTTTGTAAAGTTACCGGTTTGAGTAATCTATTCCCTGATTCCAGACTCTTCGCCAGGTACAACCTCACATATAAAGATGAAAATGAATCGTATGAGGTGGACGCAATTTCCGGTTCATTTATGATGATGAAGAGGGAGGTTTACGAGAAGACAGGCGGATTTGATGAGGATTACTTTATGTACGGCGAAGACCTTGATCTATGCTACCGCATTCAGCAGGCAGGCTATAAAGTATATTATGTCCATGAAACCCAAATAATCCATTATAAGGGAGAAAGCACAAGAAGAAGCAGTCTTGATGAAACAAAGTTTTTCTATGACGCGATGCATCTCTTTGTGAAGAAACATCTTTCGAGTTCACTGCTCGTTCAGTTTATATTAAGGACAGCAATAGGTATTAGAAAAATTCTTTCTTTTCTTGGAAAAAGAAAGCTTGTAATCCTTGCTGTACTTCTCGATTTTATCTTTTTTGATCTCTCCCTGTTTATCTCTGAGGCCATATATCAGTCGCTGCGTACCTGGAGAGGCTTCCCGCAGTTTAGTTTCCCGATAGTTTTTACTATTCCGGCTTTATCTTTCGTAATTGTAGCCTCTGCTTTCGGCGTATATAGAAGAGAAAGCCTCTCGGTGTTAAGGACACTGGCTTCGATTTTAACCAGCTTTTTTATACTGTCGGCACTTACATTCTTTTTCAAGGACTTTGCTTACAGCAGGGCGATTGTGATAATTAATTACCTGCTATTATTTGTTCTGCTGGTTCTCTGGCGCGTAATTCTGAAATTGGTTTTTAAAGTGGGGGTGAATAAGGATGAATATTCCAGCAGAAAAACTCTTATTGTGGGCATAAATAAAACCGCTATTAAAATTGCAGACACACTTAAAGCAAAACAGATGGACTATCACACCGTAGCAGGCTTAATCAGTCTTTCATCGAAAGATATCGGCAGAAAGTTCGGCGACTGGGAGGTAGTTGGAAGTATTGAAAATATCATTAAAGTTATCCGTGAAAAAGGAATAGACGAAGTTATATTCTCACCGCAGGAACTTTCCTATTCGCAGATGATGTCAGTAGTATCCGCCAGTCAGAATGAAAATACCGAATTCAAGATCATAGGAAACAACCTCGATTTCCTCGTAGGCAAAGCCTCTGTTTCCGTGCTGGATGAAATTCCGTTGATTGGAATTAAGTATAATATTACCAATCCTGTAATGAAATTTTTCAAAGCATTCTTCGATTATACCGCTGCTCTGCTTGTTTTGTTTTTAGTCTATCCTTTCATATATTTGACCGCGAAAGTTGGTTCCCGAAAATCCGATTTTAGTAAATTTATACTGAAAGTTCCTTCCGTTCTCGCGGGGAAAATGAGTTTTGTAGGTCCAGAAGACCCTTCGGGCTACAAAGATCTATACCTGGGGAAAAAAGGACTAACAGGATTATGGTATATAGAAAAAGTCGGGAAAAAAGATCAGGAAAAACTAGACATTCTTTACGCAAAGAATCAGAATATCTGGTTTGATCTTGAAATTCTGGCTAAATCATTAAACAAAATGTTGACGAAACGTTCCTGACATGGCAAAGACAATACTAGATTTTGAAAAACCGATACATGAGCTTGAGTCACGCCTTGAAGAGATGAAGAAGTACTCAGATAAGATGGACATCGCAAAGGAGATTGTTAAACTTGAAGATAAGGTTAGGCAATTGAAAGAAGGCATTTATAAGGATCTTACCAGGTGGCAGAGAGTTCAGCTTGCAAGGCATCCCGACAGACCTTTCACCCTGGATTATATCTATGGAATGACAAATAATTTTATAGAACTTCATGGCGACAGAAATTATAAGGACGATAAGGCGATTGTAGGCGGTCTTGCCGAGCTTGATGAGTACAAGGTAATGATTATTGGACATCAGAAGGGGAGAGATACCAAATCAAATCTTTACAGGAATTTTGGTATGCCGAATCCTGAAGGTTACCGTAAAGCTCTCCGGCTGATGAAACTTGCCGAAAAATTCAATAAGCCTATCATTACAATGCTTGACACTCCGGGAGCCTATCCGGGTATCGAGGCAGAAGAAAGAGGTCAGGCTGAGGCAATCGCCAAGAATCTTTTTGAGATGAGCAGACTTTCAGTTCCGGTTATAGTGGTGGTTATTGGTGAGGGTGCAAGCGGCGGAGCGCTGGGTATTGGTGTAGGCGACAGGATACTGATGCTGGAGAACTGCTGGTACTCTGTTATTTCTCCTGAATCCTGTTCAAGTATATTATGGAGAAGCTGGGATTATAAGGAACAGGCGGCTGAAGCGCTAAAGCTAACAGCTCCCGATCTCCTTGAACAGAAGATAATAGACAGAATAGTTCCTGAACCAACCGGCGGAGCCCATACCGATCATGAGGCTATGGCGGATACCCTTAAAAATATTCTTAAAGAAGAACTTGCTGCGCTGGTAAAAATTAAGCCTGAGAAGCTTATTCAGGGACGTCTGGAAAAATTCGGCAAAATGGGGTCTTACACCGAATAGTCTGGACCAGACTCGTGTTTACTACTGTTTAATATTTCCACAAAACACTGTGTTGAAACGTCTTTGAACCGTCTCTCCTACCAGTAAAATACTGTATAACTCCGTTGCTCCAGCTCATCATTACCAATTGAGATCAAAGTAATTCTATTCCATTCAGCGATCAGATTTCACTTTCTATGGAGAGAAGCCGTTGTAAGGAGGCAACGTCAACTGAGAGATATCCGGGGTTCGATACTGATAAATATAATCATCCGAAATTCCATAACACCTTTCTTTTTTATAACTTTGCCACATAAAATTTTATCTTGAAATGCTGATACATAAAACCAATGTACGTGTTCGTTATGCAGATACCGACCAGATGAAGTATGTGTATAACGGTAAATATTTTGAGTACTTCGAGGTCGGCCGTACCGAGATGATGCGTGAAAATGGTCTTCCCTATAGTATGATTGAAAAAAGCGGTTACCAGATGCCTGTAAGGGAGGCCCTGCTGAAATTTAAGAGCCCGGCTTTCTATGATGAACTGCTTGAGGTTGAAACCAGGGTTGAAAACCTTCCGGAACTGAAAGTTCATATTGACCACACTATACGGAGTGTTGATCGTAATGTTATCATTGTTGAAGGATATATAGTTCTGATATTCGTTAATATGGAAACAAGGAAGCCAGTAAGACCTCCTGATTTTTTTTACAATGCTATTAAACATTTTTTTAAGTGAATATGATAACTGAAACTATTAAAGAAACAATCAAAAGAGCCCTTCAGGAAGATATTAAAACCGGCGATATTACGAGTCTTGCCATAATTCCGGATGACAAAAAAGCATCGGCTGATTTCCTTGTTAAGCAGGAAGGTGTACTTGCTGGATTTGAAGTAGCTGAAGCCTGTTTTAAGGAATTCGATCCGGGCATCTCATTTACTAAATATTACACAGACGGTGATAAGGTTCTTCCGGGTACAGTTGCCGCATTAGTGGAAGGGAGGGCGCAGTCGATCCTCACGGTAGAGAGAACCGCGCTGAACTTTTTTCAGAGGATGAGCGGGATAGCGACAATGGCTCATCAATTTACGGAAAAAATAAAACACACCAGGGCCCGGCTGATGGATACACGTAAAACCGTTCCGGGGTTAAGAGAACTGGATAAAATTGCTGTAAAGCTCGGCGGGGCTGAAAACCACAGGATCGGTTTATATGATATGTTCCTTATAAAGGACAATCATATTGAGGTGGCGGGGTCTATTACACAAGCTGTACAGTCGTGCAAAGCCTGGAGAGACAAGAATAATCCCGATCTCAAAATAGAGGCTGAGACAAAGAACCTGGATGAAGTTAAAGAGGCTTTAAGCTGCGGTGTGGATGTTATAATGCTGGATAATTTCAATATTGAACTGATGACAGAAGCGGTTAACCTTATTAAGGGAAGATGTAAAGTGGAAGCCTCGGGAATGGTGAATCTCTATACTGTAAAAGCTATTGCTGAAACAGGAGTGGATTATATATCTGTTGGCGCGCTTACTCATAGCGTTAAAGCGCTGGATATCTCTCTTGATGTAAAGATGAGATCATAATACATGATTTTTGACAAGCTAAAACAACTCACCCGTGATACCGCAATTTACGGAATTAGTACGATGGTGGGGCGCTTCCTTTCGTTTCTGCTTGTTCCTTTCTATACAAACATCTTTCATCCTGCCGAATATGGAATAATCGCCAACATCTACATATTTATAGGGATATTCAATATCGTTTATGTATATGGGATGGACGCGGCATACCTGAAATTTGCAGGACTCCCTTCCAAAGGTCACGAAAAGGATATCTTCTCAACACCTTATTTAACGGTTTTTGTTTCCGGTATATTCTTATCCTTTTTAATGATTCTGATAAGAGGACCGGTGTTCGAACTTCTCGAAGTCCCGGTTAATTATTACTACCTGATGTATTACTCAGCGGGGATATTATTCCTCGACTCGCTGGCGGTAATTCCTTTCATTCAGCTCAGGCTTCAGAGAAAGGCTAAGAAGTTTGCATCATTCAAACTGATAAATATCAGCGTCAACATAATCCTGAACCTTGTTCTGATCCTGAAATTTAAAATGGGAATTGAGGCTGTACTGATCAGCAATTTATTTGCTTCACTTTCATCCCTGCTTCTGCTGGTTCCCGATATAATTAAGGAAATGCATTTAAGAATTGATACCGTTCTGCTGAAGCGATTGTTAAAATTCGGATTGCCTTATCTCCCTGCGGGGCTTTCATCAATGCTCATCCAGGGGATAGACAGGCCGATACTGGGTAAAATGACAAACCTTGATACTGTAGGTATTTATAATGCCTGTTACAAGCTCGGCATTTTTATGATGCTCTTTGTAAATATGTTCCAGTATGCCTGGCAGCCTTTTTTCCTGCAGAATGCCGAGGAGAAAAATGCCAAGGAAATTTTTTCTAAAGTGCTGACATACTTTACCCTCGCGTCGGCTTTAATTCTTGTTATACTATCTCTTTTCATCGATAATATTGTAGCTATACCTCTTATACATGGCCGTACTTTGATTGATTCCTCCTACTGGGGAGGAATTTCAATAGTTCCTGTTATTCTTTTCGGATATCTGTTCAACGGCCTATATGTTATTTTCACCGCCGGAATCTATATAGAAGAAAAAAGCATGTATATCCCATTGATTACCGGAATCGGCGCAGCGGTAAACATAGGCGTAAACCTATTACTTATTCCGGTGTGGGGGATAATGGGGGCAGCACTTGCTACATTAGCGGCATATATAGCAATGGCCGCAGGTCTTTATCTAGTGACGCAGAAATTTTACAGAATAGAATACGAATTCGCCAAGCTTAACAAAATATTCTTTGCCATTCTGATTACCGGCGGCATTTATTACTACCTGTTTTATTCAGATCAGCTTTTCTTCGGCTATAAAATTTTACTTCTTATACTCTTTTCGGCCTACCTTTATATATTTGTTTTTGATAAGAAGGAAATAGATTTTTTAAGAACGAAATTAGCCTCATTAAAACAGAACAGGACAAAATGAACCAGGAAATAAAAATTAAGATAAAAAGATTAAATCCCGGCTTTGAAGATATTGAGTTTCCGAAGTATTCAACTCACGGAAGTGCCGGTATGGACATCAGGGCCGCGGTGGAGAACAACATGATTCTGAAGGCCGGGGAGGTAGGACTGGTACCTACTAACCTTGTAGTTGAAATTCCAGAAGGATTTGAGATACAGGTGCGGCCAAGGAGCGGACTTGCCGTTAAGCATGGCATCGGTATTCTGAATTCTCCCGGAACCATCGATTCAGATTACCGGGGTGAAGTAAAAATAATAATGATGAATTTCAGCAAAGAGGATTTCGTAATTAACCGGGGCGAAAGAATTGCACAGCTTGTATTGTCGAAAGTATATCGCGCTGAGCTTGAAGAAAATTCTGATCTGATGAAAACCAAAAGAGGAGAAGGCGGCTTCGGTCATACCGGTAAAGAATAATCTTGTTGATTTTTAAGAGCATAAAAGCTACATTCATTGCGGGTTAACTTTTAAAAGTGCTTAAAGTTTCAATCGGGGACGGCAATGAAAACAAAACTATCACTCCTTACATTTTTTATTTTCCTTTCTTGTACTAATATATATTCACAGGAAATCAATATGGGTTTTAAGTTCGATATCATCAAATTTGTCGGGTTAAATCCAATCTCGCCATATGCAGGGGAAAGTTCTTTCAGAAACGGCCTGCCTGCAGCCTTTCTAAAATTTGGAATTCTATTTGCCGATAAGTTAGAATTTGAACTTGATGGAGGTTATCAGTTAGGCGATAAATTCTCGGGTGGAGAAGCTTCTTTCCTGGTAAAATACAGAGTGTGGGAAAACATCTTTCCATTTGCTGCTTACTTTATGCATGCTAACGATGGACATGAAGGAACAGGGACTGGTATATCGCGGTACACATATAACCTGCTTGGGGGAGGAGTAGAGTGGAAGTTATCAAAATTATTTAGTGTGGATCTGGGTTATTATTACCCTGTGGGAGAGAAGGGATATGATTATGAATACCTTTCTTCCAGAACATCAGATTTCAAGTATACAAATACTACGGAAATCAACTCACTGGTAAGGCTCGGAATTAGTTTTAGTTTTTATCCTTGATAATTCTTTTTTTATAAATAATTAAAATTATTTTTTCACCTTGCGTAAACCCGCAAAAAAGTTCCCGGAATTTTTTTAACTTGCGTTCAGTGTAAATCTAATCTCAACCACCAGAAATTTCTTTTTTTCATGTCAGATTTTATTCATTTACATAATCATACACATTACAGTCTGCAGGACGGAGCCTGTACAGTTGACGGTCTCATCCAGGCCGCAAAAAAAAACAATATGCACTCGGTTGCATTGACAGATCATGGTGTGATGTATGGTATCGCAGAGTTTTATAAAAAAGCAAAAAAAGAGGGGATAAAGCCCATTGTTGGGATGGAAGCCTATATTGTTACTGACGGATCGAGATTCGACAGGGGGAAAGAAAATGAGAATAACGGAAGAAAGAGATCAAAGCATTACCATCATCTTATTCTGCTGGCGAAAAATAAAGAGGGATATCAGAATTTATCTAAACTTTCCACTTTAGGGCATACCGAAGGTTTTTATTATAAACCGAGAATTGATCTGGAACTGTTAAGAAAGTACAGAGAGGGGCTGGTTTGTACCTCGGCCTGCGCAGGAGGAGTAGTATCTGCGCATCTCGTTAACGGCAATTATGATAAAGCCAGGGAGATTGCTAAAATATTCAAGGAAATTTTTGAAGATGACTTCTACCTTGAGATACAGGATCACAACATGGATGTTGAGAAGCCTGTTCTTGAAGGAATGCCGAAGCTATCGAAAGAACTTGGAATAAAGCTGGTCGCGACGAATGACTGTCACTACATAGAAAAAGATCACGCATACGCGCATAATATTCTGCTTCTTTTGTCTGACAAAAACGGGGCAGACTACAGGCAGCTCCGTTATGGTACTGACCAGGTATACTTTAAAAGCCAGGAGGAGATGATTAAACTCTTCCGTAATTACAAAGGTGCTGTTGAGAATACTCTTGAAATAGATTCAAAGATAGACCTGAAACTGGAGACGGAGGGACATTTCTATCCTCAGTTCCCTATACCCGAAGATGTTTCCGCAGGCAATGCAGAAGAATATTTTGAGCTCCTTGCGCAGGATGGTCTTAAGAAGAGAGTAAAGGAAATAACACCTGAAGTGCAGGAAAGATTTGATTTTGAGATTGAAACTATTAAAAAAATGGGTTTTGCGGGATATTTTCTGATAGTTCAGGATTTTATTAATGCCGCAAAAAGAATGGATATTCCGGTCGGGCCGGGGAGAGGCAGTGTTGCCGGAAGCCTTGTTGCGTATACCCTTGGAATTACTAATATCAATCCCCTTGAATACAATCTCCTTTTTGAACGATTCCTGAATCCTGCCCGAAAATCAATGCCCGATATCGACGTCGACTTTGCTGACGACAAGCGCGGTGAGATAATCGACTATGTGCGTGAAAAATACGGGAGCAACTGTGTAAGTCAGATCATCACCTTTAACCGGTTATCATCAAAAGCCGTTATAAGGGATGTTGCCCGTGTTCTGAAAATTCCCATTCCCACGGTTAATAAGATAACCAAATTTATTCCTTCTAAATTCGGTAAAGTTTTTACAATTGATCAGGCATTAGCTGAAGTACCCGAGTTGAAGTGGGTACGCGACTCCAAAGAAAGCGATATACAGGATCTGATAAAATACGCCAGGGTCCTTGAGGGAATGAACCGGAATGCATCGAAGCATGCGGCGGGTGTTGTTATTACACCCGGGGATGTGAGCGACTATGTTCCTCTGGCTAACGCGGTTTCACAGACTGACATCGTAACCCAGTTCAATATGAAAGAGATTGAGAGCTGGGGACTCCTTAAGATGGATTTTCTGGGACTCCGTACCCTGACGATCATACGCGATGCTCTATCTCTGATCAGTAAAAATCATAATGTTGAAATCGATATTGACAATATTCCCCTGGATGATGAAAAAACTCTCCAGCTTTTTTCCAAAGGTCAGACAACAGGTATCTTCCAGTTTGAGTCTGCCCCGATGCGGGAATATCTGAAAAAGCTGAAGCCTACCAGTCTAAGCGATCTTTCCGCGATGAATGCGTTATACCGTCCGGGACCAATGGATTTCATTGATGACTTCATTGACCGTAAGTTTGGTCTTAAGAAAGTACATTACCAGGATCCAATCCTTGAACCGATCCTTAAGGAAACCTATGGAATTATCGTTTACCAGGAACAGGTAATTCAGATAGCGAACAGGGTCGGGGGTATGAGTCTTGCCGAAGCAGATATGCTCCGGAGGGCAATGGGGAAAAAAGATCTCGCCGCGATGAAGGAGCAGAAAGAGAAGTTCACTGCAGGGGCAGTTAAGAACGGCATCTCAAAAAAAACAGCCGAAGAAATTTTTGAGGCGATAGATAAATTTGCCAATTACGGGTTTAATAAAAGCCATGCTGTTGCCTACAGCTACGTTGCATATCAGACGGCTTATCTTAAAGCCCACTATACAGCCGAATTCCTTGCAGCCAACCTCACGAATGAGTTTGGAAATTCCGATAAAGTTGCGTTATTCCTCGAAGACTGCCGCAAGCTGAAGATTGAAGTTCTGCCGCCTGATGTAAACAATCCCTCTGTAACTTTTGATGTACAGGACGGCAAGATAAGGTTCGGTATGTCGGCTATAAAAAATGTTGGAATTGCGGCGGTCGAAGAAATTATCAGAACCAGGGACAGGATAAGAAGGAATTTTACGAGTATCTTTGATTTCTGCGCAAATGTTGATACCCATATGGTAAATAAACGTGCCCTGGAAGGATTAGTGCTTGCCGGTGCTCTCGATTCTCTGGAAAGAATTCGTTCAAAACAACTGGCTGCCGTTGAACTGGCTATTGATTACGGCAACAAAGCCCGCAACTCTACCCTTGACGCGGAAAACAGTCTGTTCGGAGAAATGGAGGATGTAGTTAAACTTACAGAACCAAATCTTCCCGAACTGCCTCCGTGGTCGCAGAAAGAACGGCTTGCAAAAGAGAGAGAAGTACTTGGTTTTTATGTAACCGATCATCCATTACGAAAATTTGAACTGGAATACAGATCCTTCGCTTCAATACAGCTTGGTGACACCGAAAAACTGGTGGATGCGGATGTTGTTCGTGCCTGCGGAGTTATCACCGAACTGAAAACAAAAATAGATAAGTCAAACCGACCGATGGCATTCTTTAAACTTGACGATTTTTCGGGATCGTGTGAGTGTCTGATGTTCTCAAAAGTATATGAGGAATACGGCAAGTACATACAGGAGGAGGAATGCGTTTTAATGATCGGGACAACGGAGAGCAGCGGAGACGCTGTTAAGCTGCATATCGATAAGGTTATACCGCTGCAGGAAACTAAAAATGAACTTACCGAAAGCATTAAAATAAACATCGATAAAAAACGTCACCCCGTTGAAAAAATTTCTGAGCTTAAGGACATTCTTGATCATAATGAAGGGGGAATTCCACTCTATGTTGACCTTATAAATAACGGATCAAAACCGGCCAGGTTTACAATTAAGAACAAGAGAATAAAAGTAAGCGACCAGCTTATTGATGATATAACAAGATGCCTTGGAGATGATTGTATTGCATATGTTTGTAAGAAATAACCCTCTGCCTGAAACAGATTTATAATTGTATAACTTACTTCATTTTTGTATTATTAAAATTCCGATTTTATTTAACATGAAAAGGCATTGAAAAGTAATGGTACAGAAAGCGAATGAAAAACCCTGGGCATTAATACTGGGAGCATCCTCCGGCTTCGGCGGTGCTGTTTCAGTAAAGCTTGCCGAAGATGGTTATAATATTTTCGGTGTACATCTAGACCGGCAGGCAACCATGCACAATGTGGACAGGATTACAAGTGAAATAAAATCACATGGTTCCGAGGCGCGTTTCTTCAATGTTAATGCAGCTGATGCTGAAAAAAGAAATGAAGTTATAGAGGAAATAAAAAAAATTGCCGAAGGAAAACCTATTATAAAAGTCTTAATGCATTCATTAGCTTTTGGAACACTCAAACCTTTTATAAAACACAATGATGAACAGCCGCTGACAAAAGCCCAGATGGAAATGACCCTGGATGTAATGGCTCATTCCCTGGTTTACTGGGTACAGGAAATTGTAGGCGAAAACCTGTTCCAGCGTAAGGGAAGGATCTTTGCAATGACGAGTTCCGGAGGCAAGGCGGTTATCCCTTATTATGGTGCAGTTTCAGCTGCCAAAGCTTCGCTGGAATCTCATGTAAGGCAGCTTTCTACCGAATTAGGTGAAATGGAAATATCGGTGAATTCAATTATGGCCGGCGTAACCGATACCCCGGCTTTACGTAAAATTCCCGGTAACGTCCGTATGATTGAAGTTGCAAAAAGAAAAAACCCGCGAAACAGGTTAACAACTCCCCAAGACATTGCCAAAGTTATAAGCATTCTTTGTAAAGACGGCGGCGAATGGATTTCAGGATGTGTTATTAATGCTGACGGCGGGGAAGACAGTGTTAATTATGTTGGTCAGGGGGAGAATTAATTTAATTAAGTTTAAAATGAGGATAGTATAATGAAGACAATAACAATAACTGATGATAACTTCGATGAAGAAGTTGTAAAATCAGATAAACCGGTTCTTATTGATTTCTGGGCAACATGGTGCGGTCCCTGCAAGATGATAGCTCCTATAGTTGAGGAACTGGTTGATGAATATGAAGGTAAAGCTAAAATTGGAAAGCTGGATGTTGACAATAATCAGCAGACCGCAATTAAATTCGGTGTGCGCAGCATCCCTACAATTTTAATATTTAAAGATGGAAAACTGAAAGACACAATCATCGGCGCAGTTCCAAAAGGACAGATTGTACAGCGTCTAAATTCAGCTATTGCCTGATTTATTAATTCATTCATATCCCATCGGAGTTTATGTATAAAATTTTAATTACCGATGCGGTCGATAAGAAATGCAAAACAATTCTTGAATCTGCCGGCTTTGAAGTAACCTTCGAAGCCGGTATGCCTTCCGAAAAAATCAAATCTGTTATAGGCGGTTATAATGCATTAATAGTAAGGAGTGAGACGCAGGTAACTGCGGAACTTATCTCCCTGATGGATAACATGACAGTTATCGGAAGAGCAGGCACCGGTGTTGATAATATTGATGTAGACAGCGCTACCCGCAAAGGCATAATTGTTATGAACACCCCCGGGGGGAATACGATTTCAACCGCCGAGCATACGATGGCTCTGATGCTAGGGATGTGCAGGAACATTGCACACGCAAATCAGTCGATGAGAGAAGGGAAGTGGGACCGGAAGAAATTTAAAGGTTCCGAGCTTGAGGGGAAGACCCTCGGTGTAGTAGGACTCGGTAAGGTGGGCAGGGAAGTGGTGGTTCGCTCCAAAGCTTTTAAAATGAACGTAATCGGTTATGACCCGGTTATTTCAGTTGAGGCAGCAGGCAGACTTGGGGTTGAATTTGTAAGTCTGGATAAGATATTTTCAGATTCTGATATAATTACCGTTCATGTTCCTTTAAACGAAGAAACAGAAAATCTGATATCCGCCGAAACGCTGCAAAAATGCAAAAAAGGGGTGAAAATAATAAATTGCGCCCGGGGAGGAATTGTGAATGAGCAGGCACTGCTTGAGGCGTTAAATAACGGCCAGGTATCTGCGGCAGCATTTGACGTATACGAGACAGAACCACCCGATCTTAGCTCGAAGCTTTTTCAGCACGATAAAATATTAACCACTCCCCATCTTGGAGCTTCTACTGAAGAAGCCCAGGAAAAGGTAGCCGTTCAGATAGGAGAACAAATTGTCGATTTATTAAAAAATAAATCAGCAAGGGGAACCATTAACGCAGCCTCCTTTGAAGCCCTGGCTAATGAGGAACTTAAACCTTTCATTATTTTATCAGAGAAACTGGGCCGGCTTCTATCACAATTAAATAAAAAGCATCTCAAAAACCTGAACCTTAATCTCAGCGGCGAATTTCTTCATACATACCAGGAAATTTTGGCTAAGAGTTTTCTTAAAGGCTTTTTGTCGAAAAAAATAGAAGGGCCGGTAAACCTTGTTAACTCAAAGCTTTTTGCGGAAGAGCTTGGAATTATTCTGAATGAAATCAAATCTAATGAAAATGAAAATTACAGGAACCTTATATCTGCTGAATTTATCGGGGAAGATAGTCGAAATCTAATCGGAGGGACCGTTTTCGGCAAAGAAGAAATAAGAATTGTAAAGATAGACCGGTACAGAGTTGAACTCAGGCCAGAAGGAAATATGCTTTTTTACAGAAATATAGACAAACCAGGAGTGCTGGCCGCTGTAGGTGCTATATTATCTGAGGAGAATATAAATATTGCGGGTCTCTCACTTGGACGACAGGAGAGCAGTAAAGAAGCGCTGACAGTAATTACAACAGATGAAGTAATCAATAAAAAAGCAATTCAGCGGATTTTATCAACAGACGGTATATGGGATGTATTACTGGTCAACTTCTAAGTTGAGCGGTACCGAACTATATTGACATTTAAGTTCAAATAAACTTATTTTAATAAAGAAATAGAAAGATTATAAAAACTTGACAAAATTGGGTTGTTATAGTATTTTTATTTGTATTTTGTAATTTCTAAATATTTTTCATTAAATGTGAGGACATAAGCGGAATTTTTTACTACATTCCTGTAAAATCAAAACCAACATTATTCATTTATTCAAGGAGAGCGTTATGATTAAACGTTTAACAGTTCTATTTTTTATGATTTTATTTTGTGCGGTTGTTATCAATGCACAGAATAAAAACGTAAAAGTACAAAAAATGCAAATACCATCAGACCAGAATAAGATAGTTGTTTCACAGAACCACCCGGCAGCTAATCCGAATGATCCTGGTATGGATTTCATCAATACGGGTTATGATTATATGTGTAATAATACTATTGGCCCAATGTTGACTACAGGGTCGGATATTGATGGTGACGGGGTTAATGACCCTATATTTACTGCAATGCAGAGGTTTGATCCTGCCGGTCAGAGAATTCAGATGTTCGGCTACATGGCTTTTGGTTCAATTGGTTCATTTTCTGCATTCGATGAAACGGCTGCTACATCGGGAAGTTCCACGTATGGTTGGGGCACCGTTCAATATTGTGTTGGAGGTGGATTAGATGGCCAGGCTCTTCTAATGGCACATAGTAATGGAGCCGCATATCATTCCGTGATAGATCTGACAAATCTCGCACCTGTTACACCGTTTCCTACAAGTTCGTTTGGTTCTAATTTCCCATCTTTTGTTTACTTAAATGATGGAACAATAGTAGCAACTACAACAGATGCAAATATTTATTCTTCTACAGATCAGGGTGCAACCTGGGAATTAGTCCAGCCAATTGGTGATGGTGATCCTAACGTTACTGATTGGGCTACCGCTGCCAATGTTCCTGCTGAATATCCAATCTATAAATCAGATGATGATCAGGCTATGGCTATTGTAGCGGCAGGTGATGCCGGTTCGGCGGAATTAGAAGATCCTAATATAGTTTATTGGTATGGATCCTTAGATGGCGGGGCAACCTTTACTGGCAAAGTTATTGGAATTGGCGGTGGAACTCCCAGTGCTTATGTTAAATATGGACAAATTGCCAATAGAGATTATGCACCATATTTTACCAATTTTGGTCAGTTAGAAGCAATGGTTTCTAATGATCATGTAACTCATGTTGTAATTAATGGCTATGGTGAAGGAGTTGTCCCCGGAGCTACAGATACAACTAATGTTTTTCCTATCCTTTATTGGAACAGTCGTGATACTACCTGGATGGCAGTAACCGCTCCTTCAACAGAGGATGCATCTGATGGCTTTGGTCACTCTGTTTCTGATCCTGTCAGAATATATCCCGGAAACGGTATAGGTCAGGCTTATCCTTGTGTTGCTGCTTCTGACGACGGACATATTGTTGTTGTTGTATGGCAGGGATATGAATACACAGGTGAGATCGGCAATAGTGCATGGAATATTTATCCTGGTGACGGCGGAGCTGAAACAGGAGAAGTCTACTATACAGATTTATACTATGTTGTTTCTCAGGATAGTGGAAAAACCTGGACGGATCCGGCTATCCTGAAAGGTGATGCTAATGTTATGGAAACATACCCTACCTTAGACAGAAAGATCATGGTTAGTGAAGATGGTGCAACTGCAACCTTAAGGTATATGTATATGGAAGATGCTATACCTGGCGCTGCAATATTCAACGGACAAGTTGCCGGTCAGAATAGTTGGTCGAACGATACAAAATGGCTTTATGATTCAATGGATTTCCCTGTCACTCCTGTAGGAGTTAAAGAACATAACCAGTTAGCGACCAGTTTTGAGCTGAGCCAGAATTATCCAAATCCATTTAACCCGACAACCTTGATTAAATACTCAGTTGCTGAAAGAAGCAATGTTTCACTTAAGGTTTACGACGTTCTAGGAAACGAAGTTGCAACTCTTGTTAATACTTCCAAAGAGGCAGGTTCCTATCAGGTTAATTTTGACGCTTCAAAATTATCCTCAGGTGTATATATTTATACACTGAATGCCGGAAATTATACTCAGTCCAAAAAAATGTTGTTGATGAAATAATTTCATTTTAGTATAATGCAATAAGAAAAAATAATTAGGTAGCTGTCGGGCAATCGGCAGCTACCATTTTTTTGATAAGAGAATCAAAATATCGAATAAATTAATACTTTGTGTGAGGTGAAAGATGCGGGAAAATTTCAAACGGAAGTTACTATTCCTACTTCCTCTTTTCATTGGTTTACTGATTTATGGATGCGTTGAAGAGCCTACCATAGCGCCTGTTAAACCTGTCTATTCAGTTCTGCGAGTTGTCAACCTGTCTGATAACGTTGACAATATAAAAGTAACTATGGACGATAAATCTTTAGTGTCGGGGCT
This sequence comes from uncultured Bacteroidota bacterium, assembly GCA_963771705.1. Taxonomy (GTDB): domain Bacteria; phylum Bacteroidota; class Ignavibacteria; order Ignavibacteriales; family Ignavibacteriaceae; genus DATFVA01. Next base: position 93,178 of record CAVYUP010000007.1, read on the forward strand.
GGGAATTGCATCTGCATCCGGTTATATGGATGTTGGTGCAGGCAAAAGGGACTTCAAAGTCTTCAATGGCAACGGAGATTTAGTTTATCAGAAAACAATCGAAATTACTACCTGGGAAAGAGCAACACTGGTCTTTGCAGGTTTTTATTCAGATCAGACTCTCGAGAATACATTCAATCATTTTATGGTTGATGACGGGCTGATCTATGTAAGCAGCGCACCCAAAGCTGACAGCCTGAATATCTATTTTGTAAATGCCGCAGCTGATGTTGATACTTTTAAGGCACAGTCATTCAATATTTCTGCGGACTATGTTACAGCAGGCGATACGGGAAGTGTAGATTATGCAACCTCTACAGGCGGCACTATTCCTCTGGCATATGGAAACGTTTACTCGGTTGGTCCGGTTGCCCCCGGTGATTACACTTTTAATTTTGCAGCCAGCGATACATCATATCACTCAACTTCTTTTGAAACACAATTATCAGCAGGATACCGGTATTATATATTTATGTACGGGATGCCAAACAACCTGCAGGTATGGGCAAATGAAGTTACCCCTCCTCCAATTCGTTCCAGAGACACAGAAAATTAAGGAGATGAACAATCATGAAATATAAGTTTACTTTTTTAACTCTTATTACTTTACTTATTGCTTTTACCTTTCCTGTGTCAGCGCAGTCTGGAAAAGTTGTAGGCAAAGTAACGGACCTGGAAACAGGTGAACCGCTAATAGGCGCAAATATTTTAATCAGTGGAACCAACTATGGTGCCGCAACTAATGTTGATGGAGAGTATATAATACTCAATGTTCCTCCCAATACATATACAATTGTGGCAAAATATATTGGATACAAGGAAGTTACAAAATCGAACATAAAAGTTTCGGTTAACGTAACTACTGAAGCAAATTTCCAGCTGCCGAGTGAGACCTATGAACTTGGCACTGTTGAAATTGTGGCCCCAAAACCTTTAATCAACAAGAACCTGACCAATTCTGTTAATATTGTCAGGTCTGAAGATATTGAAAACCTTCCTATCCGCGGTGTAAACGCGGTTGTAAGTACCCAGACCGGAGTAGTAAATCAGGGCGGTACTCTCTATGTCCGCGGCGGCCGGCAGGATGCGGTTGCTTATTACGTAGACGGTGTGCTTGTTAATAACCCTGTATTCGGAGGTGCTCAAACATCGCCAATAACCAACGCGATCCAGGAAGTTCAGTTTCAGGCCGGCGGATATCCTGCTGAATACGGCGGAGCAAATGCCGGTATAATTTCCACTACTACTAAAATAGGAGGGGAAAATTATAATTTTGGTTTGGAAGGTATTACCGATGAATTTTCAACTGTCGGCAATAAATTCCTTGATACTTATTCTTACGGGTACAGTGAATATGTCTTAACTGCAAGCGGGCCCATTTTCCCATCATTAAAAAATATTCGTTTCTTTGTTGCAGGCGACTATAACTGGAACAGAACTCCAGTCGCTTTTAACCCGGAAATAAATTATGATAATATTTACGATCCTGCTTTGGGCAGCCAGGCAGATACTCTGAACTTGACTTACCCCGGCGGTTATCGTCTGAATCAGGGATTCAGAACTGTACAGGTTCAGGGTAATTTATCATTCGATTTTAATCCCTTTAATATAAAACTCAATGGAAGTTTTCAGAGGGATGACAGCAGAAATGGCGTTGGTATAACCAACATTTTAACTGCTCCCCGTGCAGGCCAGCACCAGGCTCAGACAATAACAGCCAGTGCTAAAGTTACCCAGGTTTTGAATGATAGAGCCTACTATGACCTGATCTTTAATTATTTCGGCGATTTTTATGTTGATATGGATCCAATCTTCCAGCATGACATTACAGCATACGGTGATTCAGTGTTAAATTCTCAGGTTGGAACTACACTTCTGAGTGATGGTCAAATGCCTCCATCTTTAAGAGCATATGGATTTGCCTTTACCAGCGGTCCTATACCTTACAACCTATACCGTAAAATGAGAACTAATAGTCTCGGCGGTAAAGTAAGTCTGTTATACCAGATAGGTCAGCACCATGAGCTGAAAACCGGAGCCGATCTGAATTATTATACCATCAGGCGCTATTCAATAGCCCCTTTTACGATCGCTTCCTTCAGGCGTGCATTGCCTCAGGGCACTGGATATGATTTTTATGACAGACTTGATAACTATGGTTACGATGAAGTTGGAAATGTTTCTGACGCAGGAATTAACGGTGCCAAACACCCTATTTTTGCAGCCTACTATATTCAGGATAAAATGGAGTTCTCTGACCTGGTTGTAAACTTTGGTTTGAGGCTGGATTATATTGATACCGATAGTAAAACTTTCAAAGATCCTCATAATATAGCTTTTACGAATAACCTGATAGATCCGAACGACCTTGTAGATCAACCTCCTTTTACGCAGGTTAGTCCCCGACTTGGTTTCTCATTCCCTGTTACGGACAAAACAGTTTTCCATGCTCAGTATGGAAAATTCATTCAGCAATCTCAGCTTAGAGATATCTATGAAGGCTATAATGTAGTAGCTGATAATATCAGGGGTGGATATGCGATTGAGCAGCCTGTAGGGTTCGGCTTAAAACCAGAAAGAAGCACCCAGTATGAAATCGGCTTCAAGCAGCAATTAGGTGATGTTTTTGCCTTTGATATTACTGGTTTTTACAAAGACATAAAAGACCAGATACAGGAAAGATCAATTTATGCTGATCCGGGAGCAAACCACAGGCAGTATTATGCTTTTGTTAACGGTGACTTTTCTACAGTTAAAGGTATAGAACTTAAGTTCGACCTGAGAAGGGTAGAAAGAATTTCAGCTACTCTGGATTATACATATTCTGATGCTCAGGGTACAGGTTCAAATCCTTCTTCCAGTTTCAGACAGATATGGCAGTCTCCTACGGCTATTCCATTCTTCCCGATGCAGATTGCTCCTCTGACCTTCAACCAGGCGCATACAGGTGCCTTGAACCTGGATTACAGGTTCGCAGATAATGATGGCCCGACTGTATTAGGAAGTCAGATACTTTCGAACTTTGGTATTAACGCCCTATTCAGATTCACAAGCGGTTTCAATTATACCAAGTATACCAATGACAGCTGGGGCAACAGCAGAGTTCCTGATGAGCCCTTGAATGCATCTACCACTCCATGGACGTTCCAGCTTGATATGAAAATAGATAAAACCGTTTCCCTCGGCCCGCTAGATGCGAATATTTACCTGTGGATTATAAATGTATTAAACACTCAGAACGTAGTAGGTGTTTTCCCGGTTTCGGGTGATGCTTACGATGACGGCTGGCTGTCAAGCCCCCAGGGATCTGCGACAGTTCAGGGAATTGAGTCTCAGTATGGTGCAAAATATGCAGATATGTATAAGCAGCTTTATGAAACCACAACTTATGATTCCGGGCATTTTGGACCGCCCAGACAGATAAGGGTTGGAATAAGGTTAAATTATTAATTCGCTGACTGTTATGATATCTGAAAAAAAATGGAGCTTAAAATGAATAAAAAATTATTAGGTGTGTTTTCCCTCTTTATCTTCCTTTTAATCCTTGTTTCTATGGGTTTTAAAGGGGCGGATAAAAACAAGGGCACACGAAAAATTACTACAAATGATAATTACAATTATATAGCCATTAACCAGATATTTATGTGGATATCTAACAATGGTGATGGTTCACATAGTCCTACAACTGATGCACAGGGTTTCTTCTGGCCCGGTGGTCCTAATGCAACAATCGGAGCCATCTTTGAAGATGGTCTTCTCTGGGGAGGCAAAATTGGAAGGGAAATCAGGGTGGGCGGAAGTACCTATCGTCATGGTCTTCAGGCAGGTCCTATCCTTTCCGATGGTACTGCAGCAAATCCGGATGATTCAAAGTACAGGATCTACAAAATAAGGAAAAACTGGGAATCTCTGCCTCCGGGGCCAACCAGGGATCAGTATGAAAAAGATTATAATGAATGGCCGGTTGAAGACGGCGCCCCATGGGTTGATGTGGACGGAGATGGTGTTTTTACAAGAGATGTAGATGAACCGGAATTTACCGGTGATGAAGTTCTCTGGTATGTATCAAATGACCTTGATGCCGAAAGAACAACTTTCTTATACGGCACACTGCCTATGGGAATGGAAGTTCAGGCTACGGTATTTGGATTTAACAGAACCGGTGCCCTTGGCGATATGGTTTTTGAAAAATTCAAGTTCATCAACAAGGGACAAAACACTATCAAGGATATGATAGCAGGTTATTGGTCTGATACTGATCTGGGAGATGCCAATGACGATTACACAGGCTGTGATACTGTATTAAGTCTCGGGTATACTTATAATGGAGCTGCAAGTGATCCGCTTTATGGCACACCTCCTCCTGCCCTGGGATATGATTTCTTCCAGGGACCCATTATTCCGGGCAGCGCATCTGACAGCGCAAAATTTTTAGGAGAATGGAAGCACGGGTATAGTAATTTACCTATGACAGCATTTGCATTTTATATTAACGATGCCAGTTCCCTTTACCAGGATCCTGAACTTGGTACTCCTGCAGGTGCTGAACAGTTCTATAATTATATGCAGGGATTAATCTGGAACGGACAGCCCTTTATAGATCCAAATACAGGTAATCCAGTTAAATTCGTACTTTCCGGTGATCCTGTAGCAGGAACTGGCTGGTATGAAGGTGGAGGCTGGTCGGGCGGACCGCCTCCGGGTGATAGAAGACAGTTTATGGCTTCAGGGCCTTTTGATATGGCTCCCGGCGATACTCAGGAAGTTGTTGTTGGGATCGTAATCGCAAAAGGCGGGAATAACATACAAAGTGTTTCAGCTTTAAAGGAAAAAGATAAAGCAGCTCAGATAGCCTATGACCTGGATTTTCAGCTGACACCTTCTCCGAAGAATCCGGCTGTGCACGCCTTACCTCAAGATAAAGCTGTGACCCTCTGGTGGGAACCGAACGCTGAAAGTTATCACGAATTTGATCCGCTCCTCCCTGATACGATTCGTTTAAATGTCAGCGGAACAGAATATATAATTCCTGTATCCAATAAGTATTTTAATTTTGAAGGCTACCGAATATGGCAATTCAAGGATCTTGCTGGTACAGATCCCGTCCTCTTAGCGACCTACGATATTAAAAACGGAATCGGAGAGATAAGAAATTATCAGTATGATTACCTGACGATTAATGGTGGACAACTTTCTTCTGAACCAATTATCGCAGGACCGGATGAAGGACTCAGAAGGTATACTACAATTACACAGGATGCCTACACAAATGGACCTTTATTTAATGGTAATCCATATTACTTCGCTGTAACTGCATACGGTTATTCAAAATATAGTGATCCCCCTGTACTTGAAAGTCCTCCGGCTATTATCGAGGTATTTCCTGGTACTCCTTCAATATCATCCTCGTATTCTTATGATGTAGGTGGGATTGTTAGCCTAGATCATACGGAGGGCAGAGGCGATGGTTATGTTAAATTCAAAGTAGTTGACCCTACAGCCTTAACCGGCCACAAGTATAAAGTTACCATCCAGAATAATCAGACTGATACAAGTTATACTTTGATTGATGAGACTTCTAATGATACATTATTCACAGACAATCAGGATTTCTCGGATGATTCTCTTCATAAACAGATATTCGATGGTTTTATTGTGATAGTCAAAAATGTAGGACAGGACTCCTTAAAAGGACAACAGCCTCCAAAACCCTACAGAATAAAAAGTGTAACCGAAATTAAAGGTCCTGGTGGAAAGGAAATAAGTGATCCGGTAGACTTGTACCATAACTTGAATTCTACAAAAGAATGGTCAATAACTTCTTTCGGGAATTTTCAGGGTGTACAAAATCTCGATTGGGAAAAGGCTATTGGCCTAAGAGATTATGAAATCAGGTTTACTTCTGATGGAAGTCAGTATTATTCATCTCACAGGAAATTGTTTCCACCTTTAGCGAATGATACGTTAGCTGCGGACAGGGTTCCATTTGAGGTGTGGGATGTTGGTACGACTGGTGATAATTCTGAAACGAGATTATATGTTAAAGTCAATGATTCCATTACGGTTGATTGGATGTGGAATAAAAATCCCGCCACTGGTAACTGGGAACCCGTTTATGTTTATTCTTCAGATGATCCGTATAATGAACCTTTGCCTGAAACATCGGGTACTCTGACACCTAACCAGCAGAAATTCGGTAAATTAGTTTTTGTAGGAGAACAACCGGCAGAAGGTACTGTTATCAGAATAACAACCTGGAAACCGTTGATGGAAGGTGATGCTTTCGAAGGAACCATTGAAGCTTCTATTCTTAATGATGTCTCTCTGGCCAAGGATAACATAAATAAGATAAGCGTATTCCCAAATCCTTACTTTGGTGCTAACCCGCTTGAAAGGGATAAATACCAGAGGTTTATGAGATTTACAAATCTTCCTACTAAAGTTACAGTCAGAATCTATTCTTTGTCAGGTGTATTCATAAAGAGGATAGATAAAGCTGATAATTCACAGTATCTCGATTGGGATTTAAGGAATAAGGATGGCCTGCCGGTGGCTAGTGGTATGTACATCGCTTACCTGGATTTACCCGGTATTGGTACTAAGATTATGAAATTAGCCGTTATAATGGAAACTCAATATATCGATAGATTATAAAGTTAGGGGGAGCTCCGCTCCCTCTATTCCTATAATCATTTTATAATAAGGAGATTGAAGATGTCTTATAAATTTACTAGAATAATAAAAATATCGCTGCTCTCTCTTCTGATGATGGCAGAGGTATTTGCAAGCGGCGGGAAACGTAACGGTACTGCCGGGGCCCAGGAATTACTTATTCCTGTCGGCGCCAGAGGGCTGGCTTTCAGCGGAAGCTATATCTCTGGAATCAGCGGTGTTGATGCTATATATTATAATCCCGCTGGCCTAAGTGCTTCCCCGAACAGCACTGAAGCATTGTTTACCTATATGAATTATATAGCTGATATCGGGATATCGTATGCCGCTGTTGGAGTTAATTTTGAAGGATTCGGTGCATTAGGATTCAGCATCAAATCACTAGATTTCGGTGATATTCCTGTTACAACTACAGAAAATCCATATGGAACCGGTGCAACATTCTCACCCACTTACGTTACACTGGGCTTAACCTACTCTAATACTCTTACCGATAGGATAAGAGTTGGAGTAAATGTGAATCTGATATCTGAAAAAATAGTTCGTACCAGTGCGAGCGGAATATCGCTGGATGTTGGTGTTCAATATAAAGGTATTGCGGAAATTGAAGGATTGAACCTTGGTGTGGTTTTGAGGAACTTTGGTCCTCAGATGTCATTTGATGGTCCTGATCTGATCAGGAATGCAGTCGATCAATCCACCAGCAGAGGAACTCAGAAATATACCATTTCTGCTGCCGGCTTTGAATTACCTTCACAGCTTGAACTCGGACTCTCTTATGAAAGAAGGTTCTCCGATGATTACAAAGCAATAATTATTACTTCTTTTGAGAATAATAACTTTGCCAATGATGAATACAGGGCCGCGGCTGAATTTTCATTCAAAGATATCTTTGCAGTACGCGGGGGATACGCATATCAGCCTGATGCAGTCGGGAATGAGGAAGAAGCTATTTTCGGACCAACGTTCGGTGCCGGAATTAACCTGCATTCAGGTATTGATGTTACAGTTGATTATGCTTACCGCTGGGCAAGATATTTCGATGCGAACCATATGTTCACTGTAAAGTTAGGTTTTTAAACCATATTAACTAAATTGGGAAAAGGCTGGGTTACCAGCCTTTTTTATTAAATACTATGAAAAGACTTATTTTATTTTTTGCTGTTACATTTGCGGTATTTATAAAAGCTCAGGATTTTAAAGTTGATTTCGATTACTCAAGATTTTTTTATAACGATTCTAGTAATTATATAGAGATCTATTACTCATTTTATGAGCCTCAGCTTAAACAGGTTGAAACTGATAACCAGCTTACCGTAAAGGGAATACTTAATATTAAAATCCTAAACCAGGATGGCACGGATACACTGGTAAATAAAAACTATCAGTTTGAAAATATTATTGCCGACTCACTATCTGAGAATCATCAGAAGTCTTTTACGGGAAATATTGCCTATGTTCTTCCGCTGGGAGAATATAGATGTACACTCACCGGTATAGATGGTAATGATATGGATAAGCTGGACAGTCTGTCATTCCCTATTACAATAGCAAAGCTTCCTGAGGACAGATTTTCGATAAGCGACCTTGAAATAGCTTCTATGATCAGGCATTCTGATCAGGAAAAATCAATGTTTTACAAGAACACTTACGAAGTGATCCCGAATCCCGGCGGTATTTTCGGTCAGGCAATCCCCGTACTGTATTTCTATTCCGAGATCTATAACCTTCAGAGCACAGATGGATCTGAGAACCTGAAGGTGGATCATTTGCTGCTGAATTCCAATAACAAAACTGTTTATAATAAATCCAGGCTTTTTCCACGAAACTCAGCCTCAGCAGTGGATGTAGGCGCTATAAATATTTCAAAATTTCCTTCCGGGGCCTATACCCTTGTTGATGTAGCCACGGATAGTGCCAAAAACATGACAGTTTATTCATCAAAAAAAATATTTATCTATAATCCCGGTATAATTGATACAACCCCATCAATTACTACAGACAACAGCGTTCTCACTTCGGAATTTGCATCCATGTCTGAAGAGGAACTCGATCAGACGTTTAACGAATCAAAGTATGTGGCTACCAAACAGGAAAAAGACCAGTGGGAAGCCCTAAAGAGTGAGGATGCTAAAAAGAAATTTCTGTTCGACTTCTGGAAGGCACGTGATTTAACTCCCGGAACTCCTGTAAATGAATATAAAAGAGAGTATTTTGCTCGCGTAAAAAAAGCCAACAACCTCTACTCGAATATTCAGCAGAAAGGCTGGAAGACAGACAGAGGGAGGGTTCTGCTTCTCTATGGTGAACCAAGTGAAATTGAAAGATATCCGAACCAGGTAGATACAAAGCCTTATGAGATCTGGCATTATAATGATCTTGAAGGCGGGGTCGTTTTTGTGTTCGCTGATCTGACCGGATTTTCTGATTATACTCTGATAAACTCCACCAAGCGGGGAGAGCTTTCAGATCCTGACTGGCAAAGAAAAATCAGTACCCACTAATATTTCAGGGGGATTTAATCCCCCCTCATTTTCTTAAATCCTTTCTTATATCAGCATATCTTCATTATTTTAAAGGTTATACATTGAATTATTTCGGGAACAATTGCAGAATATCATAGAATATATATTTTTTGTTCTGTTCAGTTATATGCTGAGAATAACCGGACTTAATAATGCACGAAGATTGTCCTCTGGGCTGGCATTTCTTTTCTTTTATGTTATCCCTATCAGAAAAAAAACTGTAATTGAAAATTTGTCATTAGCATTCCCTTCGTATTCCGAAAAGGAAATAAATAAAATAGCCTTAAATTGTTATAAGAGTTTTTCTATTACGCTGGTTGAGCTTCTTTCGATTCCCTGGCTTAGTCGTGAACAGATGAGAAATATGGTTCAGTGCGAAAACACTGACCTGATAGTGGAACGATATAAAGAAAATAAAGGATTGATTCTCCTTTCCGCACATTATGGCAACTGGGAATATATAGCCCTTTCTGTGAGTCTGCAGATAGGTATTCCACTATCCGTTGTAGTTAAACCTCAAAGGAACCCTTATGTTACCCAATGGCTTGAAAAAGCCCGAACTAAATGGATCAATAAGATAATACCGGCAGGAATTTCGATCCGTCAGGTTTACAAAGAACTTCTGAGCAAAAATATAGTGGCCATGGTTGCAGACCAGAGGGGACCGAAAGAGGGAATTCAGCTTGACTTTATGGGACGGCCCGCGTATTTCTTTTCCGGTCCCGCTTTGCTTTCAATCAAGACAGGAGCTCCTCTGATGTATGGCATTGCCATAAGGCAGAAGGATTATTCCTACAAAGCAGAGATAGTTGAAGTCAGTAAAGATGGATTGCCTGAAAATGAGGAGGAAAAAGTTGTCGAACTGACAAGGAGACATAAGGAGTATATTGAGAAATGCATCAGAGAGAATCCTGAACAGTGGTTCTGGATGCATAAAAGATGGAAGTACTGATGGAAAAGTTTCTTGTTATACAAACAGCTTTTATCGGTGACGCTGTTCTAACGCTGCCGATGATTCAGAAACTTAAGGAGCAAAATCCTGACTGTCTTATTGATGTAATTGCTATACCTTCAACAGCAGAAATTTTCAGCCTTTCGTCCGCCGTCAATCATATTCATATTTTTGATAAACGGGGGAGGCACAGCACTCTCTTCCGGTTATATAAGTTCGGTAAATTCATAAAGCAGAATAGCTACTCGAGGATTTATGCCCCTCATAGGTCACTTCGAACATCGCTTCTTGTGATGTTATCCGAGGTCAGTGAAACTTACGGTTTTAACATTAATAGCCTTCGCCATATATATAAATACCTGGCCGAATACGAAAAAGCATCTCACGAAGTTGAACGGAATTTGCGCTTAATCCGGTTCCCGGTTGAGGATGATAACTGGAAGGTACTTCCAAAAGTAAACATCCCCGAAGAGGCTGTAAGAAAGGTTAATGATTTTCTGAATGAACTCGGCGGGAAGCAGAGTTTTGCCGCAGTCGCTCCCGGCAGTGTATGGAACACAAAAATATATCCCCCGGAGTATATGGAGGGTATAATCCGCTTTTTGTCAGGCAGTTATGACCAGGTATTCATAGTTGGAGGTGAAAGCGATAAAGAAATCTGCACCGGATATGCGGATAAGATAAAGGGAAATGTAATTTCAACCGCAGGAAAATTCAGCCTTACCGAAAGCATAGCTCTGCTTGCCAGGATGAAAATGCTTATCTCGAATGATTCCGCTCCTGCTCATCTTGGCATGTGTGCCGATATACCAGTATTGATGCTTTACTGTTCCACAGTTCCTGATTTTGGTTTTTATCCTTATAACAAAAAGAGTTATTTTTTATCCTTCGATGATTTGTTTTGCAAACCCTGCGGAATTCACGGATTCGATAAATGTCCTCTCGGCACTTTTGCCTGCGGCTACAATCTGAAACCTGAAACCGTAATTAGAAAAATAAAGGAAATAATGAATGGCTGAGATACGGTCTGCTGAGATGATAAATATCGACAAGAAACTTGATGCCGCTATAATTAAGGCAAAGAAGTACTACCTTGAAGGTACCGTATTTATTTATCCCACCGATACAATCTATGGATTCGGCGCAAATCCTTTTAACGAAGATGCTGTAAAAAGAATAGACAGCATAAAAGGGAGACAGGATTCAAAACCATATATACTGATGATAGATGGTATTGATACTTTATTAAAATATGTTGAAATAAAAACTGAAAAACACCTTGATTTTCTCCTTGAGATATGGCCTAATCCGGTGTCAGTTATTCTTAACTTAAACAGCAGAACCAGGAGCATCTTAAACCAGAATACAGCAGCCTTCCGGATTCCTAACCACAGATTCTGTCTCAAACTTCTGCAGCAGATCAAGATGCCTCTGATCTCAACAAGCGTAAACAGGAGCGACAATGAGCCGCTAACTGAGATAAGTATGATTAAAGATGCATTCAGTTCTGAAGTGGATGCTATTTTTTATACTGATAAGAAATCATTCATAACTGCGTCAACGTTGATCGATCTTAGTGATTCAACCCCGGTACTTATAAGAGAGGGAAAGATAAAGTTCGAAGACTTGCTTGAAAAGTTCTAGTTTTTTAATGGCAGCAAAAAAAAAGACAACCAAAAAAGAACCTGAAAAAGCCGCTTCAAAACCGAGGCTTTTTTCCAATGAAGAATTTAAATATCTATCGATAATTGTTCTTGCCGGATTTATACTCCGCTTTTTATATGTAATTGAAACCCAGGGCTCTCCATTCTTTCAGAATCTTTTTTCTGATTCAGGAATATACTATGATCTTGCTGTGAAAATCAGTGGCGGTAACTGGATAGGCAGCGAAGTCTTCTTTATGTCGCCTGGTTATCCTTACTTCCTGGCCGTTATTTTCACACTACTGGGAAAATCGATACTTGCTGTAAGGTTAATTCAGATCTTCCTGAACAGCATAAATATTATCATTATTTATCTGACAGCCCGAAACCTGCATTCTGAAAAAGCGGGATACACTTCGGCAGTAATAGCCGCGATATTTTCTCCGTTTATTTTTTATTCGGGGGCTATACTGCTGGAAGTTATACAAACCTTCCTGCTTTCTGTTTACCTCCTCATTATAACCAACAGAAACCTGATGGAGAAAAACACGAACTGGCTATGGGCAGGTTTGGCTATTGGAATAGCTTCATTCTTCAGGGCGAATATTCTGCTCTTATTTCCTGTTATGCTTGTGTGGTTTTTAGTCAAAGCAGTAAAAAAAGAAAGCGGACGAAAATACATATACAAGGGACTGCTGTATTTTTCTATCGGGTGTCTTTTCCCCGTCTTTCTGGTTACGGCAAGAAATTACTTTGTAGGGAACGACTTTGTTCTAATTTCATCCAATGGCGGCATTAACTTTTTTCTGGGGAACAATGAGAATTCACTTGGTGTTTATGAAACACCGAAAGACTTTGATTTTTTCCAGGATCTCTCAGGAAGAAAATATGCTCAACAGATTACCGGGGATTCCCTTTCGCCGTCGGAAGCCTCCGCTTTCTGGTTCAATAAGTCACTGAATTACATAGAAGCAAATCCAATCGAATGGCTGAAACTGACGGGAGAAAAGATATTATTCTTTTTTGATAACAATGAGAACCCCCAGTCGGCTGTTATGGATCCATCTTTTTTTGCCGAAAATTATTCTACAATTCTTAGTCTCCCACTGCCGGGATTCTTCTTTGTTTTTATAATCTCGGTTTTCGGATTTATTTTAACCTTCAGCAGACGCGGAGAGTATACTCTGGTTTATTTATTTATTATTACCTACGTTGCGGCAGTTGTCTTATTTTTCATTACAGGAAGGTTCCGGGTTGCAGCTTCGCCTGTATTTATAATCTTTGCAGGGATAGGTATTATTGAAAGCTATAGTCTGCTTAAGTCGCATCTATACACAAAACTTATTGTTCCCGCAGCCGCGGCAGCTTTAATAACAGCGGCGGTGACGCTTCTGATCCCGCGTTATAACTTCAGCAATTATGATGCGTATATTGACCTGGGTAATTCCTTTTTTGAAAGACATAATTATGATAAAGCACTTTCAAACTTTCAAAAAGCCGTATCGCTAAAAGCTGACGCTAATAGTTTTGTTCTTTTAGGTAACGCATATGCTGCAAAGCAAGAATTCAAGCAGGCATTGGATTCGTATTATAAAGCAATTAACACTGACCCTGATTATTACCTGGCGTGGTTTAATCTTGGAATCGCATACACTCAAATAAGGAACCTTGAACAGGCAGCTCAGGCTTTTGCAAAAACCGTTAAACTTAAACCTGAATTTGCAGATGCGTATCGTAATCTGGCAATTATAGATTATATTAAAGAAGACTATAAATCTTCACTGAATCAATTTGAAAAATTTTTATCTCTTACAGACGATGAACAGGCAAAGAGAACAGTTCAGCAGGATATAATGGAACTGAAACGCAGAATAAATAACGAAAACAAATAACTATGAAGATTAAAGATAATGCTGGAAAAATAATCGATTCAATAAAGAATTTAAAAGGACTTTCGATTATTATAATTCCTGATTTCGGAAAAGGGAATACACGGACACATACATTCGGGATATACCAGATAGCTGGTATTCTTGCTTTTTATACGCTTACTTTTGCGCTTCTGGGATTCCTGATCCTGGGCTTAACTCCTTTAAGAGATGCGATTTTTCCAGGGAGCGGTTTATCTAAACCTGAGATCGAAAAAATTAATGAATTGAATAGCCGGTTAACCCAGGTTACCAGAGAATTGGAACACCTAAAAAGCACAAACGAAAAACTTAAGTTCGCTATCGGACTCGGTGATTCCACGCTGTTAAAACCGTCGGGAAAAGAGAAAGATACCGCCAAAGTAAGGCGAAAGAAAAACCCGTACGGCGGAAATATTTTCGCTATTGTAAAGGAACTTTTCCAGGGTGTGAATGGAAAGCAGGAGAAAAAGTATTATTTCAGCAAACCAGCAGATAGTTTTGTAAGTCGGGGATTTGACCCGGATAAAGGCCATATGGGCATTGATTTTGTAGTTAAAACCGGTACCCCGGTCTATGCCGCATCGAATGGCTACGTGATTTTTGCAGACTACACAACAAAAGACGGATACATGATGATTCTGGACCATAATAATGGTTATATTACGATATATAAACATTGCTCAGTCTTACTAAAAAGAGCCCGGGAAACTGTTCTTCAGGGTGAGACTATCGCGCTGAGCGGTAATACCGGTGAGATATCCACTGGTCCTCACCTGCATTTTGAAATTTGGAAAGACGGCGAACCAATAGATCCTAAAACGGTTTTAATAAAATATTAAAAGGAGAACTGCTTTGAAACAAAGAAACACAAACGAAGGGAAGGATGAAGTGACAATAATTAGCGCAGGAGTGGTAATAGAGGGGAAACTTACCAGCAATGGCAATGTGCGTGTGGACGGTTCCGTAAATGGCGATATTTCTGCCGATGGAAATGTTACCGTAGGAGAGAATGGCGATGTTAATGGGGAAATACAGGCAGAAGCCATTATTGTAGGAGGAAAAGTAACCGGGACATTAAAGTCCAGAGACAAATTAACTCTCGAGGCTAAAGCGGTGTTAAAAGGCGACATTCTTACCAGGATCCTTGTTGTTGAGGCCGGAGCCCAGTTTGATGGACAGAGTAAGATGAATGAGAAGGAAAGCGCAAAACCGCCTCAGCTTCCAAAACCAACGCCAACAGGTAATGAAAAACAAGGATGAAAATGAAGACGGCCGGAGTAATTTCGCCTTAAATTATGGTCCATACCTCGGTCTCGGTCTTCAGCTTGCCGTCACTGTGATTGTGATGGTCTTTCTTGGGGTCTGGCTGGACGGCAAATTCAATACCAGTCCCTGGCTCACTGTTTCATTTTCATTCCTGGGTATAGCTACAGCTCTTTACAATTTTATTAAGACAGTTTTGAAGTCGGATAAATGACGAAAAGCGGTCGTTTTGTGCTTTTTCTTACCACAGGCAGCCTTGTGTTTCCTTTAGGGCTTATTCTCCTTTACATTGTAAGCCTGATAAGCCTCCAAATTTTTAACGCATGGATAGCCGGGTGGGGAGTGGTTTTTATAGGTTTTGTATATGAGTTGTTGCTTGTTAAGAGAGGTTTGGTGAGAGGCGATAAGTCATTTATCCGCAATACGTTAGGGGCAATGTCGCTGAGATTATTAAGCACCGTTGCCATGGTTTTTATTTGCCTCGTTTTCTTGGAATTAAACCAGAATAATTTTATATTTTCAATCCTCATTTTTTATTTTTTTTATTTAATCTTTGAAATTATTTACCTGAATTTAAGAAGTTACTAATTCAGTTTATGTACTATACTGTGATTGATACATTAAATGCCGCGGATACCTTAAAACAGGCCGGGGGAAGCGACAGCGGGTGGATTCTGCATCATGTTATGGACTCCCATACCCTCGATTTTGAGCCGTTTTTCTCCATTCAACTGCCTCATCTGGAACTGTTCGGTATAGATATTTCGATTACCAAATACATATTTTTTATGTGGCTGGTAGCGCTGATTTTATTTGTAGTCCTCTACATCGTATCCCGGAAATATAAAAGCTCGTTAATCCCCAAAGGTATATCCAACATCGTAGAAATTACTGTACTTTTTGTACGGGACGAAATCGTTAAACCAACAATCGGTAAAGGCTACGAACGGTTTCTGCCTTACCTGCTGACTGTATTTTTCTTCATTTTACTGAGCAACTTCTTCGGACTTATTCCGTATGCGGTAACAATAACAGGCAACATAGCAGTTACTGCAGCCCTGGCAGCGATATCTTTTATTGCAATTCAGCTGGGAGGAATAAAAAGTCATGGTATGTGGGGATACTTTAAGGGACTTATTCCCTCAGGGATGCCCCCCTGGATCCTGATCATTCTTATTCCCCTTGAGATCCTGGGATTGTTCACAAAACCTTTTGCACTGTGCATACGTCTTTTTGCAAATATGATCGCAGGACATGTGGTAATTCTTTCGCTGCTTGGTTTAATATTTATTCTGCAGACAGCCTTTGTTGCCCCGGTATCGATAGCATTTGCAATTTTTATATACCTGCTTGAATTACTGGTTGCTTTAATTCAGGCATATATATTTACAATACTCACATCCCTTTTTATAGGGATGGCTGTTCACCAGGAACATTAATTAGTCTATTATTTACTTTAACAATCAGGAGAATTTAAGATGGATTTAGCATGGTTAGGCGCAGGAATCGGCGCCGGTATAGCGGTAATTGGTGCCGGTCTTGGTATCGGTAAACTTGCTGGTTCTGCCCTTGAAGCTATGGGAAGACAGCCCGAAGCTGCAGGTGCCATAAGAACTGCAATGATTATCGCAGCAGCACTTATCGAAGGTATCGCCTTCTTTGCTCTCGTTATCTGTATTCTATTAGCTGTTAAAGCTTAAGTAAAAAATCCGGATAACCGGAAATTTCAATTAAATCAGGAATGAATAAATGTTAACATTCAGTTTATCAGTTCTTGCTCTTGCTGAAGAAAATGGTAGTCTGATTGATGTTAATCCCGGACTCATCTTCTGGACGGTAATAACCTTCGTTGTACTTATGATTGTTCTCAAGAAGGTAGCATGGAAGCCTATCCTGGCAGCTCTCGATCAGAGAGAGGCCGCGATAAAGGAATCACTTGAGAAAGCCGAAAAAGCAAGGGAGGAAGCCCAGAAAGTTCTGGATAAAAATCAGGCTAACATAGCACAGGCTGAAGAGGAATCAAAGAAAATAATTGATCAGAGCCGTGCTTATGCAGAGAAACTGAAAGACCAGATGATGCGTGACAGCAAGGAGCAGGCTAAAAAGATTGTTGATGATGCGGCTTCAGAAATCGAGAGAAAAAAAGAGGCAGCCTTTAATGAACTGAAAAACCAGGTGGCTGAAATTGCTATAAATGCTGCTGAAAAGATTCTCAGAGAAAGCCTCGATAAAGAGTCGAATAAAAAAATTGTCGATAAATATATAAGCGATATATCCAGGAATTAAGCATGGCTGATTACAAGGTTTCGATGAGATACGCGACTTCACTGATCGGACTGGCAGTGGAGAAAAATATGATGGATACTATTTCCGGAGATATAGAGCTTATTTTGTCTGCGATGCAGCAAAGCCGGGAGCTTGCAAAAGCTTTGAAGAATCCGGTCATCAGGCCTGAAACAAAGGTCGTTATTCTCGATGAAATCTTCAAATCAAAGGTGAATGCTGAGACGATGCATTTTGTAAGATTCCTGGTGAAAAAAGGCAGGGAGAATTTACTGCAGGAAATTGCAGAAAAGTTTCTGGAACTGAGGGATGAAAGAGCTGGAATAGTTAATGTAAATATAAGGACAGCATTCGAATTAACTGGTACCCAGACTAATGATTTAAAAGAACAAAATAGAAAAGATGCTGAGTAAAAAAGCACGTCTTAATGTGAAAATAGATCCCGATGTGGTGGGAGGATTCGTAGCACAGGTTAACGACACGGTCTATGATGCTTCTGTTAAACACCAATTGGAAACTTTAAAGCAGCAGCTGCTTAAAAGCGGCGGCGCTGCATTAAATTAATATAGGAACTTTAAAAGGAACAATTAAAATGGCTGAAGTAAGACCAGATGAAATATCTGCCATATTAAGAAAACAGTTATCAGGTTTTGAAAGTGAAGTCGATATTTATGATGTAGGTACCGTACTGCAGGTTGGAGATGGTATTGCAAGGGTATACGGCCTCACTAATGTTATGGCTAGTGAACTTGTTGAGTTCCCTAATGATGTTTTTGGAATGGTGCTTAACCTTGAGGAAGACAGCGTTGGATGTGTGCTTTTCGGCGAGTCGACCCTTGTAAAAGAAGGCGATACTGTTAAAAGAACAAAGCGTGTTGCTTCTTTACCTGTAGGTGATGAAATGCTCGGAAGAGTAATTACACCTCTTGGAGTTCCTGTTGACGGTAAAGGTCCTATTAACACCAAAGAGTATCTGCCTATTGAAAGAAAAGCCCTAGGTGTAATTCAGCGCCAGCCTGTAAAAGAACCGCTTCAGACGGGTATTGCTGCTATTGACGCGATGATTCCTATCGGCAGAGGCCAGAGAGAATTAATTATCGGCGACCGTCAGACAGGTAAAACAGCTGTTGCCGTTGATGCCATTATAAATCAGAAGTATACACATACCGAAGAAGCCAAGAACCTTGGTATTAAACCTGTTTACTGTATTTACGTTGCTATTGGCCAGAAGAGCTCAACAATAGCACAGGTAGTCGCTAAACTGCATGAGCAGGGCGCTATGGAATTTACAACGGTTATCTCTGCTGCTGCTTCTGAACCGGCTCCTCTTCAGTTTATTGCTCCCTATGCCGGCGCTTCACTTGGAGAATACTTCAGGGATAACGGACGCCATGCTCTTGTTATATATGACGATCTTTCAAAACAGGCCGCTGCATATCGTGAACTTTCTCTTCTTTTGAGAAGGCCTCCGGGACGTGAAGCATATCCCGGCGACGTTTTCTACCTGCACTCAAGACTCCTTGAGAGGGCATCAAAACTGAATGATGATCTCGGCGGCGGAAGCCTTACTGCTCTCCCTATTATCGAAACCCAGCAGGGAGACGTTTCAGCTTATATTCCCACTAACGTAATTTCAATTACTGACGGACAGATATATCTCGAATCAAATTTGTTCAACGCTGGTGTAAGACCTGCTATAAACGTAGGTATATCAGTATCGCGTGTAGGCGGTAACGCTCAGATAAAGGCGATGAAAAAAGTTGCCGGAACGCTGAAACTTGAACTTGCTCAGTATCGTGAACTTGAAGCTTTTGCAAAGTTCGGTTCAGATCTCGATAAGGCTACACAGAGAACACTTTCCCGCGGTTCGCGTCTTGTAGAACTGCTGAAACAGGGTCAGTATTCTCCCGTTCCGATTGAACGTCAGGTTGTAAGTATCTTCCTCGGTACAAATGGCTTCCTTGATGATATACCAGTTGCCGATATTAAAAGATTTGAGAAAGAGATACTTGAGTTTATTGAGGTTAAGTACAGCCAGATCTTTGAGACCATAAAAAAAGAAAAACAGCTTCCTGATTCAACTGCCGAGGATATCAAAAAAGCTGCTGAAGAATTTAAGTCAGTCTTTAAAACAAACGCTTAATAATGGCTACATTACGCGACATAAAAAACAGGATTAAAGGCGTCCAGAATACGCAGCAGATCACTAAAGCCATGAAAATGGTTGCGGCTGCAAGGCTCAGGAGAGCCCAGGAAAATATTATAAACGCCAGGCCCTATGCAAGGAAGATTGCGGATATGCTTTCTCATCTTGTTACAGATGAGGATATAGCCAATAATCCCTTTATTCATCAGAGGGAAATTAAGAATATAGGAGTTGTAATAGTCACGGCTGACAGGGGTTTATGCGGTGCTTTCAATACTAATATTATCAGAGAAACCTCAAGAATAATTAATGAAGAATACGCCGGCAGTTCAATAAAAACTCATCTTTTCTGTGTCGGTAAAAAAGGTTATGAATTCTTCTCCAAGAGAGATTATGATGTAGCCGGAAAGAAGTCCGGTATTTTCTCTTCCCTCTCATACGATGATGCCCTGAAAATTACAAGTGAACTTATTGAGGTTTTCCTCAATGGTACTTTCGACAAGATTATCATAGTATATAATGAATTTAAGTCAATAATTCAGCAGAGGATTGTTACCGAACAATTTCTGCCGATTCCGATCGGAAAGAATTCTGAAGAGGAACGAAAAAATCAGCCTAATTACATTTTCGAACCTAATCAGAAAGAAATCTTCAATTATCTGCTTCCCAAACACTTAAAAGCCCAGATGTGGCGTATCCTCCTGGAATCAAATGCTGCTGAGTTAGGTGCAAAAATGACGGCTATGGATAATGCGACGACGAATGCAAAAGAGCTTATAAGAACGCTTCAGGTTAAGTATAATAAAGAGAGACAGGCAGCCATCACCAAAGAAATACTTGAAATAGTCTCCGGAGCAAATGCATTAAAAGAAAGTAATTCTTAGATTGTTTGATTATCAGCGAAAAAGTTATTAAATACTAAGACACTATGTTTGAAGATCTGCAGCAAAAGTTAGAAACTTCCCTTAAAAAGATTAGGGGACAAGGAAAATTAACTGAAAAGAATATTTCAGATACTCTGAGGGAGGTACGCAGAGTTCTCCTGGATGCTGACGTTAATTACCGTGTTGCGAAGGATTTTATCGAAAATGTTTCTCAAAAGGCACTCGGTAAGGAAGTCATCAATTCTATTACCCCGGGTCAGTTGATCACTAAAATTATTCATGATGAGCTGACTGCTCTCCTTGGAAACAGCAGTACAGAGATAAAACTTAACGGCTCGGGAATTACAACAATTCTTATTGTTGGTCTCCAGGGTTCCGGTAAAACTACTTTCACCGGTAAGCTGGCAAAAAGGCTGAAGGAAAATAATCGCAGGGTACTGCTGGCAGCCGCAGATGTTTACAGGCCTGCTGCCATTGAACAACTGAAAACTCTCGGTGAACAAATTGCGGTTCCGGTATTTTCGCTCGATGAAAAGGATGCAAGAAAGACAGCTATTGGTGCGCTCAGTTTTGCAAAAGAGAAAAATTATGATACTTTAGTGGTTGATACAGCCGGCCGGCTTCATGTGGATGAAGATATGATGACGGAAGTGGCTGACATAAAAAATCTTGTAAAACCGACTGAAACCCTTTTTGTAGTCGATTCAATGACAGGCCAGGATGCGGTAAATTCCGCAAAGGCTTTTAACGAAAAAGTAAATTTTGACGGTATTGTTCTTACTAAATTAGACGGTGATGCCCGCGGCGGCGCTGCCCTTTCTATCAGGCAGGTTGTTGGAAAACCGATCAAATTCATCAGTAATGGTGAAAAATTAACAGATCTCGAGGTTTTTTACCCTGACAGGCTGGCCTCAAGGATATTGGGCCGTGGAGATGTTGTTTCGCTGGTAGAGAAGGCTCAGCAGAACTTTGATGAGAACGAAGCCGAACGCCTGGAAGAAAAATTAAAGAAAAATAAATTTGATTTTGATGATTTTCTTAAGCAAATTAAAGCAATTAAGAAAATGGGTTCTTTATCTTCGTTGTTGGGAATGATTCCGGGACTCGGATCTCAAATTAAGAACGCCAATATTGACGATAATGCGCTCGTAAAAGTTGAGGCAATAATTCAGTCTATGACGCTTGAGGAACGTTCTACTCCCAAGATATTGAACGGTAACCGGCGCAAGAGAATTGCCCGTGGAAGCGGTACATCAATACAGGATGTGAACCGACTTGTTAAACAATTTGCAGAAATGCAGAAGATGATGGGCCAGATGGCACGTAAAGGTTTCGGAGGTACATCATCTTTAAGGAATTTAAAATTCTAAAGAAAAGTGACTAATTCAGGAGGTTAAAAACTTGGCAGTTAAGTTAAGATTAAGACGTATGGGTAAGAAAAAACAACCTATATATAAGGTTGTCGCAGCTGATTCGAGATCCCCCAGAGACGGAAAGTTTCTGGAATCTATTGGCTTGTATAATCCATTAACAAATCCCCATACAATAGACATTAAAGAAGATAGAGCATTATACTGGCTCGATAAAGGTGCACAGCCGACAGATACAGTAAAAAGTTTGTTAAGACAGAGAGGAATTACTCTTAAAAGAGAATTAATCCGTAAAGGTCTTTCTGAAGATAAGATTCAGTCTGAACTGGAACAGTGGACTAAATTGCAGGAAGCGAAACAGACAAGCAGGAATCAGGAAAAGAAAGCTAAGGTAAAGACGGAAGAAGTTAGTGAAGAAGCCAATGCTGCAAAGTCCGAAGGTGAAAATGTTGCTCCGGAAAAGAACACGGAAAAGGAAGTAGAAACTGAAAAAAGTACGGCAGAAGTTAAGGGCGCTGCTTCTGAAGAGAATACTGAGGAAAAAGAGTAATCTTTAGCTGAGGGTTCTCAACTGTACGTTATTTCATAAGCTCCCGTGCTTTAATATAGGAGGCTTCTTTCTATGAAAGAATTCATCGAGTATATCGCGAAACACCTGGTCGATAATCCGGAAAATGTCTCTATTGATGAGAAAGCTCCGGAAGAGAATAAAATTGTTCTTTCTCTTAAAGTCCAGGCCGAGGATGTCGGTAAAGTGATAGGGAAACAGGGCAAGACTGCTCAGGCAATGAGAACTCTTCTAACCGCTATTGCGGCTAAAGAAGGTAAGAGAGCAATACTTGAAATTCTTGACTAAGTTTCTGTCAGGTGAGTGATTTTTTTTTGATCGCCAGGATAACTTCAGCTGCTGATAAAAATGGATTTGTGAAGGTTTATTCTTACTCCGATTTTCCCGAGCGATTTTTTTCACTCCGCGAAGTATTTATAGATTTCTTTGATAGTAAAAAGAAGTTTATAGTTGAAGAAGTAAAAAAAAACAAGAATGATTTCTTTATAAAGTTCAGAAATTTTGATTCTGATACCGATACCAGGGTTTTACTGAATAAGGAAATCTATGTAGATGAGAAAAATTTAGTTAAGCTTCCTGAAAAAGTTTATTTTATTCACGACCTTGTGGACAGCAAGGTTTTCAGGAATGCGAAGTTATTTGGTATTATTAAAGAAGTTTTGTCGTATCCCGCGAATGATGTTTACGTGATAGAAGAAGCGGATGGCGGGGAGATCCTTTTACCGGCGCTATCGGAACTTATTGAAAGTTTTGATCCTGAAAAAAAAGTCATGATTCTGAAGCCGGGAGAAAGTTTCTATGAAGATGAGGATTGACATAATCTCTGCCGTGCCTGAACTTTTTAAGGGCCCCTTGGAAACAAGTATCCTTAAAAGATCACAGAACAAGAAGAAGGTTGAGATTTTTGTTCATAACCTCAGGGATTATGCGTTTGATAAGCACAGACAGATTGACGATAAACCTTTCGGCGGAGGCGCCGGGATGGTGCTTAAGCCTGAACCGTTCTTTGAGTGTATTGAAAAACTTCAGCAAGACCGGAAATATGATCATATAATATTCACCTCTCCGCGGGGCAAAATATTTGATCAGAATTCCGCAAACAGACTATCGCTTGCAGGCAGCCTGATGATAGTAGCAGGACATTATAAAGATATTGATGACCGTGTAAGGGAAAAATTCGCAACAGAAGAAATATCTGTAGGGAATTTTGTTCTTACAGGCGGTGAGCTTCCTGCACTAATGATTGTTGATGCAGTAGTACGCCTCATTCCCGGTGTTCTTAATGACAGTGAGTCGGCCTTAAATGATTCGTTTCAGGATGGTGAGAAGATTGCAGCACCGTCATTTACAAGACCTGCTGAGTACCGGGGAATGAAAGTTCCGGAAGTTCTGCTCTCAGGAAACGATAAAGAGATTAGAAACTGGAAAGAGGAACAGTCGAAAATTTTAACTGAGAAGTGGAAAAATTTTAATAATTAGCGGAGAAACAAATGATAAACATAAATAATATATTGCCTGATCAAAATAAAACAGATCTCCCGGGGTTCAACTCCGGCGACCATATACGTGTTCACGTACGCGTTGTTGAGGGTGATAAAGAAAGAATTCAGCCTTTTGAAGGCGATGTTATAAGCATACGCGGTGCAGGCAACAATAAAACTTTTACGGTTCGCAAGATATCCAGCGGCGTGGGAGTAGAAAGAATATTCCCGTATAACTCACCGAAGATTGCGAAAATTGAACTGTTGAAACAGGGTGATGTTAGAAGAGCAAAGCTTTATTATCTCAGGAACCTTTCAGGTAAAGCAGCCAGAATTAAAACTAAAGAATCCTGATTACAGTATTTTTATTTACGGCCCCGTAAGCGCGGGGCTTTTTATTTTTTAAATATGAATATACTTCTTCCGGAAAATATCTTTACATCGGTTATAGCCCTTACTCTGCCAGACACTTTAAAACAGAGTCTTAAGTTTCATCCTGCCTCCTCACTGAGCGCGGCGCTCGAAAAAGATAAAGAATCAATTGCCCTTATCCCAGCAATGGATGTTCTTAACCACCGGGAATTATTTATCTCAGATAAATACGGAATTTCATTCGAAGGCTCGCTCTGCAATACTTATATATACTTTGCCGGCGACAGAACGCTGCAGAGTCTTAACGTGGCAGGTGATGTTTCTTCTTCGGAGGTAATATTAAGCAGACTCTTATTCAGAGAGCTATATAACGCTGACATTGAGGTTGCGCTGTCATCCTCATTGAACAGAGAGAACAATAATCTTGTTCTAACCGGAAAACAGAATTTTTATGAAGACAGACTATTTGAAGGAATAAGTTTTTCTGAAGAAATGATAGAATTGCTCTCGCTTCCTTATGTCAACTTTGTTCTTGCTTCAGCCGATAAGGGATTGGTTAAAGAAGCCGAACCGGTACTGCTTGAAAAAATACCAGATGTTTATGAGCATATTGATAATCTTGAAAACTACTTTTCTTTTTCAGAGAAGATGGTAAATCATATAAAACAGAATATTTCCTCACTGGTACTTGAATTTGATGCACAGGATATTGAGGCTTTTACTCAGCTTATTATGCTTCCTTACATGCATGGAATAATAAAGGAAATAATAGAACCGAAGTTTGCCGGAACAGCAGAGTAAGAAGAGGAAGAAAGAGAAGAGATTTATTTGAGGAAAGGCTGCCTGATTTACAGGCAGCCTTTATAATTTAAAGTGCTACGTGAGAAATGCTTAATACATCGGGATTATCCTGCATAGATTTAAGCTTTTCAGCGGAAACAGGGGATTTTAGTTTCATGGTACAACTGGCAGCTATACCCCCCTGGAAAATTACATTCTCTATTTCTTCGATATTGATATTGCCCTGTCTTATTTCATCAAGTATCGAAGCCAGAACACCCGGCTTATCGAAGTGTTTTACTACAAGCTGGTACTTTGCATCTGTAATCTTCGCACGGTTAATCCAGTGAGCAATTACTCCGCTGGTTGTATAATCTTTAATTATCCTTACAGTCTCTTCCGCAACCGCATTTTGAGCCTGTTCTGTTGATGCACCGATATGGTGGGTAACATAAACATTAGGATTATCTTTGAGGGCAGAACTGACTTCTCCTGTTTTAGTTTCAGGTTCGCCCTTAAAAACATCCAGAGCAGCTCTTATATTTTTTTCTTTTATGGCTTCGATCAGATCCTCTTCCACGATTATATCAGGCCGGGAAGTATTTATCAGGAGAGCTCCGTTCTTCATGAATGAAAACATTTTTTTGTTGAAGAGACCTTTAGTTTCAGGCGTAGAAGGAAGATGAATTGTAATGACATCACAGAGGGGCAGAAGCTGATCCATTTCAGAGAAATCCTTTATCTGAACACCTTCTATTCTTGAGATATCTTTGCCATATACATTCATTTCAAAAGCGAGGGCTCTCTTTGCTACCTCTTTACCAATCGCACCGACACCGATAATGCCAAGTGTTTTTCCTTTTAATCCTTCCGCTTTTGAGTATTCGCCTTTATTCCATACACCCTTTCTGAAATCGGCAACGTTGTCTGGAATTCTTCTGTCGAGTGAGATCATGAGGCCGACTGCCAGCTCGGCCACGGCTACTGAATTCATACCGGGACAATTAGCAACGTAGATGCCTTTTTTATTTGCTGTGGATATATCTATGTTGTTAACGCCGGCGCCCGCGCGGATAATAAGGTTAAGGGCCTTACTTCCATTTATGGTATCAGCATTAACAACTGTAGATCGCACAACCAGTATATCAACTTCTTTTGCAGCTTCGGGAAGATCCTTTTCACCAAGTTTCGGCGAATAAATCACTTCCAGATTCATATCATTCAGCTGCTTTACATACTGATCGGGAAATTTATCTGCGATAAGTACTTTTACTTTCATTTTTGCTCCATTTCGGTTTAATTAAATCTCTTTACTTTAACATTGGAATTTTAACATTCATTTTTTTTGCATTCTCAATAGCTCTTTCATATCCTGCATCGGAATGTCTGACTATTCCCATACCCGGATCATACGTGAGCACTCTTTCCAGCCTTTTTTCTGCTTCTTTTGTACCGTCAGCGACTATAACCATACCCGCGTGAATCGACTTACCGATACCAACGCCGCCGCCATGATGAACCGAAACCCAGCTTGCACCCCCGACAGCATTAAGCAGAGCGTTCAGTATGGGCCAGTCGGCTATTGCATCACTGCCATCTTTCATATTCTCGGTTTCCCGGTTGGGTGACGCTACCGACCCGCAATCGAGATGATCCCTGCCGATTACGATAGGTGCGCTCACTTTTCCAGCAGCAACCAGATCATTAAATATCTTTCCCATCTTTGCGCGCTCACCGTAACCCAGCCAGCAGATCCTTGAAGGAAGACCCTGGAAATGGACCTTCTTCTGAGCCATTTTAATCCAGTTGATCAGCGATTTCTTTTCGGGGAAGGTTTCCATTATCGCTTTATCTGTTTCATAAATATCATTAGGGTCGCCTGATAAAGCTGCCCAGCGGAATGGTCCCATTCCATCACAGAAGAGCGGACGGATAAACTCAGGGACAAAGCCAGGTATATCGAAGGCACTTTCCAGTCCGTTCTCTTTCGCTTCACCGCGTATGTTATTGCCATAATCGAAAACTACAGAGCCTTTCTTCTTAAATTCAAGCATTGCCTGAACATGCTTTACTATGGTAGCACGCGATAATTCAATATATTTTTCGGGATTATCTTTTCTCAGCTTCAGCGCATCTTCAAATGACATACCTGCCGGAACATATCCATTTAAAACATCATGAGCAGATGTCTGGTCTGTAACAACATCGGGTATTATTCCTTTCGCGAGTATCTGCTGATGAATTTCCCCGGCGTTACCTACGAGTCCTACCGAAAGAGCCCTGCCTTCCTTTTTCGCATTCAGAACCAATTTAAGAGCTTCATCCAGGTTATCGGCAATCTGATCTATATAGCCTGTTTCAAGTCTTTTCTCAATTCTTTTACGGTCGACCTCCACGCCGAGGAAAGCGGCTCCATTCATAGTTGCAGCCAGGGGTTGAGCTCCACCCATCCCGCCGAGTCCTGCTGTGAGTACGAACTTTCCGGTAAAATTACCATCAAAATATTTTCTTCCGCATTCCGCAAACGTCTCATAAGTTCCCTGCAGAATACCCTGAGTGCCTATATAGATCCAGCTTCCGGCCGTCATTTGTCCGAACATTGTTAAGCCAAGGCCCTCAAGTCTCCTGAACTCATCCCACGTAGCCCAGTCGGGCACAAGCATTGAATTTGAAATCAGCACACGCGGAGCATCAGTGTAGGTTCTGAATATTCCTACAGGTTTACCCGACTGAACAAGCAGAGTTTCATCATTCTCAAGGTTCTTCAGCGATTCAACAATCGCTTCATACGCCTCCCAGTTTCGGGCGGCCTTACCGCTGCCTCCATAAATTATCAACTCTGCCGGATTCTCGGCTACTTCATTATCAAGATTATTCATCAGCATCCTCATAGCGGCTTCCTGGAGCCATCCTTTACAGGAGAGGCTGCTGCCATGCGGCGCCTTAATTGAAACTTCTTTAGTGTTAGCAGAACTCATTTTATCCTCTGAAATGATTTTCTAAAATATTCTGGTATTGTTTAAGCATGGACTTATAGATCCATTTCTTAATAAACCAGCTGGAAGCCGACTCCTTTTTAAGAAACTTAACATTTTCATTCAGCTGATTTAATAATCGCGTTCTCTCATCCTTTGTGAGCTTAACCGAATCAGAAGAAGCACCCAGTTTCTCGAGGATAGAATTAAAAGCTCTTTCCTCGGCAAAGTACCTGTTATCTCCGGTTATCTGCTTAAGAACCTGTTTAGAAAACGTAGTTAATAACTTTTTTTCGTTCTTATCGAACTCGAAATTATAATTAGTGAAAAGTTTCTTCATATATATTCGTATAGCCTTATTGTTTAATTAAATTTTCCCTGATTTTTTGAAATCCCGGTTTAATAATTTCGTAGATGTATTTTAATCTTTCATTGTAATGAATGAATGCCGATTTCATTGCATTCAGAGTAATCTTCTCAATGTCATCAAGAGTAATTCCGAAATACTTCTGAGCCACAAGGAATTCATTCGTCATAGTAGTATTACTCATAAGCCGGTCATCCGTATTTATCGTAACCCTGAATTTATTATCATAGAGTAGTTTAAAAGGATGATTCTCGAGACTATCAACGGCGCCGGTATGCAGATTGCTGAGAAGGCATATTTCAAGAGGAATCCTTTTATCGAGGATATACTGAGCCAGTTCACCGAAGACAATAGTATGACCGCCTCTGCCGGTTGCAATATCCTCTTTCAGGTGAGTAGCATGCCCTATGCGATGGGCACCGCACCATTGAATTGCCTGCCAGATAGATTCTTTGCCGAAAGCCTCACCTGCGTGTATAGTAATATTGAAATTCGAACGCTGAATAAACTGGAATGCCTCAATATGCTTCTTAGGAGGGTAGCCGCCTTCTTCACCGGCCAGATCAAACCCTACAACTCCCGAATCCCTGAAATTTACAGCCAGTTCCGCAATCTCCAGAGTATTCTTCATATTCCTCATAGCGCATAAAATAAGGCCGTAGCCAACCCCAAAATCTCTTTTTCCTTTTTCAAGTCCATCAAGAACAGCTAGTACAGCATCCTCAGGGTAAAGGCCCTTGTTTACATGGAAAATTGGCGCAAAACG
Organism: uncultured Bacteroidota bacterium; assembly: GCA_963771705.1. Taxonomy (GTDB): domain Bacteria; phylum Bacteroidota; class Ignavibacteria; order Ignavibacteriales; family Ignavibacteriaceae; genus DATFVA01. The sequence continues at coordinate 122,174 of CAVYUP010000007.1, forward strand.
CGTCTCAACGTAGCACACACCATCTTTCTGCATATCCTCCATCATCTCATAAGCACTTCGATGCAGAGCTTCTTTTGTCTGCATTACGGCGGTTGTATGCTCAAAACCCTGCAGAAATTCAACCAGGTTTCCCTTATTTGCCCCTCTGTGGAACCATTGTGCCAGTTCACCGGGGTCTGTGGTAGGCAATTTCCTGTATTTTATCTCACTTGCAAGTTCGATTATGGTAGTCGCACGCAGACCACCGTCAAGATGATCGTGGAGAAGCACTTTCGGTACAGATCTTATAGCATTTTCGGCGGTCAAAATATCCTCTTTTTTAGACATCAAAAATATCCATTAAACGAAGTAAAATCAATTTACTATATGCATCAATATCCGGCCTCTTTATTCCTGAAAATGCAGTTGAATTGAGACACAACACAAGAATCGGCAGGGTAAAGTTTCTTGACTATACATCACCAAAGCAGTAACTTTAATGACATTAATTTGATTTAAAATGATGGAGAAAGAATGCAAAAACCGAAATTATATACAATAGTTGTCCTCTTACTTGCTGGTCTTGCTTTTGTGGGATTTCAGTGTTCATCTACTGAAATTACCAGCGCCAAACTCTACATACAGCAGAAGAATTATGATAAAGCTCTTGACGTGCTGCAGAAAGAAGTTCAAAAAAATCCCCAAAGCGCTGAAGGATACTATTATTTAGGCTACGTTTACGGTGAAAAAGATGAATATGGCAAAATGATTGATGCTTTTGATAAATCTCTTTCTATCAGCAATGAATATAAGTCGCAGATTGAAGACCAGAAAAAGTATTTCTGGGCGAATTTGTTTAATAAAGGTGTGAGTTTATATCAGAAGGGTGTAAACACGAGTAATAAAGATTCAAGTAAGGTTTTCTTCGACAAATCGATAAATATGTTTGAATATGCCACCAAACTTGAACCGGATTCAGCAGATACATATAAAAACCTGGCCTTTGTGTATATGGGGGCGGGTGAAAACGATAAAGCAATCGAACCGCTTCAGAAAATGATCAAGTATGATAAGTCGCTCGACGGATACAAATACCTTGGAGAAATCTATTACAACAAAGGAATCCTTCAGAAACAGCAGTACTCTACTACTCACGATGCCCAGGACAGCATTAAAGCAGTTGAGAACTTTAATGAGTCAATTAAGGTGCTGGAAGAAGGACGGGAACAATATCCTGATAACCCGGAATTACTTTTAACTTTATCGAATGCCTACATCAATGCCGGAAAAGTTGATGTTGCCCTCAGTTCATTTAAAGATCTGGTAGCAAAAGATCCGGAAAATAAATATTACCACTACAATTACGGAGTACTTCTCCTTGGTAAAAATGATTATCAGGATGCCGCGGATCAGTTTGAAAAAGCGATCGCTCTCGATTCTGAATACCAGAATGCTATTTATAATTTAGCTGTTACCTATGTAAAGTGGGGAACACAGATAAACAAGCTGGCTGAAGATAATGGCGAGATGGAAAATACAGAGTATAAACAGAAGTATCAGCAAGCGCTGCCGTACCTTGAAAAATCTGTTCAGCTCCAGCCTGACGATGCAGCAACCTGGGAACTGCTAGGCAAAGTATATACGGTTCTTGATATGAAGGATGATGCACAGAACGCGTTTAATAAAGCTGATGAATTAAGAAAATAAAACTGGAAAAGTGAATTAAAATGGCTCAAAATAATCAGAATCCTCAGGGACAGCAGATAAATATAGAACTTAATGAAAAAGAAGCTGAAGGAATTTATTCCAACTTAGCTATCATTACACATTCACCTGCTGAATTTGTAATTGATTTTACGCGGATTGTACCCGGAGTTCCAAAAGCGAAAGTACATGCCAGGATCATTACAACCCCACAGCATGCTAAGATGCTACTTAAGGCACTGAAAGATAACCTTGATAAATATGAAGCAAGATTTGGTGAAATAAAGGTTGATGCACCCCAGAATCAGCATTTCGGTTTTGTGCCTCCCAAGAAGGATGAGAAAGTAAACTAAACTTATTTACAGGCTGCCTTAGTATCTGAAGAAATTCGGGTAATAGGGCGGCCTGGATATGTAACAAGGCAAAAGGAAAAAGTGCGTTGAGCACAGGGCAAAGCATGGGGGCAAAGAGAGAACAAGGAAAAAGGAAGAGAGGGACAGAGGGAGGATATTCCTGGAAAGATTCGTCCCTACGGTCGGAATGACTATGGGGGTAAGGAAAAAGGGAAGGGGGAGGGTTTAGTTGACTTTAGAGTTTACCCCACTTAGTAGCACCAATAAAATTAAAACAGCAATGTGCCCAGAGCCGAAGAACAGTAAAACTATGCAGCACAGCGTAGGTTTAGCCCGGATTCTTCAAGTCTGCGGGCGTTTTTTGGGGTAGGGCGGTAAGTTGGTCGCCTTTGTAAAAAATAACCTCTCTGAGAGGCTTCTGACGCAATTACCAACCCTCTACTCTCCCAGTCCATCCCCACTCTATACCCACTACCTTTACAAAACAGACAGTGGAACAAGTAAAAAATAAAAAGGGAAAAGGAAGAGGGGGCCAGAAGGAGGATATTCGTGGAAGGTTAAGGTAGGAGATTCCTCCCTACAGTCGGAATGACTATGAGGGGATTAAAAGGAAAAGGAGGGCAGAATCTGAAATAATTTTACTGCCGCATTCTTGCCAGGTTATATACTGCTGCCGCAAGGAAAATAAGATTGGCAAACCACGCTGTAAGTAGAGGGTCAAGAGCCCCGTTTTTTCCAAAAGCCTGACTGATCTTCATAAATACCAGGTAAAGAAAAGTGATAAGGATATTTATACCCACCTGTACAGCGAGTCCCCCCCGCCTTTTATTGGCGGAAATCGGCAGACCAAACAGCACTATGATAAGACTAGCCATTGGAAAGGAGAAACGTGAATAATACTCAATCAGTGAATCTGTAGGATCATTTCCGGCACGTTCCTGCGTATCAATGCTATTCTTCAGATCGGTAAGGTCCATTTCTTCGGGTTTCTGCTGCTTTGTTATCAGCTCCCCAGGAGTAAAATTAAGACTATCAAGACGCATCTCTTTAAAATAATCCGCAGTCTGGGTGTTCTTGTGAAAAATTCTTTCAATACCATTTTGGGCAATCCAGGTGCCGCTGACAGTATCGTAGGTCATCCTTACAGCATCTATCCTGTAATCCATTTTTGTTATATCATTTTTATCAAATCCCTGTATGCTGACGCGGTTGGCCTGAAGATTCGCGTTATCAAAATACGATATGTTAACAATCCGGGTTTTTGAATCCTGAAAGAATATATTACTGCCGGAATAGTTAAAACCCTTCTTAAGGTAATTCATTTCAATATTCAGTTTCGTCTTATTTGCCATAGGAACAAGATACCCGGCAAAATAAATTGAAAACATGCTTATGAAAAAAGTGGTAATCAGGAAGGGGAGCATAAACCTGTACATGCTCACCCCGCTGGATTTAATCGCGGTTAGTTCACTTAACTGGGCAGCTTTACCTACAGTGAATAAGGCTCCGAATAAAACAGCTATAGGAGTAATCAGCTTTATAATATCGGGTGAAAAGACGAAGTAATAATGAAGGATTACCGGAGCAGCGACATTCTGATCAATAAAGTCATCAAGGTTTTCCATCATATCGATGACCACAAAAATCAGTGTGAAGGCGATTAGTCCGAAAAAGATTGTCTGAAGGAATTGTTTAATCAGGTATCTATCAAGAATTTTCATTATTCTCCTGGTCTTCTCCTTCATTTCCACGGAATTGTTTGGGTATAATTTTCTTTATCCAGTTGAAATTGAGAGTAACAGTTTCGCGTACTGTTTTAATAGTTAAAAGTACACCTGCTATAGTTAAGAGTATATTAGCAGACCACATTCCCCAGAAGGCCGAGAAGAAATCCCTTTCAGCAAGCTTTTCACCTCCAATGAGGAAAGCCCAATAGATGAGGAAAAAGAACAAACTGATACTGGCCGCCACACCGAACCCGCCTTTTCTCGTCATCGTCCCAAGGGGAGCGCCTATAAGTACGAACACAACGCAGGCAGCCGGCAGAGCATACTTCTTATAAATCTCAACTTCATATTTATTTACTTCATTTTTCTTGGCTTCAAGCCGTTTATACCTTGAGACAATTGTGTTTTTTTCATTTCGGAGTCTGTCAAGCAGTCTCGAATAAACATGCTTTTCGCCGCGTATGTTTGCAGGAGTAATATCGGTGTAAGCAGCAGAATCAATATAGAAGTACTTCTTTGCCTGTTTAGTAAGGTCTGCTCTGTATTGCTTTTCAGTAACGCTAAGACTGTCAACTATGCCGCGCATTGCTGATGCACTGAGTTCACGTTCACCGCGGGGACTTCCAAGAGCCGACTGCTGAAATGTGAACTGGGCTCCGTCCATCGCAATTCTATGCCTCTCAAATCTTACTCTTCTGTAAAGGTTAGTTTTTGAAACATCACTTTCATGGATCTCACCATTTTCAAGATTCATTATCAATTTTGTCTGATCCTTCGAAAAAAAGATCTTTCCCTTCTCGGCCGTTACAACTTTAATTTCTTTCGGATCGGAATAATCATATATAGTTACATCTTTAAGCTCATTAGTTTTCTGGTTTATTTCCCTGGCAAGAATTGCATAATTAGAAACCTCCTGAGAGAATACACCAGGTTCAAGAGACAGAGTAGGTTTCTGCCGAGAAATATCCTGCATAAGAATCTTAGCCTGGTGGTTTGCATCAGGAAGCACATCGTTATTAAATATCAGCAGCAGGTATCCCACAACTATTGAGGCAAGAAGCGGAGCCCGCATCATTTTGTACAAGCTCGTTCCGGATGATTTAATAATGGTTATTTCATTATTCTGAGACATATTGCCGAACGCCATTAACGTTGCAACCAGGGTTGACATAGGTACAACCAGAACCACCATCCATGCCAGGTTGAAGGCTATAAGCTTCAGGATAACGAAAAGACCCAGTCCCTTCCCGACCAGCCTATCTGCAAACTTCATTAAAAACTGAAGGATAAAAATGCAGATCAGGGTAATATTTGAAAAAATAAAAGGGGCTAAATGATTTCTTAATATATATTTATATAAAACCATTGGGCCAATATATGAAAGGGAGAAAAGTATAACAAGGTAGAGACAGGGAGTAGTGAAATCTGCAACAGCTTTTTATTATATTGCATATATGATAACAAAACCTGTTATACTTCTTGCCCTTGTTTTCCTTCTTTCTTGCTGTGCCTCAAGCGAATATCATAACAGCCTCAATCTCAAAAAGGATCCCCATTTTCCTAAATGGCTGTCATTCCAGGGATTTAATGCAGACCAGACATCAGGGATAGCTTTTATAAACGAAACCTCAGGCGCCACTAAAAATTTTCTTCTGGCCGATGACACCGGCGGAATTCTGCATCTGGCCATTGCGGGGGATACGATAAGAAGTCTCAGGCCTGTTAAGTTTTCCGACGCATTCCAGGCGTACATCGATACCTTTCCAAAGGCCGACTTTGAAGAAATTGTATATGACAAAAAGAACAATAAAGTATATCTTTCAATTGAAGGAAACGGACCACATCCCGCATATTTCGCCGGCATCTACCTTTTGAATTTCAGACACAATGACGTATTAGCAGATACCCTTGACAGCATTGAAAGAATCGATTTTACCCCGGTTGATGAATTCCAGAAATACCTGGATAATAATATCGGTTATGAAGGATTAGCAGTAGACGATAACTATTTTTACCTTGGACTTGAAGGGTTCACGCAGGGCAAACTTTTTGCCGACAGTACAGTACTGTTCATTGCTGAAAAAGATTCACATAAGATCATAAAACAGATAAATACAGGACCATTAGGTATACATACAATCTGCGGACTTTACTCCGATAAAAATAACTCCTTATACGGCGTAGACAGGAATAACAAGACCTTTTTCCACCTGTCATTTGATGAGGGTCTGAATGTTACAGATACCGCTCTTGTAAAAATCAAAACGAATATACCAAGTTATGATTCTTTTGATTATGTTGCATCAATCGAGAGTATAACTATGGATCCTGAAAAAAATGTATACATGATCGATGATCCATGGAAAACGTTTTTTATCCCGTCAAACGAAATTTTAACTCAGCTCGATTCACAAACAGTGAACCGATTCAGGAATTTTGTTCCTGTTATTTATAAATACTCTTTAACCAAATAAACCAGGAGTCAGATTTTGGAAGATGTAATAAAATTTATAAAAGACAATCAGGATACTTATATAGAGGAGCTAAAAGACTTCCTCCGCATACCCAGCATAAGCACCCTCGCTGAAAATAAGAATGATATTAACAACGCGGCCAAGTTTGTAGCAGATAAGCTTAAACAAGCCGGCCTGAACCGGGTAGAGATCTTTAAACAGAAGGGCATCCGCTTGTTTATGGAGAGTGGCTGGCTGCTCCCGGCAAGCCCACAGTATTAATATACGGGCACTATGACGTTCAGCCAGTTGATCCGATTGAATTATGGAAATCGCAGCCTTTTGAGCCTGAAATAAGGGACGGAAAAATATGGGCCCGCGGGGCTACAGATGACAAAGGACAGATGTTTATGCACATCAAGAGTGTAGAAGCATTTTTTAAGGGAAAAGGAAGTCTTCCTCTGAATGTAAAATTTATAATAGAAGGTGAAGAAGAGATAGGCAGTCAGAATCTGGAGAACTTTATTAAAAGTCATACCGACCTGTTAAAATGTGATGCGGTAATGATTTCCGATACCTCGCTGTTCGGCAAAGGAATCCCGACGCTGACTTATGGTCTGAGAGGAATGAGCTACCAGGAAGTTGAAGTAATCGGACCTGAAAAAGACCTTCACTCCGGCTCATTCGGAGGCGCTGTAGGGAACCCGATAAATATTCTTGCCCAAATGATATCAAAGCTGCAGGACAAAAACGGGCGCATTACCATTCCCGGATTCTATGATGATGTTCAAAAACTGACGAAGAAAGAAAAAGAAAATTTCAAGAGACTGAAATTCTCAGAAAAGAATTTTGCCAAGGAAGTCGGCGTTAAAGAACTGCAGGGAGAGAAAGGATTTTCTACACTCGAGAGATTATGGGTAAGACCGACGCTGGACTGCAACGGTATAATAGGAGGGTTCACGGCAAAAGGAGCAAAAACAGTACTTCCCTCAAAAGCCACTGCCAAGATCAGTATGAGGCTTGTGCCAGATCAGAAACCAGCAAAAATTGCCAAACTTTTCAGGAAACATATTCAAAGTATAGCCCCGAAATCAGTTAAAGTTACTGTAAAAGACCTTCACGGTGCTCTCCCCAGCATTACCTCATTGGATGCGCCTGCAACGATGGCTGCTTCCAGGGCAATGGAAAAAGCTTTCGGCAAGAAAACAGTATTCATACGTGAAGGAGGTTCCATCCCTATCGTAAACGTTTTCGGGAATAAGCTGAAAGCTCCTGTAGTACTTATGGGACTGGGATTAGATTCAGAGAATCTTCATTCACCCAATGAACACTTCGATCTGAACCATTTTAAGCTGGGTATAATGAGCTCGGCATATTTCTTTGATGAATATTCTAAAAAATAAAAAAAATATTTTCATAAAACCGGTATTTCTAATAATACCGGTTTTAATGTTATCTTTCCTGATTTCCTGCAGCAGCGAGAGGGAGAAGGAGGAGCAGGCATTAAAAAAAGATCAGGCGGCATACTCTTCCGATAAAGACGCGGCTATTCAGAAGTACAACCTTGAACAGCAGAAGAAGCAAGCTTCCAAAAGATTCCCCTGCGATACCATCTCGTTGAAGGAATTTATCCTCTCTCACTATCCCGAAGGCACATACCTGGTAGATTTCGATAAAACCCTCACCTACAACATTCCCCGACCTGCGGTTATATACTCCGAAAATCATCCGGGTTATATTCTGGGGGTAATAGCAAAATCAAAATCAGGTGAACGGTTCATTGAACCAAAAAATATTGTGGGCTACAATGAAAGTTTCATCGATCTCGACAGTACAAAACTGGGGACAGCATTCTTTTACCTTGTTCTGTTTCACTGTAACGATAATAATTTTGATGTCGTTTGGGAATCAGTAATTCCCTCACACGGCGGTTTCAACACCTTCTCAGCAGAGCGCTGGAAATACCAGGATATTCCGTATATCAGGGTGAATTTCCATTACGCCCAGGGAATAGGGCATATTGATTACAATTACTTCCTGGTTGACGGATTTACCTCAAAGCCGCATCTGCTTATGACCTATAAAGGGATTAATTTTAAGCGAACAATTCTGAACTATAACAACGACAAGTATCCCGATTATTATGAATACGTTTATTATGATTCCGGAAAGAGGGTAGAGGAACTTGACTCAATTCCCTTTGTGTGGGACCAGAAGAGAAACTCTTACATAAACACACGGAACTCGCGTCAGAAGCGTCCTTATTAGTAATTTTTTCTTATCTTTGTAATGCCTTTTAGGCTGAATTTCAAGCTGGCAATCCAGAGCTTATCACAGCTAATTTTCAATTATTAAAGCATTTTATTATTATTTCAGGAAAAATATTGTTATTAGAGGTAGATTAAATGTTTCAAATGCAGGATAAAATTTCATATTCAGATTTATTACAGAGCCTCGGGATAAATGCAGAAATTACTGAAGACGGCAGAGTTCTGAGCTACACTTCCCTTGAAGAAGAAGTTGGAAGTCTTACCGATGGTGTCGGGCTGAGAAATATTTCTCATTACGGAATGATTGAGTTACGCGGCAAAGACGTACTCGATTTTCTGCACAGAATCAGCACCAATTCCACCAAAGAATTAGGTAAAGAGCAGATCACAAGGACAATTTTCACTACCGAAAAAGGGCGGATCATCGATCTGACAACCCTGTTAAATTTTGAAGACTACCAGATATTATTTACAAGCAGCGAACATCATAATAAGGTACTCAGCTGGCTGGACAAATATATAATTACAGACGACGTTAAAGTTTCCGACATAAACGGAAAATACATGCTGCTTGAGGTAAACGGACCCCAGGCAGATTCTTTTGTAACCCTGGTTTGCGGAACCATGGTCAATAATATCCCAGAGAACACATTCAAGGTAATCAGCACGGAAGGAATGCTATTTTTCCTTGCAAGGATGAAAGACGAAAGAAACCACCTGAAATACTGGGTGATAGCCGATTCATCAAACGGGAACAGGTTTATAAAATATGCACTAGAGAACAAAGGAATTTTCGATTTTAATCTGGTAGGTGAAAAAGCCTGGGATATGTTCAGAGTTGAACAGGGAATACCCGCCGCGCCAAACGAAATAAACGACAACTACAACCCTAACGAAGCCGGTCTGCTTGAATTCATAGATTTTAAGAAGGGCTGTTATATCGGGCAGGAAGTAATCGCAAGACTTGACACATATGACAAAGTACAGCGTTCCATAAAAGGAGTAGTTTTCAATGAAGGTGCTTCAAATACCGAATATAGTCTTTTTAACGGTGACGGCGGAGAAAGCGGCAAAGTTACATCTGTGGTATACTCAATCAGATGTAAAAAGAATATCGGGTTAGGGTACATCAGAAAGAACCATCTGCAGGACGGAACAAAGCTGAAAGCCAAAGACAGCGAAGGGAACGAAACAGAAATTATGGTTCACAAAATCCCTTTTAAGCGATGAAAATTTATACCAAAGGCGGAGATAAGGGTGAAACAGGGCTCTATGGCGGAGAAAGGGTACCTAAAAATTCCGCCAGAATTGAGGCATATGGAACAATTGACGAACTCAATTCGTTTATAGGGCAGGCAATTACCGAAGTACAGAGCATCGATGTAAAAGAGCTGCTTAACCAGATCCAGAATCAGCTGTTTACAGCCGGATCAGACCTGGCCACACCCAGGACAGAAAAGGCGGGGAAATATGACATTCCCCGGGTACCAGAAGAGTTTTTTGAAAATGCTGAAAAGCAGATCGACCGGTTTGAAGCAGAATTAGAGCCGCTGAAGAATTTCATACTTCCGGGCGGAAGTAAAGCAGCCGCGCTTCTGAATATCTGCAGAACAGTCTGCAGAAGAGCCGAAAGAAGGGCAGTTGCATTAAAAAGTTCAGAGGATATCGGTGAAAATATCCTTATATTCCTTAACCGGCTGAGCGATTTATTTTTTGTTCTTGCACGTTATGAAAATATGATCTCAGGGATCCCTGACACCATATGGAAAAAATAATTATCAATTAACAATTAACAATTAAGCTCAAATTGTAGATTATAATTGATTATGAATTATTTCCTTTGGGGGTGAATTTGGTTTCGACGGGGTTGAAGAGACATAGGACTGCGCACCGTGTTCCCCGGAGTACACGTAAAACAATCGGGAATAAACTAATAACTGGCGACTATAATTACGCCTTAGCTGCCTAAGTAAACTCTTAGCAGCCGTTCACCTTACTTTTTCGTGTCGGGGTAAGGATGAACGACGTTTAGACACGATAGTCAGTTCAATTGTCTGCGCTGGACTGGCGAAATTTAAGCAGGCAGACTTAAAGTGACCCTTGTCTGTTTGGTAGCTTTAAGTCAAAACAAAAACAGACTATGTGTGTAGACGTTCTTTGGATCTTAACTTCGGACGCGGGTTCGACTCC
>CAVYUP010000008.1:2500-258318 GCA_963771705.1 uncultured Bacteroidota bacterium
ATTTCCTGAGTAGCGGCGAGCGAAAGGGAAAGAGTCTAAACCGTCTAACGTGTTAAAGGCAGTAACCGTTGCGTTAGCGGTGTTGCGGGGCATATTCCGGTTGAATTACTGTTAAACCGGAGAGTAAAAAATTATATTGTTAGCTGAATGTTTCTGGAAAGTTCAACCATAGGAGGTGAAAGTCCTGTAAGCGAAAACAATATAACTCTCTTGAATATGTTCCCAAGTACCACGAAGTAAGTGAAATTTTGTGGGAATCCGGGAGAACCATCTCCTAAGACTAAATACTCTCTTGTAACCGATAGCGAAGCAGTACCGTGAGGGAAAGGTGAAAAGCACTCCTTTTAGGAGGGTGAAATAGTACCTGAAACCGTATGCTTACAAACGGTTGGAGTCTTGTTATTTGCTTGCAAATAACCGGATGACAGCGTGCCTTCTGGATAATGAGCCAACGAGTTACTCGTACGTTGCAAGGTTAAACTTTTAAGAAGTGCAGCCGAAGCGAGAGCAAGTCCTAATAGGGCGATTAAGTAACGTGCGGTAGACGCGAAACCGGGTGATCTACCCTTGTCCAGGATGAAGTGAGGGTAAAACCTCATGGAGGTCCGAACTAATGTGGGTTGAAAACCGCTTGGATGAGGTGAGGGTAGGGGTGAAAGGCCAACCAAACTCGGAAATAGCTCGTATTCCTCGAAATAGCTTTAGGGCTAGCCTCGAGTAAAAGTGTAACGGAGGTAGAGCACTGATTGGGCTAGGGCCGTCACAACGGTACCAAACCCAGACAAACTCCGAATTCCGTATACATGTTTCTCGGGAGTCAGGCAGTGGGGGATAAGCTTCATTGCCAAAAGGGAAACAACCCAGATCATCAACTAAGGTCCCAAAATAGTAGTTAACAGAGAAAGGATGTTAAGTTGCTCAGACAACTAGGATGTTGGCTTAGAAGCAGCCATTCATTTAAAGAGTGCGTAATAGCTCACTAGTCAAGCGACTTGGCGTCGACAATTTCCGGGACTTAAACTACTTACCGAAGTTATGGGATCCAATTTATTGGATCGGTAGAGGAACATTCTATGGGCGTCGAAGGTGTGCTGCGAGGCATGCTGGAGCGCATAGAAAAGCAAATGTTGGCATAAGTAACGATAAGATCGATGAAAAATCGATCCACCGAAAGTCTAAGGTTTCCTGAGCAATGTTAGTCATCTCAGGGTTAGTCGGGTCCTAAGCCGAGGCTGAAAGGCGTAGGCGATGGAAAACAGGTTAATATTCCTGTACCTGGTAAATTTTGTTTGAGCGTAAGGAGGGACGCAGGAGTGAAGGTCAGCCACCTGACGGATTAGGTGGTCTAAGCAAGTAGGCTGGAAGTGCAGGCAAATCCACACTTCCTCAAGGCCGAGACGCGAACGGGAGGGCTTAGCCCGCAAACTGACCGTAATCATACTGCCGAGAAAAACTTCGTACGTGAGAAATTTATCAGTCCGTACCGCAAACCGACACAGGTAGACGGGATGAGTATTCTAAGGTGCTCGAGTGAGCCGTGGTTAAGGAACTCGGCAAATTAACCCCGTAACTTCGGGAGAAGGGGTGCCTCAAGTAAGTGAAAATCTTCGCGATCGTAGCAGAAAGAGGCCGCAGTGAAATGGCCCAAGCGACTGTTTAACAAAAACACATGTCTCTGCGAAGTCAATCAAGACGATGTATAGGGACTGACACCTGCCCGGTGCTGGAAGGTTAAGAGGAGAGGTCAGCAGCAATGCGAAGCTTTGAATCGAAGCCCCAGTAAACGGCGGCCGTAACTATAACGGTCCTAAGGTAGCGAAATTCCTTGTCGGGTAAGTTCCGACCTGCACGAATGGTGTAACGATTTGGGCACTGTCTCAACCACGGGCTCGGTGAAATTGTGGTACCGGTGAAGACGCCGGTTACCCGCATATGGACGGAAAGACCCCGTGCACCTTTACTGCACCCTAACATTGGGTTCGGGTAAAGCATGTGTAGGATAGGTGGGAGGCTTTGAAGCCGGGACGCTAGTTTCGGTGGAGCCAACGGTGAAATACCACCCTTGCTTTATTTGGATTCTAACCTCGGTCCTTGAATCAGGATCAGGAACAGTGTTAGGCGGGTAGTTTGACTGGGGCGGTCGCCTCCTAAAATGTAACGGAGGCTCTCAAAGGTTCCCTCAGCATGGTTGGTAATCATGCGGCGAGTGTAAACGCAAAAGGGAGCTTGACTGCGAGACTTACAAGTCGAGCAGGTGCGAAAGCAGGAGTTAGTGATCCGACGGCAGCGAATGGAAGTGCCGTCGCTCAAAGGATAAAAGGTACGCCGGGGATAACAGGCTGATCTTACCCAAGAGTTCATATCGACGGTAAGGTTTGGCACCTCGATGTCGGCTCATCGCATCCTGGGGCTGAAGAAGGTCCCAAGGGTTTGGCTGTTCGCCAATTAAAGCGGTACGTGAGCTGGGTTCAGAACGTCGTGAGACAGTTCGGTCCCTATCCTATGCGGGCGCAGGATACTTGAGAAGGGTCGCTCCTAGTACGAGAGGACCGGAGTGAACGAACCTCTAGTGCACCAATTGTCACGCCAGTGGCATCGTTGGGTAGCTATGTTCGGTTGTGATAAGCGCTGAAAGCATCTAAGCGCGAAGCACGCTTCAAGATGAGGTATCCCTCCATTTATGGACTTAAGACTCCTCGGAGATGACGAGGTTGATAGGCTACAGGTGTAAGTGTGGTAACACATTCAGCCGAGTAGTACTAATAAGTCGTGAGGCTTAACCGTTTAATTTTTATTCACATGATAGCACTCTTTTTGTTTGGGCCTGGCTCTTTCAGTCTTTCTTTTATTTTTTAGTTGTTGAAGTAAATTCAGCACAAAGTTTAAATTTTGGTGGTTATAGCCCGGGTGTTACACCTCTTCCCATTCCGAACAGAGAAGTTAAGCCCCGGCGCGCCGATGGTACTGCATGCGCAGGTGTGTGGGAGAGTAGGTCGCTGCCAAATTTTAATTTATAAAACCCCGTTCATGCGATCGGGGTTTTTTATTGGGTAAAGGATATTTCTGCTACAAGAGGATAATGGATTAGAAAGGGAAGCAAATGCTGGGTGATATTAAGATTCTTCAGCCTGCTTCTGGAGAAAGGCAAGAACTATTTTCAGCTGTCCGAAACTGATATCAGATGACGCATTATCTTTTATTGTTCTCAGTCTGATGTTTGTAAGGTCCTCCGGGAAATTAGCAGCTATTTCCCGAACCTCTTCCGAAGGAAGCAGCTCATCAATATCGATAAGTCCCTGTCTTATACCCTTTGCAAGGTGTCCTTCGATTGTTTCGGGAGTAAGACTCCTTTCCGCAGCCGTAACTGAGACATCCCTGAATTCACGGAACAGCCTGATCGACTCTTCTACAGTGTTCCTTTTTTTAGGGGAATAGGAGCTTCGTATATTCTTTATCCTTTTTACTGCAGGGGCAGAATTGTTAATATATTCATTAAGAATGAAACCACGGCGGCAGCAGCCGATTTTATCGAGTATGTTTTCAAGCTGCTGGTTTACCGATGTAAGGTGATTATCGATTACAGATGAAATTTTCTTTGTATCCGCGGCGAGAGGATGATCTATAAAGCGTTCCCGCCAACCGGATATCTCAGAAAAAAAATATTCCGCCCCCTCTTTCAGCCTTTTCTGAAGGTCCGCGTTCTGCTCAACTGATGGGCGCTGATTATTTAGTTTCCTGACAGTATTTTTGAACTTTTCGGCAACTTCGTACAGTTCGGCCTGTTTTGTTATTAAACCCGACAGCCATTCCAGGGAATCTTTGTTGATTTGGCCGCTATTATCGAAGAGGTATTCGTTCAGTTCGATAAGAGCATAATACCATCCTCTCCAGGTAAAAATATCGAGAATTTCATCGAGCATATAGTTTTGCCGTGATTCTTCAAAACGCTGAGGAAGATTACCGCACAGGTTACTGTTCTGCCATTTAACAAAATCCGCATGACCGCCGAGATAATTTCTGCTGATAGGAGTTTTAAGTATCAGACCTTTAAGAGAGGTACACCGGCTTAAAGCAACATAAACCTGACCCTTAGCGAAAGCCCGCTGGGCATCTATGACAACCTTATCGAATGTTAGTCCCTGGCTTTTATGTATAGTTATTGCCCAGGCGAGTCTCAGCGGATACTGAATAAAGCTGCCGAGAACCTCCTCTGTAATTTCGCGCGTAACAGGATCCAGTTTATACCTTATGTTTTCCCATTCACTTTTCTTAACCTCAATTTCGTCAGCGTCATCTTTACATTTAATTTTTATTGTACCCTCCCCAAGCGAGGTTACCGTCCCGATCTTACCATTAAAATATTTCCTTTCCTCAATATCATTTCTAAGGAACATCACCTGGGCTCCGGCTTTAAGTTCAAGCTCCTTTTCAGCCGGGAAAGCATTTTCAGGGAAATCATCGATAACTTCGGCATGGTAGCGATGAACCGCACTATGAATGCTCTCTAATTTCACAAAGTTTATTTCATCGGCCTGCCGGTTGTGCGTTGTGAGCGTTATATATTCATCTTCATCTTCCGGAACGAAATCTTCCATTAATCTCGAATGAAGTATCCCGAAATTCTCCCTTGAAATATTATTATCTCTTATACCGTTCAGGATCTCAATGAAACCGGCATCTGTCTGCCTGAATATTTCATTCAGCTCAATAATAACCGGAGGATTTTTGCGAAGGGCAAAACTATCGAAAAAGAAAATTGACGAATAAAATTCTCTCAAGATCTCCCAGTCATCCCTCTTTACAACAGGCGGCAGCTGATACAGGTCGCCCACGAACAAAACCTGAACACCTCCGAACAGACGGTGGGGGCTTTTCCTTACGTAGCGGAGAATAATATCTATTGCATCAACTATATAGGAGGCCACCATGCTTGCCTCATCGATGATCAGCAGTTCAAGGTTCCTGAGAAGATCAAGTTTCTCGCTGCTGTAACGAAGCTTTGAAAGAAGGGGGTGACGTTTGATGCTTTCCTTGTTGAAGGAATAATCCAGTGAGGGGATAATAATACCGAACGGGAGTTGGAAAAGAGAATGGAGAGTAACGCCTCTCGCATTTATCGAGGCGACACCTGTCGGTGCTGCCACCACACATTCCTTAACTGTGTTAGCGCGCAGGAATTTAAGAAATGTAGTTTTGCCTGTTCCAGCTTTTCCGGTAAGAAATATATTCTGATTTGTTTCGGTAATAAACCTATAAGCAAGATCAAATTCAGCGGTACGTTTTATTACCATGGATTCCCTTTAATTTCTGAGGTCACAAAATAACAATTATTGAATCCACAAAAAATACTGATCATCTGCCTGCAGAAGTAAGGAAAAACTGAGAGGAACAATAAGTTTAACAGGGAGATATTCAAAGCTCACAAATAAGCAATCTCTCAATTTAAAGTCTTGCTATATAGTAGGATCGTTTTTATATTCAATGATCGAGACGATATGATATTATTTCACAGCTGGTTCAAGTTATGCAACACGATATCAGCCAGGAAAATTACGCAATCAGGGCTATTCTTGAAGGTACCTCCAGCCAGACAGGTTCTGATTTCTTTTTTGCTCTCGTAAAGAATCTTTGCGGGGTTCTCGGTACTTCCGGAGCCTGGTTAACAGAGTACTTTGAAGATCTACGTCTTCTCCGCGCGCTCGCTTTCTGTTACAAGAATAACTGGATAAAGGATTTCGAATATAAGATTGAAAACACTCCCTGCAAAGATGTTATAGATCAAAAGAAGTTTGTCCATATTAAAGAAGACGTTTCCACGCTCTTTCCCGATGCTCCGGATTTTGGTGTTAAAGTAGTAAGCTATATGGGGGCTCCGCTGCTTGATGTTAACGGAGAAACATTAGGACTCCTTGCCGTAATAGATGACAAACCAATGCCTGTAAAACAAAGTAATGAAGCCATCTTTCACATTTTTGCGGGTCGTGCCGCAGCAGAATTACAGCGGTTAAAAGCAGAGAAGGAAATTAACGAAAAGGAGAGTAAGCTGCGCAGGCTGATAAACAGCGCGATGGACGGGATTATAGAACTCAACCAGGAACTTAAAATAACTATGCTGAACCCTGCTGCCATCAAGCTGATTAATTGTCTCCCCGAGGAAGCAGCAGGGAAAAAATTTATGGAACTTCTTTCTGAAAAAGGGCAGAAGATTTTTACCGGAGCACTTGAAGAACTTGAGAAACTTGAAGAGGGAGAGAAAAATATCTGGATAACAGACAGTCTTAACATTTACTGCAGGAACGGGATTCAGTTTCCTGCTGAAGCTACAATATCGCAGAACAGAAACAACAACGAAATGTTTTATACCGTTATACTGCGCAGTATAAATGACAAACTTGAAGCAGAAAAGAAGATCCATTCTCTCAAAGCTGAGACCGAGTACCTCAGGGAGGAACTTAAACTTCTGAATGATTTTGATGAGATATTAGGACAAAGCCGGCCCGTGATGAACCTCCTTAAAGACATAAGCCTTGTAGCTAAAACTGACAGTACGGTACTGATCTCCGGAGAAACCGGAACGGGCAAAGAACTTACGGCGAGGGCAATTCACTATGCAGGAAAGCGGAGAAAAAAACCTCTGATAAAGGTTAATTGTGCTGCTATTCCATCATCCTTAATAGAAAGTGAATTTTTCGGACATGTGATCGGCGCATTCACCGGTGCCACAAAAAGAAGAATAGGGCGGTTTGAGCTTGCAGACGGAGGAACCATTTTCCTTGATGAGATTGGCGATCTGCAGCCTGATATGCAGGCGAAGCTTCTGCGGGTGCTGCAGGATGGGGAGTTTGAACCCGTGGGAAGTTCAGACACAGTAAAAGTGGATGTCAGGATAATTGCCGCCACAAACAGAAATCTGAGCGAAGACATCAAATATGGTAAATTCAGAGAGGACCTGTACTACCGGCTGAATGTTTACCCCATTTACGTGCCGCCGCTGAGGGACAGGGGAAATGATATACTCAGACTGGCAGAAGAATTTTTAATAAGGTTCTCAAAAAAATTCGGTGTAGACGTTCCCAAACTTTCATATACCGCAAAAGAGAGACTGCTCTCTTACCGCTGGCCGGGAAATATACGTGAGCTTCAGAATATAATTGAGAGAGCTGTAATTACTGCTAAAGAAGGGACGGTTATCATCGATAATATTCTGCCGGATGAGGGCAAATCCCTTAAAATAAAAAGCAGCATAGAGAAGGAAGCCAGGATATTATCGCAAAAAGAATTACAGGAATTTGAAAAAGAAAACATTTTACGGGCTTTAAATTCAACCAACTGGAAAGTTTCCGGCAGCGACGGTGCCGCAAACCTTCTGGGAATTCCCCCAACCACCCTGACTTCCAAAATAAAATCATTTCAACTGAAAAAGTAAAAACCAAAAGCATAAAGAATATCCCACTAAAACTCATAAAAGGGCCTGACGAGTTTCCGTAACTCTCTAAATTTCGTAAGCATAGTTTATCTCATTTCGTTATGAAATATACTCTGACTGAAGCTTTTCTTCAATTTCTCTCCCTGGCATATTATGTGTTTCTTCTAATTCATAATCAAAATTAATAGATAAGATGGCCGATAAGATAAATGGTATAGATAATACCAGGTTATTGGAAATGATAGATGCTGTGAAAAATCAGCCCTCGCTTGCAAAATATATATTCAGGGTAAAGAATACCTGGATGACCGGAGGGCACAGCAGGTCGGTTATCAAGGGATTTTTTGGAGCAGGGAGGGAAGATGATTCACGTATCTTCCCATTCATTTTCGAAACAGATCAACCATCCTCTCTTCTTGGTGAGGATGCTGGTCCGACAGCTATGGAATACCTGCTGAACGCCCTTGCGGGATGTTTAACTAATTCTATTGTATGTCTGGCGGCGGCAAGAGGGATTGAACTGACTGATATTGAATCGGAAATAGAGGGCCGGTTCGATTTACGGTATATGTTCGGACTTTGTTCTGAAGAAGAAAATATCCTTGAAAACATAAGGATGAAAATCAGGATAAAAGGAACCGGACTAACTCATAGCCAAAAACAATTCTTATGCGATCTGGGTAAGAAAACATCAATAGTTTATAAAGTTATTACCACATCATTTCCGGCTGAGATTTCAATTGAAGATTAAGTTAACGATCAAACAAAAATAACTTAAAGGAGGTTCAGATGAAGCGGTTTCTTTTTTTTATGTATGGAATAATTTGTTATTCCATATTCTTTGTGACATTTCTATATGCTATAGGATTTGTTGGTGATTTATTCGTCCCTAAAACCATAGACTCAGGGCTTCAGGGAGGGGCAGGAAATGCATGGATAATTAACATCCTGCTTCTTTCATTATTTGCAGTTCAGCACAGTGTAATGGCAAGGCAGGGATTCAAAAGATGGTGGACAAAATTTATACCCAGAGCCATAGAGCGGAGTACTTACGTTCTTTTTTCAAGCGTTATCCTTATCCTTATATTTTCTTACTGGAGGCCGATTGCAGGCAGCATATGGAACGTGCAGGGAACCGCGGGAGGCTCATTACTAACCGCACTTTATTTTACGGGATGGTTTATTGTTCTTTTCGGAACGTTCCTTATCAACCACTTTAACCTTTTCGGGCTTCAGCAGGTTTATCTCAACCTTAAAAATAAAGAACTTCCGCGTCCTCATTTCGTAAAACCATTTTTCTATAAAATAGTAAGGCACCCTTTAATGCTTGGATTTATGATTGCCTTCTGGGCTACGCCTCATATGACAATAGGTCATTTACTTTTTGCCCTGGCCACCACAGGCTACATTCTTGTTGGGATTCAGCTGGAAGAGAGAGACCTTGTTGCGTTCCATGGAGAAGATTACAGGAGATATCAGCAGGAAGTTTCACAAATTGTACCTATGCCCCCAAAAAAGAAAGTGCCCAGCGGAGTTATGGAAAGGAATTAATCAGCTTTGTTTCCGGGCGATTTACTCAATCGAATAATTTAACAAGGTTGAAATAAAATAAGAAAGGAGTAAAACAAATGCAGTTTCACATAACTTATCAGGTGACACCTGAAAACAGAGATGAAGTACAGGGATTATTCAAAAAAACCGGCGCACGTCCGCCAGAAGGGGTTACAATGAAAGGAAGATGGCACAGCATAAATGGAGACGAAGGATATATCATTGCCGATTCCCAGAATATTGATGCAATGGGGAAATGGATCCAGGAATGGTCGAATATGCTGAGGTTTAAGGTTGTCCCCGTGCTTACCGACGAAGAAGTTGCAAAGGTTATAAGCTAAAAAAACCAAAGGCCTGCTGAATGAAGGCAGGCCGCTTTTTCCTGAGAGGAAAATTATCTTTTATTCACGACCGCATCTAAAAGAGCATTCTTAAGCAGCGGATGAACAAATCTGAATCGTGACTCTTCCAGCTTATCCGGAACAACACGGAGGCTGGCAGTAATAAAATCGGCTGATTCTCCAATCATTGCTTTCAGTACCGGCTTCGGAACCCTGAAAAAAACTGGTCTGTTCAGAACATCTCCCAGCTGTTGAGCAAATTCATCCATAGTTACAGGGTTTGGTGAAGACGCATTAACCGGTCCGCTGATCGATTCATTATCCAGGGCATAGATATAAGTATTTACAATGTCGTCTATATGAATCCACGAAAACCATTGTTTCCCGCTGCCCAGAGAAGCTCCGAGATACAATTTAAAAAGGGGGAGTAATTTTTTAAGCATCGCATCCTGTGTACTTAGTACAGGACTTGTTCTAACGCTCACCCGCCTGACTCCCGAGCTTTCAACCCCTGCCGCTTCATTTTCCCATTCTCTACATAACCCTGCCAGGAAATCATTTCCCGGTCCAGCTTTCTCAGTCAAAACCCTGTCGCCGCTGTCACCGTAATAATTTATTCCCGACGCACAGAGGAACACCGCAGGTTTACTTTTTGTCACTGAAATAGCGTTAACAATATTCCTTGTACTGATAATCCGGCTGTTTCTCACTTTCTTCTTATAAGATTCCGTGAATCTTTTTCCGGCGAGGTTAGCCCCGGCAAGATGGATAATTGCATAAGAGTCTTCAAAATGGTTCTTCCATTCCTGCGGTTTATGATAATCCCACCCGACAAAATTATGAGCAGAAGGAAGTGCAGAACGAGCCTTTTCAACATCACGTGTAAAAACAGATATCTCAAAGCCCCGTGAAATAAGGGTCTTTGCCAGATTTGAGCCTATCAACCCGGTAGCTCCTGTCATTACAATCTTTTTAGCCATAATACCTGCTGTTTGTTTGAATAAAACAATTTTACTCTGGCAAGAGTTCAATAATAATAAAGAATTTTCACAAAGTTAATGTTGAGCAACAGATTGTCGTCTGTCTTTTTCAATAATCGTGAGCGTGCTAATTGTCTGAAAATGCCTTCAATATCATCACTTACGGCTGTATTAACTTATTATTAATTATAAACAAATTGCTTGTAGTAGATACAAATATCCAGTAAATTCAATCACTGGTTTTTACAGGAATTTTATTTCAATCATTTATTGAGGAGCCGTAATGAAAAAATTTGTACTGCCAATCCTTCTTGGATTATTTTATGCCGCCTTTGCTTCTGCTGCCACAATTAACGTGACAGTGGGAGATTTCTATTTTGAACCTGCTTCATTCGATGCAGCTGTCGGCGACACAGTTGTATGGACTCTTGATTCAGCTGCTGTTGCAACCCACACAACAACATCGACATTAGTTCCTGCCGGAGCCGCAACCTGGGATCACACATTCTCAGGCGCGGGGGATACTTTTTCTTATGGTATTACAGCTAATGGTGTATATGAATACCATTGCTCATTCCACCCGACAACGATGATGGGTTCATTCGCAACGCCAGCACCGTTTCCTTATTATGAGAACTATGAATATCCAGCAGGTGATAATATTACCGCACACGGCTGGGTAGCTCATAGTGCGGGCGGAACAAACCCGATTACTGTTAATGACGGAGGTTTGACATTTTCAGGTTATCCATCTTCAGGAATTGGTAATGCAGCATTGTTATTCGGAAACAGTGAAGATGATCATAGATTATTCGAATCACAGACCACCGGCGACGTCTATATGGCCTTTATGGTTAACGCAGCTGATAATCCTAACGGATACTTCATGCATTTCGCCACTAACCCTTATTCATTTGATTACCGTGGAAGGATTTATCTAGAAGGAACAAATCCCAATCTTGAATTCGGATTAGGCTTTGGGACGGAGACCCCTCTTATTACGGCCAATAATTATTCCCTGTCGACAACTTACCTAGTAGTTCTAAAATATTCCATTGTTGATGGAGCAGGTAATGACGAAGTGAGCTTATACGTCTTTGACAGTACGGCCCCTCCAACCGAACCAGCAGTTCCTACTCTTGGTCCTATTACTAATCCAGGTACAACAGATATCGATCCCGGAGCTGTATCTTTCAGAAAATATAACACAGCTCAGAATATGGTAGTTGACGGCATACGTATTGCAAGTGCATGGAGTGATGTTGTTCCTGTAGAGTTATCATCATTCACCGCATCGGTAAGCAGCAATTCAGTTACCCTTAACTGGAAGACGGCTACCGAGACCAACAACCGCGGATTTGAAGTTCAGAGAAAAAGCTCAGGTTCTGATTGGTCAAATATTACTTTTGTTAGTGGTAACGGAACCACAACCAAGTCACATGAATACTCATATGTTGACAACAGCCTTACAGCAGGCAAGTATTATTACAGGCTGAAACAGGTTGATATGAATGGAGCTTATGAGTACTCCAACGCAGTTGAAGCGAATGTAACAGCTCCGGTAAAATTTGAGCTTGCTCAGAATTATCCTAACCCCTTCAACCCAACCACAAAAATTGATTTTTCTGTTCCTTCAAACAGCAATGTTAAATTAACTGTTTATAATGTTCTGGGACAGCAGATCGCTATACTGGTTAACGGGTTTATGAAATCAGGAAGTCATTCAGTTGATTTTAATGCAGTCGATTTGAACAGCGGAATTTATTTCTACAAGCTGGAATCTGACGGAGTTTCTCTCGTTAAAAAGATGATGCTGGTCAAATAGCAAGAACAATTTTTTGTACTTAAGAGCCCGGATTAATCCGGGCTTTTTTTATTTCTTTTGTGCTTGATTACCTGCCGCAAAATTACATAAATTACCTCCTCATAAATTATTTGAATATGCTTGGATTTGTAAAATCTGATAAGAACCATGTCTACCTGGGCGGTGAGATATTTAAGGCTAAACAGAAAAAAAGACGTATTATTTTAGGCATTTTTGCTATTGCGGGATTTTTGCTTCTGAACTTCGTTTTATATTATCTCACAAACGTATAACCGAAAGCCTATTGAACTCCATTTATATTGAACTCCTCCCTCTATAACCTTATATTTCCTTTTTATTTAAGTTGAAAGATGAAAGAAAACAAAGTTTACATTGAAACTTACGGCTGTCAGATGAACCTGGCAGATACAGAGATAGTTATGGGCATCCTAAGTAATTACGGGTATAGCCTGTCTAAAACCGCAGAGGATGCTGATGTTGTTTTGATAAATACATGCAGTATCCGTGAAAATGCCGAACAGAGGATTTACGGACGGCTTGGGAACTTTAAGACCATCAAAAATTCAAAGCCGGATCTTATAGTAGGCATACTCGGATGTATGGCCGAAAGACTAAGAAAAGATTTAATCGATGAGAAGAAGATCGTTGACCTTATCGTTGGTCCCGATGAATACCGGAGACTTCCGGAATTAATTGATGTGGCCTTCAACGGAGAGAAAGGGATAGGAGTAAGGTTATCCAAAACGGAAACATATGACGATATAATTCCTTACCGTGAAGACGGACTACAGGCCTGGATTTCTGTTATGCGGGGATGCGATAAATTCTGTACTTTCTGTGTAGTTCCTTTTACACGCGGAAGGGAAAGAAGTAAGCCGCTGGACTCCGTAGTCAGTGAGATCCAGAAATTATCTGAGAGAGGCTTCAGGGAAGCAACGCTGCTTGGTCAGAACGTTAATTCGTACCTTGATGGTGAAAATGATTTCGCCGACCTGCTGGCTGCTTCAGCTATGGTAGACCGGAATATGAGGATAAGATTTACAACCTCCCATCCCCAGGATTTATCTGACAAGCTCCTTTATACTATTGCTGAACATCCAAACCTCTGCAATTACATTCATCTGCCGGTTCAATCGGGTTCGAACAGAATACTGGAGATGATGAACAGAACTTATACAATTGAACATTATCTTGGACTAATAGATAAGGCAAAAAAAATAATTCCCGGAGTAAGCTTCTCAACTGATATTATTGCAGGGTTCCCTACAGAAACCTGGGAAGATCACCTGATGACCCTTGAAATAATGAAACAGGTAAGATACGACGGTGCTTATATGTTCAAATATTCTGCCCGTGAAGGGACCAAATCGTATAAGATGAATGATGATGTTCCCGAGGAAGTTAAAACAAAAAGGCTGCAGGAAATTATACAGCTGCAGCAGAAAATAAGCTTTGAAAAAAACCAGGATCTGATTAACAGGGAAGAAATAATTCTTATTGAAGGTTTCAGCAGGAAATCAGACAACTTTCTGGCCGGCAGGACTGATACCAATAAGGTATTAATTGTTCCATTTGATAACAGGATCAAAGAAGGTTCATATATCAAGGCGAGGATTACAAGGGCAACCCACGCTACTCTTTTCGGAGAAGTTACAGGGATAGTCGGCTCAATAGATGAAGAACTCGGAATGACTGGTTGATTCTGTTCTTTCGGGTTATTCCCATGGAGATATTTATGAGAAAATTCGGTATTGCAAACGTCCTGTTTTTTATAGTCATTCTATTGTTTGCCTCACCACTCTATTCGCAGGAAAAAGACATTGTTCCATATCTGAAATTAATTGAAGGAGGAGCGAGAGATTCAGTTCTTCAGGTTCTGCCCGAGTTAAAAAAGACATATCCTAATGATCCTTCCATACTGTTTCTTGAAGGAGTTTTAACTGAGAACGGTCAGGATGCGGTTCCCATTTACAACCGGATACTGAACGATTACCCGAAAAGCAAATATGCTGATGCTTCGATTTACCGCCTCTACTCATACTATTACTCTCTTGGATTATATAATACAGCTGAAAGTTTTTTGAAGAGACTGAAACTAGGATACCCGTCATCTCCGTACATTAAACTAGCGGAAAGAGAAATACCTTCCGGAAATGAAGTTTCATCTCCCCAGGAATTATCACCAGGTGACACAAAAGATTACAAGTTCACGATACAGGCAGGCGCTTTCAGCAGTGATTCAAATGCGGCATCCCTGAAAAACACATTTGAAGATGCGGGATATTATTCTTTCATTAAAAACAAATCGGTGGGGGGTACAGAATTCCGTGTAGTATACGTAGGCAGGTTCGAAAAGCGAGAAGAAGCTGAAAGTTTTCTGCAGGCGATTAACAGCCAGTTTGATCTTAAAGGTCAGATCGTCCCAATCAAATGAATTAAATTGAAACTCTTATTTACCGGCACAGAATCAGGGAAAACCTCCCTGGAGAGATCATTATACATTAGTGGTTTCGGTGCGGAAGACCGATTTGATTTGAGTGTCAACGGTTACAAGGGCTAAGACATTCTTTAATAAAGACTTAAAAAGTAATATATTTAATACTTAAGTATAGATGCTTTAGATAGATATGACAACAGAGGAATTCAAAAATAAGTTCGGTATAATAAGCTCCACCAAGGCAATTAATGATCTGGTGGATATTACGATGCAAGTGGCCCGTTCAGATATATCTGTCCTCATCTACGGTGAAAGCGGGGTAGGAAAGGAAGTATTTGCCAGAGCTATTCATGAATACAGTAAAAGGTCTGAGAAACAGCTAGTAAGTGTGAATTGCGGCGCCATTCCAGAAGGAATTCTTGAAAGTGAATTATTCGGACATAAAAAAGGATCTTTCACAGGTGCGGTTGAGAGCAGGAAAGGGTATTTTGAAATAGCGGATGAAGGCACTCTCTTCCTAGACGAAATAGCCGAAATGCCTCTTCACACCCAGGTAAAGCTTCTTAGAGCAATTGAATCGAATGAATTTATGAAGATAGGAGCAGAGACTGTAACAAAGGTTGATGTAAGAATAATAGCTGCGACGAACAAAGACCTTCAGAGGGAAGTTGATGCCAGGCATTTCCGAGAAGATCTCTATTTCAGACTGAAGGCAGTTTCCCTTAATATCCCTCCACTCCGGAGCCGAAAAGCCGATATAGAAGAACTAGCAAGGCACTTTTCGAGGATTTATTCAGAACAGAACGGAATAAGTCCCAAACCAATTACCGATGAAGCGATTGAACTGCTTAAAAATTATCCCTGGCCAGGTAATGTAAGAGAGCTCAAAAATACTATTGAAACGGCTATAGCCCTTAACAGAAACGGGGTACTTGACACCTCTTCATTTGTATCACTCCTTCACCCTCCAATTGAAGAGGAAGCACCTCCGCGGAACCTGCCTATTTTCGTTAAAAGAACCCCGGAGGAAGTTGACCGGGAGCTGCTGTACCGTGCGTTATTCGAAATCAAAAAAGATCTTATTGAACTTAAGGATCTCGTGCATCAGAGACCAGACGACAGCTATTATCAGGGAGGTGAACAGCGGGAAGTTCTTCCGCTTGCAGAAGCTGAAAAAGCGGCCATAACAGCGGCACTGGATAAAACACGCGGCAATAAAAGAAGCGCCGCAGATCTACTGGAGATCAGTGAAAGAACTCTTTTCAGAAAACTCAAGAAATATGGCCTTTAGACTAAAATTTCCGGGAAAATCAGTTTTCCAACCGCAGCTTTCAGAAGTCCCGGTTAAAATATTCTTCTTGTTTATCATTGCAGTCGTAATTAATTTTACAGGGTGCTGTGTATATTCTTTTACAGGAGCTTCGGTACCGCAGCACTTAAAGACAATTGCAATTCCGATTGCAGAAGACAGAAGCGGTTCAGGTGAACCGGGATTAAAAGAGCTACTAACGGATCAGCTGGTTCAGAAATTTATAAACGATAATACTCTACAGGTAACTGATAAATCTAATGCTGATGCACTGCTTGAATGTGTGATTCTTCCTCTGAGTGATGCCCCTGCGGTTGTTGCCGCGGGTGAAAATGTTGAGGTAAGAAGAATTACTATCAATGTGCAGGTAACTTACAGGGACCTGTTAAAGCGAAAAACTATTTTCGATAAAAAATTCTCAAATTACGGCGACTACCCGTCTGGTGGAAATATTAGTCAAAGAAGAGATGCAATACAATCAGCAGTAGATAAAATAACTGAAGATATCCTGTTAGATACAGTATCAGGATGGTAAATATTAAAGAGGTTTTAAAATGGACGATGTAGTTCTTATTGGTTACTTTGTTTCCTTGTTTATACTTTTTGTGTTCGGCTGTCATGGTTTCATTATGATGTACTATCATAATAAATACCGCAATGTAAAACATAAGGCAAGAGAAGTAAGCGATCTCACTTCCCCGGTTACAATTCAGCTTCCTCTTTATAATGAACTTTACGTAGTTGAACGGCTGATAAATGCAGTATGCGAGATCGAATATCCCAAGGATAAACTTGAGATCCAGGTTCTGGACGATTCAACAGATGAAACGACCGCAATAACCGAAAGGATTGTCAGGGAAAAACAACAGCTTGGATTTGATATTGTACATATAAGGAGAGGAACACGTGAGGGGTTTAAGGCTGGAGCTTTGAAGGAAGGTCTTAAAACCTCCAAAGGGGAATATATTGCGATTTTCGATGCAGACTTCATACCTCATAAAGATTTTCTCAAGGAGACTCTTTCTTTCTTTTCTGATGAAAAAGTCGGTATGGTACAGACAAGATGGGAGCATATAAACGGAGACTATTCAATACTTACGAAAGCCCAGGCTTTGGCACTTGACGGTCACTTTGTAATTGAGCAGACTGTAAGAAACAAAGCGGGCTTTTTTATCAACTTTAACGGAACCGGCGGAATCTGGAAAAGAGCATGTATTGAAGATGCAGGGAACTGGCATGCTGACACACTTACCGAAGATCTTGATCTCAGCTACAGGGCTCAGCTTAACGGCTGGCATTTTGTATTCCTTCCCAATTTTACTTCTCCCGCTGAACTTCCTTCTGAAATAAATGCGCTTAAAACCCAGCAGTTCAGATGGACAAAAGGAGCGATCGAGACCGCAAAAAAAATTCTGCCGCTCGTATGGAAATCCAAAATTCCGCTAAGAGTAAAACTGCAGTCGACTTTCCACCTTACAAATAACCTTGTATTCCCATTTATCCTGCTGGCAGCGATCCTCAATGTACCGCTGATCTTTATTAAGAACAGCGGCTCTCACGAAGCATATTTTGCAATCCTTTCATTATTTGTTCTTGCATTCGTCAGTTCGTTTCTTTTCTATCTTTATTCTCAGAAAGATATAAGGACCGACTGGAGAAAGAAAATTGTACTGTTTCCTCTTTTTATGGCCGGAAGTATGGGTTTCGCCGTAAACAACTCCCGCGCTGTTATTGAAGGTCTATTGAACAGGAAAAGTGAATTTGTACGTACCCCGAAATTCCAGGTGGTAACTGAACGTGATACCTGGATGGGAAAAAGATACCTTTCAAAAAAACTAGGTTTTTCTGTTTACGTTGAAGCCATAATGGCTATCTATTGTCTGGTTGGAATAGCATCCTCAATATATTTCCTTGAGATTGCAGCGTTACCGTTCCAGATTCTGTTTTTTATCGGGTTCTCATTTGTATCAGTAACTTCAATAAAACATGCATTTGCAAAGGCCTAGGCTATTGAGTAAAACGTCTTCGGAAATATTTAACGATAAAGTAAACCTCATATACGAGTACAACAAAAGATCCCCGCTTTTTGTTCGTGCAGCCAATATCGAAATCGAAAAGAACAATGCAGGCAGAGCGGTTGAGATACTTAATGACGGATTACACATTTATCCCGGCTATCCCACCGCACATATTCTTCTAGGCAAAGCATTTATGCTTCTCGGTAAATATAAAGAGGCCCTCGATTCGTTTCGTAAGGGTAGTGAGCTAGTAAGCTCCCACAGAGTTTACGAATATTATATGAAGGAAGTGGAAAGACTGAAGAAGCAAAGGGTACTTTTTGAATCTTCTCATAAACCAGGTTTCCTTGAGGAAAAAGAAGCACAGAAGCCTAACAACATCAGTCTTGAAAAGGAATTATCATCATTCGATTCTATGTCGGATACAAACCGGGAGTTGAGCTCAGCCAAACCGGGTGCTGGAGATTCTATTATCTCAGAGACGCTGGCTAATATCTATATCAACCAGGGAGAATTCAGAGAAGCCCTTACGATTTACGAAAGACTATTAACAAAGAATCCTCAAAAGAAGGATTATTACCTAAAGAAGATTAATGAATTAAAATCAGAGCTCGAATAATTCCTAAATCTCCTTTTTATTCTACCCCCGATGGAACTATCAAATCTTAAAAAACTTAACCGTTCATTCTATAAACGAGATGTGCTGACAGTGGCTGCTGATTTACTGGGCAAGATACTTGTAAAAGCTGACGGCACAGAAATTCTTGCAGGCAGAATTGTAGAAGTTGAAGCATATGACGGCAGCATTGATGAGGCTGCGCATACCTTCAGGGGGAAAACGAAAAGAAATGAGATAATGTTTGATAAAGGGGGTTACTTTTATGTTTACTTCACCTACGGTGCGCATTTCTGCTGTAATGTTGTTACAGGCAGCGAGGGGCATGGAACCGCTGTACTGATAAGAGGAATAGAACCCGTTACAGGGATTAATAGAATGGCCATTAATCGATTCGGAAAAAATTTGGTAAATGAAGCAGAAAAATATAAGTTGACCAGCGGGCCCGGAAAAGTTTGCCAGGCGTTCGGTATAACCAGGGAATATTACGGAGAGGATCTGATAAGCGGCAGAATATATCTCCTTAATCAAAGGAAGATACCTGAAGATCAGATAGTAAGAACAACGAGGGTCGGGATTAAAAAATCAACTGAGCTGAACTGGCGTTTTTATATAAAAAATAATCCGTTCGTTTCCAGAAAATGATTAAACCAAAAAATTTATTAATTGTAAGAACCGACCGTATTGGAGATGTCGTTCTCTCTCTGCCCCTGGCTTCGATCATCAAAAAGCACATCCCCGACTGCAGAATAACTTTTTTGGTACGAAACTACACCAGGGCTCTTGTAGATAATAATCCTTATATTGATGAAATAATCATCCTCAAGGAAAGTCGTAAAAAGATTCCTATAAGACAGAACGTAGCTAACATTGCCCATTATAATTTTGACTCAGCGGTAATCGTTTACCCTACATTTGTAACCTCACTTATCATTTATCTGAGCAAAATAAAAAACAGGATCGGGACAGGATACCGCTGGTATTCATTTTTGTTCAATCATAAAATATACGAACACAGAAAGTATGCGGAGAAGCATGAACTGGAATATAATGTAAACCTGTTGAGTAAATTCGGTATTGAAGAAAAAGTAAATCCTAATAATGTTGAATTTGACCTTATTCCGGACCAGTCCAGTGAAGATAACATTAATGAGATTCTCCATAGATCTGAAATAAATACGGGGGAGCCCATAATAATAATACACCCCGGGAGCGGGGGAAGCTCGGTAGATCTTCCACAGCAGAAGTTCAGAGAATTGGTTGAGAGACTATCGAGGGATCTTACCCAGAATATTATACTCACAGGAAGCGACAGAGAAAAATATCTTTGTGAAAATCTCAAACTACGTTCAGGAATTCTTAACCTTGCAGGAAAACTCGACCTGCCTGAAATGATCGCTCTGATAAATAAATGCTCAATTTTTATTTCAAACTCTACTGGTCCCATCCACATTGCTGCGGCTCTCGGCAAATATACCATTGGCTTTTATCCCCGGATTGCTGCCTGCTCAGCTGACAGATGGGGTCCCTACACAAATAAAAAAGTCATTTTTTCGCCAAAAATCGAATGTTCCGATTGCACGAGGGAACAGTGCGGCCGTTTAGATTGTATGAACAGCATCGAAGTGACCGATATCTTTTATGAAACAGAAAAAATTTATAAGTTTATTCAAGACGAACGGAGAAAATAGATGCTCAGGAAACATTTGCTGTTATTTTTATTACTGCCAGTTATATCTTTTGCCGCTTCCGGCAGCGATACAACAAGTAGTGATCCTGAATTCAGAACTCTTGAAAATAATGCTTTTAAGGTTGGCGAAAAACTTACCTTCGATGTTAAATACGGATTTGTGACCGCAGGAATTGCCACAATGGAAGTTCCCCAGATGAGGAGAATATCCGGCAGGGAAGCCTACCATGTTACTTTTGAGGTTAACTCTGTACCAAGCTTTGACTGGATATATAAGGTTCGTGATCGTTATGAAACTTATATTGACGCAAAAGGACTTTTCCCCTGGAGATTTGAGCAGCACATCAGGGAGGGAGGATATAGTCGTGACTTTTCAGCTTTCTTTGACCAGAGAAAAGGAAATGCGAAGACCAGTGAGGGTGAATATAAAATTCCAAAATACGTAAACGACATCGTATCCGCATTTTACCTTGCGAGAACATTCGATTATTCAAACCTCAAAATAAATGACCGGATCCATCTTAAAAACTTTTACAAGGATAAGGTGTATGATCTTGATGTACGCTATCTGGGAAAAGAAACGATTGACGTAGCCGCTGGAACTTTTAAATGTATCGTTGTTGAACCCCTGGTTCAGGAAGGCGGACTCTTTAAAAGTGAGGGGAGCATAGTTGTCTGGCTTACAGATGATGAACTAAAAATTCCTGTAAAGGTTAAGACTAAAGTGGTTATTGGTTCTATTGATGCTGAGTTGACAGCCTATGAAGGACTAAAGGGCAAGCTCACTTCAAAACAATAATCATTTAATCCACTATAAACCTGTTAAATAGGAAAATGACGCCCATTTAATTATTTTCACTAAATGGATGATTATAATTCACAGCCGGACCCTTCAAATGAGGGTCCCGATAAAAATAAAGAAATAAAAAACGATGACAGAGGGGATTCCGGCGAAGGAATCCAGCCCCAGATAAACCCTATTGCAGCTGCTTTTATTGGTCTTATCGGCGGCTTTATTCTATACCAGGTTGTCGGCGGGGTTATTACGATCCTTATATTCGGTATGAACCTGGAAAATGCCCCTGTCAACGCGGTAAGACTAATGACAATGGCCGGACAGATCCTCTTCATGCTCCTGCCTGCTTTATTATTTTCAAAATTGTTCTACATAGATGTATCAGCTGTTATCAGAACGAGAGTTCCATCCTGGAAAGAATTTGCTCTATTCGGCATTGGAATAATAATCCTTACCCCGCTGCTGCAGTATTTCATCACTGTTCAGAATTATCTTATTGACATCTGGGCGGTAAGTTCCCCTTTCATAAATTCGATCAAATCAGCTCTCGATTCTTTAAATGACCTTGTAGAAAAGACTTACGGCAATTTATTGACCGCGCATAATGCCTACGAGGCGTTCCTTGTTATTCTGGTAGTTGCCGTTATCCCCGCGCTCTGCGAGGAGACAATGTTCAGAGGATTTATACAGAAAAGCTTCGAATTAAAGATAAAACCCGTATGGGCCGCCCTTATCACCGCAATATTCTTCGGAATTTATCATTTTAACCCTTACGGTATGATACCATTAATTATTCTAGGGTTTTATTTCGGCTTTGCCGCATATATGAGCAATTCTATTCTGGTTCCAATGAGTCTTCATTTTACCAATAATTTTATTGCAATAATGGTATATTTTCTCATTGGAAATGAAGACCTGATTAATTCCAAACCAGGAACTGATATAGATTTGAATTCGGCGATATTAATGATAATATTATTATCTCTTATGATGGCAGGTCTGATTATCACAATTAGAAAATTTTACTCAAAACAGATTATTACTTAAGGAGGATATATGCCTGTATGCCCTAATTGCGAATACGAATATGTTGAAGGAATTACCATTTGCCCCGACTGCGGTACCAGGCTTGTGGACGATGAATACTTTGTGCAGCCAGAAGAATGGACCGAAGAAAACTGGCAGGTGGTTTACACCTCTGGTCAGGAATATGACGTTGAAATGCTGAGGGATAACCTGGAAAGTGCAGGTATAAAAACCTCGATACTCTCACAAAAGGACAGGAATTTTCCAGCACCGGGGGATTTTTCCCTGGTAAAGTTATACGTCAGAAATGAAGATGTTAAGTCGGCTCTGAACTTTATTGAAGATATAAAGAACCAGGCGAGCAGTGAAGAAAACGAAGAAGAATAATTCCTGATGGCGCTGGGCAACACAACTCAGAGAGTACTAGTTTCCCTTGCTGCTATACCGATTATCCTTGCGGTAAGCTATTTCGGGGGAATATATTTTTTCCTGTTTACAGCTATAATAGCTATTGTTTCTTTCTTTGAATTCAGCCGCTTTGTGAAAAATAAGACCGTTTATGTTAACACAGGAATCGGTATAATTTTCATCCTGCTTCTTCTTGTGAACGTTTTTTTTCATTACCTTGATACATACTACCTCATACTTGCACTAACAATTATTCTTACTCTGTTTGAGTTATTCAGGAATAAAGGTTCAGCGATATTAAATATCGGGGCAACCCTGCTCGGTATATTATATATAGGTTTTTTTGCTGATGCCCTGCTATCAATCAGGGAATTTTACCCCAGGATTGATTATTTGTATCAGCGCGGCGGCTTCCTAATAATTTCCATACTTGCCGCAATCTGGATCTGTGATTCAGCGGCATTCTTCGGAGGCACCAGTCTTGGAAAACATAAGCTTTTTCCACGTGTAAGTCCCAAAAAGAGCTGGGAAGGCGCCATATTCGGCTTTTTTTTCTCCATTTTGACGATGCTGCTGGCAAAAGTAATTATTTTAGACTTCCTTAGCTGGACATCAGTAGTTATTTTTGGTATAATTATCGGAACAATAGGTCAGATTGGAGACCTTGTTGAATCTCTCTTTAAACGTGACGCCGGAGTTAAAGATTCTTCAGGGATAATTCCGGGTCATGGAGGAATTTTCGACAGATTTGATTCTCTCCTTTATACTGCACCTGTAATTCTGCTTTACCTTAAATTTTTTGTCTGAAACATAGATTTGTATGAGTAATAAACATAAATCGGGTGTTAGTATAATTACGCTCGGATGTTCAAAGAATACAGTGGATTCTGAAAGACTGATGAACCAGATTAAGCTTAATAAATTTAAGCTGAACGATAATCCGGAAGACTCGGACACGGTTATAATAAATACCTGCGGTTTTATAGAGACAGCAAAGCAAGAGTCAATTAATACAATCCTGAACGCGGTTTCACTTAAAAACCAGGGAAATCTGAAGAAGGTTATTGTAGCAGGATGTCTTTCTGAAAGATATATGGAAGACCTGCGTGGAGAGATTCCCGAAGTCGATTCCTGGTTCGGGACTGAAAAATATGAAGATATTCTCAATGAACTTGGCGGGGAATTAAAATATGAACTTCTTGGAGAAAGAGTTCTTTCATCTCCCTCTCACACCGCCTACCTTAAGATTTCCGAGGGATGCGATCACCCCTGTTCATTCTGCGCCATTCCTTTAATGCGGGGAAAACACAAATCAAAATCTATTGAAGAACTTGTGAGGGAAACAGAATTCCTAGCCAGGAATAACGCAAAAGAGCTGGTGCTAATTGCCCAGGATACAACGGATTATGGTAAGGATATATACGGCAGAAAGATGATTGCTGAGCTCCTGAAAAGGTTAAGCGCAGTAGACGGTATTCGATGGATCCGTTTAATGTATGCCTATCCTTCACAATTCCCGGATGAACTTATCGATGAAATCGCCGGCAATCCAAAGGTTTGTAAATATGTCGATATTCCTCTTCAACACATATCTGATAATGTTTTGAAATCTATGAGGAGAGGAGTTACAGCAAAAAGAACGAGAGACCTGATAAAGAAACTAAAAGACCGGATACCTGGTATCACGATAAGAACAACTTTTATTGTCGGTTACCCGAATGAGGGTGAGGAAGAATTCAGAGAGCTATGTGAGTTTGTTAAAGAAACAGAATTTGATAGAATTGGAACATTCACATTTTCTATGGAAGAAAATACCAGCAGCTTTATTCTTGGTGATCCTGTGCCCGAAAAGGTTAAGCAGGAAAGAAAAAATACTCTGATGGAAATTCAGAAAGAAATATCATTAAAGATAAATGGAAGGTTTCAGGGAAGTAATCTTGAAGTTGTGATTGAGGGAAAAGAAGGAGATTATTATATAGGGAGATCATACCGCGACGCTCCTGAGGTTGACGGTGAAGTTCTTATTCCCTCCAACGGCAGAAAACTAAAACCGGGTGAGTTTTATACTGTTGATGTTTTTGATTATAATGAATATGATTTATATGCTAACATTTCCCGGAACGGGATAAAAAAATGAAAAATTTATTAAAAATCATTCTGTTTTTTCTATTATGCCAATCGTTATATGCTCAGGTTGAAACTGCTGATCAACCTGATGAGACCAGAACTCTCCCGAAATTCTATCATGACTATCTCAACTTTAATACACCTGACAGCTCGACTACAAGGGTAGATGCTTTTATACAGGTACCCTATAACCAAATACAATTTGTAAAATCCGATAAAGGATTTACTGCGAGCTACACTATTACCATATCTGTATTTAATGAGAGCAGGGACAAACTGATAGTTGAGAAGGTATGGAACGAGGAAGTTAACGAAAAAGACTTTGAACAGACCAATAGCCAAAATAATTATAACCTGAGCTTTAAGTCGTTTTTTCTTGCTCCCGGTTCATATATAATAAGGAGTTCTGTAGAGGATAAAGAATCGAAGAAGGAGTATTCTACTGAAAACCCCTTTAAGGTAAGGTCGCTGGAAGAACCACCGGCATTAAGTGATGTTATTTTTATTGCGAAGATGTCGGCTGACGGAGACGCAAAAAAAATACTTCCAAATGTATCCGGGAATGTGGCAACTCAAAAAGAGGGTGTTCCCGTATTTTTTGAGGCATACTCAGATTCCGCCAGGGATATGAGAATGGAATACATAATTACAAATGATAAAGAGGATGTAATTTTTCAGAGCAACGAAGCTCAGCATCTCGATTCCGGGAAAACCCAGATTTTCCACACGATAAAGGACAGTTCAATAAGTCTCGGCAAATACCTTTTAACAATCTCACTCCTTAACAACAAAGGTGTTGCGGTTGCCTCTACAAACAAAGGTTTCTATTCAAGATGGAGCGGTGTTCCTACTACTGTAAAAGATCTTGATCTTGCGGTTGATCAAATGGTATACATTGCTTCTCAATCGGAGCTCGACTACATAAAGGACGCGAAGACGAAGGAAGAAAAAACGAAAAGGTACCTGGAATTCTGGAAGAAGAAAGATCCCAGTCCCTCTACTGAAGAAAATGAAGTATTCAATGAATATTACCGCAGAATTGAATATGCTAATCAGCATTTTTCTCATTATGTAAAAGGCTGGAAAACCGATCGGGGAATGGTCTTTATTCTGCTAGGTGCACCTAATAACGTAGACCGTCATCCTTTCGATGTGGATTCAAAGCCTTATGAGATCTGGCAGTATTACCAGATGAACAAACAGTTTGTTTTTGTTGACGAGAACGGCTTTGGAGATTACAGGCTTATAACCCCCCTATACGGGGATGATTATCGCTACAGGTAGATATGATTGTAACCGTTACTTTAAATCCGCTGCTTGAAAGAAGATATTCATTTAAGAGCATCAATTATCCCGGCAGCAACAGGAATGGAGAACTGCTTCTCCAGGCAGGAGGAAAGGGCTTAAATGTAAGCCGCCAGCTGAATCAGCTTGATACTCCGGGACTTGCGTTCACCTTCCTTGGCGGAATTAACGGTAAACGTATAAGAGACATTCTTAACAGAGAAGGGATTAATTTTACAGCAGTAAAAACGGATTCAGAAACCCGTGAAGGCGTAGTAATTATAGATGAAAGCAAAAAGCATATAACAAGTTTGTTCGGGAAAAATCCCGATATATCTTCTGATGAAGCAGATGAGTTCAAAGAAAAACTCGATAAAATAATTCAAAATTGTGAGATAGTTATATTTTCCGGAAGTTCTCCCTCCAAAAATACCGAGGATATTATTGCCTTCGGTATTGAGGCTGCCAACCGGTACGATAAAATTTCTATCTGTGATACCTATGGAGATCACCTGCGGAACTGCATAGATGCGGGGCCTACGATACTGCACAATAACATGGGGGAACTGAGGGATTCGCTGAAGGTTGAATTAGATTCTGAGGACAGCATAATTTCTTTTATGGACGAACTATATAAAAAGGGTATTAAGCAGAGCTATCTTACGAACGGGGAAAAGTTCTTTTATTCCTCTAACTTCGATTTTCATTTTAAGGCAGTCCCTCCGTTGGTGGAGACATTTGATTCCATTGGAAGCGGCGACAGCTTTATGGCAGGAATTATATACAGCTGGCACAACGATTTGACTTTTGAAGAAGGATTAAAATTAGCAGTTTCGCTGGGTGCACAGAATGCTTCAAGGAAAGATGCCGGCAATGTCCCTCTAAGGGATGCTGATAAACTGATTGATATAGTTGAAGTTGTTCCAATAGGCAAGAAAATGAAAACTTTAGATGTTACGCCTCGTTAAATACATACCCGTCTTTTTATTATTCATTTCTTCATTGTCAGCACAGGTTATTAAAGATTTCAATGTTGATGGCAACCGTGTTTTTGATGATGACGATTATTTTAACTGGAGCGGTCTGAATACAGGAGAAAAGTATTCTCAGAACCTCCTGGACACCCTGAAGAACAATATCGCGGTAGAGCTCGGTAAAAGGGGATATCTTGAAAGCGGGTTCGATACTGCTTTTGCAGTACTTTCTCCAGATTCACAGGGAGTAACCTTAAACCTTTCCATTGATGAGGGGAGGCCCACTTACATAAATCATTTCACCTATACCGAAGCTGATTCGGAAGATACTGTAAAAATACTTCCTCTTTTTGACTTCCTGGAGGGAGAAATATTCAATAAATCAGATCTTGAAACCTCCATTGCAAATTCTCTCAGTTACTATGAAAACTCCGGGAATCCCTTCGCTAAAGTTATTATCAACTCGGTTTACGTTTATTATGATTCTCTGAAGGATGAAAGTCTGGCAGACATATATATTGATTTCAAAAAAGGAGAGAACCGGAAGATCGACAGGGTTGAAATAACAGGGAATTCCTCCACCAAAGATTATGTAATTATGCGTGAGCTCAGGCTGAATAAAGGAGAGATATACTCACAGTCTAAAATTGATGAACTCCCCAAAAGGTTGAACAGGCTCCGTTTCTTTGAACCGGTCAGTCCGCCGCAGTTCTTTATAAACAGTGAAGGGGAGGGAGTCCTTTCGTTAAACGTTAAAGAGAAACAGACAAATAATTTTGACGGAATAATCGGTTACATCCCCGGAACAAAAGACAATGAAAAGGGCTACTTTACAGGTCTTGTAGACATTAGTATGCGGAATCTTTTCGGAACCGGACGGGCGGCTGCTGTAAGATGGCAGCAGTTTGACCGATACTCACAGGAACTTGAACTAAAATATCTCGAGCCCTGGCTATTCGGTTATCCTTTTAACATCAACGGCGATTTTTATCAGCGCAAGCAGGATTCAACTTATGTACAGAGAAAAATCGGAGGATCATTAGAATATCTTGCAACAGAAGATATTTCTGCATCGGTACTCATCTCATCTGAACGTGTAATTCCCACGATTAACAAAAATCCAATGCAAACCGTTTTTAACAGCAGTGCTTTAACCACAGGATTGAACCTTAAATTCGATAGCAGAGATGACCCGTATTCACCAACCGGGGGATTGTTATTTCTTACTTCCTATTCGTTCAGCCGTAAAAGGATATACGGACCAAAAGAATTTATAACAGCAGAAATAAAAACAAATTTAAACCTGCAGAGGTTTGCCCTCGATATCGGCAGTTATTACCAACTTTTCAACAGACAGATTGTAGCGTTAAGTCTTCACGGTAAAGAATTAAGAGGATCATTTTTTGAGGATAGTGATTTATTCAGGCTTGGCGGAACCAATACACTTAGAGGATACAGAGAAAACCAGTTCCTTGGTTCAAGGATCGGCTGGGGCAACCTTGAATATCGTCTCCTTTTAACAAGGAGGACATTTGCCTTTCTCTTTTTTGATGCTGGATATTATTACAGAAAACCTGAACCCGAACGAAACATTCTAGAACAGGAAGGTTTCAAAACAGGGTATGGCGTTGGGCTGAATATTGAAACAGGTGTTGGTGTGCTCGCTGTAAGTTTTGCGCTGGCAGCGGGAGATTCCTTCTCTGACGGTAAAATTCATTTCGGTATAGTAAACGAATTCTAATTCCCATTAATAAAATGAAATAATGGAAGACAATTCGTAATTTTTGCCAGATAAAAATAACGAATTTAGTTTGAGCTTTTTTCTAAAACTCATTGAATGAATGAACTACCTCGCAAAAATTTATAGTCTGATCTCCCTGGTAAGGATTTTTAATGTCATTATTACGTTTATATCTGTAGTCGCTGCAGTAATAATCTGTTCGCAGTCAACATCCATCAGCTTAATAGTTCTCCTGGCAGCCGCCGCAGCTTCACTTACGGCCGGAGCAGGGAATGTTATCAACGATATATGGGATTATGAATCTGATTTAGTAAACAAACCCCGCAGGCCGCTTGCTTCGGGAAGGGTTTCAAAAAGGGCATCACTTAATTTCTACTTCTCACTGGTACTAATTTCCCTGGTTCTTGCTGAAATTCTCGGTTGGGTTATACTAGGCATAATAATTTTAACGCATCTGCTTCTGCTTATTTATTCGATCGGGCTTAAGAAAATTCCTTTACTTGGAAATTTTGTGGTTTCATTCCTTACGGGATTCGTATTTATATTCGGAGGAATAATAGCAGGGAATATATATGAGGCTGTCATTCCGGCTGTCTTTGCTTTTCTTATAAACTTTGCCCGTGAGGGTATAAAAACCATGGAAGATATTCCGGGAGATAAAATAGCAGGGATTTTAACTTTCCCTCAGCTTTACGGTTTGGATTTTTCAAAAAAGCTTGTATCTGCCTTTTTACTTTTGCTGGTACTTTTTACATTTGTGCCGTTCTTAAAAGGTTATTACGGGATTGAGTATTTTCTGATCATTATGGCGGTAGTAGATCCTCTGCTCATCTATGTAATTAAATCACTTTTTGATACCAGTCCGACATTCAACTTGAATAAATTAAGTTTTATTCTAAAATTAAATATGATTTTCGGACTTACAGCAATATACTTTGGAAGATGAGAAAATTCGATAATTCATACCGTACTGACACCATTGAATTAATAGCTGGTGCTGACGAAGTTGGAAGAGGGCCCCTTGCAGGACCTGTGGTTGCCGCATCTGTAGTCTTTCCAAAGGATATAGTGATATATGGAATAAGAGATTCGAAGATGCTTACTGAGGAAGAGAGAGAAAAAGTCCTTCCAAGAATACTTGACCGGTGTCTTGCCTGTTCCGTATCTGTTATTTCACATGCCCAAATAGACAGAATTAACATCCTTCAGGCTTCACTTCTTGCAATGTATACTTCACTTACACGGCTGAAGGTGCAGCCTCACCTTGTACTTGTTGACGGAAATAAAGGTTTTGATTATCGGGTTCCTGTTATCCCTGTTATAAAAGGCGATGCCAAATCATTTTCAATCGCCGCTGCTTCAATTGTTGCTAAGGTAGCCAGGGATGGAATTATGAAAAGACTTTGTCCGCGTTTCCCTCAATATCTCTGGTCTAAGAATAAAGGATACGCAACACAGGAACATATCGAAGCAATAAAAATTTACGGAGCTTCTCCTCTTCACAGAAAGACATTTTTACGAAGGATCCTCGAAGAAGGTCTTGAACCTGAACTTGAATTTGAGATGGAACCTCCGACTGATTAATATGGAAATTACTCAAAAAGAGCTGGGGAAACTCGGAGAAGAAAAAGCTGCGGAAGAATTAAGAAAAAAGGGATTACACATCATCGAAACTAATTACCGCTTCGGGAGAGGAGAACTGGATATAATTGCCAAAGACGGTGATACCCTTGTATTTGTTGAAGTTAAATCACGCAAGGATCTTGAAATGGGCGATCCTGTATACGGTGTTACTCCCGCCAAGGTTAAGCAGGTAAAAAGGGTTGCCGAGCTTTACTTATTTGAAAAGGGAATTGAAGATGTTGAATGCCGGTTCGATGTTGTTACTGTTTTATTTGAGAACCCCGAAAACCCTGAGATCATTCACTATCCTAATGCATTTGAGTAAAAAGCAGATTAATTTGCATTCCAAATATTAAGTAAATTTGGCGAGTATTAATATAAAATTTAATCAGATGTACTCCTCTCAATTCAGGCTGCGAACGATCTCAGCCGCAATCATCTTTATCATTTTTATCTCTCCGCTTCTTGAGGGACAGGAGAAAAATTATTTCTATACAGGAAAGCCTTACGGCAGTGAAGCTTTATTAAATCCAATCAGCTTATTTATAAACGGAAGCTTTGACGTTACCCAGCTTCAGTCGGTATCAAACAGGATAGGGGATCAGGAGTATGCGAAGACCTTCCATATTGTGATGAGGAGTCTTGGCCATCCTTTTGAGAACATTAGTCATTACGGCTGGAACAAATTTCTCCGCACAGAATTTTTTCCGATCAGTTTTAAAAAAGAAGAGATGCAATGGATACCGAACTATCAGCAACATCTTATAGGCGGGGGTATGCTGTTCACAGCTATGAAAGAGTGGTACCGGATGCATAATTACCCTGTTCCCTGGCTATTATCCTCAGTAACACTTATGGCCCACCATATATTAAATGAGATGCTGGAATCGGGGCCGAGTGAAGTATGGAGTGTTGATGAAGTCTCTGACATCTATATATTTGATCTCGGCGGGATGGTTCTTTTCAGCTTCGACTCTATAAACGAATTTTTCAGTAAAACACTTAACCTGTCAGACTGGTCGCTTCAGGCAACTATCCTGTTTCCGAACGGCAGAGTAAATGCGGGACAGTATTTTTCTATGAAGTGGAAGCTGCCATTTTCGGATACTTATTCACTCTTCTATCGTTATGGAATGGGCGGGGTAGCAGGTCTTTCCCAAAAGCTCGAATCCGGAGATAACCTTTCCTTCGGTGTAGGTTTCCGGTCAAAACATCTTGTCAACCTGCCGGGTTCAGCCAGGTGGAGAACGATTGAGACCAGCTGGCAGGCGGGGGTTTATTATGACAGGAATAATTCACTGCTGGCCTCGGTAACCATGAGCGGTGTTAAAGAATATTTTGCCTGTATTGATATTTATCCCGGCATTATTAATATAAACGGGTTTTCTCCGGGCTTGTGGACGGTAATAGGCAGGAATGGAAATACCACTTTCGGTATAACCTCCAGATATGTTCTAAGTATCGGCTATGAGACGAATTACTGAGCCATTCAAACTTCGGTTAAAATCTCCCCAAAATTCTCCGAACTGCTAAGGCTTCTCCGTTTATACTTCCTTCTTCTAAGTTTTTGTAATATAATATGTTGCATCTCACTTATTAACTAAATGATAAACCCGACATCCTTTTTTTCAGGAACATTTTTTATTATTTTCTTTAGTGCAAACTAAATTATTTACCAACAAAGTCTATTAAGTGGACAGCCTCAAAAAAGATAATCCGGTCGACTTTAGTGAATCTTTAACCAGCTTCTTCAGTACGATCGCAGGATTAACAACCTTTTCCCTGAGATTCTTTAAAAGTGTCTTTCTACCGCCCTATGAATTCGGTGAAATAA
The DNA here is from genome assembly GCA_963771705.1 of uncultured Bacteroidota bacterium. Classification (GTDB taxonomy): domain Bacteria; phylum Bacteroidota; class Ignavibacteria; order Ignavibacteriales; family Ignavibacteriaceae; genus DATFVA01. Next base: position 34,507 of record CAVYUP010000008.1, read on the forward strand.
AGAAGCATATGGATGAACTTGGCATAAAGACGATGCCTATAGTTACAGTAGCAGGGTTTATTATCGGGCTGGTACTGGCAATGCAGAGTCAGCCTGTTATGCAGCGATTCGGCGCAGAATCATATCTTCCAAGCATGGTTTCCTTGTCAGTGGTCCGTGAACTTGGTCCTGTTTTAACTGCTCTGCTATTTGCAGGGAGAGTCAGCTCAGGAATAGGGGCCGAACTTGGCTCAATGCGTGTAACAGAACAGATTGATGCGATGGAAGTTTCGGCTGTAAACCCCTACAAGTTCCTTGTTGTTACAAGGATACTGGCCTGCACGTTTATTCTTCCGATCCTTACCCTGTACGTTGATTTCCTGGCGATAATAGGCGGATTTGTTTCAATGAAGCTTTCAACAGGCACCACTTTTCAGTTATACATTAACGCGATTTTTAAATCCCTCGAATTTTCGGATCTTATCCCAGGAATTCTAAAGACTTTTGTCTTCGGTTTTATAGTAGGAGCAGTCGGTTCATTTAAAGGATATTTTACAGAGAATGGAACTGTGGGAGTAGGAAAGGCATCGACCAGCGCTGTTGTGATGTCCTCTTTGCTTATACTTCTGGTAGATATGGTACTCGTTAAGCTCACGGTGTGGATATGGGCAAAATAATGGTTGAGGTTAAGAACGTTTCGAAAGCATTCGGCGACAACGTGGTGCTTGAGGATATTTCTTTTAAGGTTGAGGAAGGTGAAAATTTTGTTGTATTCGGACGGAGCGGAACAGGTAAAAGTGTATTATTAAAATGTATGGTAGGATTACTCGAACCTGATGAAGGAGACATAATTATTAATGGCAAAAGCGTTCTCAATCTTCCTATTAATGAAATGAATGAAATAAGGAAGCATCTTGGTTTTTTATTCCAGGGAGCCGCATTGTATGATTCTATGTCGGTAAGAGAAAATCTTGAATTTCCTCTTATCAGGAACTTTGATTTTTCTGCTGATGAACGTCTTGAAAAAGTTAAATCCGTCCTTCAAAAAGTAGGACTGGAAAAAGCAATAGATAAAAAACCTGCTGAACTTTCAGGCGGAATGAAAAAGAGAATAGGACTGGCACGAACAATTATAACAGAGCCGATGCTTATACTCTATGATGAACCTACAACAGGACTTGACCCAATTACAACGAAGGAGATAAGCCAGCTAATAGTAGAACTTCAGGAAGATCTTAACAGTACTTCCATTGTCGTTACTCATGATCTTATCTGTGCGAAGATTGTTGCGAATTCAGCCATTGTTCTGAAGGATGCAAAGATCAAATTTGAAGGTGACATCAAAGAGCTTGAATCGTCTGATGATAAATTTCTTAAAAACTTTTTCAGCGGGGAAATAGTCGATGCAAATAGTTGAGAAAATATATGGCTAAAAAAACTTCTACTGTAAAACTTGGAATTTTTATCTTCCTCGGAATAACAATACTTGTTGTGGCAATATTTATGCTCGGAGGAAAGGAACAGCTTTTCAGTTCAACTTTTAATATTAAGGCGTATTTTAAGACTGTTCAGGGATTGAAGAGCGGTGCTACAGTTCGGCTCAGCGGTATTGATGTTGGTACTGTTAAAGACGTTCAGATTGTGAATGATACAACCGGACGGGTTCAGGTTACAATGAGCATTAAAGATGATGTTGCACGTTTTATCCGCACTGATACAAGGGCCACTATTGAGACTGAAGGTCTTGTGGGAAATAAGGTGGTAGTTCTGCAGATTGGAAGCGCATCAGCAGATCGCGTAAGGGAGGGAGGAACCATCCGAACCAAAGAGCCTATGAGCATTTCCGCTGTAATCGAAGAAACTCAGGGGGTAATGCAGTATACCAAACAAATGACCAAAGACCTTTCCGAAATTGTATCGAGGGTAAACCGAGGTGAAGGTTCTATCGGTAAACTCCTTGTAGATGATGAATTATATACAGATGCAACAAACCTTACAAAACAGGCGGATAAGAGCCTGCAGTCCATAACCGGTGAACTTGATAAGGTAACCGACCTTTTCAATAACGTGGGTGAAGGTGTGAAAAGTGTGGTGACCAATGTTGATTCAACTGTTGCTGATCTCGATTCAATCCTGTCGGGGATTAAAGAAGGCAAAGGCATTCTCGGTGAAATGCTTGTGAATGGTACTCCTTTTGACTCTACACTTCGTGAGACTATGTCAAATATTCAAAAGACAACAGCCGACGCACGCCTGGCGGCATCACGACTTGCAGAAAATATGGAGGCTCTTAAACATAACTGGTTATTCAAGAGCTATTTTGAAAACCGTGGTTACTGGGATAAAGCAGAATATGAAGATGATATAAATGCAAAGCTTCAAGAGCTCGATGAAAAAATGAAGCTGATTGACAACCGGATTAAGGAGTTGAAATCTCTCGAGGCACAGACTTCTAGCAAGTAGTCGGGTTGTTCAAATCTTTAACCCTGTTTTCTTCTCAGAGAATATCCTTTCTCTACTGCCTGCAGGATGTTTCATTTATCTTCCCCTGTGAATTTAGGGGCTCAGGCTGATTCACACATTTTCCAATGAATTAAAAATATGATGTTTACCTCCTTTATTACTGGGGTGCTCCTGCCATGATGCGCATATTTTTACCACCAATTCTTCGTTAAGTTTTTGTAAATTTAAGGTTTCAAAATTCCAAACTTAATTGAAACTAAATGGCTGCCAAAGAAAAGAAAATAATAGTTAAAGGCGCGCGCGAGCATAATTTAAAAGAATCTAAGCTTCGAGATACCAAGGAACAAGATGATTGTATTTACCGGTGTCAGCGGCAGCGGAAAGTCATCACTCGTATTTGATACTATATATGCAGAAGGTCAAAGAAGATATGTTGAAAGTCTTTCTGCTTATGCACGTCAGTTTCTTGAACGAATGAATAAACCGGATGTTGATTTCATCCAGGGCATAAGTCCTGCTGTTGCAATTGAACAGAAAACCGGCGGAAGGAACACCCGTTCTACAGTAGGCACAACCACTGAAGTATATGATTACCTCAGGCTGCTTTTCGCGAGGATAGGGAAGACGATCTGTTTTGAATGCGGTAAAGAAGTAAAAAAGGCCACTACCACAACAGTTACGGAATGGCTTGAAGAACAGAAAGCCGGCACCAAATTTTATTTAACATTCCCGCTCCATGTCCATGACGGTACAACAGTTAAGCAGGAAATAGATCTGCTTCAGAAAAGGGGATTCTTCAGAATCTACTTTAATAATAAGATGGTCGATCTGAGCGAGGAGGAGGTACTTCCCAGGAAGAAAGACGGTATAAGGGTTGTGATTGAAAGGTTTAAAGCTTCACCAGGTGAAATAAGGGAAAAGCTAGCTGATTCTATAGAAGTGACCTTCAAGGAAGGGGAGAACAGGCTTATTATTATAAACGCGGAAACAGGTGAAGAAAAAGATTTCAATAAGTTCTATGAATGCTGCGGAATAAGGTATGAGGAACCCGAGCCAAGGTTCTTTTCATTTAATAATCCATTTGGCGCTTGTCCTGTATGCCAGGGATTCAGCAAGACCATAGGAATTGATATGAACCTTGTTGTACCTAATCCCAATTTAAGTATAGTTGATGGTGCGATCGCTCCTTTCCGTTCTGCTAAGTACAGTGTACATCTGAGGGATCTAATACAGAATGCTAAACAGTACGCCATCCCTATAAATATTCCATTCAAAGAATTAAAACCCGAGCAGGTTGCCGCTGTACGGAAAGGATTCGGCGATTATACAGGAATTGATCGTTTCTTTGAAAAGCTTGAGAGCAAAACATACAAGATGCATGTCCGGGTTCTTCTCAGCAGATACCGCGGTTATTCAACCTGCACTGCCTGCAAGGGTTCCCGGTTAAGAAGGGAAGCACTCCAGGTGAAAATTGACGGTAATTCGATTTATGATACCGTCAGGATACCAATTGAACAGTCTCTTGAATTCTTCTCTAATCTTCGGCTTTCGGAATATGACGCTATGGTTGGAGAGAGAGTGCTGAAAGAAATCATAAAAAGACTTACATTTCTGAACAATGTCGGCATAGGCTATCTAACGCTCGACCGATTAAGCAGTACTTTGTCAGGCGGAGAGACGCAAAGGATAAACCTGGCAACTTCACTGGGCTCCTCGCTGGTAGGGACCCTCTACGTGCTAGATGAGCCAAGTATAGGACTTCACCCGAGGGATAATGAAAGACTTATCAATATTCTTAAGAACCTGAGGGATATCGGAAATACTGTTCTTATCGTAGAGCACGATCCGGATATGATGCGGTCGGCTGACATTCTTGTTGATATGGGTCCCAGGGCCGGTGAGGCAGGAGGAGAAATTGTTGCTGCCGGTACGTACGAGGACGTTATAAAGGAGAAAAATTCTCTCACAGGTAAATATCTTTCGGGCAAACTCAGTATACCTGTTCCTTCAGAGAGAAGAACAAGGAAAACTAAAGAAATCAAAATAACGGGAGCCAGAGAACATAACTTAAAGAACCTGGAGATCTCCATCCCTTTGAACAAGTTTGTGGTAATTACAGGTGTAAGCGGTTCCGGGAAAAGCACCCTTATACATGATGTGTTATATGGAGGCATAGCGAAATATCTGGGATTCAATCCTCCTAAAATCGGTGACTTTGATGATATAAAGGGGATTGAATATATTGACGAGATTGAGATCGTTGATCAGTCGCCCATAGGCAAGACTCCTCGTTCCAACCCGATAAGCTATATCAAGGCTTTCGAACTTATACGAGAACTATTTGCCTCAACGCACCAGGCCAGAGCAAGAGGTTATAAACCAGGCTATTTCTCCTTCAACGTTCCAGGAGGAAGATGCGAAACTTGTCAGGGTGATGGCTTCATAAAAGTCGAGATGCAGTTTCTTGCCGATCTCTATCTGGAGTGTGAAGACTGCAACGGCACAAGGTATAAAAAGGAAATACGCGACATTACATACCGGGGTAAAAACCTCGTGGAAGTTCTCAATATGACGGTGGATGAAGCAGTGAATTTCTTCAAGGGAAATGATAAGATAGTTAAGTATCTGCAGGTTCTCTCTGATGTAGGCCTTGGTTATATTAAGCTCGGCCAGCCATCTAATACTCTTTCCGGCGGTGAAGCGCAGCGGATCAAACTAGCTTCTCACCTGACTTCCCAGCGCGACCGTAAGCATACTCTTTTTATTTTTGACGAACCTACAACAGGGCTTCACTTTGATGACATTTCAAAGCTGCTGAACTGTTTTAACCTCCTGCTCGAGAGAGATAATTCAGTCGTGATTATCGAACACAATCTCGAGATAATAAAGTGCGCCGACTACATCATAGATATGGGTCCTGAAGCCGGGGATAAGGGAGGGGAGATAGTTGCCTCAGGTACTCCCGAAGAGGTAGCGGCAAACAAAAAATCATGGACAGGTAAATATCTTAAATCTCATCTTAATTAGCGCTTGTTGATTTACTAATCTGAAAAAGCTAAGTTGCCTTTTAAGATATGCAAGGATTTGCAGGGAAGGCATATGAAAACGGCATTTCAGGTTTGGATCAACGATTTCGGGGACGGATTGATTAAACTTCCGGATAAAAAATGCTGAAGAGATTTAAGAAATATTTTATCTTGAATTACGAAAAGCTGAAGCTCTCGATGAGTCTGATGCTTGGTATAACCGCCCTTATCTTCCTTATATTTTATTTACTCGGCTGCTATCTGAACCTCTGGGAATACAATATAATTGACCTGGTATTTGACCCCGTTGCAGGATCAATAATAGTAGTGGTGCCCCTTTTTATCCTGATCATTTTTTTAAGATTCATCAACTATGATAAAACAAGGCATCTCTTCTGCAGAATTGTTAGAAGTCATCGAGACAGAATTAATTTTTTCCTACAGAAGGATGACGGCGGCAATCCTGATAACGAAATAAAATATATTCTGTGGGGTAATTATAATGATTCTACTTTCAGGTTTACATATTCCCTCGGTCATCCTCTGGCGATCTCGCTGGTCTGCAATAAAGCGGAAACAAATTTGATTAAAATGCACAGAATGCTTCAAAAACTTAAGCTAAAAGGCATACATTTAAATTGTTACGGACTATCGCTTGAAATATCTAAGCCATTTTCACGAGACAGCCTGAACATTATCCCCGTTAAGCTCGATTTACTACTTAACGATTACAGTCTGCTTCTGAGCAAAACTCCGGAAGCAGTTTAAGACGCATCAAAATCCCTGCGAGAAATTAAATTCCCACAACCAGCTCTTATCAGGCCTGTTGAGAGGCCTTACAAAATCTACTTCACCAATCAGATAGCCGAACAAATTGATTCTTGCGACAAGTCCCGCACTGCTTACAGGTTTTCTGCCGCCTCCAGCGAACCAGGGTTTATCGTTTTGATCCCATGCAAGTCCCGTATCAAAAAATCCTCCGAATTCAATAGGGAGGAATCCATAATAGCCTTCACCTATCCCGAATAATCCCAGGAGCGGGAAGCGAAGTTCAAAATTTGCGATAAGCATTTTACTTCCGACTATTCTGTTGAATAGATCGGTATCGGAAGCAGAAAAAGTTCCATACTGATAACCCCTGACAAGATCAGGATATCCGAGGAATAATGGATATAATCTTTCATCCTCAGCACTTCTGCCATACCTTCCAAGGTGCAGGATTCTTCCGGCAAGGGTGAAAGGCATAATGGGCATTATATACTTCCTGTAGTCGGCTAACAGATTTGTCCAGTACAAAGTACCTACATACTCATCAGCTTCGAGTCTGTACCGTGTTCCAAGGATAGGACTTGTTGCCCCGAAGTAGCTATTATCATACACCAATGCCGCACTTGCAGTTCCAAGGTTAATTGCCGAAGGTGCACTGAGATCCTCAGTTTTATCTTCAAGGAGCTGGCCTGAAATAAGGGAAACGGCCCGGGTTTCCACACTATTATTATACGAGATATTCTGGTATCCCCCTGTAAGCTCAACCCTTAAGACCTGGCTAAAAGGATACATCAGAATACCTGTTAGTTCTCTATGAGTTTCCTGGTAAATCATTCTTTGTTCAACATAGGCCGGTTCACCATTTATGGTCTGGCCGTATGCACCAAATCCAAGATATATCAGTGGAAGCTGCTGAGCCGCTACACCCCAGTTCCATCTGTGCGCGGTATTAAGGTATCCGACGAACGCAGAAATTGAATTAAAGAAAGATATACCTGGATTAGTCTGCACCTGCAGAGCTGTTGATAGTGTATAATTTGAGAGCATATCGGTCCACAGCAGAGATATTCCTCCGCCGACATATGTTCCGAATCTATCAATACCGGCCGCTACTGAAGGCTGACTTATGCCGGTTAAAGAAAGGGAAGGAGAATAATCTGTAACGCTGAAGCTGCTGTCTGACATCAGACCGTAATTGGGGTCGGCAAAACTATTAACAAGAAGAGTAGAAGCTCTTGTTTCCGGCGGAAGCTTTGCTGGATCGGGTCCGCTCAGCTGTACAGGCTTTTCAGGATTAACAGTATTAAATCTGTAAATGTTGTATTTCCTTTTTTCAAAAGTGCCTACTGCTATTTCATCATCAGGACCCGCAACCGAGAGGGCCGGACTGATATCGGTAATGCCCGTGATTCCCACAAAGAGATTTGTTATCTGAGTGATAACATCTGAGTCGAGGTTAACCTTATAAAGGTTAGTTATTCCCTGTGGTGCGGATAGGAAATAGATACTTTTACCATCGTGTGACCATTGAGGGTTAATATTTTTAGCATCATTAAAAGTTTCAATTTCAGATATTTCACCGTTATCAGGATTCATCAGCGCGATATGATATTTTCCTATATCAAGGTCTTTAAGATCAGTTGTGAATCGATCTGTCACGAACGCTATGCTGCTTCCATCTGGGGACCAAGACGGCTGGAGTTCAGCATAAGAATCATTTGTCAGCCGTCTGAGCGAGTCGGTTTGAAGATCATAAATAAACAAGTCTGTGAGTCCACCCTGGATGCCTGAAAAAACGATCTGCTTTCCATCCGGAGACCAGGAAGGATTTAGTATTTCGCCAAGATCTCCAAATCTTTTTTCTTTTTCGATATCACCATTATTAATATTTATTATAGAGAGTATAGGTCTTCCCTTAGTTACGGCCGGGAATATAAACTTATCACCAGCAGGATTCCATGAACCGCCCGAATTTATAAATTCGAGACTCTCAAGATGGGGGTCAAGTTCTGTTCTTAAAATCGTTCTTTTAATTTCTCCGGTTTGAGCATCCGCAAGAAAAAGATCGATAGCGAATAAATTTTTAGAAGAGAAGAAGACCAGGTTTTTTCCATCAGGACTCAGGACAGGCGCAATATTTAGTTCTCCGCCATTATCTTCTGAGATAAGTTTTTTACCATAATTAGAAGGTCTCTTTGTTATACTCTTCAGCGAATCGTACTGGTTATGGAGAGCCGAGGCCCACAATTTCGATAAAGAATCGGGTGTGACGTGAAATAAAGTATCTATAGCGTCATTAATACTTCCGAGATAAGCTCCAGTTGTTAAAAGATCGGCAATTTTTTTATCGCCCCATTTACCAGCGATATATGCAAGCAAGGCGTCACCATAACGATAAGGGAAATACTCAGGGTTATTCAGATCATCAACAGTAGGAATCTCATTTAGTACAGCGTCACGCATCCACATTGCGGTAAATGGATCATCAGGTCCAAGAGTAAGAAACTCAGCCATACCCTCGACAAACCATAGAGGAAGTTTGGAAAGGTGGGGTGCCTGACCTCCGAAAGTACTTCTCATTGCTCCTGTTATATCGTATTGAAAAGCATGAACCAGTTCATGTCCTATAACGTGGTCAGTTTCACTTAGAGGACCTGCGAGTGGCAGAACTATTCTCCTTCTGAGGGGTTCAGTTACCCCGCCGACGCCCTCGCTTATCTGACCTCCTATAATATTGGTCTGCACGAATTGAGGAAAACTTCCATACAGTACAAGAGGCTGTTTTCCATTTAACGAATCACCGAAATAAAACGACTGGCGCTTGTACCATCTTTCAGCCATAAGCGCTGCGATATGTGCACCTTTACTCTCTTCAGGGTAAAAATAAATATTGAAATTAGGAGTGTCTAAAACCTTAAATTTAAAGTCATTATACTGTACTTTATTTCTTCCAAAATATTGAGAGTAAGACATACTACTTAGAAGAATGACAAGAGTTACGGTGAATAAACTGATTTGAAATTTGAAATTAGGCATTTCACGTTCCTGAAAAAATTTTGTAGTTAAAAATTAGTTTAAAAATGTGCGGGGGTGGTGATTGCAGTCAAGTTCATTTACTTATTAAAAAAAATTAATATGGATTAATTCATATTTTTTTTCAAGATTGTGAACCCGATGAAGATAAAAAATAGCGTCATTGCAGTTCTGGCCGGCTTTATGGCTTTTATCGCTATCAGCGGATGCGATGATAGCATAAGTGCGGATGTGAATGAGGAATTTTTTATCGCGCCAGGACAAAAAGCTGAGATCCGGGAGTCAGATTTAGAAATAACTTTTAACAGGGTTATTGAGGACTCACGATGTCCGAAAGGAGTGGAGTGCGTTTGGGCCGGAAATGGGAAAGTAGAAATTTCTATTCAATTTGATGGTACAGAGTTCAGGGTTTATGAGCTGAATACCAGTCTTGAACCTGATGAAATAAAGGCAGGAAATTACCGAATTCGTCTTCTAAAACTTCAGCCCTACCCCGTGAAAGACGAGGAAATTCTGCCTGAAAAATACCGGATCCTATTGGTTGTGAAAAAATGAATAGAATTGGCTAAAAATCACCAAATTTTCGTCTTATTTTAGTACACACTCCGTAAAAATTGCAAGTTAATTAATTTATCTTAACATATTAGGCATAATTTTTATACATTTACTACGAAAAATTGTGCTCATGGAAATAGGCTGATACGAAAAATTTTCTTATTATTCCTGACTTTTTCTTCATTCATATGTATTTGCCCGAGGAAAAAATTAAAAGTTTAATAGCTTTTATACTTGTCTCAGGAATTATTTTCCTGAATTCGTGCGATGCACCGAGAGAGAATCCTCTTGATCCCAATTCAAGTGATAATCAACTTGGTAGTATCGAAGGAACTGTTCAAACTTTTAGCCTCCCGTATACACCAATTAAAGACGTCGAAGTATTCTGGAAACCAGGTAATAAAATGGTTTATTCAGATTCAAGCGGAAATTTCCTGGTGCCAAGTGTAAAAACAGAAAACGGGCAACTGATTTTTCGTAAAGCAGGCTATCATAATGATACCGTGACAGTTGACTGGGCAGGAACCCGCAAAGTTAATGAGCAGGTTAACCTGAACAAAATACCAACGCTAGATAGTCTCTCTATTTACAGTATTGTGCAGAATTCTGCAAATCCACCGTCAGTGATGAGTGAACTTGTTATTCAGACAATGGTTAAAGATATAGATAATGATATTGATACCGTGTATGTTATTAATGATCAGCTTGGCTTTATGAAGGCAATGGATTTTGACATAGCTTCCAAGACTTTTTTAACTGAGATTACTCCGCAGGAACTTGGACTAACGGACATTGAACAATCGATCGGACTAGAATTTGACTTCCAGGTAAGAAACGTACTTGGAGAAATTTCTATACTTCCCGGAGGTGGAGTAAAACGGATAATCAGCAGCCAGGTTACAGGTCTATTACCATCAAACGGGCAGGCAATATCTTCAGTCCCTTTCGATTTAACCTGGGATAGTTTCCATTCAGGTTATTCATTCCGGTATAAAATTGAGATATCTACGAATGACGGAAGCCAGGTGGTATTCAGCAAAGATAATATTCCAGCACAGGATACAGCGTTAACAATTGACAGCCTTGATGCCGGCAGCTATTGGTGGGTTATCTGGGTTATTGATAATTACAATAACAAAAATCGCTCAATTCCGGCAGCTTTTAGTGTAAAATAATGGAGAAATAATTTGAGAATGAACGGGTCCACAGAGACAATCGAAAATATTAAGCAAATCGGTAAAGAACAGTTTGAGACCCTGTATAGGATCAGTCAGGCATTAAATTCAGCAACTTATCAGGACAGTCTGATAAAAGAAACACTTGACGTAATTATCCGGGTACTCCATGCAGACAGAGGTTTATTTGTAAAGTACGACTCTGAAACAAATAAGTTCTCAATCATCGGAGCCCGTAATATGGAACAGCAGAGCATCGAAGACATTTCTGTTTTTTCCTCCAGCATTCTTCAGAAAGTTATTGAACGGGGAGACCCTGTATTATATCATGATGTGCAGAACGATCCCAACATATCCCAGTTTGAAAGCATACAGATACACAACATTAAATCTATCCTTGGTGTACCGATAAAACAAAACGATAAAGTTTGGGGTGTAATACTAGTTGACAGCAGTATAAACAGAAAAGAGTTCACTGAAGAAAATATGGTCTTCCTTGATTTCTTTTCAAATCTCGTTTCACTTGCACTCGATAGAATAACAAGGTTTGAAGCTCTTGAAGATGAGAATATAATTCTAAGGAATCAGCTGCAGGCATCGAAGAATATTCCAGAATTGGTCGGGGATAGTCCTGCCATGCAGAAACTTGCAACCCTTATTCATAAAGTTGCGGGTACTGACGCAACCGTTCTGCTTCTTGGAGAGAGCGGCACTGGTAAAGAGCTTGTTGCCAGGGCAGTACACAACCTCAGCCGGCGCAGGGAACTTCCATATCTTGCCCAATTCTGCGGATCAATACCTGATTCCCTTCTTGAGAGCGAATTATTCGGATATAAAAAAGGAGCCTTTACTGGAGCAAATAACGATAAAAAAGGTTTATTTGAAGTAGCGGATGAGGGTACATTTTTTCTGGATGAAATAGCTGATATTTCCCTTGCTCTTCAGGCAAAACTGCTTCGGGTCCTGCAAAACAGAGAAATTATGCGACTCGGTGATACCCAGATAATTAAGGTTGATGTAAGGGTAATAGCTGCGACGAATAAAGATTTACGACAGCTGGTTAAAGATGGGGCATTCCGGGAAGATTTGTTCTACCGGTTGAATGTATTTCCAATCAGGGTTCCTCCATTAAGAGAACGCAGGAGTGATATACCGTTATTAGTTGATTATTTTATTAAGAAATATTCAAATGAAAATATAAGGGTTGCATCAGCGACTTTAAAAAACCTTGAAGAGTACAGCTGGCCCGGCAACGTGAGACAGCTTGAGAATGTTCTTCAAAGAGCATTGATACTATGCGATACGGACAAGCTGCTGCCTGAACACATTGTAATTGAAGAAGAATCAGGTGATATGGAATTCGGCGGCACACTTAGAGATTTTGAAAAAATGCTCCTCATCAAGAGGCTGAAAGAATTTAACGGAAACAGGACAGCCACTGCAAAATCGCTTGGCGTTTCTGTAAGATGGGTTCAGTTGAAACTTAAGGAGATTGAAGAAAAAGTTTAAATGCAGCATACTTCGACAGAAATACTATACGATAAGTTTGAGATAATCGAAACCATCAAAAAGGATGTGTACACTACGGTTTATCTCGCGAATCATATATATCTCGGGAAGAAGATCATCTTAAAAACCCTGAATACAGATGAGCTATCTGATAAGACCATCCTTGCCAGGTTTAAAAGAGAGGCGAAAATACTAGCGCAGCTTGATCATCCGAATCTTATTAAAGTCCTCGATTTCGGTATGCATAAGAACCATTTTTATATTTCTTTTGAATACTTTGAAAGCAAAAATTTAAGAAGTATAATAAGACAGAATAACTATACCCTTGAACAGAAAAGATCGCTAGTGATAAGACTAATGAAGGCTCTTAATGCTGCCCATCAGAATCATATAGTTCACAGGGACATTAAGCCTGAAAATCTGCTTGTTAATCCAAGGCTAGAACTTAAGATAGCAGATTTCGGTCTTGCTCTGATGCAGGACGAAACAAAACTAACAATTCAATCTTCTATTGTGGGAACCCCGAGTTATATGTCCCCCGAACAGATCAGAGGGGAAATCCTCAAACCCCAGTCGGATCTTTTTTCTGCCGGAATTGTTGCTCTTGAACTATTTACAGATGAAAACCCTTTCCTCGGGAAAGATATTAATGAAACGATAAACAAGATACTGACGTTCAGCGAAGAGGATATCGAAGCGAAGGTTTCTCATCTTCCTGAGGATATTCAAACCATACTTAAAGGACTTCTGAAAAAGAACACTGACAAAAGATTTCAGTCGGCCGAAGAAGTTTTAGGTATCCTCGGTATCCAAGCTTCAAACCATGATCTCAAAGTAGATATCGAAGAAGTTGAAGAGGAAAGAACCGGAAAGTATCTTATTTTCGGAGTTTCGATATTAGTTGCTATGATAATAATAGCAGCCGGAGTATACTATTCTCTCAAACCGGAGCAGGGAGAAGTAATTAATCCTAAACTGGCAGAAAAGAATTATACGTTTACCGATAAAAACTCACGGAATATTTTCTCGCAGAATTTCAGCCAGGAAAATGTAAATAATAGTACCACCCACTCATTACTTCCCGGAAAGCTGTTTGTTGAGGCAAAGCCGTATGCGGATGTTTATATTGATAATAAAAAAGTTGATACTACTCCGCTTGATGATTATATACAGCTTGACCCCGGGAAACATGTACTTAAGCTTGTCCATCCTGACTATCCGCCCTATGTAAGAAGAATTAATATCTCCAATGATAAAATTGAGTCGGTAAAAATCAATTTCCCGGAACTAACAGGCAGTCTTGACTGCAAAGTACAGCCCTGGGGAGAGGTTTTTATAGACGGCAGGCATGTTGGAACCACACCTCTACGGGAACCCATAAATCTTTACCCGGGAAGGTATAACGTAGAAATTACGAATAAGCAGTATGCCGATACTTTGAAAAGGATAGTTCGTGTACATGCCAAGGACACTACAGAAGTAACTTTCAGCTTTGAGAATACTCCTACCGAGTAAAAAATTATGCATATTGTTTAACTTTCATGTAATTTTACCCAATCCTAAGCAAAATATTTTACTCTATGCAAACTACCGTTAAAGCCTTTCTCATTTTATTCGTAGCAGCGGGGCTCTTTCTTACCGGTCGGGCTCAGGAAAGTGATTCTTCAGCTGTTAATGATTCTCTTCTCGTTCCAGGTTCGGCTGCCGATTCTTCTTTTACTTCGGATACCCTTAAGAATAAAGTTGTAAATCAGGATTCTCTGATGGCCCAGGATTCGCTGGCTCTAATGAAGCGGAAATTTGACCAATTTAAATACGGCGACGTAATTTCTATTGCTAACAAAATGCTACTTAAGAAAGCGCCGCTGACCAGGGATGAAATCCTTAATATTTATAAACTGAAAGGAATATCACACTATTCTCTATCCGAGGATGACGCCGCAAAAAAAAGTTTTATTGAGATATTAAGGATCGATACATCTTATGCGCTAGACTCTACAAAAATATCTCCCAAAATTATTTCGTTTTATAAACAAGTTAAAGCAAATTACATTCAGCAGCAGAAGGAAGTTGAGGCCAGAACCGTTGTAAGAATAGATACGGTTTATATTCCAAAAGTAGAGTACGATTTCGAGCACGAGAGCAGAGCAAAGAATGCTATAGCAAGATCGCTGATAGTTCCAGGACTAGGGCAATTATATCTTGATGTGAATTTTAAGAGTGTTTTTCTAACAGTTCTTGGGACCGCTGCTCTATCTGCATCCGTTTATTACTTTATTCAGTCAGAAAAGAAGGAAAAGGCCTATCTTATAGAAGCCGATCCAAATATGTTAGAATCAAGGTATGCTGATTATAACGATGCCTACAAAAACAGGAACATTTCCTTAATCAGTTTCGGCGTGTTGTGGCTTTATTCACAGATCGACCTGCTTTTTCTTTCAAATGAGAATCCGGTTAATATGGTGATACATAGTTCTGCCTTTAACTATAATCAATTACGGGGGTTAACACTGCATTTTAATTATTCTTTCTGATATTCTCACCCTGCATTTCCTTTCATAACCGCGTATATTATTCGTGTTCAAAGACACATTCCTTGTATCCAAACCTCTGATTAAATGACATAATCACGCTTTTTGATCTTTGGCACAACATTGGTTATTATCCATGCGAGACCGGGAAGAGAACACCATATTCCAGGTATTAAGCGTTGATAATTGAAGGCTTAAAAAGGCAAAATATTTACTACAGTTTTATTTCTTAACGATCGTTCTTTTTTTAATGGGGCTTTAGTTCAGCGAAGAAGTTTCAGCAGAGACTAAAGAGTAAACGGCAAAAGCTGCTGGAAAAGCTATCATAGAATGATGTTCGTACAAAATCTAACGGAAAATTTGTACTTGAAACCCATCTTGACAGTACGGCAGCCTCCTGTACAGGCTGAAAAAGGAAGTAAGGAGTGGCGAGGTATTCTTACAGCTGGTAGAAATCGGGAATTGCCGCTTACTCTCAGCCTCTAATAATAGCAGTTGGACCAGGGATCCAAGGAAAAGAAGGCTGCTGCTGGAAGTTTTGAATTTATTGAATATGTACTTTTGATTTTTATTTGGCTTGGTATTTGCCTCCCCCTCGGGCAAATATATGTTCCCTCAACAAAGGCCTAACACCCCTTAAGCAGCACACTTAAGGGGTTTTTTATTTTATAAACAGACAGAGGTAAATATCGATATTGCAATAAGCAGTCTTTAAGCTTATACTTATAAAGTGCCCGATATAAAATGAAAATGTTCAGCAAGAGTTAACTTAAATTTCAGGAGATAAAGTGATGAAAACCAGCTTACCGGGACTTATTCCATATCGAAAAGCGGATAAGTGGGGCTTCTGTAATTCAAAAAAAGAAATCATTATACCGGTGAAATACGATCAGGTCGGTTCGTTCATTGAGGATTGTGTAAAAGTAAAATTAAATGATAAATGGGGATTTATCGATACTGCCGGGAAGGAAATTACTCAAATTAAATATGATGAGGTTGAGGATTTTCATACCGGTTACGCCAGAGTGAACTTTGGTATAAAACGAAATGACGGCAAGGTTGTATTTTCAGGGAAATGGGGCGTTATTAATCAAGCCGGTAAAGAAATTATTCCTGTACAATATAATGAGATAGGGGATTTTCTTGACGGCCTTTTTCCGGTAAAGTTAAAGGATAAATGGGGCCTTTTGAATACAAATGCCCAAAGTGTAGCCCCGATCCGCTATGATGAAATCGGCGAACTTAAGGAGGAATATCTTCCGATCAAAGAAAGTGGAAAATGGGGGTTTATAAATCGTAAAGGTGAGAAAGTGATTCCCGGAAACTTTGACGATGTAGGTTCCTTTTCAAATGGTATAACATACGTGCGTTTGAATGACTGGTGGGGCCTGATAGACAAAAACGGGAAAGGCGTTACACCTATTAAGTATGACCGGATAGGAGAGATCAAAAACGGTTTAATTTCTGTGAAAATAGGAAACAGATGGGGTTTCATCGATAGAAGCGGTTCCGAGTATTTTGAAGATTAAGCAGTTTTTAGTTTTTTTATAAAAAATCACCCGGATAATAGTGTGCTGTCGGTGTACACTATCCGAATTCCTGAAGATATGGAGTTGGAATCCTGCCGGGTGATTAAAACGGTGACTAATCCTTAAATAGGATACTCAATTAAGAACCAAAAGTTTCCTTGTGGACGAAAAATTACCCGAATCCAGCCGGTAAAAGTAGATGCCGCTGGGGAGGTTAAACTCCTCCGAATCAAATATTATACTGTAAACACCTGCCTGCTTCTCCCCACTAAATAAAACGGCAATAAGCTTTCCCAGCAGATTGAAAACTTTCAAAGAAACATAACTCTTTGAAGGTAAAGAAAATTGAATAGTTGTCTCCGGGTTGAACGGGTTAGGAAAGTTCTGAAATAACCGAAAGCGACGGGGTATGCCGCCGCCGCTGCCTGATCCTTTGATTGAAGTGAGTACCGCAGGCAAAATTCTACTCATGGGACCTCCGAAGGCTCCCATATCGTTTCTAAATGTTCCTAAAGATGGATACAGAGCATAGCCTGAATTTCCAGGGTCTTCCGGATCATTATATTCAGGATCGGGATCTCCCGCATCTATGCAGGGAGAGGAGGAGCCCAAAGAAAATGATTCGGTGAACAAGGGATCAAGATGAATATTACCTTCCCCGGTAAAACCATCTTCAACGTCACAATATTTTATCACTGCGGTTCCTCCGCTGGTAAGGGCAACCTGATCTCCGGATGTCTGCGTATTTCCCCAGATTATATTATTCCTGGCTTCAATTGAAGTTGACCATATAAGAATACCTCCGCCTTTCCCACCATTGCCGCTGCTTCCGGTTACAGAATTATAAGCTACAACGTTATTCTCTATTAACGTTGCTCCCATAGCCAGTGTCCATATACCCCCTCCGCCAAAATCTTCGCCACCGCTGTTGTTTATTATAATATTATTTTTCATCTCCCCAGTTGAATAATTCCATACTACACCAGCCCCATAATGCCCTTTATTGCCTACGATAATATTATTATAAATATGCGCATTACTATCTCCCGCCCTTATCCCGCCTCCCCCCGCGCTCGTAACTCCCGTGCGGTCAACAGCCTCATTATTTATTATTAAATTATTTTTTATTGTAGGGGAGGAAAGAGTAACAATTATACCGCCCCCCTCCCTGTAAACACCTGCTCCATGTTCATCTACCCATTTTGTACCCGTACCTCCTGTTAAAGTGAATCCCGCAAGCACAGCTGTACTATCTTCGCCTGAAACTATTCTCACACAGCTTGCAGAATCAGGCTGGAGGGGACTGCTTCCATCAATCACTGTATTGAGAATATGCAAGGGATCGGTATCCATGATATACATGCTAGCAACTAGGATATTTTTACCTGAAAAATTTATATTTTCAAGGTACGTACCTTCGGCGGCCAGAACAGTATCACCATCCTGCGAAGCATTTATGGCAGCCTGAATCGTTCCATATTCGTCGGGCACTTTTAATATGCTCGCATCAACCAGTCCCTGAAAAAGTATTCCAAGGAAAAAGCAAACGAACAGAAAATTCCGGAACATTTTAGCCTCCGCATTTTATTTGATAATTTTGAAGGAAATTAAATAGCGGAGAGACTAAAGTCGTCCTGATACACGTATCCGAACCCTTTTTTTCTGTTTTCTTATTATGAAAGGTCTAAGATGCTGATCTCTGTATGGTATGATGCTGATGGTAAGGGAGGTATTTTTTTCTGTATTCAGTGGGAGTGACCCCTGTATGCCTCTTAAATGTGGTATTAAATACTGATTTTGAGTTAAAACCCACACCGTAAAGAACCTCAAGGATCGTCATTTTTCGTTTTGCTGGATTGGAAAGAATCATTTTGGCGTCATCTATTCTAAATCCATTTATAAAATCGAAAAAATTCTGATTTTTTTTCTCATTTATAATTTTTGAAAGAATCCTAGGATTCATTTCCAGTCTGTCAGAAAGTTCCTTAAGGGTCAAAGTTGAAGTCAGGTAGGGTTTTTCAGATGCCATGTAATTCATCAGACTTTCCAGATATTTCTCAGCTTCTTTCACCGGTATAGCAGGGGAATTATGTGCAGGCTTAGGCATTTCCTTTTGGATACCAAAAAACTGAAGCGGCTGCTTCAATCCTTTATAAATAACAAGATTTGCGAAAACAAAGTTTATCGCTATAGAGATTAATGTGAGGTAACCCGAGAATTCAGATGAGATTCCTCCGATATTCCTCAAGAGGAAATGACCAAAATCTATCAGCCACATAAAGAGAAATGCATAAAGCACAAGTTCAAGCCAGCCGAGTTCAAGATGGTTAATCATTGAATACAGAGATTTAATACTCCGGCGGTAGCTTATAACCAGATAAAGGGTTACCGCCATATAAATAAGTATCTGAGTATTCATCAGAAGATTAAGCCAGAAGCCCAGGGAATGGGGGAGTACATTACCCTGCTGCATCATCTGAATTTTCAAAGATGTTGGTTCAAAATGAAAATAAACCGCATACAATAAATTGTAGACAAGGAAAGGGACTGCATGAAGCAAATCACGCTTCTTTATTCGGAAATTATCCTTTGTCAGGGATTTTGTATAGAGATATATCAGAGGTCCGAAAAGGAAACCAAAGGATGTCCCTATAAAGAAGAAATGAACTCCCGCGGGCATGATATATTCAAAGAATGCAAACAGCAGGTAGCCGGCAAGGTACATCGCATTAGCGAACAGGAAAGCTGAGAGCAGAAGCTGGTTCAACCTATTTCCCTTTTTCAGATTAAAAAGGAAAAAGGAGAAAATAAACAGCTGCAGCGCCGCAACGATAGCGATTATATCTGTAAGGGAAATCCTCATTATTATTTGCCTGATATGATGTATTAATGATATGCAATTTATTTAATAATATCTATGATGCTGATTAATTCTTATCGGGATGAAGGCGGTAATTATTTGAATTCGCTCCCATTTTCGGTAAATTTGAAGTTAATTTTTAAATCCGAAGCAAAGTAAAAATGAGATATCCTTTTTCCGAGATAGAATCAAAATGGCAGGAGTTCTGGGCAGAAAACAAGGTTGCCAGAACAGATCTAAGCAGGACAGACAACAAACTTTATTCCCTTGTAATGTTTATTTATCCCTCCGGCGCAAAGCTGCATATAGGGCACTGGTATAATTACGGACCCAATGATTCATGGGCGAGATATAAAAAGTTAAAAGGTTTTAACGTTTTTGAACCAATCGGTTACGATGCTTTCGGACTTCCCGCAGAAAATTATGCTATAAAATCGGGGGTTCATCCTTATGACAGTACTATGCAGAATATTGAGGACATTCGCCAGCAGTTAATGAAAATGGGCTGTATGTACGATTGGGATGCTGAGCTGATGACCTGTGATCCTGAATACTACAAATGGAACCAGTGGTTGTTTTTGAAGCTTTATGAAAAAGGACTTGCTTACAGAAAGAATGCACCTGTCAATTGGTGTCCTAACGATCAGACAGTACTGGCTAACGAACAAGTAGAGGCAGACGGCACCTGTGAGAGATGCGGAGCGGTTGTCATTCAGAAGAATCTGACACAATGGTTCTTTAAGATTACGGATTACGCGGAGGAACTGCTTCAGGGACTTGAGACAATCAACTGGCCTGAAAAAACGAAATTAATGCAGAGAAACTGGATTGGGAAAAGTGAAGGTGCAGAGGTCAATTTCAAAGTTGACGGAAGCGACGAGGTAATAACAGTTTTCACTACCCGTCCCGACACCCTATACGGGGTAACGTATGTAGTACTTGCACCTGAGCATCCCCTGGTAGATAAACTTACTGCCCCTGATTATAAAGAAGATGTAAATACTTACAGGGAAGCTGCTAAGCTGCTGTCGGAAATAGAAAGGACTTCAACCATAAAGGAGAAAACAGGTACTCCTATCGGAGCCTATGCAATTAACCCTGTCAGTAGTGAAAAAATACCGATATGGATTGCAGACTATGCACTGCTTACTTATGGAACGGGATGCGTAATGGCTGTTCCGGGGCATGATGAACGGGATTTTGAATTCGCAAAGAAGTTTGCTTTACCAATCAAGAAAGTTATTCTGGAGCCGGAAAAACCTGTGGAGGCTGAATTGCAGCAAGCTTATACAGGACAGGGCAAAATGGTATTCTCTGATGAATTCAACGGACTTGATTCTGAGTTAGGGAAGCAGAGAATTATGGATTATCTTGAACTGAGAAATTTCGGTAAAAGAAAAATTAATTACAGGCTCAGAGACTGGCTTATCTCAAGGCAAAGATACTGGGGAACACCCATCCCGGTTATTCATTGTCCCGCTTGCGGTATCGTTCCGGTTGATGAAAAAGATCTGCCGGTTACTCTTCCTTATGAAGTTGAGTTTAAACCTTCGGGTGAATCCCCGCTTGCAACAAATCCTGATTTTATAAATGTTAAATGTCCCAAGTGTGGTTCTAATGCCAAACGCGATGCGGATACAATGGACACCTTTGTCGATTCTTCCTGGTATTATTTCAGGTATCTTGATCCACATATAAAGGATGCTCCATTCAACAAGAAAAAAACCGACCAATGGGTGCCCGTCGATATGTATGTCGGCGGAGCCGAACATGCAACGATGCATCTCCTTTATGCAAGGTTTATACATAAATTTTTAAGAGACCTTGGATGGACAGTAAGCAATGAGCCCTTTCAGAATCTGCTGCATCAGGGTACTATTACCAATGAAGGTTCGAAGATGTCAAAGTCGCGCGGTAATGTTGTAAATCCCGGTGAATTTACATCCCGTTACGGATCCGACGTATTCAGAATGTACCTCATGTTTATGGGTCCCTACGAACTGGGCGGCGACTGGAGCGACAAGGGTATTTCAGGAGTAGACCGGTTTGCGCAGAGAACATATGAACTATTTAACAGGTTCAGCGGACTAGCAAAGCAGGCTTCTCTTCAGGATAAATTTAACATAAGTGATCTTAACGAAAACGAAAAAGCAATTTACCGGAAGACCAACCAGACTGTGAAGAAATTTGAAGAAGAGATAAGCAGCTTCAGGTTTAATACAGCAATTGCCTCACTTATGGAATTGATAAATGAACTTAAGAATATCGATAAATATTCAGAAGATATGAAGCTTTACGCTCTAAGCCGGTTTTCTGTACTGCTTGGACCTGTTGCCCCCCACCTGGCGGAAGAGTGCAGGCAGATCCTGGGAAATGAGGAATCGATATTCGTTAACCCGATTTGGTACAACTATGATGAAGCCGCTCTGGTTGCAGATACCGTACACATCGCAGTTCAGGTAAACGGGAAGCTGAGGGATACAATTGAAGTTCCTCTGAATAGCAGTCAGGAAGAAGTTAAGAAGGCAGTTTTTGAGAGCGAGAAGGTGGTTAAACACACTGAAGGGAAGAGTATAGTTAAAGAGATATATGTTAAAAATAAAATTTACAATATTGTCGTTAAATAATCAGAATTTAAAACTAAAAAAATCAGAACAATAAATGCTTGATTTAAAATTTATCCGTGAAAATCCTGAAGCGGTTAAGCAGGGAGTAAACAACAAAAATGAAAAGGACAGAGTTGATGAGATTCTGGTCCTTGACGAAAAAAGAAGAGAGCTTATACTGCGTGGTGATGAGCTGAAATCAGAGAGAAACCAGGTATCATCTCAAATACCGATAATGAAAAAGCAGGGTAAGGATGTATCTGAACTGCTATCTTCAATGAAGGGTGTCTCTGATCAAATAACAGAGATCGATTCCCGGCTCCGCGAAGTTGAAAATGAGCTGAACGAAATTCTGATGTACATTCCGAATATGCCTCATGAATCTGTTCCTGTAGGCAAAACTGCTGATGATAATGTGGAAGTAAGGCAATGGAAGCCAGAGGGTTTTTCCTTTGACAATAAAGGGAAGGTTTATGATCACATAGAACTCGGCAAAAAATTAAAGATACTGGATTTTGAACGAGGTGCAAAGATTTCAGGTTCCGGCTTTCCGCTATATCTCGGTAAAGGTGCTACCCTAGAGAGAGCATTAATTAATTTTATGCTCGACTATCATCTTAAGCATCATAATTATACTGAAGTATTTCCTCCCTTCCTGGTAAACCGCGAATCTATGAAGGGAACCGGTCAGCTTCCTAAAATGGAAGATGATATGTATTCAATTGATAAAGATGAACTTTACCCTATTCCTACAGCAGAGGTTCCGATTACGAATATATACAGGAATGAGATTATCGCTGAGAGCGAACTCCCCATCAGGCATGTAGGATATTCAGCGTGTTTCAGGAGGGAAGCGGGTTCTTACGGGAAGGAATCAAAAGGTTTTCTGCGTGTTCATCAATTTAATAAAGTAGAGATGGTAAAACTGGTGAAACCTGAAAATTCATACAATGAACTTGAAGCTCTCGTTAATGATGCCGAAGATATTCTGAAAGAATTAAAAATTCCATACAGAATTTTATTATTATGTACGGGCGATTTAAGTTTTTCGGCAGCAAAATGCTACGACATTGAGACCTGGTCGCCAGCAGAAAACCGCTGGCTCGAGGCTTCATCCTGCAGCAACTTTGAGAACTTCCAGGCCAGGCGTGCTAATATAAGATTCCGGCCCGAAACAACGAAGAAACCTGAGTTTGTTCATACGCTTAATGGTTCAGGACTTGCTACAAGCAGGTTAATGGTTTCTATACTTGAAAATTATCAGAGCGGCGATGGAAAAATTACTGTTCCTGAAGTATTGCGGAAATACACCGGTTTTGATATTATAGATTAGTTTTAATCGAGCTATACAATTAAAAATAAATTTGCTTAAAATCACCCTGTCACTTCGGTGACAGCGGTATGATATTATATTATCTATATGAAGAATTTATTCACGCTTAAAAAATATTTTGTCCGGTACAAGAAAAAACTCGGCTGGGGTATTCTGTTCATTATACTTTCCAATATCGGGGCGGTTTACATACCCCTTTTACTTAAAGATGCAATAAACTCTTTTAGTGAAAATGTGACCGTGGATCAGTTATTCCATTACGGTCTACTTATTGTATTAACTGCGATATTTGCAGGCACATTCAGGTTCTTCATCAGGCAGACCATCATTGTTGTCTCCAGGGAGATAGAGTATGATCTAAGAGAGGACTTCTGGGCTCATATACAGAGGCTGCCTTTAAGGTATTTTCAGAACAACTCCACCGGAAACGTGATGGCTCACGCCACCAATGATATCAATGCTGTAAGGGCATTCCTGGGACCCGCGGTGATGTATTCCATGGATACCTCGATCAGGCTGACGATGGTAATTGCATTGATGATATCATTGAACTTCTCCCTGACCATTTACACGCTGCTGCCTCTTCCGCTTCTGTCATTCCTTGTGTATAAAATCGGAAAAAAAATTCATGAAAGGTTTACAAAAATACAGGAGCAATTTGCCGAACTTACAACAAAAGCCCAGGAAAATTTCTCGGGAATCCGTGTGATTAAATCCTATGTAAGGGAGGAAGGCGAAATTGAATCATTTAAGGAAATGAGCCGTGATTATCTTGAAAAGAACATGCGCATGGTAAAAGTGCAGGCTATGCTTATGCCTATCCTCTTTCTAATTACCGGGTTGTCGCTGATTATTGTGATTCTTGTAGGAGGCGGAAAAATAATTTCGGGCTCAATGAACCTGGGTGAACTTACGGCGTTCATCTTTTACCTGGGGATCCTTATCTGGCCAATGATCGCATTCGGCTGGGTTGTGAACATCGTTCAGCAGGGGGAAGCTAGTATGAAGAGATTGAATAAGATATTTAATGAACCTTATGAGATCAAGGACACCGGGGAAACGGACACAAGTATCAATCACCTGAAAGGGGATATAGAGTTTCGAAATGTTTCCTTTAAGTACGGTGAACATCTGCCATACGTACTGAAGGATATTAACCTGAAAATAAGGACAGGTTCAACTGTGGCCATAATGGGATATACAGGGAGCGGGAAAACAACTTTAATAAACCTCATACCCCGGCTTTATGATGTTTCGGGAGGTGAACTCCTGATCAACGGGAAGAACATTACCAGCATACCCCTTGATACACTCAGAAAGAATATAGGTTATGTGCAGCAAGAACCTTTTCTTTTTTCAGATACACTGCTGAATAATATTTCTTACGGTGCAAAAGAGGTGAGTCTTGACAAAGTAAAAGAAGTTTCCGCAATAGCAAATTTTGACAAAGATGTTGAATCTTTTCCTCATGGTTATGAAACGATAAGCGGTGAAAGAGGGATCACTTTATCCGGCGGCCAGAAACAGAGGGCAACCCTTGCCAGGGCTCTGGCTGTTGATCCCGAGATACTGATACTTGATGACTCTTTTTCTTCAGTTGATACAAATACAGAAGAGGAAATATTACGGAACCTGAAGAAGTTTATGAAGGGGAGGACGAGTTTAATTATAAGTCACAGAATCTCTACTGTTAAAGATGCCGATAAGATAGTTGTACTTTCTGACGGAAAGATTGCAGAAGAAGGCACACATGAACAGCTTGTATCACGGAATGGGATATATGCCGATCTGCACTTCAAACAGCTGCTTGAGAAGGAGCTGGAGGAGTTAAATTAGAAGCAAACTCAATTTAATGAATGCGAGACGTCTAAAATTTTAGTAAGATAAGTTTAAGAGAAATAATATATGGCGAACGATTATAAAAGTGAAGAAGAAGTATTAGGAAAAGCATACGATTCAAAGCTTATGAAACGTCTGCTTAGTTATATTAAGCCCTACAGGAAGTACGTAATTTTTGCCATCCTTATGAATATAGTTGTGGCTTCCTTAATACCGCTGCGTCCCTATTTGACGAAGATCGCGGTGGATGAATATATAAGCAAATCTGATTATCATGGACTTACTGTTATAAGTCTTATTCTTCTCGGAGTTCTGCTGTTTCAGGCCGTGATACAGTACTTCCTTACCTACTTCACCCAATATTTAGGACAAAAAACACTTTATGATCTGCGTACCCAGCTGTTTCAGCACACGCAGAAACTTGCTCTGAAATTTTTTGACCGAACACCCATAGGAAGAATTGTAACAAGGACTACCAACGATGTGGAAGCATTGAGCGAACTGTTCTCTTCGGGAATCGTTATGATCTTCAGCGACATCTTCAATATAATATGGATCCTTGTATTTATGTTTTCGATGGATATCAGACTTTCCCTGGTAACATTAGCTGTTTTTCCGGTCCTTATATACGGTACATTCCTGTTCAGGAAGAAAGCCCGAGAAAGCTACCGTGATGTAAGGCTGCACCTTGCAAGGCTGAACTCTTATATGCAGGAACATGTTACAGGAATGAATGTTGTACAGATCTTCAGGAAAGAAAAGGATGAGCTTAAAAGATTTCTCTCAATAAATTCAGATTACCGGGGTGCAAATGTTAAATCGGTTTTTTACTACGCTCTTTTTTACCCAGGAGTTGAAATTCTAAGCTCTATTGCTATTGGTCTCATCATCTGGTACGGAGGAGGAGAAATAATCCACAGCGCCCTTACCATCGGTACAATATTCGCATTTCTGCAGTTTACAGAAATGTTCTTCCGGCCGATCAGGGATTTGTCGGAGAAGTATAATATTATGCAGACAGCCATGGCTTCTTCCGAGAGGATATTCAGGCTGCTGGATAACCAGACATTTGTTAAGAATCCCGAGAACCCCGTTAAACTTGATAAAGTGAAAGGCGGAATCGAATTTAAGAACGTGTGTTTTGCCTACAACGAGGAAGAATACATTCTTAAAAATATTTCATTTAAGATCAACCCCGGAGAAACAATAGCAATTGTAGGGCATACAGGAGCAGGGAAAACAAGCATTATAAATATCCTTAACCGGTTCTATGATATCCAGAAAGGATCAATAGAGCTTGACGGTACTGACATCAGCACAATCGATAAAAGAGAACTCAGAAAGTACATTTCAATAGTACTTCAGGATGTATTCCTTTTCTCAGGCACGATAAAATCTAATATAAGTATGGACAACGAAGATGTATCCTTTGAAAGGGTGCTAAATGCCGCTAAGATTGTTGGAGCCGACAAATTCATAGACAGGCTTCCAAATAAGTTTGATGAGGAGGTAAAGGAAAGAGGGTCAACACTGAGTGTGGGGCAGAAACAACTAATATCATTCGCAAGAGCTCTGGCTTACGATCCTAAGATCCTTGTTCTTGATGAGGCAACTTCAAGTGTTGACACCGAAACCGAAATACTCATTCAACGTGCAATTGAAAAGTTGCTGATCGGACGGACGGCAATTGTTATAGCTCACAGGCTCTCAACCATTCAAAGCGCCGATAAAATCATAGTTATGCATAAAGGTGAGATAAGGGAGACAGGAAATCACCAGGAACTACTTGCAAAAAGAGGAATTTATTATAAATTATACCAGCTTCAATATAAAGATCAGGAAATAATTAAGGCTGTTTAAAGCTACCATCATTAATTAACCAGGAGAGTCATATCATGTCAAAATTAAGATTCATGACGCTGGCCCGCTTTATTATCGAGCAGGAGAAACTGCATCCCGAGGCAACAGGTGAATTGTCGAGTATTCTGCACGACCTTTCACTTGCCGCGAAGGTCATTTCTCTTGAGGTGAACAAAGCCGGACTCGTTGATATTCTTGGTTTTACAGGGGATAACAATGTTCATGGTGAGCAGGTAAAGAAACTTGATATATTCGCACACGATATGCTCTTCAGAGCAATGGATCATGGCGGTCATCTTTGCGTAATGGCATCGGAAGAAGAAGCAGATATAATGCACATTCCTCAGGAATTTGATCTTGGGAAATATGTATTAATGTTTGATCCACTTGATGGTTCATCTAATATTGATGTTAACGTGAGTATAGGTACGATTTTTTCAATTTACCGGAGGGTTACACCTGACGGAAAACCCGGAACCCTTGAAGACCTTCTGCAGCCGGGGTATAAGCAAGTGGCTGCCGGTTATATTGTTTACGGTTCAAGCACCATCCTGGTTTATACAGCAGGTCATGGTGTTCATGGGTTTACGCTCGATCCTTCTTTCGGGGAATTTCTTCTTTCGCATGAGAATATCAAAATCCCCAAAAAAGGAAAAATATACAGTATAAATGAGGGAAATTATCTCTACTGGCACCCTGGTTTGAAGAAGTACATCAAGTATCTTCAGGAATATGAAAAGGAAAGCGAACGTCCGTATTCCACAAGATATATTGGTTCTATGGTAGCAGATATTCACAGAACACTCCTCTACGGCGGAATTTTTATGTACCCGGCCGATTCCAGGCATCCCAATGGAAAGCTCCGTCTTCTTTATGAATGCAATCCCATGGCTTTTATAGTTGAAGCTGCGGGGGGCAGAGCCTCTAACGGTAAAAAAAGGATATTAGAACTCCAGCCTGAAAAACTGCATCAGAGAACCCCTATTTTTATAGGAAGCGAACATGATGTTCAGAAGGTAGAATCGTTTATGGCAAAAGAGGAGAAAGAAAAAGAAGAACTTTCAACTCAGCGCAGCTAAATCTTATTTCTTCAATTTATCCAGTTCAGTACTGATTTTTGAAGCCAGTTTCTTCGGGAGTAATGCCTTCAAGAACAAGTTTATTTGTCTTTACTATTACTTCCGGAGTATCTCCCTCTCCCTGCATATATTTATAAAGGCAGAAACCAAGACGGTTCCTGTCGTTCATAATGGGGAGGTATTCTTTCAAACCATCTACTATATTATACACCTGCTTTTCAACAGAATCATCAGGAAACTGATTAGTTCCCGGTGAAGGTAAAGTTGTCATTTATCTTCTCTATTTGTGACGGACAAAAATAATCAGAAGTAACAAAAAGCTCAAATTAAATAATTTTGTCCTTCTTGAAACAAGCGGAAAAGGGTATTTCCGACTGAAAAAAAATAGAAGCCGGGGTGTAATAAAACCTGAAGCAGTATTGAACAGCAATAGATAAAATGGGGATTCTCTTAAGGAACCAGGGATATGCTTCAGGACGGAGTGCGGTATTTGTGGTTTTTGATTAAATTTACCGATCGTATGAAGAAAGAAACGAAAATACCCGATTTTGCCGGGAAGAAAGTGCTGATAATCAGACTTAGTTCCCTTGGTGATATACTCCTTACCACCCCATTAGTGAGGGTTTTGAAGAACAGGTTCAGGGATATCATTCTGGATTTTGTCTTAAAAGCACAGTACAAAGATGTGCTCACGCTTAATCCCCATATTTCAAATCTTTATTTGTATGAAAAAGAAAAGGAGAAGGTCTCTGAACTCACAAGAAAATTAGCCGAGAAAAAGTTTGATGCAGTAATCGATCTTCAAAACAACTTCCGTTCGATCGAAATCAGGCGGGCGTTAAGTGCTCAGACCTATACATTCAATAAGAGAACCACCGATAAATTTCTCCTGGTCAACTTCAAGATTAACCGTCTTGAAAATGCACCGCAGATACCCGAGAGGTATTTCGCTGCTATTCCTGGAATTCAGCCGGATGATGAAGGATTAGATCTCTTCACCCGGAACGAAGTTTCAGAAATCCTGAAGGGAAGGGAAAAACTCATAGGATTCGCACCCGGTTCAAGACATTTTACAAAGATGTGGCCAAAGGATTATTACGAAAAGCTGGGCAATCTGCTTGCCAGAGAGGGATATACAATTGTACTATTCGGCGGCAGTGATGACAAACCTGTTTGTGCTGAAATTTCACAAAATATAAGGGGGTCAATTGACCTCAGCAATAACGATGATCTGCTTCAGACCGCTGCTGATATGAAATTGTGTGAGGTAATTGCATGCAATGATTCCGGGATGATGCATACCGCATGCTCTGTAAAAATACCCGTACTTGCCTTTTACGGCTCCACCGTTAAAGAATTCGGATTTACTCCCTATAAAAACAGGAATTTAATTTTAGAAAACAATTCCCTAACTTGCAGACCTTGTTCCCATATAGGGAGGGAACACTGTCCCAAAGGTCATTTCAGGTGTATGCTGGAAGTTACCCCCGGAACGGCATTTGAAGCACTTATGACTCTTGTTAAAAGCTGATGAAATCAATCTGGAAATTTCTATATAACTTTCTCGTTATTCCGCCGCTATACATCTTCCTTCAGCTCGGATCCTTATTTAATTCCAAGATCAAGCGGGGAATTAAAGGAAGAAGAAGAATTTTTGAAGAACTGATACTCAACGCGGCTTCCCTGGATAAATCCAAAAAGCTTATCTGGTTTCATTCATCTTCTCTCGGAGAGTTCGAACAGGCCAAACCCATTATTGAGGAACTTAAGAAAGATAATTCTGTTAATATCCTGATAACTTTTTTTTCTCCCTCAGGATATGAAAATTCCCGTAAGTATCCCTACGCTGATCTTGTTTCCTATCTTCCATTCGACAGCAGTACATACGCAGAGAGATTTATTTCTATCGTGCGTCCCGATCTGGCGATCCTTATGCGTTATGATATCTGGCCGAACCACATCTGGGCCATGAAGAAGAGAAATATTCCCTGTTTTATTGTTGACGCAACAATGAAGAAAAATTCTCCCCGCAAGCTGCCTATAATAAAAAACTTCCATAAGATATTATTCAGTGATGTATCAAGGATACTGACCGTTTCAGAAGAGGATGTTGAAGGATTTAAAGATTTCAGGATAGAAGATGTGAAGCTTACCGCAGTAGGAGATACAAGGTTCGACAGGGTTTATGAGAAAAGTCTGGCTGCCAAAGAAAAAAATATAATAAAGGAAGGCTTATTAAGGGGTAAAAAGATATTTGTTGCAGGTAGCACCTGGGATATGGATGAGAATATAATCCTTCCGGTCTTTATTAAGCTTGCGAAATTTACAAACGACATATTAGTGATACTTGTTCCTCATGAGCCGACAATTGCTAACCTGGAAAGGATTGAGAATGAAGTTTCCGGATCAATGAAGACTATCAGGTTTTCGCATCTGAATTCTTATAAAGATGAGAGAATAATTATTGTTGACTCAATAGGAATACTATTGACTTTGTATGCATACAGTGATCTTGCTTTCGTAGGCGGCAGCTTCAAACAGAATATTCACAACGTTCTTGAGGCCGCTGTTTATGGGGTGCCGGTATTATTCGGACCAAAGATCGAGAACTCGCAGGAATCACGCGAGCTATTAAAGAGGGGAGGCGGAATTATGATAAGAAATCAAAAAGAAGCCTATCGTCAATTAAGAACCTTTTTCTCAGATGACAAATTAAGAAAAGAAAAGGGACAGATCGCGGCAGAGTATGTAAAGGAGAACCTTGGAGCGACAAAGAAAATACTTAAAGAGATCTATGAAGTTATACGGGATTAAGAATATACGGCTCAGCAAATCCACAAATTAAGAAAGATATCTCTCCTTCAGGATCCTCATATGATGAAGTTCATGTCCCGCTATAATAAATAACAGAGCCCTAACAGTTACATCGTGATTATTTGCAGTCCCCCACCGCATCAGTATTTCATCATTCAGACTTTTGAATAAGGCGATGTTTCCATTACGGAGGTGAAGCAGCTCCTCCGCGAAACCTAAAAGGGGGCGGCTGTTAAAATCAGCCGAAGCGACATAATCATCCTGTTCAAATCCGGGGAGTGATTTTTTCTCACCTCTTGCGATACACATTGCCCTGTAGGCCATCACCCTTTCAACATCCGCAATGTGTCCCAGTACCTCTTTAATACTCCATTTACCCGGAGCATATGAATAGCTGCCCTTTTCCTCCGGAACAGATTCAATCAGTGTGCGCATTTTTTCTCGTCCATCTTCGAGAACCTTTATTATGCTTTCACTATCAGGGATCTGATTTATATATTCCTGATAATAATCTGCATATTCGGCTTGTTTAGGGAACTCCATAATTAACCTATAATTAATTTAATTTAACTGACACCATTCTTCAGGGAAAAAAACTATTTTTTCCATACTTCAACTTCAAACAGGCCTTCTGAATTCGCAGCTCCTCTAAGCATTCCATTGGTATTAAAAGGCATAGCAAAATTACCATTTTTATCAACCGCAATCATTCCCCCGGTATTTTCATTCAGCCTCTTGTAAATCAGCTCATCCGCAGCATCTTTCAGCGACATATTCTTATATGCCATAAGAGCATTAAGGTTAAAAGCTATATCATTTTTTATGAACAGTTCTCCTTCGCCCGTACAGGAGACCGCGCAGGTATTATTATCGGCATAAGTTCCCGCCCCGATAATAGGAGAGTCACCTACACGTCCCGGCATTTTATACCCAGTTCCTCCTGTTGATGTAGCCGCGGCAAGGTTGCCGTGCGTATCCAGAGCGACACAGCCAACCGTACCATGTTTGGAACCTTTTATTTTTTCATACTGCTCCAGGCGATGTGGTGTATCAAAGTATTTATTATCAACATAATCTACATTCATCTGTCTGCCGAAAGCATCTGCCCCCTGGCCGCACAAAAGCACGTGTTTCGTCTTCTCCATTACAAGCCGTGCCAGAGATACAGGATTCTTTATATGTTTTACACCTGCTACAGCACCGCAGGAAAGGTCAATCCCGCTCATAATTGACGCATCAAGTTCATGAGTACCTTCGGAAGTAAATACTGCTCCTTTACCGGCATTAAATTTCGGATCATTCTCAAGATAGTTGATTACTTTCTCAACGGCATCCAGACTGCTGCCTCCATTTTCGAGAATTTTTTGTCCAATTGTAAGAGCTTCTTTCAAGGAGTTCATATACTCATTCTTCAGAGAATCATCAAATGATTTATCGAAGGTTCCCGCTCCTCCGTGAATCACAATTGTATACTTTCCTTTATCCTGAGCGGGCGATAGACAGGAAATGGAAAAGATGAAAATAATAAGCATAATAAATTGAGTGAAGTATTTCATGACCTGGTTCCTGAATGTTTATTCTTTAATGTTAAGATGATCCATCAGCCTGTCAATAAAGACCTGCTGGGCATCATATATTTTTTTTCTTGCATCACTGATACTAAAAAATTCTCCTCTGTCTACCTCAGGAAACTTTTGTCGTTTCCCCGCACCGGGAGGCCACTCGATCTCAAAAGTATTACATACGATATCAAACTGCTCCGAATTATCTGACTCGAATGCCCAGGCGTGAACAATCTTATTATTGCGCTGGATAGTTGTACCCAGCGGGATATATTCACCTTTTGATTCAATCCCGGTTTCCTCCTCAAATTCCCGGATTGCCGTCTGCATAATCTCTTCATTCTCTTCGATTAAACCCTTTGGGATTCCCCAGTAGCCCTCATCTTTTTTTGCGAAATACGGGCCGCCGGGATGAACAAGGAAAACTTTCAATCCATCCTTTGACTTATGATACATTAATAATCCCGCGCTGCGTAATTGCTCCATAATCCTCTCAAGATTTTGCAAAACAAATTTCAATTTATTTTATTTAATCTGAAGTTTAAAGGATTTGAAGAAGAAATTTATATGGGAGTGATTTTCCCTATATTGTTTTATTTCCTAAACACCACTGTATTTCCACAGGTATCGGAAAGTCTGTCCGTTCGTGATTCCGCAAGAACAATATACCTTGTTAAAATAAGCTGGCATACAGGAATTATTTTTAATACTCAGCAGGTTGATACCCTGGTATGGAAGTACATCAAAAATTTCAATGAATTTAGATATGTAGATGTCGGATGGGGAGACGAAGCATTCTATCAGCATACGGGATTTGATTTAGATCTTGCTGTAAGAGCTTTGTTTGAAGAAACGGCCAGCACCCTGCGAATTGCAGGTTTCAACCGTGATATAGAAAGCTACCTTGCCTCGACTGATTATGCAGAGAGGCTGCTTTTGAGTAAAGCAAAATTTGACAGTTTATGCACCTATATACAATCATATTATTCTTTGAAAAATAGTGAACCAATTATTCTCAGCAGGCACCTTATGGGATCTGTAATATTTTATAAATCAAAGGGCTGGTATAGTGTATTTAATACGTGCAATACCTGGATTGCCAGGGGATTGAAGAAGGCGGGCTGCAGGATTAATGATGAGGTGATCCTGTCAGAGCAGCTATTCCGCGAAACGTTGAAATTCGGTAAGCTGGTTAAAGCGCCGGAATAAAATTAAGATTTTTTTATAGACTCTGTAAGAAAGAACGACTTTCCATTACTTAGTGTTTTTTTAGAGCTGAGGTTTATCTGCAGGCCTGCCTGATCTATTTCTCTGAAATATTCCTCTGTAGTAATAAGGCTAATATACGGACTTAGTTTTTCAAGAGACTTATATTTTGATTTTGATACCTTACTCTGGGCTGCATCCGGCATCTGAATCATAGAAAAAAGTACGGAGGATTCGTTCATCATTTCTCTGAATTTACGAAGAGCGGACTTAATATCGACGTACTCAAAAAACAGTGCCGCAAAAATCAGATCATACTCACGATCCTTTATGTTGAAATTGTCAAAATCTCCGGTTATTATCTCAAGTTTTTTCTCATCAGGGAAC
Source organism: uncultured Bacteroidota bacterium (assembly GCA_963771705.1). Taxonomy (GTDB): domain Bacteria; phylum Bacteroidota; class Ignavibacteria; order Ignavibacteriales; family Ignavibacteriaceae; genus DATFVA01. Next base: position 68,621 of record CAVYUP010000008.1, read on the forward strand.
CTTTCACGCAGCACTCTCAAAAAATGAGGATTCACATCAAGTGCCGATACTTTCCCGATGCTATTCCAATTTATATATTCAAATCCATTGCCTATAGTGCAGCCCGGTACAAAAATTCTTTTTGGTTTCAGTTTATCGAGGGCAGTACGGAAGCAATCATTTATTAATTGATATTGACCCACTTCGGGACTGCTCATATGATTTACATAATCCGAAAGGTCAACTTCCAGCCAGGGATTATCCATAATATTTTCTGAGCCTCACGGTAAAATTATAAAAATAATAACCCCAAAATATCTATAAACAACTATTAGAACCAACGGACATTTTTGTCATTTGAAATTGAAAAATGTGATTATTGGTCACGCCCACGACCCTTTATTCACATTTTGAGAAATGAATCTCAAATTATTTCAATTAGATTTTTCCTCTTTTTCCTTAACCCATTATAGTATAATAAATTATGATTCTGGCATATAGCTTGTTTATCTGCATGCATTCAACGGAGGTAAAATGAAAACAGAAGAATTGTATCAGAGCGACCTAAGTCTTAGCACATATAAAAATAAACTTTACATAGATCCTCAGTACGGTCTTGACCATCATTCCTCATCTGTAAGTTATGCTGTCTTTTCGAGCGAGTGGGATATTGAAGATGTAAGGGAAGATTACATTGTTAAAATTATCCATAGAGCCAGCGGAGATACAATTTCTCTTTCATTCAACACACTCAGGGATAAAATAAATTTTGTAAAGAACATCTATGCCGCAAGGCCTATAAAACAAATAGGCAACGGAATGGAATTAGAGAAACTGGCAAATAGTCACCTTAAGCCATCCGAATCCAGATCCTTTACAGGTCTCCTGAATAAAATAGTGCCCCTATTCTGAAATTACAAACCAGGGTACTATGTAAAAAGGACTATCGAGGGGTAGTCCTTTTTTTATGTAAAAAACCCACTTATCCCGCCGAAGTTCTGTAATTTTTTACCCACATTGAGGTAATCCTTCTTTTAATTTAGAAAATTGCTCAAAAAACGGGTAAGTCATTCGTTTTTTTTATGGAACAATAATTGTAACTCCTAGCAAATGTAAATTACTGCATAATTTTACATAATGACTATCTTTAATAACGGAAGCATAAATTAGCTGTAAATGCAGAATTTAAGGCATGTAAAGAAACGATACAACTAATGAAGACATACCAGCGTATCCTGTTATTAATAATTATTTTCTCACCTATTATAATCGCCGTTTCATATAACTCCAAAAACATCGATCAATACGTCAGACAAAGCTGGAAAACCGAAAACGGACTTCCTCAGAATACAATCACCGCTATAACCCAGACCCCCGACGGTTTTATATGGCTAGGAAGCAAGGAAGGACTTATTCGATTTGACGGCAGAGAATTCATTGAATTTAATTCAAAAAATACAAAGGCTATCGAAAATAATGAGATATGGTCCCTGCTGACAGATTCAAAAGGAATAATGTGGATCGGAACAAATGGCGGAGGATTGATCAGTTTTCGGGATGGAGAATTTAAGAATTATAATACAAGAGACGGGTTATCCGATAACGCCATATGGTCTCTATATGAAGACAGCAGAGGCAGCCTCTGGATCGGTACAGGCGGGGGAGGAATAACTGTATTATCCAATAATAAATTCAGAACCATTGATACCAGTGACGGTTTGACGGGGAATTATATCTGGAGCATAACAGAAGATAGAAACGGTGCCATCTGGGCAGGTACTGATGGTAATTATTTATCACGCATTACTGATGATAGTATCAAAAGTATTTCCACATTCGACGGATATCCGGGTGATTACACGATGGCAAGCCTGAGAGACAAAAGCGGGAATCTCTGGTTCGGAGCTTCCGGTATTGGTGTTATCAGATATGACGGAAAAAGATTTAAGACCTTCTCAGAAAAAGACGGAATTCCCGATGATATAATCTGGAAAATAATCCAGGATGATCAAGGGAGTCTATGGATCGCTACTGACGGCGGATTAGTAAAATACAACAATGGTTCATTTGATGTCTTTAGAGAACAGGACGGTCTGCCAAGCAACAGCGTTTCAGCTTTATATGAAGACCACGAAGGTAATATCTGGGCAGGGATGCGGGGCGGAGGTATCACCAAATTTACTTACGGGGAATTAACAACTTATACAAGCAAAGAGGGACTGAGCCACAACAATGTTTATTCGGTGTACGCCGATTCTGAATCCAATCTCTGGATTTGTACAAGTAAAGGTCTGAACCTTTTTAAAGGAAATAGGTTCTCATCCTCTTTCAAAGAGCTGGGACTCGATTATAACATCATCTTATCTGTTACCAGGCGAAGAAATGGCGAGATCTGGGTTGGAACCGATGGAGAAGGTATTTACCGAATGGTAAACGGACGTTTTGAGAATTATACAACAGAGAATGGTTTGGTAAGCAATACTATCTGGGCAATTTATGAAGACAGGGAAGGTACAGTCTGGATCGGCGCTGACGGAGGCGGACTTATAAAATATTCGCAGGACACCTTTCAGAAGTTTGCAGATCCCAGGATGAAAGGAGAGTTTATTTCTTCCATCACAGAAGATAAAGAAGGGTCGCTATGGATCGGGACGCGTGACGGGTCGGGTATATACAAAATTCAAAACGACAGTGTTGCTCACGCTTTTACCGTAAATCCTGATGCTGATGATATCTGGTCGCTTTACGCTGATGCTGAAAACACTATGTGGGTGGGGACTGAAAAAGGTCTCTATAAGATCACCAATAACTGGGTATACCACTATGACGAGAAAAACGGACTCCCAACAAAATTGATTTACGCGGTTATTGACGATGACCTTGGAAATATCTGGCTGAGTTCAAATATCGGGTTAATAAAGATCCGAAAAAGAGATATTAATGCAATTGATGCTGATAAAAAGAAAACTCTATTCCCCTCAGTTTATGGTACAGCAGAAGGGATGATGACAACAGAATGCAACAACGGTTTTCCTTCCTGCACAAAAACCAAGGACGGACGATTATGGTTTCCTACCATAAAAGGTGTTGTAATGGTAGATCCTTATGTTTTTGGTTTAAATGTGAGAAATATCCCGCTTAAGATTGAAAGGGTGAAGATAAATGGCAATTATTTCAACCCCGATTCAGTTATTACAGTTGCACCAGGAAAAGGTGACCTTGAGTTTTACTTTGCTGCCTTAAGTTTTAAGGCCCTTGAAAAAATGAATTACCGTTATATGCTGACAGGTTTTGATAAAAAGTGGGTTGACGGAGGGAAAAGGAGAGAGGCCTTCTACACAAATATTCCTCCGGGAAAATATACATTCGTGGTAAAGGCTTTTGATAATGACGGAAATACTAAAGAGGTCTCCGTTCAGTTTGAACTGGATCCGCACTTTTATCAGACAGTATGGTTTTACATATTAATAATCCTTTTACTCGCTGCCTTTATCTATTCAATCTATAAATTCAGGGTGATGCAGATCCGGAAACATGAACAACTGCTTGAGCAGAAAGTTGAAGAACGGAGCAGGGAGCTTATAGAAGAAATAAACATCAGGAAAGAAATTGAAGAAGAACTAATCTCAGCCAAAGAAACCGCGGAAAAAGCCAGTAAGGCTAAAAGTGAATTTCTTGCCAATATGAGTCATGAGATACGTACACCCATGAACGGAGTCATTGGAATGTCAGAGCTGCTACTTGATACTGACCTTGATGAAGAACAGCTTGAATATGCTGAAACTATAAAAATGAGCGGAGATTCTCTTCTGAATCTCATTAATGATATCCTCGATTTTTCTAAGATAGAGGCCGGCAAAGTTGAATTAGAGAATATACCTTTTAATCTCCGGCATTGTGTTGAAGAAGCAATCGAACTGAATGCCGACCGGGCCTCACGCAAAGGAATTTCAATAGCCTATGATCTCGATCCAGACGTGCCGGAGGTAATCAAAGGAGATATAACAAGGCTGCGTCAGGTTCTGATAAACCTTATAAGCAACGGAGTAAAGTTTACCCGTGAAGGAGGCGTCAACGTTAAAGTGTTCTTAAAAGAAAACTATGAAGATTATTACACGATAAACTTTATAGTAAAGGATACGGGTATTGGTATCCCGGAAACTTTTATGAACAAGCTTTTTCATTCATTCAGCCAGGCAGACTCATCCACTACCAGGAATTATGGAGGGTCAGGACTTGGCCTGGCAATTTCACAAAAACTAGTCAGTCTTATGGATGGAGAGATATTTGTAAAGAGTGAGCTCTATAAGGGTTCAGAGTTCTCTTTCAGCATAAGGGCCAGAAAAGTAGAAGAAAAACCTGTGGTAAATATTAACAATACCGAAAAAATTAGAAAACTGTCGGATGAGATTCCCCTGGATATACTGCTGGCAGAAGACAATCCTGTAAATCAGAAAGTAGCACTGCACCTTTTGAATAAACTAGGATACAAAGCTGATGCTGTAGGCAACGGCAGGCTTGTGCTGGAATCACTGGAAGAAAAGTCATATGACCTGATTTTTATGGACATCCAGATGCCGGAACTTGACGGACTTGCAGCCACAAAGAAAATAATAGAGATATATGGCACAAAAAGGCCGATGATTGTGGCATTAACCGCAGATGCAACCACCGAAGGAAGAGAAAAGTGTTATGAAGCAGGGGTTGATTATTACATTACCAAACCGTTTAAGATTGACGAACTGATAAAAGCGCTTGAAAAAGCTGCAAGAATAGCTGAAAAGGCATAATTTAAAAGAAAAAAGTGGAATGAAATTGGGGTATGTTCATTCCACTTTGAGTGTTGTGCTTGAGACAAACATAGATTAATTCTAAAAGACTTGTTTAGATATTAATCACAGAATCCCAACTATTCAGGGAGACCTTCGCAAACTTAAATTATTGTGGTTTTTCAGTATTTCTGGATAAGGGTAAAAAATCACCCTAAATATAAAAAAAGCAGTCCCGGATAAGGAGACTGCTTTATAACACGCTTTGAGAAGAAAACTACGGCTTACCTGATTAGAACCATCTTTTTGATTTTAACAAAGCTGCCGGCATCCAGCCTGTAAAAATAAACACCGCTAGCGAAAGGCACTCCATTCCACTCATACCTATAATAACCCGGATCCATCTTCTGGTTAACTATTGTTGCCACTTCTTTACCGAGTATATCATAAACCTTAAGCACGACCTTAACTTCTTTAGGGATACCGAATTTAATAGTTGTAGTCGGGTTGAACGGATTTGGATAATTCTGAGACAGACTGAACTCAACAGGAATAATGGAATAATCAACTTCAATGACATCAGAGTAACTTGAAGCGCCGTCAAAGTCGACCTGTTTCAGTCTATAGTATGCCTTACCTTTGCCGGTAGTAATATCGGCATCCTTAAATGAATACTGCTGAACTTCAGTAGTTGTGCCTTTTCCTTTAACCGATCCTATTTTATCGAACCGGATATTATTTGTACTTCTCTCTATATCAAAACCGAGATTGTTTGATTCAGTAGCCGTTTCCCATTTCAGGGTGATCCCGTTTTCGTTAACATCGGCATTGAAAGAGGTGAGTTCCACAGGTATGGGAGTAAGTTCAAAGAAATCTATTACCTTAGCCATGAGCTGGTTTTTGGTTGACATTGCAGCTCCGTCAGATAATCCTCCAAACTCAAATGATGAACCGATAGTCTTATAAGTACCGGCATCATACGCAACAGCGCATCCATAGGAAGGAGTGAGATTATTGAATATCAGCTGAGCAGGAGCAATGGCTGTGAGATGATCTATGTAGCTGTTATCACCTGTATACGAGAAGCTCATACCCTCGGTGAATGTGCCCGCAACACCCTGGACAGTACCGAGATCACCGGTTCCATCGACTACTCCATTTATATGGAACATAGCATGAACAGCGGTCTGATTGTCATAATACCAGGTATCTCCGCCTTCCATATAAATCATACCGCCTGCATTCAGGAAATCGGCGAGCATCTGGCCTTCCGAACTGCTTAGTACATGATTTGAACTATAAATACCGAGGCAGAGGAATATTGAGCGGTATATACTGAGATCAGCAGGGAATGCTGTCATATAGTCGTAAGTGATAGCCTGATCATCGAGGCAGGTCATTATAGCAGGACTCGAGTTATGATTTTCGTCGAGGCAGAGAACAAGTACGGGAACCTGACCGATTACGATGTTGAAGGATCCCTGCGCAGTAAGTCCCGGACTTGCTGTAATATTTAAAACGAATACTGCCGGATGACCTGTTGGTGTATTTTCATCCGCGCTAACACTAAAAGTTTTCGTAACAAGGGCACCAGCAGAAATATTACCATAAGCCTGGGTTGAATTATTTATCACAACATTCGGATCTGTGGATGTAAGCTCACCGAACACAGTTACCGCACCCGAAGAACCATCATTTTTTATTTCAACTGAAACATCCACCGTTTCTCCCGGATCGAGTTTCCCATTATTATTTCCTCCGGGATCGGAGATTGTATAGGAGCCCAGAGTTAATATTGGAGCGTGAGCCCTGAGACTGAAATTGCTTGACCAGCTATTTGCACCGTCAGTAGCGGTAACCGAAAATGGAATAGTATGCATATCGGGAACATTTGCAGCAACATCTATCGCATAGCCGTCATTGATAGTTAGTTTTCCGCCTGCGGGTATATTCCCATAGAACTGGGACGAATCAGTTACTGTAACAAATTCATCATCTGAATGTATATTAACCGTAACATTAGAAGCCTCAGAAACGCCGACGTTATAAGTGCGTAATGAAAGAAGAGGAGACTCCGCATAATCAATCAGTCCATCATTATTACCGGATGCATCATTTACCATACAGCTGTCGACAACAACGTAAGGACCTTCAGCAGGGACAACCTGTATCTGAGCAGTGTACCTGTAATAGTTTTGTTTAGTAACTGTAAGAGTTACAGTATTACCCGGTGTAATAACCGGGATATCTATGGATACCGTTGAGCCTGTTCCTTCAGCAACACCCAGGATCTCACCGTCGAGGGTAAGCGCGATCAGCGAATTTGCATCCGCGGATACATCGAAGGTCGGGGTTCCTGTTACTATAACGGGATTATGCACCACGGTAAGGTTCTGAGGAACTTCTGAATAAACCGTTAAGAATGGATCGCCATGATGATGGAACAAATAATATGTACATTCCTTATTACTGGTATTATAAGGCCAGTTTGACTGCTGCAGGAAGTATTTCCCATAGACATTCGCAAAAGCCGGATATATTCTGGGAGGTCCTGCCACACCATAATCAGGCATAAAGTTCGACCACATATAATCAAAAATTCCCCAGGTAAAAGCATCGTTAACAAACGAATATGAAGTTTCGGTTGCAGCGATAAGTCCCAGCGCTCCATACTGACTCCTATGGAAGGCTTCAGCAAAGCAGGTTGAGCTATAATTGAATTTACCAGTAAGGCAGTTCATTGAGAGAACGAATACCGGGTACTGGTTAGTAAGCTGATTTATATCTGAGTTCGAATAAGCGGGCTCACCCCACAGAGTTTCGCCTCCATGATCTCTATGCTGGAGCATGAAAGCTCCGCTATTGATATCATTATTTATTCTTGATGCATTTCCACCCCAATCCGTTAAGTAAGAGGGGGAGGCAGGTATGTATCCAAGTCCTGACGGACCAAAATAATTAACCACAACATTAGTATTCGTCGCACTTGACCAAATACTGAACGGAGGATTTCCATCATATAATGCATTTTCCCTGACCGGCGATTTACCAAGGCTATTTTCCCAGAATCCTGCAACAGTTTCGGAGCAAATCTGAAACCATCTTTCAGTTGACCATCCGAGAGCTGTAACCGGGTGGGCGTAGAATCCAGGATCCGTCGGGGGGTTTCTCTCATAATTCAGGAACTTTTCGATCATTATCTGTAATTGGCCGGCATTCTGAGCTGTTATACGTGCTGTTGCAATATCCGGAAGGTGGTCACCATCAACGTCCGCATATTTATTATCAGAAATACACGTATAAGTATAAGAATATGTAGGAGAAGTAATAGTATTTCCGCTAGTGCCATAATCACCGAGGAATAAAATTGCGGCAGGGGGGATATCCCAGTTATTATAAGCATTATTGATATAGTTTTCGATCGCGGTAGTAGTGTTGCCGCCTATTTCAGTTATAGTTACAATACCGGTACGAATTCCCTGTGATATCCTGAATTGTTTAATTGAATCAGCCCAGGCGAGAAAAACGGGATCATCAGGAGATATTATCAAGTATTCAAAATCTGCAGTTCTTGAATCGGAATGATACTTATAATCCGCCGCAGGAAGCGACGCTGAATTCAGAAAAGTACTCATCAAGATTGGATCCCACCATCTGTTTCTCAACCTTGACTCACCAAACTGTCCATTTCCTCCAGTAAACCTGACGTTTACCGTCAGATCTCTGTACACTATTAATTCCCTTGTTACAGGATTATACTGGAAAGGCGTAATCCCTATTATGCGTGCATCCACCCCGCGAATCTGCATCGGAGAAGACATGATAACCGGATTTTCGGGGTAGAAAGAATTTCTGGAATACAATCCGTCATTTTTCTTATAGTAAAGAGGACCATTTTCAGTTTCCAGTGGGATTCTAGGTGCTGGTGCCACATCAATATTTGAATAATGTTCTGTTCTGGAAGCTGTTATACTGAAAGTAACCTGAGCTCCCTGCGGCACTGCGATATATTTGCTGAGTCCCGGCAGATCAGGAGCGCCTTCATCATTAGGAAGAAAGACTCCGGGCAGAACGATTTTTTTCATGACGGAGCCATTTATGTCGATATCATCCATCTGGAATTGTTTTGTTGAAAAGTTGATCTCCACACCCATTGAAGAAGCCCCAGCAAGGGAAATCCCCTCATTATGCCAGCTGTCGGTATAGGAAATGGTTTGTGAGTTCACCTGGTACGGCAGTAAAATAACAAGAATTAACGGCAGTAAACTCAAAAGCGAACGTTTTAGAAAGGTATAAGTTTTCTCCACCTGATCTCTCCCGCAATTTTGGACCATCAGGGCGGGGTGCCAGCTGCTGATCCGGATTTATAATGGCTTAAAACTGAATGCAGAAATGACAGAGCCTTAAAGAAATTAAAAAGCTGCCAAGACCTGTTCTGATTCAAGTAATAAGATGCTTTTTAATAAGAATAATAGAATCAATTATCTCTAAAAATCGTCATTTAGATGATAAAAGTAAATAAGAGCAATTATTTTGACGAGAAATATTCAATTTTGGGCTGACGAGATGAATATTTTCCTGAGGGGTTTATTTTGTATATAAAAATATTCAACACTCGTCCCCCCAAAACTAAACCTGTGAAAATATTATCTCGGGAACCCTGACCTTAACCACCACCTTCTTTACTTTTTGAGGTTTCTCAACTATTAATCCGGGCATGTGAAGATCAGAAGGAAAGAAAACGGCAAACATTTTTTCTTTAAGTCTCAAGTAATTTTTCTCTCCGCAGTAGAGAATAAAATCGTTAGCCTCGTCATATTCCGTTGCAGGTTCCTGATCGCTGAAAAGTGAATAACCTATTATTTCAGAACCTTCGGCCATAAAATGAATATCGATATATTTTCGATGCGCTTCAAGACGACAGTCCTCGAGGTCTTTGGTAGTATATTCACTCACAATCGAAAAAATCTCGTTACCTGCAATTTCATTTTTTCCTTTTTGGAAGCTGGTGAAGTGGGTATCTCTCAGGTATTTTAATGCCCGAACTATAGTGGGATGCATATCCGCATAGAGCTGAACATTATCGATGTTATCAAGTATCATAAATCCCCCGTGATTGAATTAAATCTCATATTCTATATAAGGAAAAATTAGTTCATTCGCACCCCTCAAATCAAAATACAGCCCTGCTTCTGCCCGATCAGGCAGCAGGTTAAGTTTAACGTGAATTAAATCATTAGTATTTTAGAAAAGTTTATTACTTTATCTCTGTATTTCTCTTATATTAACGAATAAAATGGCACATACACATAATAATTCGGATAACCATAATAAAGCGTTTGCCTTCGGTATCGCTCTTAATATCATCTATATTGGTGTGGAAGTTGTATACGGACTCCTGATCAGTTCAATGGCGCTGATAGCAGATGCGGGACATAACCTTAGCGATGTTCTGGGACTACTATTAGCATGGGGCGCCACTTTCCTCGCAAAAACTCTACCTACAAGAAAACGTACCTATGGATTAAGAAAGTCAACAATCCTCGCCGCGTTATTCAACGCATTAATACTTTTAATAGCTGTAGGGGCAATTACTATTGAGGCTATAAGAAGATTGATTAATCCGGAGCAAGTAGAGGGAATGACAATGATGATAGTTGCGGGGATCGGTGTAATTATTAATGCGGTAACTGCCTGGCTGTTCATCAAAGGGAAAGAGAAAGATATTAATATACGCGCTGCATATCTTCATATGGCAGCCGATGCGGGAGTATCTGTCGGTGTAGTTGCGGCTGGTTTGCTCATTACTCTTACCGGGTGGCTGTGGCTTGATCCGGTGATAAGTCTTGTCATCGTATTAGTAATAACAATAGGAACATGGGATCTTCTGAGAGATTCATTTCTTATGTCGGTTGATGCTGTTCCGAAGGGAATCAGTGTCAGCGAAGTTGAGGAACACCTGAAAAAAATTCCCGGGGTTTCAGAAATACACGATTTACACATATGGGCGATGAGTACCACGGAGACCGCTCTTACGGTTCATTTAGTGATGCCTGATTCAAATCCCGGTGATTACTTCCTGAAGGAAATATGCGGCGATCTGCAGAAGCATTTTGGTATTGAACACTCAACTATACAGGTAGAGAAAGATGCCCAGGGTGCCAACTGCAGCCTTGACAATGTTTAATTTCCCTTCAGTTTTACCCTCCATTGGTTCGTTTTCCTTTATTTTTTAAGATCTGATAGAATATTGTCCCTCTCAGGCAGATCGGACTTCGGGATTGGAAAATTACATATTTGAGCGAAAAAAAGGGGATAATCGTCTGTTGGGCAAATAGATGTTTTGGGTTGTCAAATAATAATATCGAATTCTCACCTACGCTCCAACTACGCTCCAACTACGCTCCAACTGCGCTCCAACTACGCTCCAACTACGCTCCAACTACGCTCCAACTGCGCTCCAACTGCGCTTCAACCACGCTTGAAATGTTTTCTTAAAGCTTTTATTCGATCAGAAAGCGGGAGAAATTATGGCTCAGAGCAAATTTCCTGTACTCGGCGATCTGAGCAGGAGGGTTGAGGTCGGGTATTCCTGGGTAGGATGGGGAAGAGTATCTTTTACGCACGACCGATAGATCAGAGAGTGAGTAATTCAAAAAAAGCGGTGACGGCACGGAATAATTTTGGCGCGGCAATTTAGCTGGCGGTTTCTGTTAATAGAAGTAATGTTAAGCTAGTAATGAGCGGATCGCTGACGACGTCAAATTTCGGACGCCAGTCTTCCAGAAATATTCCAGAATTAAGATTATATTAAACAATCTTTCTTTGTTGGAAAAATATGAAAATCCTGATAGTTGAAGATGAAAAGGAACTGGTTTCTGATATCAAAAGTTATATTGATGAGGAAGGCTATGTTTGCGAAACAGCTTATTCTTTCCAGGATGGTCTGCGCAGAATAAATCTTCATGAATACGACTGTGCGGTTATTGATATAACACTTCCAGATGGAAGCGGGCTGAAAATGATTGAAGAACTTAAACGCTTATCTCCCAAAACGGGAATTATTATAATCTCTGCAAGGAATTCTCTAACAGACAAGCTTATTGGTCTTGACCTCGGGGCAGATGACTACATTACCAAACCCTTTCATCTGGCAGAGCTGAACGCACGGATCAAATCAGTTTTGAGAAGGAGGCAGTTCGGGGGTGAAGAAAAGATCCAATTAAATGAGATCATGATTTTTCCTGATAAAAGGGAAGTACTGATAAATGATAATACTCCCGAGCTTACACGCAAAGAATTTGACCTTCTGCTGTACCTTGTTAATAATACTGAAAGAGTTGTGACAAAAGAATCGATCGCGGAACATATCTGGGGAGATCATGCGGATTCATTCGGTAGTCTTGATTTTGTCTATTCACAGATTAAGAATCTCCGTAAGAAGATGATTGAGTCGGGCTCAGGAGATTATATTAAGACCATTTATGGAATAGGTTATAAATTTTCAATCAGATGAAACTACTCAGGATAATAAACAAAAAGTACGCATATTTTTCAGTAATTACGCTGCTCGTTGGAATGGGCCTCATCTATTTTTTTCTTCAATATTTTATTAACCAGGAGATTGTTGAGAAACTGCAAAACACAAAACATGATGTTATTAAAAGTCTTGACAGGGGAGATATGGTAAATTTTTATCCACTTGTTGAGATTAAGGATCTACCTGAAAATTATCCGGCAGGGATGAGTGAGGCAGTAACAGACACAATGATCTTTAATCCCGATGAGAATGAGCCTGATTCATACAAACAGATCAGGTTCACGTATTCAACTAACGGGAGGAAATATCTTATTTATGTGAGAACAGATAACATAGAAACGGGGGATATACTTATTCCCATAGGATTTCCGGCATTATTACTTATCCTGGCGGTGCTGCTTATTTCGAACATTATTATTAACAGGATTAATTTCAAAATCTGGAATCCCTTCTACACTAACCTGGACCGGCTGAAAAAGTTTTCCGCATCTGATAAGGAAGGGCTAAGTTTAATTCAGACCGATATTGACGAGCTGCGTGACCTGAATAATTCCCTTATTTCATTAACAAACAGGATAAGGACAGATTACAGGCAGCTTAAGGAATTTTCCGAAAATGCCTCTCACGAACTCCAGACTCCCTTAAGCATCATAAAGGTAAAGATTGAGAGTCTCCTGCAGGATGAGCATCTGGAAAAAGAAAAGCTGGCAAAGCTCCAATCGATTTATAGAATGATTAACCGTCTTTCTCGCCTCAATCAATCTCTGACTCTCCTCTCGAAGCTTGAGAGTATTGAATATGATAAAAAAGAGAATGTCTGTCTGGACGAATTTATCGCAAAAAAAGTCCTGGAATTTCAGGAAATTGCAGATGCCTCGGCAGTGACGATTAAGGAGAACCATCAATCAAAAAAAACTTTATCCATAAACACAGATCTGCTGGACATACTGATCTCGAATCTTTTATCGAATGCCGTCAGATACAATATGGAAAATGGTTTCATAGAGATTGAACTCGGGCAGAACAAGCTTGTCATAAAAAACACCGGGGCGCCTCCCCCGAAGGACACCGATAAAATGTTCGAACGGTTTGAGAAAGGGGACCCATCCGGAGGATCATCAGGATTGGGATTAACCATAGCAAAACAAATATGCTCGATGAACAAATTCGATATTAGTTATGTTTACGAGGATGCGCTGCATATAATCCAAATCACTTTCCCTTAATATTCTTCCTTTATTACAGATTTTCTACAGAATTTAAAAATATTATTACAACCTTAAATCAGGTGTCAGATGAGATTTGTAATTATCTTCATATTTGTTCTCATGCTGAGCGGGATGCTTCCCGCCCAGGAAATCAGCAGCGATTCACTTACACTGAAGCAGGCGGTTGATATCGCTTTGAAGAAGAATCTCAATATTCAGATTGCCCGGAAAGAAGTAAAGAAGAATGAATATCTGATTAACGAGAACAATGCCGCACTGCTGCCCTCTCTTTCAGGAAAATCACACTACATTTATGCTCCCGAGGATGGATATGATCCTGCCGTCACCAACGGAGGTGAATACGGATTACAATTATCCGCAGATTACACCGTTTATAACGGCGGGTTAAATCATTTAGAACTTAATAAAGCATATAAGGCAAGCAATCTTTCAGAGTTAAGTTTTCTTAAAGCCAAGACGGATTTAGCCGCAGAAGTTCGTTCAGTTTATTTTGAAATGGATAATGCAGGCAGAGAAACAGCATATCAGACTGAGGCTATGAAGAGCCTTCAGGATTATTATGATTATCTCAGGGAAGCTCAATCGGGAGGCAACGCGACAAAAAGCGACGTGTTAAGAACTGAAGTTGATCTTAACAACGCAAAGATTAAACTTGAAGAAGCGGCTTTGAATTATCAGAAGTTAAAAAGAGAATTATTCAATATCTTATCTATTCCTCAGGACACGAGTATCGTTTTAATAAAGCCTGCTGAAATAGACACAACGCTCCCCCCTGAAGAATCCCCGGATCAATTTATCGAGGTAAAAATTGCCAGTATGGAAGCAACACTAAACCAGTTTGACATACAGACAGCACGAACAGAAAGACTTCCCGTTATCAATGTTTCCGGAGATGCCGGAGTTCTGGGAGTGAAACCGAAAAATTACCGTGATGATTTGGGGTACTCGGCTTCTATTGATATAAATGTCCCTATTTTTTCCTGGGGAAAGACAGAAGCAAAAATTGAACAGGCGACAGTTGTTTACGAACAATCAAAACTAAAAGCCGCTCTTTTGGAGAAAAACCTTCAGCTTGCCAGTGATTCACTGATAACAGAATTTCAGCTGGCGAAGAAGAAGATGGCAGCTTACAAACATAATGTTAAGACAGCCGAGGATAATTTTTATTACTCGAAGGCGTTATTCATCGGGGGAAGCGGATCATCCCTTGAAGTTCTGGATGCCTACCGGCTGTTGAATGATACAAAAACAAATTATAACAACTCAATTTTAACACTACAGCAGGCCCGGGCAGAACTGCTTAAATTATACGGCAAATAGTATATGAAATTAAAAATAATAACCTTATTCCTTTTCATTTTAATTGTGTGGATGCTTCCGGTTATCAGCGGGTGTTCAAACAGCAATCAGGAAAACAAAAGCAGCAATGACTCAACACAGACTGTAGTTTCAGTGAGAGTTGATTCTATAAAGAAGAAGACTCTAGATGTAATTGTATCAGCTTACGGCGTTACCTCAGCCCAGCAGATGTATAAAATTATTTCACCGGTTACGGGGGTAATAACCAGATTTAATTTTTACAACGGGGATAATGTAAACAAGGGTGAAACGATAGCATCGATAATACCGAAAGAAGCTTATGCTGCAATGAAAGGAGCTGAAACTATGGCGAAGAATGCCATGACCGAGCAGCAGAAGACTGAGGCTGAAAGAACGTTTAAAATTGCTGAGCAAAGCTCAAATCAGATTCCTATAACAGCCCCTTTTTCAGGAGTACTGGTAGACAGGTCGAAAAACGAGAACGAAGTTGTTAATGAGGGGGATCTGATTGCTTCACTGATAAATAAAAATTCCATTTTATTTATCGCACAGGTTCCCACAGATTCAATCAGCAGGGTAAAAATAGGTCAACCCGTGCGTATTGTATTTCCCTCCAGGCAGGCTGAAGAATTTAAAGGAAGCGTAAAACGAATAGAGCCCCGTGTAAATATGGAAAGTCAGACTTTTCCTGTTCAGATAGAAATTAATAATTTCTCAAAGATGCTGGCAGATTCATTATACGGCGAAGCATTTATTGTTATAGGCCAACACCGGGACGTTCTGGTAGTTCCTGCAAAAGCTGTTATCCACAATGAAGAAAAGGATACCTATTCTGTCACCTTAATTAATAAGGACAGTATCTCCTATACCGTAAATGTTAAAACAGGTATTAAAAGAGATTCACTAGAAGAAATTTACGCTGGAAATTTAAAAGCAGGAATGAAAGTGATAGTAGAGGGGAATTACGGACTGCCTGATTCCACGAAGGTAAGCATAAAACAATGAATATTTTCTCTTTTATACAAAGGCATACCAGGGGAATCATCTTTGTAGTTACTGTACTTGTACTGGCAGGTATATTCACAGTTCTGAACCTGCCTGTTTCAATTTTTCCTGATATTACCTTCCCCCGCATAGTAGTTCTTGCCGACAACGGAGAGCAGCCTGCGGAAAAAGTAATGGTACAGATAACCAAACCGCTAGAGGAAACGATAAATTCATTACCGGGTGTAACGGATGTCCGTTCAACCACCTCCAGAGGTTCAGCTGAGATATCTGTTAACTTTGTATGGGGAACTGATATCATTCAATCACAGCAGCTTCTTCAGGGAAAAATTTCCCAGATAAGAAATCAGCTGCCTTCATCGGCAAGCATCCAGGTAGAAAGAATGAATGCCACTTTCTTTCCAATAATGGGTTACGCACTAACTTCCGATTCTGTAAGTCTTGTTAAAATGAGAGATATCGCTCTTTACACATTGAGACCCGCAATCAGCCGGATAAACGGAGTTTCGCAGGTTCGAGTAGTAGGAGGGGATACAAAAGAATACCTTGTGCAGGTTGACCCGACGAAGATGCATTCATACGGAATCGGCATTCAGGAAGTTTCCGATGCCCTTTCAAAGACAAATATTGTAAGTTCAGCGGGACTAATGGATGCAAATTATCACCTCTATTTAACATTAGCAGATAACACGTTTCAGTCGATGGAGGACATAGGCAATACAGTTATTAAAACCTCGGGGGTTTCACCTGTTTATCTAAAAAATATTGCTTCTGTTACTGCTTCGGTAGAGGATAATTATATAAGAGTGACAGCCAACGGAAAACGTGCTGTACTGATTAACATCCTGAGACAACCGGGCGGAAATACAGTACAAATTGCTTCCGATGTTGAGAAGATGTGGGGAGATGTAAAATCCCAGATACCCCGGGATATTAAAATATCGAATTTTTATAATCAGGCTGACCTGGTAAACGAATCTTTCAAGAGTGTAAGAGACAGCATCGGGATTGGTGTTGTTCTTGCAATCATCGTACTGTTAATATTTCTGAAGAACTGGCGGATAACTTTTGTAGCAGCTATTGTAATTCCCATTACGGTTGCGATCACTGTTCTCCTTTTAATGGCCGCCGGAGAAACGTTAAACATAATGACTCTTGGGGGGATTGCAGCCGCAATAGGACTTATAATAGATGACAATATTGTAATAATTGAAAATATCTTTCGTCATTTCAAAGAAGGACATGAAAAGTTATCTGACGCCATCGGGGGATCAATTAAAGAACTTTTTACGGCAGTTATAGGCTCAAGTTCAAGTACAATAATTATTTTCCTTCCTTTTGCATTTCTATCTGGTGTAACGGGAGCCTTCTTCAAATCGCTTTCCTTAACAATGGCCTTATCGCTTATTGTTTCGCTATTTCTTTCTTTATTCTTCGGGCCTCTGCTTGCTTCAAAACTGCTTCACCCAAAGGATTTTGAGAAAGAAAGCAGCAAGGAAAAAGAGAGTAAAATCGAATTATATTACAAAAGATTTTTAGGTTTTTTAATTCAAAGGAAATTTCTGATAGTCCCTGTTATTTTAATTCTCATAACAGCAGGCTATTTCATATATTCATCAATAGGCAGCGGATTCATGCCTGAAATGGATGAGGGGGCTTTCATACTGGATTATACTTCACCGCCGGGAACTTCTTTAACAGAAACCAACAGGATGCTTATGCATGTGGAGAAGATAATTATGAACATTCCCGAAGTTGAATCCTATTCTAGAAGAACCGGTACGCAGCTGGGGTTTTTCATTACGGAACCCAACAATGGAGATTACCTGATAAAATTAAAAAATAACAGGAGCCGGGGAATTAATGCGATCATTGATGAATTAAGAACGAAGGTGGAGAATACCGAACCTGCATTACAGATTGAATTCGGGCAGGCTATGCAGGATCTGATAGGTGATCTTACAAGTGTTCCCTCCCCGGTTGAAATAAAAGTATTCGGCGAAGATAAATCCTTAATTCAGAAAAAAGCCAGAGAAATTGCTAATCTCATTTCAAATGTTAATGGAGTTGTAGATGTCTTTGACGGTATAGTTATAAGCGGTCCTGCCTATATTATCAACTTTAATCTTCCAGCTATTTCAAAGGCCGGCTTAACCGTTGAAGAACTGAGCAATATTATAAACAACGATATACAGGGTAATGTAACCACACAAATTCAGAAGGGGGAAAAATTAATTGGTGTAAGGGTAAGACTCCCGGATAAATACCGTAATAACATAGACCTGCTGAAATCCATCAGAGTTACATCTCCTAATGGTAATTCATATCTTCTCGGTTCCCTGGCTGACTTCAGGATCGATCCGGGCCAATCGGAAATTGACAGGGAAAACCTGAAGCAGATGGTAGCTGTTACTTCAAGAATATCGGGAAGAGACCTGGGAAGTACAATCAGCGACATCAAGAATGTGCTGAATAAAAAACTCAATTTACCCTCAGGTATTACACTTGAATACGGAGGAACCTTCAAAACACAACAGGAGTCGTTCCAGGGATTGCTGAAAGTATTACTCGCCGCGTCACTGCTTGTAATACTTGTACTGGTAATTGAATTTGAAAGATTCCTTGTTCCGCTTTCCATATATTTTGTAGCAATATTATCTTTATTCGGGGTTGTAACTGCCCTCTGGGTCACCAATGTTAATTTCAACATATCAAGCTTCATGGGGGCCATTATGATGGTAGGGATTGTAGCGGAGAATAGTATTTTCCTGACACACTATTTTTTCATTTTCCAGAACAGGGGAATGGAAAGAAAAGAGGCCATAATCAACGCAAGCGTAGTCCGTTCACGTCCTATTATTATGACTGCACTTGCGGCTATACTTGCTTTAATGCCTCTCGCCCTGGGTATAGGTGCCGGCTCGCAGATGCAGCAGCCTTTAGCGCTTGCTGTAATAGGAGGTTTCACTTTATCAAGTTTATTGCTGCTCTTTATTTTACCCGTATTGTTATCGATTTCCCGGAAGAAGAAGGACTAAATGAACGGCTGTTTTAACTGCAGTTAATTTACCGGAGGTAATATGAAAAAATTAGTTTTAATGTTCGCTTTATTATTTTCTCTTATGCAGGGCGTTGTATTTTCTCAGGGTTCCGGGTACAAAATTTCGGGTAAAATAGATATTGGCGGACAGGGCTGGTGGGACTATGAATCTATCGATCCTCAAATGAACAGGTTGTACGTTTCTCACGCTGATAAAGTTCATATAATTGATTTAAAGAACAATCGAGTAATCGGTGAAATAGAGGGATTAAATGGTGTACACGGAATAGTGTTTGATGATAAATCAGGGAAAGGATTTATAAGCAACGGAAGGAACGATACTGTCTCAGTCTTTGATCTAAAATCTCTTAAAGTTACTAACAACATTTATGTAACCGGTAAAGACCCAGATGCAATAGTGTTTGATCCTTTTACAAAAAGGGTTTTTACAATGAACGGCCGGGGTAACAACGTAACTGTAATAGATGCTAAAACCGACAGCATATTGGGAACGATAAAACTGGAGGGAACTCCCGAATTTGCAGTATTGAACGGTAAAGGTTCAATGTTTGTAAACATTGAAGAAAAAAATCAGGTTGCGGAATTTAATACGGAAACTTTGGAGATAATCAAAACCTGGTCAGTTGCTCCGGGAGACGCTCCCTCCGGCCTGGCAATAGACATAAAGAATAATATTTTGTTCTCAGGCTGCCGAAACAAAATGATGGTGATATCAAATGCTGGGACAGGAAAAGTTATAACAACTGTTCCGATTGGCGGACACGTAGACGGATGCGGTTTTGACCCAGATACTCATCTTATATTTAGTTCAAATGGTGAAGGAAGTTTAACTGTAATTAAAGAAGAATCTCCCGAAAAATTTATAGTACTTGAAAATATAAAAACCGAAAAAGGATTAAGAACAATGGCTCTTGATCCAGCTACCCATAATATTTATTTACCCGGAAAGCTCGATAATGAAAATTTCGGTGTATTAATATTGAAGAAAGAGTAATGTGAATTAGTTGAAGTTGAAAGGAAGGGAACAGCTGGATCTTTGCCTGATAGAAAAGAGATGGCTTTTATAAGGAAAGGATGCTTTAAGATGAGAAGACAATTTTGCTGCACTTTTAAGTATTTTATGATAGTATTTATCCTTTTTTTAATTCCCTTAACAATTTTTGCCGCCGGAGCGAAAGGAGATTCCTCATCTGTTCCGCTAACTTTTGTTTTTCATGGAGCGGCAGCCAACGCACTAAGTTCAATAACCTACAATTACGGACTCAATTACATTATTGGTGCTGCCGCTACCTATGGTATTGTAAAGAGCGGCTTTGATTGGAAATGGCATACAAATGCCGAAGAACACAAGTGGATATCAAATGCTGGTTTTATTTCTGTTGCAGCACAACCAGTAGCTTCTCTGGCTGTTCCTCTCGGGCTCTATATATTCGGACGTTTTAACGACAACAGGAAACTGCAGATTGCGGGCCTTGCGGTTGGTCAGGCTGCCCTTCTCGGAGCAGCGGCAAGTGCAGTATTGAAAGCTTTTACAGGCAGAGTACCACCTGATAAAAAAGAACTTACCAATGATTATAGTAACGAATTCAGATTTGGGTTTCTGCGTGGGGGTGTTTATGAGGGATGGCCCAGCAGTCATACCGCTACAGCTTTTGCCATGGCAACAGCATTAATAGAACTTTATCCTGATAATGCGGCAATAAAATACGGCGGACTCGCATACGCCTCTCTTATTGGTCTGGGCGTATCAACAAACATACACTGGTTCTCTGACGCAGTGGCCGGCGCATTTATCGGATATGCAATCGGCAGTGCTGTAGGGAGAGGATTTCGTTCAGCAATGGGACTAAGTACTGAAAAAAATAATTACAGCTTCTATCTAACTTCGAAAGGAATCGGATTTGTTTACAGTTTTTAATTCATACGTGATTAGATTCATGCCGGAATTCAGATTTATTACAGATTTCTTTTTTATTATTGAATAAACTTAAAAAAGGAGAAAAAAATGAAAAACTTAAGCATTTTAATGGTAGTAATGCTCTTTGTTTTTGCGGGATCAATTTACGCGCAGCAGAAGGATCTGAAGGTTCCCGAAAATGTCAGTAAAGCATTTCAAACTGCACATCCTGATGCAACGGATGTAAGCTGGGATAAGGAAGGAAGTAATTACGAAGCCAACTATAAGATAAACGGCGGTGATTATTCTGTAGTCATTAACGATTCCGGAAAGATCCTGGAAACGGAAACCGAATTAAAAACTTCGGATTTGCCTGCGGGAGTTGTAAAATATATCAACGATAATTACAGCGGTTATACACTTTCAGGCGCTGCAAAGATTGTTGATGCTAAAGGAAATACCAAATATGAGGCAGAGATAAGTAAAGGAAATAAATCCAAAGATGTAATGTTCGATCAGAACGGAAAACCTCTGCAGCATAAAAAGGAAAGCAAGGAAAATGAAGAAGAAGAGGATGAAGATTAAGCCCTGATTTCATTTTCCGGCTTTATCGAGTTCAATTAAGGATGAGCCCGTACTCCGGGTCATCCTTTTTTTTATTTTTACTCCTGTGATCCAAGTAATATTCCACCCTTCCTTACTAAAATATAATCCAATTAACCATATTTTTATTGATCAGCAAAAGTTATTGAGCTAAATTGCACATGCAATGCAGAAAGTTTCTTTTGCGAAAATGAGTGGTGCGGGAAATGATTTTATCCTTATTTATAAGGATTCTCACCCTGATTTAGTTCTTTCTAATAATTTTGTTCTGAATCTCTGCGACAGACATAACGGTATCGGTGCCGACGGTATTATCACCATTTCAGGATCGAATAAATATGATTTTGTTATGGAATATTTTAACTCTGACGGAACTACCGGTAGTCTCTGCGGAAACGGGGCGAGATGTGCTTTAACCTACGCGGCTAAAGTTTTCAGATTGAGTAATAGAGTCAGATTCCTTTCGAACGGAGTGGAATACAGCGGCGAAATCTTTAATGATGGTGTCCGTTTTTATTTCAATGAACCAAAGAATCTGAAAAAGGACCTTAAACTAAAGGCTAACGGTCAGCCGATCACTGCCGATTATATAAACACAGGTTCGCCTCATGTGGTTATATATATAAATGAGATTATGAAAGATCCCGAAAACCCGGATGGAAGGTACCTTGATATCGATGATGTCCCTGTATTCGAAACAGGAAGAGAGATTCGTTATCTTCCTGAATTTTCACCTGAAGGAACAAACGTTAATTTTGTAAATGTTAAGGATGGGAAACTTTATATCAGGACATACGAACGGGGGGTTGAAAATGAAACACTTTCCTGCGGTACAGGATCAGCCGCAGCTGCATTGATAAGTTTCTACAGGAAAGAGATCCAGCCTCCTGTAAGAATATTGACCAGGGGAGGAGATGAATTAATAATTGATTTTAAATTTGAAGATGAAACCATAAAAGGTTTATCTTTGACAGGTCCGGTTAAAACTACTTTTACCGGAGAGTTTTTGATAAATAAATATCTATAAATGTCTGGAGCGTAAATGCCAAAAGTTATTTTCACAATTGAATATGAAATCCCTGCTGAAAAGAAGGAGGATTATATCTCAGTGATTAAAGAGCTGAAGAATCTGCTCAATTCAGAAGGACTGGAAAATTATTCGGTCTATGAGACGAAAGGTAAGAAACACCACTATCAGGAGCAGTATACATTCAATTCTGTTGAAGCCTATGAAGCTTTCGATGATGATCAGAGCGAAAGAATAAATATCCTTATAAATAAACTAAATGATATGACCGTTGAGGGAACTACCAAATATTCAACCCTCTACGAACTTCTTGACAACAACATTTCACAATAAGCATACAGCGGCTATTAGAGCCGCTCAATCCTCTCAGGGGGGCCACTGTTATTTGCCTTTTAAATAATGTCACAAAAAAGTTATTATTTTAACTATACCAATAATTAATACTTATTATTACGGAATATAATGAATAAGTCACTGCATCGTATTTACGTCGTTCTTTTTATTTTTATCGGTATCGGGGTCACTCTACTGCTGGGGGTATATGGTTACCAATACTATACTGTTCCCCTGGAAGAAAGGTTCTTTCAACCTAACTATGATCTGCTGAAGCCGAGCGGACTGCTTGGACATGGTTTCGGAATACTCGGCAGTTTAATGATGATTTTCGGGGTGGCTATTTATATGATCAGGAAAAGAGTTAAAAGCTTCTTCAATATCGGTTTCCTGAAACACTGGCTGGAATTTCATATTTTCTTATGCACCGTGGGACCAATCCTGGTTCTTTATCATACCGCTTTCAAATTCGGCGGAATAGTGGCTGTAAGTTTCTGGAGTATGGTTGCCGTTGTAGCAAGCGGAGTGATAGGGCGGTTTATTTATGTGCAGATCCCCCGGACAATTCAGGGAAAGGAACTGGGCGTTAATGAACTAAATGAAATGAATGAAGATTTAACCCGCAGGCTGGAAAAAGAATACTTGATAAATGACAACATTTTATTAAAGCTAGAGAAGCATTCTCATACTGATAAATATAAGCAGGTTGGGTTTGGAACGAGTTTTGTTATGATGATGCAGGACTACTTCGGCACACATTCGGTTCTGCGTCAGATTAAACGGGAATTGAGTCATCTTAACCTAAAAGGTGAGAGAGAAAAAGAAATTCTCAGGACTTCAAAGGCAAAGCTCACTCTTTCCCGCCGGATAGGCATGCTACGAACTACGCAAAAATTATTCAGATACTGGCATATTGTGCATCTGCCCTTTGCGATTACGATGTTTGTAATAATGTTTATTCATATTGCGGTAACTATTATTTTTGGTTATAAGTGGATTTTTTAGGAGGAGAGTTGAAGTTCAGAATTGCTTATTTATACATAATACTGGCTATCGGAGTTGTAATAACGCTGATCTTTCTCGCCGGCAGAAATAACACCGGTATGGAACCCGCTGCGGGAAATATTGAGAATCAGCAGGTACCAAATGATGAAATTCATAAAGGACTGGGAAATCCAGGAGGCAGCAACCCCTCGAAAGGCAACGTTTCTCAGGAATATTATCAAAAAATGGATATGCTCAAGAAAGAGGTTGAGGCAAATCCGAAGGATACAGCCAAAATAAAACAGTACGCAGATTTTATTGCCGCCGCGCATAAACCCGAGCAGGCCATACCATATTATCAGAAAATTCTTAAGGTCGATGCTAAAAGAAATGATATACTCTTCAGTCTTTCGATGATATATTTCAGCCAGCAGGATTATAAAAATGCTGAAGCATACACTAACCGTATTCTGGATAACGATAAAAACAATACCCAGGCTATGTACAACCTCGGTGCAATAGCTGCAAGCAAGGGAGATAAAACGAGAGCAAAGGAAATCTGGAGCAGATTGATTTCCTCATATCCGGGAGATGAAGCAGCAGAGCTTGCAAAATCCTCTCTGGATAAATTATAGGTAATGTCATTCCGGCTATTGGGAGAGCTTAAGAATTCTCTGTTGAAAACTCTCTACCCGGCCGGAACCCTAAAAGACATAATTATTTTTAAGTCTGACAACATTTTATCACATAGTGAAATTCTATGGAAGTAATCCTGGAAAATATTGCAGCTTATTCGATCATCCTTGCTGTTATGTTAATTGTCCTTTTTTTCTACCTGAGCGGTTATAAAAAAAGGACGAAGATAACCACACAAAAGATCGAGAGAGCTAAAGAACTTGGCTTTCATGAGCCAGTTTCACTACATCCTGTAGTAGATCTTGAAACCTGTATAGGCAGCGGAGCATGCGTTAGAGCGTGTCCCGAAAAAGATATACTTGGAATTGTAAGCGGTCAGGCCCACACAATTAATGCTTCACGATGCGTCGGTCATGGAGCCTGCTTCCATGCCTGTCCTATGCAGGCGATATCACTTTTTATCGGTACAGAAAAAAGGGGAGTAGATCTGCCACATCTTAGTCCGGAATTTGAGACAAACATTCCTGGTATATACATAGCGGGCGAACTAGGAGGAATGGGACTTATTAAGAACGCCGTTGAACAGGGAAAACAGGCCGTTGAGTATCTTTCCAGAAAAATTAAAAGCAACCACAAGGCTCAATTTGATATTGCGGTAATCGGTGCGGGTCCCGCCGGAATTTCGGCTACGCTTTCGGCTGCAGAGGCCGGACTCAGATACATTACTCTTGAACAGGATACTCTAGGAGGCACAGTCTTCAACTTCCCCCGCGCCAAGGTAATAATGACTTCCGCCATGGAGCTCCCGTTATACGGAAAAGTTAAGATGTCAGAGACATCTAAAACGGAGCTGCTGAACCTGTGGATGGAAACTATCACAAGAAATAACATTAAGATAAATGAACAGGAAAAAGTTATTGATGTTCAGAAGGAAGGGGAAATCTTCAGGATAAAGACCTCAAAAGGTGAATATACTTCCAGGACAATACTACTTTCAATAGGGAGGAGAGGTTCTCCAAGGAAACTTGGAGTTCCGGGTGAGAAATTGGAAAAAGTAGCATACCGTCTTCTTGAGCCTGAGCTGATACATAATAAAAAAGTGCTTATCGTAGGAGGCGGGGATTCTGCGGTTGAAAACGCGCTTCTTCTTGCTGAGGAAGGGAATGAAGTAACATTAAGCTACCGTAATGAATCATTTTCGAGATTGAAACCAAAAAACCTCGAGAGAGTGGGGAGAGCAATTCAAAAAAGAGAAATCAGAGCAATCTTCAATTCGAATATTAAGGAAATAAAGAACGATTCTGTTATTATGGCTGTAGAAGGTAAAGAGAATTTTGTGAGTCTGCAGAACGACCTTGTATATATCTTTGCAGGGGGAGAACTCCCATCAAAATTCCTTGAAAAGATAGGGATAACAATTACTAAAAAATTCGGTGAAGCGATCCTGAAACACGAAAAGTGATATTCTTAAGTATCAGCAGTATCTTTATATTCGGCAACAATAGCGGAAAACTGCCTGTTGAATTATTCAATACGAAAATTATCATACCCGGTCTGCAAAATATTAGCAGTACTTATTTTATTTATAGTCCCTCTTTACGGTCAGATATCTCCTGGTGATCTGACAAATGCTCATGCCAAATTTGAGGGTATCAGCAATTGTACAAAATGCCATGTTTTGGGAAAACAGGTGCAGGAGTCAAAATGTCTCGATTGTCATTCCGAAATTAAAAAGCTTCTGGATGAAAACAGGGGGTATCATTCCTCCGGCGAGGTTAAAAAGAAAGAATGCTGGGACTGCCATAGCGAACACCATGGGAGAAACTTCAGGATAGTGAACTTTAACCGCGACGGTTTCGACCACTCAAAAGCCGGCTTCAGGCTTACCGGAAAACATTCCGAGATAAAATGCACAGACTGCCATAAGCAGGAATTTATCGAGATGCATGAAGTAATCAGTAGAAAGAACACCCTGCTGGGCCTAAACGGAGCCTGTAAAGGATGCCACGAGGATGTTCACAAAGGGTCGCTTGGAACTAAATGTGAAGACTGCCACAACACAACCAGTTTCAACAAAACGGAGAACTTTGACCATTCGAAAACGGCTTTCAAACTTACCGGTGCTCATACCAATGTTACCTGCAATAAATGCCATCCGGCACAGTTTGTTAATGGTAAACAGATGCTGAAGCTTAAGGGAATTGCATTCGCTTCGTGCGAGAACTGCCATAAAGACGTACATCTCGGGAAGTTCGGAAATGACTGTCAAACCTGTCATTCAACGACAGGATTTAAGAACGTTAACCAGAAAGCTTTTGATCATAATAAGACAGATTATCCGCTGATTGGGAGACACCAGCTTATAAACTGTTCAAAATGCCATGGGAATAATCTGAATTCAAAACCCCGGCATCAAAATTGTGTTGATTGTCATACTGATTACCATAATGGTGAATTTTCTGAAGGAGCCAAAATTCGTGACTGTTCGCCCTGCCATAATCTGAACGGCTTCAACCCCTCTACCTTCACTATTAAAGAGCACGATAAGATAGAATTTAAATTGACCGGTGCGCATCTAGCAGTTCCCTGCAAATCCTGTCATTATAAAACGGATAAATGGCATTTTAAAAATATAGGGGAAAAATGCATCGACTGCCATAAAAACGTTCATGGCTCTGAAATATCTAATAAATTTATGCAGAATAATAATTGCTCGGCCTGTCACTTTACAGACGGCTGGAATACTATTAAATTTGATCACGCAATTACAACCTTCCCCCTCGAAGGTAAGCATAAAGATGTGGAATGCGGGAGATGTCATTATAAGGAGGAGGATCCAGGCACGAAGGTATTCCGTTTCGCGACACTTAAGTCAGATTGTGAAAGCTGTCATACAGATATACATTTCGGACAATTTGCCGAGAAAGGGTATTCAGACTGCAAAAGATGTCATACTTTCGATAACTGGAAGCCGCAGAGGTTTGATCATGATAAGACAAGATTTTCATTAGAGGGAGCTCATCAGAAACTGGAATGTTCACGCTGTCATCCTGTTGTACAATTAAATAATAAGAAGTACGTAAAATATAAGTTAGAAGATTTCAGATGCGCCTCCTGCCATTCATAATATCGCTGCTGATAACATCTTCAGCATTATTCGGTCAGTCGCCTCATGGAGACGACTTTAATATTGACTGTTCATTCTGTCACGAAGCCTCATCCTGGAAAGTAATCCCTGAAAAAGTAACATTTGACCATGACAGCACAGGTTTTGATCTGAAAGGTCAGCATCGGGAAGTAAACTGCAGGTCCTGTCATAAATCGCTTATATTTTCAAAAGCCAAAGCGAACGAAAACTGTTTCTCCTGTCATAAGGATATTCACCGGGGATCTGTTGGATATGACTGCCAGAGGTGCCACACTCCGGAAACCTGGATTGTAAAGGATATCAATGTGGTTCACCAGGAAAGCAGGTTTCCACTAGTGGGAGCTCACAGGCTTGCCGACTGTGAACAGTGTCATACTGATTACCAGGATCTGAATTTTCACGTACTGTCAATCGACTGCTATGCATGCCATCAGACCGATTATTCAGGAACCACCAGTCCCAACCATATGACTGCAGGATTTTCAACGAGCTGCGATGAATGCCATGACATAACGAGTATGGTATGGTCTGCCACAAACTTTAATCATGATTTCTTTCCGCTGAAGGGAGGGCATGCCCTTGAATGCGCCTCCTGTCATGGAAGCGGAGGAAACTTCGGGGGGCTTTCGACCGCATGCTATTCCTGTCATGAATCAAATTTCAACAATACCACAGATCCGAACCACGTACTTGGTCAGTTTAATCACGACTGCACAGAATGTCATACCATCAACGGCTGGTCTCCGGCTGAGTTCGATCATAATAAGACGCAGTTTGAACTTACAGGTGCGCACAAGACTATTGACTGTTCATCCTGCCACTCGCAGGGATTCGCGGGTACACCCACAAGTTGTTACCCATGCCATCAGAGTTCGTACAACAATTCGACCAACCCGAACCATGCCACGGCCGGAATATCAACGGAATGTCAGGACTGCCATAATACAACCGCCTTCATTCCTTCAACTTTTGATCATACAGCCACAGGTTTTGAACTCACCGGCCGGCATACAACAGTTGAGTGCTCTTCATGTCATCAGGGTTCAACATCAACTGCCGATCCAGCGTGTTTCTCTTGTCATCAGGCGGATTATAACAGGGCAGAAAATCACGTTTCGCAGAATTATCCGCATGAATGCGAGATGTGCCATAACACAACCAAATGGGATGATGCAACCTTTAATCATTCTGCAACCTCTTTCCCGCTTACCGGGGCGCATCAGACTGTCGACTGCTCAAACTGTCACCAGAGCGGATTTGCCGGAACATCCGCTCAGTGTGAGAGCTGCCATCAGACTGATTTTAATAACACAATCAATCCCAATCACCAGCAGATTGGAATACCAACAGACTGTCAGACCTGTCATACCACAAATCCAGGGTGGCAGCCGGCTTCGTTCCCGATACATAATAACTTTTATGAACTACTCGGGGCGCATGCGAATATTTCAAACTGCAGCGACTGCCACAACGGAAACTACAATACAACGCCAAATGAATGTTACGGCTGTCACGCCAATAACTATAATAATACGACCAATCCGAACCATCAGGCAGCAGGGTTCGGCACTGATTGTCAGAGTTGTCATTCACAGACTGCCTGGCAGCCGGCCACTTTTGACCACGATGCTCAATACTTTCCGATATATTCGGGAAGGCATGCCGGAACCTGGAACGAAGACTGCAGTTCCTGTCATACGCAGCCGAATAATTATTCAGTATTCTCCTGCATAACCTGCCATGAGCACAACCAGCAGGATACAGACGATCATCATCAGGGAGTGCAGGGCTACGTTTATGAGAGTAATGCCTGCTATGCCTGCCACCCGACGGGAGAGGCAGGAGGTTCATTTAACCACGATCTGTCAAACTTCCCGCTTACCGGTGCACATCTAAGCACCGCATGCGAGCAGTGTCACATTAACGGCTATTCACAGCTGCCGTCAACTGTATGTTCCGACTGTCATCTGAGTGGTTTTAATAGTACAACCAATCCAAATCATCAATCACTGGGAATACCCAGCGACTGCCAAACATGTCATACAACAAATCCCGGCTGGCAGCCGGCCCAGTTCCCGCAGCATAGTCAGTACTTTGAACTATCAGGACAGCATGCAGCAATAACTGACTGCGACGCCTGCCATAACGGAAATTACAATCTTGTATCTTCGGATTGCGTGCAATGCCATCAGAATGACTATAATAATGCTGCAAATCCGAACCATACTACCGCCGGCATACCGGTAACATGCGAAGACTGCCACAATTCCAATGGATGGTCGCCATCCACCTTTAATCATACAACCACTGGTTTTGTTCTGGATGGAGCACATACCACACTGCAGTGTTCCACATGTCATCAGGGAATTGTTACTGGTCTCAATCCTGACTGTGTATCCTGTCATCAGGCTGATTATAATTCAGCAGCTAACCCGAACCATACAGCCGCCGGAATACCGGTAACCTGCCAGGATTGCCACGCAACCTCTGCCTGGATTCCGTCGACCTTTAATCATACATCCACAGGCTTCCAACTGCAAGGCGTGCATGCCCAAATACAATGTTCAGACTGCCATCAGGGGACGGTAACAGGTTTAAGTCCTAACTGCCTGCCATGTCATCAGGCGGATTACAACTCTGCCCCGAACCATGCAGCTCAGGGTTATCCCTCGAACTGCGACCTTTGCCACAGCTTCAACGGATGGACTCCGGCTTCGTTTGATCACAACAACACGAACTTCCCATTAACCGGAGCGCATCTGCAGGTTCAATGCTCTGATTGTCATTCTTCAGGATTCACGGGGACACCGACTGAATGCTTTGCATGCCACGAAAGCAATTACAACAATACTGCAAACCCGAGTCATACGGCATTGCAGCTCTCCACCGATTGTCAGACCTGTCATACCACCAACCCGGGATGGGCCCCGGCGCAGTTTCCGCAGCATTCGAATTATTTTCAGTTCGTCGGTGCTCACATTGCTATTGCGAACGACTGCAATGCCTGCCACAACGGCAACTATAATAATACTCCCAACACCTGTTACGGATGTCATTCAGAGAATTTTAATGGAACGACCAATCCTCCCCATATTCAATTGAATTTTGCGCATGAGTGTGTTGACTGCCATACCCAGAACGCATGGCAGCCGGCAAACTTCAATCATAGTTTTTACAACCTGGCCAGTCCGCACAATACAATGGACTGTAATAACTGTCATTCCGAGAGCAATTATCAGCCGCAATGTCTCAGCTGTCATTACAATGATTTTCTGGAAGCGCATAATCCGGGCGATCCGACGACCTGCTGGGATTGTCACTCAACTTCGCACTGGGGCGACGGGCCATCTATGAAAGGATTAAGAGTTGATTGAGATGATTTTGAATGTTAAAACATACATAATCCTTTTATTCATAGTCCTCTTATGCGGAACAGGAGCATCAGCATCCACTTATGAAAAGGTTGAGAGGGTAGGGGTAGTTACGTATAAAACTTTGCAGAATATTTATGTGAAGTTTGAGAACACCGAAGGCATAGTTCAGGGGGACACGCTTTACCGTAAAGAGAATAATAGGCTGACCCCGGCGATGATAGTTCAGTTTATCTCCACAAAATCTGTCGCAGGTGAAGCAATAGGCAATATAGAGCTTAATACCGACGATAAACTGTATGCAATCATCGAGAGAGAAATTCCCGATGCCGTAACAGAAGATGCAGCTGCTACTAATCCCATCCCGGTATCGGCAGGAACGGCAGATGAAAGCATAAAAGACAATTTTAAAACCAGGAAAAAAATTGAACCTGCAGTGACAGGTAAGTTTTCTGTGCAATCATATTCCAATATTTCAAACTCGCCGTACTTCGCTGACAACCAGAGGTGGCGCTACTCCTTTTCACTGAGGGCAAAAGACATCGGCGGGAGCAGGCTTTCGTTCTCAGATTACATAACATTCGTTTACAGGGCAGATCAATGGTCGATTCTCAAAGATAACTTCGGGAGGAGTTTGAGGGTATATGATTTTGCACTGAGCTATGACTTCACACCTAAGACCTCCATCTGGCTCGGCAGGCATCTTAACAGAAAAATTTCAAATATTAGTTCTATTGACGGGCTCCAGTTTGAAACAGGAATAGGTGACAATTACGCGGGAGTAGTTGCCGGTTCACGGCCGAACTATACCGATCTCGGATTCAACCTGAAACTGTTTGAATACGGATTTTACATCGGGCGGGAAGATTCGCTGAGCTCAGGATATATGACCAATACCGCGGCCTTCTTTGAACAGACAAACGATTTTAGAACCGACAGAAGATTCTTATATTTTCAGCATTCAAATTCACTTCTGCCCAATACGAACCTCTTCTTATCTACCGAAGTAGATATGTTCAAAATGATCAGCGGGGAAAGGAAAAACGAATTCCAGCTTACAAGTTTTTTTGCATCTGTGAGATATTCGCCCTCAAGGGTGATCTCATTCTCACTTAATTATGATGCAAGGAAAAACGTAATTTATTATGAAACATTTAAGAATTTCATCGATAGTCTGTTTGAGAACGAAACCAGGCAGGGATTCAACGCGCGGATAAACTTCAGGCCGTTCAACCGGCTGACCCTGGGATTAACCGGGGGCTACAGATTTCAGAAATCGGATATAAAACCAGCAAGAAATTTCGGGGGGTACATAACATACTCACGGATACCTGAAATTGAAATAACGCCGACAGTTTCATATACCAAACTAATAACCAGTTATATAGAAGGTGCGATAGCAGGATTACGTCTTAGCAGGAGCTTCGGCAGCTATATCGACCTGTCAGTTAATTACCGCAACACGCAGTACAAATTCTACAGCACGATAGGGAACTTAAATCAGAACTCCTTATCAATTGATCTTTCAACATTTACGCTGAACCCAGTTTACCTATCAGTAAGCTATGAAGGAATATTTGAGGAAACCAGTACCTCAGGCAGAATTCTCCTCGACCTGACCACGCGTTTCTAACACCGGCCAAATATGGGGCGAAAAGGTACCCTTCCCGGAAGTTTTTTCTTTATGAATATTTTATAACTTACCATTATGAAAACATCACTTTCTGAAAATATCCCGTTGGCTACCCATGCATGAGTACATAGGCGCCCTCCACATGCATTCAATTTATTCAGACGGATCAGGAAAGGTTGAAGACATCGCCGGTTTTGCTGATGAAACCGGGCTGGATTATATCATCCTGACTGATCATAACACATTAAGAGCGCTGAAGGAAGGATACGAAAAATGGTACGGCAAGACACTGCTGCTTGTGGGATGCGAAATTAATGATAAGGAGAACAAGAACCACTACCTTGCTTTCAACATCCAGGAAACATATTCCACAAGGATATCTGCAAAAGAATACGTGAGAAAAATAAGAGAGGCAGGAGGGATAGGATTCCTTGCACATCCGCACGAGAAAAGAACACATATGGCCGAGCATCCGCCGTATCCATGGACCGAATGGGATACAAAAGATTTCACCGGGATCGAGATATGGAACCATATGTCTGAGTGGATGGAAAACCTTACCGAAGAAAATAAATATAAAGCATTTCTTCATCCATTAAAGACAATTGAAGCCCCTCCTGCAGAAACACTAAAAGTATGGGACGAACTCAACCAGGACAGGAAAGTTGTAGGGATAGGCGGAGTGGACGCACATGCACACAAATACAACATTCTGGGATTCCTTGAAGTTGAAGTATTTCCCTACAAAGTACTATTCAAATCGATACGGACCCATATTTTAACCGAAAAAAAAATAAAGAAAGATAACACCCCTGCAGGGATAGAAGCGGCAAAGAAGATGATCTATGGGGCGCTGGAGGAAGGAAGGTGCTTCATAGCAAACGATTACCATGCTGATTCAAAAGGATTTCAATTTTATGCTGAAACAGGAAACAAAAAACATTATATGGGGGAATCCCCCGAATTTAAGGGAGATATGAAACTAGTTGTCAGCCTTCCGGTGGACAAGGCTGAGATCAGGGTAATCAGGAACGGAAAACTATACATCAAAACCGAATCCACCAATTACGAGATGAAAGTAAAATCGAGAGGAATCTACAGGGTAGAAGTATTCCTCAACGGTAACGCCTGGATCTACTCCAACCCGATAAGATTTCTCTAGCAGCATTCCTAAGAATTCTGGTACCTTGCGCAAAAATCCAACCGATAAGTTGGAAAGAGGATTGCGCTGCCTGGGGCATGTTTTACAGCTTTTTGTTGGGTAAAAAAGTGCGGGGAATTTGGGACTACAATAATTAAGTATATCGATTTTTCAGGATCCTTTCGGGACAAGCGAGAATTTCGCTATTGTGACAGAAAATTTCTCTATTTAATCGCTATTTTTTTTGTAAATTTTATAGCTGGAAATAAACTTGTATTTCTCAGCGCCCTTCTTCACCTGTAAGGTATGAGGGTATGAGGGTAAGTTAAAGAAAATAATCATTTGCGCCCGTAGTTCAATTGGATAGAATGTTGGATTCCGGTTCCAAAGGTTGCAGGTTCGAGTCCTGCCGGGCGCACATAATCCAGCGCCACAGCCATTATACAGCTTGCGGCTGGCGCAGTGATACTGAATTTTTTATTGGAACCTTAATTCATTTAGTATTAAGTTTAATGCTTTGATTTTTAAGAATAATCTGTAGGATAGAATATAGATGCTCACGAAAAAGAAAAAACTTTCCCGGAAAGAAATTAAAGAAGATAGGCTGGTTTCATCTTATTACCAGGCACAAAGTTTTGTGGTGGAAAATAAGTCGCGCCTTCTTACATACGGCGGTATCCTTATTGTTATCGCTCTTGCAGTGATTTACTACGTGAATCATAAGAAGGAAGTTAACCAGGAAGCAGGAGTTGCTTTATCGAGAGTGATTGATTCGTACGATAGAGGAGCGTATCTGGAGGCAATTGAAGGTAAAGCCGGAACTGAGATGATAGGTCTTAAGAAGATAGTTGAGCAGTATGGCGGCACAGAAAACGGTGAGACGGCAAAAATATACCTGGCAAACAGTTATAACCGGCTTGGCAAGTTCGACGAAGCTTTTAAATACTACAAGGATTATTCAGGTGATATTCCTTTGCTGAAGGCTGCTTCGCTGGCAGGGCAGGCAGGGTACTACGCATATAAAAATGATTTTGAGAAGGCAGCTGATCTTTACAGGGATGCTGCGCATGTAAGCAAGTATAATGTTGATAATCCGGACTATATGCTTAAAGGCGCGATAAATTATATTAACGCGGGTAAGAAGGAGCAGGCAAAGGACCTACTGACCACGATAAAGAAGGATTATAAAACTTCCTCAGCCAGTCGTGAGGTTGAGCGTTACCTAGCTCTGGTTGAGGCTTGATCTTAAGCAATTATGGCGAAGCCGCTTTCGGGCGGCTTTTTTCATTTTCGGACTGATTTTTACCAAAAACGGGCAGTTTTTTGTCGAAAACTGGTAATTTTTATCAATTCCTATTTCTTGACTTTCAAACCTTATATGTCTATTTTTTTACTCGATTAATAAACTTTTAACCTAAGGATTTATGGCCGATACTTCTGATTTCCGAAACGGACTTATAATTAAATATAAAAACGATCTTTATACTATTACAGAATTCCAGCATGTTAAACCCGGCAAGGGGGGAGCCTTCGTAAGAACAACCTTAAAAAACCTCAGAACGGGAAAGGTGCTCGATAATACTTTCCGTGCGGGGGAAGGTATTGATATCGTACGTGTTGAGAGGAGAAAATACCAGTTCCTCTACCGTGAAGGTGATTTTCTGGTATGTATGGACAATGATTCTTATGAACAGATCAACATACCGAAGGAGCTTTTCGGCGACGGCGAAAAGTATCTGAAAGAAGGGGAAGAAATTGATATTCTATTTAACGGCACGGAAATAATAAATGTTGAAATTCCAATATTTGTCACGCTTAAAGTAGTTCATACCGAGCCTGGTTTTAAGGGCAATACTGCCACAGGCGCATTAAAGCCCGCAGAACTGGAAACCGGCGCAAGCGTGAATGTTCCTTTATTTATTGATGTAGACGACTTGCTGAAGGTTGACACCCGGACGGGCGAGTATGTTGAACGAATAAAATCTTAAAAAACCAAGGAATCCAATGGATTTAAACCTGATCAGGAAACTAGTTAAGCTTGTTGACTCAAGCGAGGTTACAGATCTTGAGATTGAAGAAAATGGTTTGAGAGTTAAAATAGCTAAGAAGATCAGGGGTGTTAAGGCTATAGCTCAACCACAGATTCTCTCTACTTCTCAAACAGCCCCCCAGGCTCCTTACGAGCAGAAGAATGAGGAAAGCACACAGGCCACAGAAAAGCTGCACGAGGTTCATTCCCCGATTGTAGGAACCTTTTACAGAGCACCAGCTCCGGATGCCGATCCTTATGTACAGGTAGGCGATAGGGTTTCACAAGGATCTGTTTTATGTATTGTTGAAGCAATGAAGCTGATGAATGAAATTGAATCGGATGTAAGCGGAAAGATCGTAAAAATTCTTGTTGAAAATGGAAAACCGGTTGAGTATAACCAGCCTTTGTTTCTTGTTGAGACAAGCTAATTCTCAGGAAGTTTGAGGAAGATTTGTTTAACAAAATTCTAATCGCCAACAGAGGCGAAATCGCATTACGTGTTATCAGAACCTGCAAAGAACTGGGTATTAAAACCGTAGCAATATATTCTGAAGCCGATAAAGATTCATTACATGTCACTTTTGCAGACGAGGCTGTCTGCATTGGTCCTTCCCCCAGCAAGGAAAGCTATCTAAAAATGCCTCTAATTATTTCTGCTGCGCAGATTACAGGTGCCGAAGCCATTCATCCGGGATACGGGTTTCTGGCAGAGAACGCGAGCTTCTCGGAAATATGCGCTGATTCAGGAATCAAGTTTATAGGTCCTTCTCCAAAAATGATCAACGCTATGGGGGATAAGTCGTTTGCCAAAGATACTATGAGGAAAAACGGTGTACCTGTGATACCGGGAAGCGACGGCGTTATAGCAGACATCAGTGAAGGAAAAAATGCAGCGGCGGAGGTAGGCTACCCGGTGATAATTAAGGCGTCGGCAGGGGGCGGCGGTAAAGGTATGAGGATTGTATGGGAGGAATCAGAATTTGAAAAAGCCTACCAGACAGCACGTACCGAGGCTGAATCTGCTTTCGGCAACGGCGATGTTTATATAGAAAAGTTTCTCGAGAATCCCCGGCATGTGGAGATACAGGTACTGGGCGATATGTTCGGTAACGTTTATCATTACGGCGAGAGAGATTGTTCCGTACAGCGGAGGCATCAGAAGCTTATTGAAGAATCTCCTTCTCCTATTATTGATGCCGAGACCAGGAACCGGATGGGCGAAACTGCGGTGCTGGGAGCCAAATCTGTTAATTATGAAGGAGCGGGAACAATAGAATTCCTTGTTGATAAGCACAAGAACTTCTACTTTATGGAAATGAATACGAGGATCCAGGTTGAGCATCCGGTTACTGAACTTGTATACGATGTAGACCTGATAAGGCAGCAGATACTGGTTGCCGCAGGAGAAAAGATTGAGACGCTCCCGCGTAAACCCCTGGGACATGCAATCGAGTTCAGGATAAATGCAGAGGATCCGGCTAACGGATTCAGGCCTTCCCCGGGTAAAATTGAATCACTTCATTTTCCCGGCGGGTTCGGGGTAAGGGTTGATTCACATATTTACCACGGTTATTCGATACCTCCTTTCTATGATTCGCTTATAGCAAAGCTGATCGTTTGGGGAAAGGACAGGAATCATGCTATTGCCCGGGGAAAAAGAGCTCTAGAGGAGTTTATTGTTGAAGGTATAAAAACAACGATACCTTTCCATCTGCAGGTCCTTGAAGATCCGAGATTTGTCA
Source organism: uncultured Bacteroidota bacterium (assembly GCA_963771705.1). Classification (GTDB taxonomy): domain Bacteria; phylum Bacteroidota; class Ignavibacteria; order Ignavibacteriales; family Ignavibacteriaceae; genus DATFVA01. The sequence continues at coordinate 106,071 of CAVYUP010000008.1, forward strand.
GCGGTAATTTTGATACCGGATTCCTCGAAAAATTTGAATTCAAGGCAACTTAAATAATTTCATCACTTCTATAGAAAAATAAATTGAGGTTAAAATGGATTTCCCAAATAATCTGAAGTACACAAGCGATCACGAGTGGATAAAAGTTGAAGGCAACACTGGTACAATAGGAATTACTGAGTATGCGCAGGGCGAGCTTGGAGACGTTGTGTTTGTTGATATCGATCCCAACCTGGGTGAGATAAAAAAGGGCGAATCTTTCGGCACTATTGAAGCAGTAAAAACTGTAAGCGATATGTTTGCTCCCTGCAGCGGTAAGGTGCTCGATCTGAATAAGGATCTGACCGATAATCCCGAGTTCATAAATACCGATCCGTATGGCAAAGGCTGGATGGTAAAAATTGAGATAAATGATTTATCTGAATTGGATGATCTGATGGACAGCTCTGCTTATAAAAGTCAGGTTGGACAGTAAGAAAAAAGTTTATGTCCTAAGGAACGATGTGTACGAGCAGGAGATTCATACCCTGACTAAAACCGATATTGAATGACAATGATGGGGGAACAACTGAAAAGGAAATGACTCACAAAGAAAATATCTTAATAATAGATTTTGGTTCACAATACACGCAGCTGATTACACGCCGGGTTAGAGAAGAAAACGTCTATTCAGAAATCCATCCCCATACGATAGCGCTCAGCGAGGTTAAAGAAATGAATCCTTCGGGAATAATTCTTTCCGGAGGCCCAATGAGCGTTTATGATGAAGGGGCTCCTTTCATCGATCCTGAAATACTTAATATCGGAATACCCGTACTGGGAATATGTTATGGACTTCAGTTCATTTCGCTTACCCTCGGCGGAAAAGTTGAGCCCGCCAGCGACAGGGAATATGGCAAGGCAAAGCTTAAAGTTAAGGGCCGTTCACCAATCTTTGAGAATGTTAAGGAAGATTCTGTTGTGTGGATGAGTCATGGCGATTATCTGGAATCTTTACCTGACGGGTTTACTGTAATTGCAGTATCCGATCATTCTCCCATCTGCGGAATGATGGATGAGGGAAAAAAAATATATGGGCTGCAGTTTCATCCCGAGGTAATGCACACTGAAGAGGGGAAGAAAATAATCCATAACTTCCTTTTTAAAGTATGCGGATGCAAGGGGGAGTGGACAACCGGTAACTTTGTAAGTCAAAAGATAAATGAGATACGGAATACTGCGGGGAGCTCTAAGGTAATATGTGCCTTAAGCGGCGGCGTTGACTCTACCGTAGCAGCTGTACTGGTTGACAGGGCGATTGGCGAAGATCTTACCTGTATTCATATCAACACCGGGATGATGAGAAAAAACGAGAGTGAGATTATTCTCCGTATGTTTGAGGAGAAGTTCAAGCTTCGCGTGATTTATATAGATGCAACAGATAGATTTTTAAATAAACTCGCGGGTATTTCGGATCCTGAAACGAAAAGGAAGATTATCGGGAATACATTTATTGAGGTATTTGAAGAGGAAGCAAAGAAAATTGAAAACGTAAAGTTCCTTGTTCAGGGGACTCTTTATCCTGATGTAATTGAATCTATATCGGTTAAGGGGGCTTCAACTACAATAAAAACACATCATAATGTAGGCGGACTTCCGGAGAAGATGCAGCTTTCTTTAATTGAGCCTTTCAGGGAATTATTTAAAGATGAAGTAAGGAAAGTGGGAAGGGAACTTGGTATTCCGGAAGACTTTATTAACCGGCATCCGTTTCCGGGTCCTGGTCTGGCAGTAAGGATAGTTGGTGATATCACAAGACCGAAGCTTGACATTCTACGCGAAGCTGACGATATTTTTATTAGTGAAATTAAATCAGCAGGGATATATGATGACATCTGGCAGGCATTTGCCGTTCTGCTGTCTATTCAATCGGTAGGTGTAATGGGCGATGCAAGGACCTATGAAAATGTGCTAGCTTTAAGAGCTGTTACCTCTTCAGACGGAATGACTGCCGACTGGTTCAGGTTCGACAACGATTTCCTTGCTCAGGTTTCAAATAAAATTATCAATAAAGTCAGAGGAATTAACCGGGTGGTTTATGATATCAGTTCCAAACCGCCGTCTACTATAGAATGGGAATAAAAAGAAATGCTTGATGAAAATCAGATTACTCACAAAATGAAACTCGCATCTGATTATGAAATGCAGGGGAAGCTTCTTCATGCTGTTCAGATCTACAATTCAATCATTGCCGAAAATCCCGATTTCACAGATGCCTATTTTGCGCTCGGCGAAGTTTATGAAAAAATAGGGAATATTAATCCTGCTGTGAGAATGATAACCAGTTTTCTTAAAAACAACCCGGAGAATAAAGAAGTTAGAATTTACCTGAGTGAATTTCTGATGAGGAATAAAAAATGGGATGAAGCCAACGAGATACTGAGCTATATTCTTCCCGAAGAAGAGCCTGTTATATCATTCTTTCTGGGGTATTCTCATTTTATGCAGAAGGATTACGAGGTTGCGAGGATAAACTTTTTGAACTTTCTGAAGCATGGCGAACCTGATGAAATGCTTCAGGAGGCCAACCTTTACCTGGCCAAGATAGATATAAATCTGAAAGACTTTAAAAGCGCCCTCGAATTCTTAAAGAAATCTGAAATCGTGTATTCAAATTTCTGGGAATGGAACCTGCTGATATCGGTTGCATACTATAACCTTGGAATGTATACACATGCTGTTGTGCCTGTAGGTAAATCACTTAAACTTAACCCACAGGAGAAATCAATTCATAAATGGGCAGGGAAAATATATCTTAAGACCGGGGACTACCAGAAGGCAGAGAAGCAGTTCCTTACTTACATAGACGCCGGAGAAAATGCAGAGTCGGATATTTATGCCGAGCTGGCAGAAGCCTGTCTGAAATCCCAGAAACCGGCCGATGCACTTGCTTATTTTGAAATAGCGCTTAAGCTGGATCCTGATAACAGGCTTGCTGAACAGGGGAAAAAGAACGCTGATAATTTAATACAGAAGACGGCATCAGATGACTAAAAGAAACCGGTTTATTATGTTATTATTTACCGCTGTTTTTATTCTTATACTGAATAATATGTCTTTTAGTCAACAGTCGAAGATAGACAACCAGTTTAAGCTGGCCGTTGATCTTTACCAGTCAGAAGAATACAGCGACGCTCTCCCGATCTTCCAGAGGATTGCCCTGCAGACACCATATAATTCAAAAACAACAATCGCTTATCTTTTTACCGGCAAGACCTATCTTCAGATGAATGACCTGGCGCCGGCTAAAAAATATCTCCAGGATTTCCTGGAAAAATTCCATAAAAGCAACTATAGTGATGAGGCACATCTTGCTCTGGTGAAAGTTTTCTATAAGCAGGAGAATTATAAAGATGCATTCGAAGAAATTCTTCACCTTGTTTCAAGCGCAAAACTCTCAGGGTATAAAACTTATGCAGAATCGATAGGCCAGACTCTTGCTGTAAACTACCTTGAGGTACACCAGATAAAAACGTACAACGATATTTCAACTGATTCGACTGTAAAGCCATATCTGCTGTTAGTGCTTGCACAGAAACAGGAAAGCGTTGGAAGCTACAAGCAGGCTGTAGAATCCTGCAACAAGCTGATAGACGAATATTCCGGTTCCGGTCAGGCGAAAGATGCGAAGAAATTGTTGGGTAAGCTTGAGTCGATCAAAGATGAATACAGGTCGCAGAATTTATTAGGAGTACTGCTGCCGCTTACAGATTCCAGAACAGGGGCCCGGAATTCTGCCGCAGATGAGATCCTTAACGGAATTAAGTATGCCGCCGCTGAGTACAATAAGGATCATGATGATAAAATCGGACTGGTTATAAGAGATACGGAAAATGATTCATCAGTTATAAGCGGAATTGCAGACGAATTAAGCCTGGTTCCATCTATTAAGGCAGTAATAGGTCCTATTTTCAGTGATGAAGTAAGGGCAACGCTGATAGATTTTCATGATTCAGGCATTCCCGTGATTTCACCCACCGCAACTGATAATGATCTGACAACTATCAGCGATAAATTTTTCCAGGCTAATCCTTCTTTTTATATGAGGGCAAAAGTTATGGCCCAGTACATCTACTATGTAACAGGGAAGAGAAAGATTTCCATACTGAATTCAATACAGGGATACTCCCCGCTGCTTGCATCTATTTTTGCGGATGAATTTAAGAAGCTTGGGGGAGAGATTGTAAAAAACCGGACATACAGCAGCGGTTCTTTTGATCTTAATGATCCTGTTTCCAATATCGCAGCAGACTCACTAATATTAGATGGTATATACGTTCCACTTTCAAATAAAATTGATGCTGCGCCGCTGTTATCGCAGATGGTACAGTCTGATATTAATACTTCTATTTTCGGAAACCAGGACTGGTTTTACGCAAAAGGATTTGAAACTTCATCCGCTCTGAGCGATCAACTGTCTTTCACATCCGATTTTTTTATTGATTACACTGATACCTCGTTCAACTCTTTCAGTCAGGATTTCTTAAAAGAGACAGGAACAGATATCAACAGGAATATTCTTTACGGGTATGATACGGCAGAATATCTGCTGACAGTAATAGATGCAGGAGCGGATACAAGGTCATCACTGATCTCGTCGATGGAATCGGGGATCGAAATAAAAGGTTATCACAACAACATCGCATTCGGTAAAGAACACATAAACAGGTTCCTTAATATCGTCAGATACAGCGACGGGAAATTCGAACTTGTTGACCGCTTTAAATCGGGCGAATAAAAAAGGGAGGTATATTATTCCGGGAGTTAAAGACTTACCCCTAGACGATCGTCCCAGAGAGAAACTTCTTCTCAGGGGAGCTCAAAACTTAACTGACGCTGAACTCATCGCAATACTTCTGAGAACCGGGAACAAAGGCAAATCTGTTGTGCAGGTAGCGCAGGAACTGATTAACGACTACGGAAACCTGGCCGTACTCTCTTCAAGAACCGCTTCTTGTTTAACAAGGACAAAAGGAATAGGTAATGATAAAGCTGCGACGCTGCTTGCAGCGTTCGAATTATCCAGGAGAATCCAGATTCAATCGAAATGGTTTTCTGAAAAGAAAATAACTTCACCTCAGGACGTAGCAGATATATTTATACCTCTGCTGAGAGATGAATTAAGGGAACACTTCTGCGTTGTTTGTTTAAACTCAGCAAACAAAATTATAAGATATGAAGTAATCTCAGTAGGGAACCTTAATTCCAGCGTTGTACATCCCAGGGAGATATTTAAGGCCGCTATAGATAATAATTCGGCGAGTATCATTTTGATTCACAATCATCCCAGTGGTAATCCAGATCCAAGCAGTGAAGATATCTCCATCACAAAAAAAGTGGTGGAATCAGGCAAAATTATGGACATACCGGTATTTGATCATATAATTATAGCCGGAAATGAGTTCACAAGTTTTGTTGAAAAAAGGTTGATATGATTGTGAATTGAAGCAACAACCTATTTATTTATAATAACTTAACTTGAATTTTTAACCCTTTTTACGTATATAGCAGGGCATTATTAAGTGACCTATTTGCGCTAAGTTACTATTTAAATTAGATTTAGTATTGCAGTTAATAGTATTTGAAAAAGGTTAGTATTAAAATTTAATAACCTAAAAAAACATAATTGGAGGTTCTAAAGATGAAAATAATCAAATTAGCTAGAAACACAGCTGTGGTTGCAGTTTTCGCGCTTACTGTTGCAGTAATGAGCGGCTGTGGTGGTGTAAGTGATGCTGAAATGCAACAGCTTCAGGATTTACGCTCTGAGGTTAATTCCCTACAATCTCAGGCAGATCAATTGAAAGATCAACGCTCTAGCTTAGAGAAAGAGATAGCAGACAGGAATTCAAAATTACAGCAATGCGAAAAAGCTAAAGAAGAAACAAAAGCCAATTTGAACAAAATCGGCTCGTAAATTAATAAGTTTTATTTACCTAATGGAGGAAAAGTTTTATGAAAATAAGTAAGTATTTATTAACTGTACTTTCGCTTCTGCTTCTCTTTACTGTAAGCATTGTTGCGCAGCAAGAAGAGATGACCTCAGATGAGTGGGAAGCTGAAATGGCACGTCTCAGATCACAGAAAGACGCTCTCACACAGCAGATAAATGATCTGCAGAATGATATCAGCAAATTAAAAGATCAGCTTCAGGGAATGCAGTCATACGAAGACTGTCAGAACGAACTTTATTCCCTGGTAGGTGCTACCAAAGCTGACGTTGAGAACTTCAGAAACGCAGTAAATGAACTTAATGGCAAGATCCAGAGAAAAGAAGGTCCGAAAGCCGACAGGCAGAAAGATCTCGACGCACTGAAATCAAATAAAATAAGTGCACTTCCTGAATTCTTTGATAAAGTTCATAACCAGATGCAGAATGCAATGGATTCATGGCAGGAAGCACCTCAGGAATGGACATATACAGTTGTAAGAGGCGATTGTCTCTGGAACATAGCTAAGAAAGATCAATATTATGGAAACGGTTTTGCATGGCCTAAGATCTACAAGGCAAACCGTGATAAGATCAAGAATCCTGATTTAATTTATCCAAAACAGGAATTCACTATTCCAAAATTAACAGACGAAGAAAAAGCAAAATACGACAAGATGAGATCAAATTATAAACCGGCTCCGGTTCAATAATTAGCTCTTTAATTTTGTTGTTTCACTTTATTTTAGTTGGAAAAGCTCTTATCATTCATTTGATAAGGGCTTTTTCTATTTAAAGATACAGGAGAATAATGACTGCTGCTGAGAAACGAATTGTACTGGAAAATGTAGATATGCTTTCACTTCTGGGGATGAATGATTCAAACCTTAAATTAGTTGAAGACAGGTTTAACGCTTCAATTTCCGTAAGAGGTGAAAACGTTTTTATTAAGGGAGTACTGGAGGAAATTGAATCAATTGAGAAAATACTCAAGGAAATGTCTTATGTGCTGAATACAAATGGTGTGCTCACCCAGCAGGATGTTGAAACAATACTCGACCTTACTATCGAAGGAAGAGAAATAATAAGTGAAAAAGAATTTGATGCTATTGTCCTTTACACGAAAAATGATGCAATAAAAGCAAAGACACCGGGACAATCATCTTATATCCAGACAGCTCAGAAGAATGACATATGTTTTGCAATAGGACCTGCCGGTACAGGAAAAACTTACCTGGCTGTGGCAATTGCTGTTTCAGCCCTTAAAAAAGGGATGGTAAATAAAATAGTACTTGCCAGGCCAGCGGTAGAGGCCGGTGAGAGTCTTGGTTTCCTTCCCGGTGACTTCAGAGAGAAGATAGATCCTTACCTGCGTCCTTTATACGACGCTCTTGATGATATGATGCCTTCTGATAAGCTGAGAAGCTACCTGGAGAAACGGGTGGTTGAAATCGTTCCACTGGCCTATATGCGAGGGAGAACGCTGAATAATGCTTTCGTAATCCTTGACGAGGCTCAGAATGCAACTACAGGACAGATGAAGATGTTTCTGACACGCCTGGGAGCTAATTCTAAATCTATAATAACCGGCGATATCACCCAGATTGACCTGCCGCCAAAAACTGCAAGCGGACTAGTGCAGGCCCAGGAAATTTTAAGTCGAATTGACGGTGTTGGTTTTATATACCTCGACAAAACAGATGTGGTGAGACATAAACTCGTAAAAGATATAATCGATGCTTACGAGAAATTTAATACAGATAAGAATGGTAGTAATTAGGAATCTGAAAATCCGGCCAACTACAGATTGGCAAAATCAGAGAATTAAATAATTAAGGCAGTATTCCCGATAATCATCGTTCATTCTTCTTGCTTTCTTCCCAGAATTTATCCATTTCCTCCAAGTTTGATTCATCTATCTTTCTTCCTCTGCTATTTACCTCTTTCTCAACATAGTTAAATCTTTTTATAAACTTTTCATTAGTTCTGCGGAGAGCATTTTCCGGATTTATGCCGAGGAACCTGGAGTAATTTACAAGAGCAAAGAATACATCGCCAATTTCTTTCTCCAGTTCATCAGCACTTTCCATTTTTTCGGAAGCATGCATCTCTTCAATTTCTTCTATAACCTTTTTCCAGACATCCTCTTTTTTCTCCCAGTCGAATCCCACCTTAGCGGCCTTCTCCTGAAGCCTGTGAGCCCTCTGCAGAGCGGGGAGCATACGCGGTACACCATCAAGTACAGATTCCCTTCCCTCGGTTAGTTTAATACTTTCCCAGTTCTTCAGCACTTCTTTGGTCCCGCTGACTTCAACATCTCCGAAAACGTGCGGATGTCTTCTGATCAGTTTTTCGTTAATTGAATCGATTACCTCATCCAGCTTAAAATGATTGTCCTCAGCAGCAATTACCGAATGAAAAACAACGTGCAGAAGGAGATCTCCCAGCTCCTTCTTGAGTTCATCATAGTTTTTTTCATCAATAGCCTCCACTACTTCATAAGCTTCCTCGATCGTATTAGCCTTTATAGAGTCATTCGTCTGTTCTCTATCCCATGGACATTCCAGCCGTAATCTTTTTACTATCTCATATAATTCTTTAAATTTCGTCTCAACCATATTTGATTTTTCCGTTTTGATTAAAATTGTGATATTGAACCGACAAAATAGAAAAACTATCAACTTGAAAAAAGGAGAATAAATGATTGAAGAAAAGATAAAAGAACTCGGTTATACATTGCCCGAACCCCCGAAACCGCTGGCGGCTTATGTTCCGGCAGTAACCGCGGGTGACTTAGTATATACAGCAGGGCAGCTGCCTATGGTATGGGGTGAGTTAAAATACACAGGCAAGCTGGGCAAAGATATTTCTGAGGAGGATGGGAAAAAAGCCGCTGAAATATGCGCCTTGAACTGCCTGAGTGCTGTAAAGGGAGCAATCGGGGAACTAAACAGGATTGAGCAGGTAATAAAACTTACAGTATTTGTAAACAGTGCAGAAGGGTTTACGAATCAGCCGGCTGTTGCGAATGGAGCCTCCGAATTAATGGAGAAGATATTCGGGAAGAACGGGAGTCATGCCCGGAGTGCGGTAGGAGTGAACGAACTGCCGAAAAATGCGCCGGTTGAGATAGAAATGATTGTAAAATTGAAAAAATAGTTCCAATTTTGACAAATTTTACAATTTTGTATTTTCCCTTACCTTGATACTGTATTTCATAAGTAAGTATATTTATGCGATAAAATAAAAAAAAGTTGCTATGAACCGTACGATGTTCCGTTCGAAAATACACAAGGCTACCGTTACGATGGCTGAGCTGTATTACGAAGGAAGTATAACTGTAGATAAAGAACTGCTGGAGGCCGCAGATATTCTCCCTTTTGAAAAAGTCCAGGTAGTTAATCTGAATACCGGAAGCAGGCTGGAAACATATACCCTTGAAGGTCCTGCCGGCAGCGGAATGATCTGTCTTAACGGACCTGCAGCAAGATTAGGCACTGTTGGTGATGAGGTGATTATTATTACCTATACAACCATGAGTGATGAAGATGCGAAGAAGCATAAACCGAAAATCATCCTTGTAGACAAGAATAATAAAATAAGCAAAGTGCTGTGATTTCAGGAGCACGAATAAAAAATGCTCCATTGATTTTTTACACCCTTTTCTTTAATATATTCTAAAATCGGGAAAAAGTTATGAAGAAAATATTTGTATTAGTATTTGCTGTTATGATAGGGACGGGATTTTCTCAGTACAAACCTCAGGGGTTATCGACTGAACATGTAAGTGACGGGATTATAAACCAGAGTCAGGGAACTCCGCTTCTAGGGTTTCTCAATTCTGCCAACTTCCAGATGCATCATACCTATGATGTTTCGTATGCTACATCCGGAGGCAACAATCTCGCTTTGACAACATACACAAACAGTATGTCATATCAGTTCAGCAAAAATCTTAATGTGCAGGTAGACGCAAGCGTTGTTTATTCACCCTACAGCACGCTCGGAAAGACTTTTGAAAATAATATCAACGGAATATATTTAAGCAGGGCTGCAATAAACTATCAGCCATGGAAAGATGTTTTTATCTCAGTTCAATATAGAAATCTGCCGGTTACGTATTATTCACCATTCAGCGGATACCGGAACAATTTCTTCGACAGCGGATGGGGATGGTAATATTATTGAATAATGATTTTTTAGCGAAGTATAAGTGAAGGAAAAATCCAGGCCGAAGAATTCGGATTTCAAAAGCAGTTTTTCAGGTTCCAATCTTATCCTAAATTCTATTATTGTTCTGCTGGGGATACTAATAATATTTCTCACTTTTTCACTTGTAAACCGCTTAAGCAGCCACACTTCTGACCAAAAAAATTCTGAAATCAGAACGGCTTCAGCTGTAATTCAGGTTGAGGTACTTAACGGCTGCGGAGCCTCGGGAGTGGCAGAAAAGTTCACAGATTATTTAAGGAAAGAGAAATTTGATGTAGTACAGATGGGAAACTATGTCTCTTTCGATATCGATAAATCAATGGTAATAGACAGAACAGGAAACAGGGCAAACGCCGAGAGAGTAGCTTCGGCACTTGGAATAGATGAAAAAAATGTAATTCTGCAGAAAAACGATGACTCCTTTCTGGATGTTTCTGTAGTAATTGGAAAAGACTATAAAAAATTAAACCAATAGAAGGGAAATATTTGAACTCAAAAAACTTAGCTGACAAAATAACCAGTCTCATATTCAACAAAAAAGGATATGATGTCAAAATCCTCGATTTAAGGAAACTTGCAGCCTTTGCGGATTATTTTATCATTTGTTCCGCGGACTCAGATACGCAGGTAAAAGCCATCGCAGACGAAGTTGACAAGGAACTCCGCGATGAGGGGATTAAGTACTGGCATAAGGAAGGTTATAAGTCGTTAACCTGGGTGCTGATTGACTATGTGGATGTAGTTGTGCATGTATTCAAGAAGGATGCCCGGGAATTTTATAAGCTTGAAAAGCTCTGGGGAGATGCTCCAGTTGAAGATGTTCAGGATCCCGGAGCAGCAGAGACCAGAACTAAAAAAGCCGGGACAGTCCGGAAATAATATCCTCTCATTTACCAAAACTAATCCGGAATCGAATTGAAAGAATATTTACAAAATCTTTTTGTCTCTGCCTCAGAGAAACTTCCTTACCTGAAGGAGATCCCCTTCATCTTCGAGATTCCAAAACAAGAATCGTTTGGCGACTTTTCAACGAATGCCGCTATGCTTCTAACCAAAAAGCTGAAGAAAAATCCCCGTGAAATCGCCCGCGAAATAATCGATAGTCTTCCTGTAGACAAGAAGATTATTTATAAAACGGAGATAGCGGGACCGGGCTTTATAAATTTCTTTTTTACAAATGAGTTTATTGCCGGAATAGTTAAGGATATTCTGCAGGAAAAAGAGAGCTTCGGAAAATCAGACAGGTATAAGGGAAAAAAAGCTAATGTAGAATTTGTATCGGCAAATCCAACAGGACCTCTAACTGTAGGCCACGGAAGAAACGCGGTTGTAGGCGATACCGTATCGAATATGCTTGAATGGATTGGTTATGAAGTTGACCGTGAATATTATTTCAATAATGCCGGAAGGCAGATGAGGGTGCTGGGAGATTCAGTGAGACTCCGTTACCTGGAACTGCTAGGCGAGAAAGTTGAATTCCCTGAGGATTATTACCAGGGTGAATATATTAAAGAAATAGCCATATCATTATTCGATGATTATAAGGATTCGTTGAAGAAAGAGCCTCCCGAAGGGAAGTTTAAGGAAAGAGCGGAAATTGAGATTTTTAAGGAAATAGAGAGAACTCTAAACAGGCTGGGCATACATCATAAGATATTTTATAATGAAAATTCCCTTTATGAAGAAGGCAAAATTAAAAACCTTCTGAAAGAGTTCAATGAAAAAGGCCTCTCCTACGAGCAGGACAATGCAACCTGGCTTAAGCTTTCTGAAATGGGAAATGAACAGGACAAGGTTATAATAAAATCGACAGGTGAGCCTACTTACCGGCTTCCCGACATTGCTTACCATGAAACAAAGTTCAAGCGCGGGTATGATCTGATTACAGACCTTTTTGGTTCTGATCATAACGCTACTTATCCTGATGTATTAGCAGGACTGAAAGCTCTGGGATACGATACAGAAAAGGTAAAGGTGCTGATACACCAGTTTGTTACCATTACCGAGAACGGGGAAGTGGTGAAGATGTCGACCCGCAAAGCAAACTACATCACGCTTGATCAGCTAATTGATGAAGTAGGCAGCGACGTTGTTAGATACTTCTTCAGTATGCGCAGTATTACAACCCATATGAATTTTGATCTTGCTCTGGCCAAAAAACAATCGGATGAGAATCCTGTATTCTATCTTCAGTACGCGCATGCAAGGATCTGTTCAATTTTGAAGATGATAGAGAAAGAAGAACTGAAATCCTCGGTTGAAAATCTTGATCTTCTCAATGCTGATGAAGAGATGCAGCTGCTAAAAAAGCTGAATAAATTCAGAGATGAAGTTCTGGCCAGTGCGGAAAATTTCGAACCCAGCAGAATATGCACCTATCTTGAAGAACTGGCAGCCGCATTCCATAAATTCTACACATTCTGCAGAATACTAGGTACCGAAAAGAAACTGGCCGAAGCGCGTGTAGCTCTTGCTATAGCAACCAGGACGGTACTGAAAAACGGTCTGGCTATTCTGGGTGTGAGCGCACCTGAAAGAATGTAATTGATTTAGTCGGCTATTGCCGCTGAAGCTGCATAAACACTGCCCGCCCCGGCTGCAAGCAAAACCTTCCCACATTCAATTATTGTTGAGCCTGTAGTTATCACATCATCTACAATAAGAATAGTCTCCCCATTCAATTTTCCTTTTGACCGGAAAGCGTTCTGTACATTTCTTGCTCTATCCGATATTCTCATGGTTGTCTGCGTTGCGGTATATCTTCGTCTTCTGAGGAGTCCTTTTTTTATAGCGATGCCGCTCGCTCTGCTGACACCCCTTGCGATATAAAACGACTGGTTGAACTGCCTTTCAGCCTTTCTGAGATGATGCAGCGGAACTGGTATCACTATATCAATTTTATTGGCAGGGAAATTCTCTTTTATTTTTTCTCCAAGCATCTCACCGAGGAAAACGCCCAGTAAAAATTTCCTTCCATACTTCATTGAATGAATGATCTGCTGAAGCTCTTTATCTTTCTCAAAGACGAAGCAGGAGGTAAAGCCGGTTATGACATTCTTCTGAGCGAACTTACGGTTAAATTCCGATAGAATTCTAGCCGGCTCAGCCTCTTGCAGTCTTGAAAGGCATTGACAGCATACAGGAGGTTCGGGATATAAAAGCTTCCGGCTGCAGCAGGGACAAAAACGCGGCAGTACAAAATCCAGAAATGCTTCCCCCATCTTAATCATCATTCTTCCCTTATAACATACCTGATTGTTTTCTTATGAACCATTCGGAAGCGAACAGAAGTATAACAATAATCAGAAGCCACTCATTAGACCATAGCCTTATCTCGCTGACTTCAGTTTTTTCTTTCGATGCGTTCTGCCGAATATTTTTTAGCAGGGGATATACCTTATTCATTTCCGTATAATAAAAATATTTACCGCCTGTATTTTCAGCAAGCGAAGAAAGGAACCCGTATTTAGTTACCGGGTCAAGCTGCTCAATATCAACTTCACCTATATTGAAACTGCCGCCGTCCGTTCCAAGGACTTTACTATTTCTTGACGCCTTTCCAGTGTAGGTAAAATCTCCAGTTTGTGAAGTAGTGTATGTGCCTTCATACAGACCGCTGCCCAGCGAATTTAATATTACCTCATCCTTTTTCCCGTTATGAGAAATGCTGACCTTTACTTCAGCATCAGCGGCAGGATTATACGAAGCGTCATATACCTCCGCGGAGAATTCAACCGGTTCGCCCAGGGCATACAGCTTTTTGGATGTTTTGACCGTTACCTGTTTTTGTTCCTCTGTGCTTCTCAGCCATTTAATGCTGTTATGAATAAAACTATCGAACAGCGTCAGTTTTTTTGCCGCCGTCTGCAGTTTCCATCTCCATATTCCGCTAGCAAGCACGGCAATAGATCTTTTAGATCCTATTCTTCTGGAAATTATCATAGGAGTATTCAAAGCTACATTATTAAGCCGGGCTTTTACAACAACTTCACTTTCAGGTTTAGCACTTATCTCAGAATTCGTCATAAAGACCGGCGGAAGGTTGCTCCAGTCACCGGCAGGATTCTTTGAATCATTTTGGATTAGGGGGTTTTCATTTTCGCTGTTTTGAACCACAGGCTGAACCTCAGAGAAACCATTATCGATGTTTTGAATAGTAAATGGAAGTTCCGGCTGAAGCAAATTTAATTTATTCAAATCAGTATTATCTTCAAGAACCAGCAGGAAAGATTTATCTCCTGTTGTTACCGCATCCTTTACCTGGCTCAGCAATGCAGCGCTTGTTCCCTTTGAAGGAAAACCCAAAAGAATCAGTACCCTTGCGCTGTCGAGTTCAGCAGAAGGATTAAATTTCTCAATAAATTTTCCCGGTGCTGTCTGTGTTAATGATTTAACCGAAAGATTTTTATCCTCTTCAAGAGAATTCTTTATAAAAGACAGATCGGGGGAAGGGCTGCCCGCGAGGATCAGGACCTTCACCTTATTACTGAGAACATTTATATAAAATACTTTCTTATTATTTTCAAAAGTAAATTCTCCCTCATGGTTATTTATTTCCAGAGTTAGTTTCTTTTCACCCCCTGTTTCAGGGGTATACGTAAATGTTTCATTCTGTGTGCCGTCAGATGATAAAATTAGGGTTCTTTGTTCCAGCAGATTTCCATTTTCATATAAAGAAATAACAGCAGGCTTATTTCCGAAGCCCTTGTTCAGGATAGTTGTTGAAATAGTAGTAGGAGTTTCAGCATAAATAAACTCATTATGCAGAACATTTTTGATGAGTACATCATTCCTTTTAGTAGTATCACCAACTCCTATAGTAAAAACAGGAATATTTAATTTTTCCGCATTAAATAAAGGATTAGCCCCTTCGGTTATAACGCCGTCGCTAACTATGGCTACAGAGGCAATATTCTCCTTCTTATTTTTTATGAAAGAAAAAATATCCGAGAAATTGGTATTACCCTCTGAAAAGCCTAACTGCGACAGGCTATCATAAGAAAATGCTTTAATGTGAGAACCAAAGGTAAAGAATTCAGAACCGGACAAGAGATTATTGTTATTTAAACCATCCACAAAACGTTTAACATTTTCACTCCTTTGTGTTCCGTCTTTTATCAGGATCGAATGTGAGTCATCCACAAAGACAAGGTTAACCGGCTGCAGGATGACCTTTTTTACGAGAGTAACAACAGGTTCGAAGATGATAAAAAGCAGAAGGATGAGCGAGAAAGTCCTTAGGAGCACAAGTATTATCTTCTTTAAGGAACTAACAGGGGGAAGGGTATAGCGATACATATAAACGGCATATGCAGCAAGGATAAATAATCCTAAAAAGAAGAAGACTCCATTGAAAGAAAAGGAGAGATCGATTTTTTCAAAATTAAACATTAAAAGGCAAGCTCTCCCTTGAGGACAGTAACAGCTTTTCCTGAGATATACAGTTCATTAGCTGACTTGTTGTATGATACCCTAATCCTTCCTTTTCTTCCCAATGTATCACCCTGTTCAAATACCAGAGAAAGTTCTTCAGTTTCAGGATCAACGAAACCAAGTTTTCTAAATACCATAAGCATTGGACCATTTGTAGAGCCAGTTACAGGATCTTCATCAATTCCATAGTAAGGAACAAAGTACCTGCTATGGGCGAAACTTGCATCATCTACTGTTTCCAGCGAATAAACAACCACACCTTCAAATTCGTGCTTATCTTCCGTTAGCTTCTTCAGTTTCTTAAAATCCGGTCTCAGATGCTGCAAAGCATCTAATCCTTCTATTCTAAAATAAAGATTTCCATTATCCAGGATAATAAAGGGAGTATCATCGGGAACAGAAGTTCTCTCTGCACCAACTGCATCTATTATCTCTTCTTTACAGCCCGAAAATTTTTCAATTTCGTAAAGAGGGATCTGCATATAGTACCAGCCTTCACGAATGCCGCAGGACAGGATGCCGCTTTTTGTTTCAAATCTTACCGATGAATTATCGGAGAGTCTGCCATTCTCATATAAAAAATGGAGCGAAGCGATGGTAGCATGACCGCAGAGCTGAACTTCCACCGAAGGTGTAAACCACCGGAGGTTATAATCGGCTTTATTAGAAGGCGAAAGAAAAGCTGTTTCCGCTACATTCATTTCACGCGCAATTTTCTGCATCTGTTCTGAGGAAAGATCATCCGCGAACATTACTCCCGCAGAATTCCCTTCGAACGAATTTTCGGTGAATGCATCTATCTGAAATATTTTATGATTTTTTGCCATTAAGCAGGTTCTCTATTTTCCAGTTTTTCATTCTATCAAAAGTTTCATAATCGGTTAAATCAAAATGGATAGGGCTTACCGATACATAATATTTTCTAATGGCAGCCTGATCAGTTTCTATTTCAGTATCAACTTCCTTCAGGCTTCCTGTAAGCCAGTAATAATTTTTGCCATAGGGATCGACGCGCTGCTCATAAATATCGTCCCATTTTGATTTACCCTGACGAGTAAGTTTAATTCCGGATATTTGTTCCTCAGGGATGTCAGGCACATTTACATTAAGAAGAGTTCCAAGAGGCAGGTCTTTGCCCGCGAGTTCCAGAGCCAGCAGCTTTGAGACTTTTCCTGCAAACCTGAAATCGGAAGCTTCATGATTGGTTACAGAAACAGCAATAGAGGGGATATCCATAATTGCCGCTTCACGTGCAGCCGAGACAGTTCCGGAATATATTATATTTATTGCTGTATTAGATCCATGATTTATTCCCGATACAACCAGGTCAGGAGGCATTTTCATAATATTCCTGACACCTATTTTAACACAATCAGCAGGTGTACCACTGACCGCATATCCAAAGAAGACGCCGTTCTTTTTATAGTCTGTTACCCGAAGGGGAAGCTGCATGGTTATAGCGTGTCCCACCGCGCTTTGCTCCTTAAGGGGGGCGACGATAGTTACCTCTGCAATTTCTTTAAGAGCCTCAGCGAGAACTGCAATTCCAGGGGCTTCTATTCCGTCATCGTTAGTTACAAGTATTTTCAAGATTTTTCCTTATCAAGATTCAAATAAGAATAAGTATGCCAATATAACACATGCCCTATGGATTCTCAATTGAATGAGGGGGTACTATTTACGATTAATATTTCTGTTTATGCGCTTAAATAACGCATAAATATTTCTTAAATTTGCATTTCTATTATGCTTGTACTTCAACCTTATATATTTAGAGAATTCCCGGAGATAATCTTCGGATTCAGTACAAAATCTGGTCCCGCAGGTGAACCCCCCTATTATTTTAATCTTTCCCTGTCTGTTGGTGATGACAGAGATAGGGTTATAAAAAACAGGCAATTTTTCTTTAACTCCCTGGGCTTAAGTATGGATTCTGCTGCGTTTCAAAAGCAGGTACATGGAGATAAAATTACCGAAGTTAACGAACCCGGGAATGCCGGTGAATCGGATGCTATGATAACCAGTAAAACCAATACGGCCTTATCCATCAGTACAGCTGATTGCACTTCAATTTTCATTTATGATCCGGATAAAAAAATAATAGCTGGAATTCATTCAGGCTGGAGAGGGACGCAAAAAGAAATCACGGCAAAGACTCTGAAGAAATTGCAGACGGAGTACGGGTGCATTGCTGAAAATTTATTTGTGTATCTTGGGCCGTCAGTAGCTCAAGCTAATTATGAGGTAGGCAAGGAAGTGGCTGATCAGTTTGAAGAGCGCTATGTAGGCAGGAAAGATGGTAAGCTGTATCTCGATGTTTCTGCGGCAAATTATGATATGATTCTAAACGCGGGCGTGCCTCACCATCAAATTCAAAAATCGTCCCTTTGCAGTTTCGAGTATAAAGAGATGCTTCATTCATACAGGAGGGATGGTAAAAGATCCGGCCGGGCACTCGGTGTAATAGCGATGAGAGAACCTTAATGGGTGATGGATGTTAAATAACAGCCGGATTTATAGATCCAGCTTAATATTTTTTTTGGAGAATTTATGGAAAATATAATAAGGATTAAGAGAGCGACTTTTTACGGATACCACGGGGTTCTTTCTGAAGAGCAGACTGTAGGCGGAAAATTCGAGGCAGATGTTGATCTTTATACTGATTTCAGCAAAGCCGCAATTGATGATAATCTTTCCGAAACAATAGATTATCATAAAGTATACAAATTTATTTACAAGCTTGCGCTGGATGAAAAGCATTATTTAATTGAATCGCTTGCGACTAAAATTGCAAATGAGCTTTTACTTAATTTTAACGGAATTCAGAAGGTATGTGTCCGCGTGAGAAAAAACAGTCCGCCGCTCGGCGGGGTAGTAGACTGCGTTGAGGTAGAGGTAATTAAAGAAAGAAAAGAACTATAAAATTCGGTAATATTATTTCAGCTACTGCATACATAGCGCTTGGATCTAACGTAGGGAACAGGGAGGAGAATCTCAGCAAAGCTGTGGATTTGCTGGAATCTGATTCGAGCTGTACTATTACCTCAAAATCTTCCATTTATGAAACTAAACCTTTCGGGAATACCAGTCAGGATAATTTCCTGAATGCCGTAATCGAAATAAAGACAGATTACTGGCTCAAAGAGCTATTCAGACTGCTTAAGCTGGCAGAAGAAAAGATGGGAAGAAAGAAGAGAGAGAAATGGGGCCCAAGGGAAATTGATCTGGATTTATTATTTTACAATAAAACAATTTATTCCGATTATGAACTGAGGATACCGCACGAAGGAATTATGAACAGAGATTTCGTTATTGTTCCTTTAGTTGAAATCGCTCCTGATTTCATCATCCCCGAAAAAGAGATAAAAGTATCGGAAATCGACATAGAAAAGATTGAAAAAAATATAATCGCAAAAACTGATTTTAAATTATAATGGTAAAACAATTGATCGATAATCCTGATGTTAAATATATAGCCATTGAGGGTGTAATAGGGGCAGGCAAAACATCGCTTGCCAAGAAAATAAGTGAAAAGCTGGATGCAGAACTTATACTGGAGCAGTTCGAGGTAAACCCTTTCCTTGAAAGTTTTTACTCCGACCGTAAAAGATACGCTTTTCAGACGCAGATGTTTTTTTTAATAAACAGGTTTAAACAGCAGGAAGAGCTTAACCAGGAGAACCTTTTCACCGAGTTTATAGTGAGCGATTATGTGTTTGATAAAGACAGAATTTTTGCTTACTTGAACCTTAGCGGTGAGGAGTTGAAATTATACGAAAGCATTTTTCCGCTGCTCTCACGCAGTTTAAGAAAACCTGATCTTGTTGTTTTTCTTCAGTCGAGTGTAGACAGGCTTATGTTCAACATAAAAAAGAGAAGCAGGAAGATAGAAAGAAACCTGACAAGGAGTTATATTGAGGAACTGAGCGATGCATATACTCACTTTTTCTTCAGGTACTCAGACACCCCGCTTCTCATAGTAAACTCAACGGAAATTGATTTTGTAAATAACGACCAGGATTTCAGTGAATTATTTAAGCAGATATTCAGAAAAGACAGAGGCGTAAAGGAATACTTTAAGCCCGAATCGAAGAGGATAGAATGAGTCTCATAAGATTAATTTTATTTTTTATACTATTTTATGTTATATATTACGTCCTGAAGCTGTTCATTGCCAACTTCAGGTTAGGATCAAAAAGCAAGCGTGACTTCCAGAGAGAAAAAAAGTCAGAGAGCAAATACGAGAATGTTGAAGAAGCCGAGTTTACCGAGATAAAAAAGAAGGATGAGAACGATAAAAAATAATTAAATGGCAAAACAAAATTTCATTTCATCTACTCTTTATCTAATATTCAAAAAGCTTCTCAGCGTTCCGGAAAATAAAAGCACCGATCTTGGCAGTCCCAAAAAATTTCTAATCGTAAGACAGCACAACCAGCTCGGGGATCTTCTTGCTGGAGTTTCAGTATTCAGGGCCATTAAGGAAAAATACCCCGACAGTCACATCACGCTGATCGTCAGTCCTTTTAATTACCCTGGAATGATAAAAAATAAATTCCTCGACAGGATCTTTATTTTCGATAAAAAGAAAATATACAACCCCTATTACCTATCTGGATTTATCAAGCTATTAAAAGAAGGATATGATGTTACTCTTGTTCCGGTAACAGTTTCCATTTCCTTCACAAGCAATCTCATCTCCCGTCTTTCAAAAGCTGAAACGAGGATAGGCCCTTCGAGTCTTGACGGTAAAATCAACCAAAGCGCTTTTTTCTTTGACAGGAGGGTAAATATCGACTGGAGAAAGCATCCCGACTCAAATGTATCGGAGAGGAGCCTTGATATTGTAAGGCCTTTCGGCATTACAACAGATAATTATAAATCGGAAATAACTTTTGATAAGGACGATATTAAAGCTGCTGAAAAATTTCTTGAGAGCTTCCGCAATAAGAAAAATGGTCTGCTGATCGGACTGCATGCAGGCGCCGGCAAACCCCAAAACCGCTGGTCGCTTAACAAATACTCAATACTCATCAAGCGACTGAAAGAAAATTACGAAGCAGATCTTTATTTAACGGGGAGTTCGGGAGACAAAGAGGAGATAAAATTTGTTACTGAGAATGTTCCATTTGCACTTCCTGTATTTATTAACAGGAAAATTCCTGAAGTGGCGGCTTTAATTTCGTTATCAGATCTGTTCATATCTAATGATACCGGCATTATGCATGTGGCCGGCACCACGAAAACCCCACAGATCTCAATATTCGGTCCTACCAATCCCCTCAACTGGGCACCTATCGGTGAAAACAAGGTGTATATCCGCAAATCTGACCTGATAGATGACATTGCCGTAGACGATGTATTTAAATTATGTATCTACTTTTTCCCTTCCACCCGTAGTGAGAATTGATTTAAAATTTTCTGCTCCTGAATCCTAAGAATTTTAGTTTCCTGTTGTGTATTTAAATTTGAATTCATATTTTTCACCTGAGTAGTGCTTCTTTAGGGGACAGGCAGTTTTATATCCTGTTGAAATACAGATAAAGTTACAACCTGGAGGAAGCCATTATGCAAATAATCGATCTTTCTGACTTATCAGACGGCAGTCCTTTCTGTATCAGTAGAATTATTTGTGAAGGGGAAAAATATTTTGCTGAAATTCAGCCACTTCAAAGCAAATTCAAAGTTCAGATATACAAAACAGATTACAAAAAAATCCTTGATGCTTCTCAGGAGAGAAGAATTATCAAGATTTACCCTTTCGAGGGAAAAATAAGCGGGGATAACGAATTTGTTGAAGGAAGCTACAAACTGGAAATAATATAATATTTTTAGAAGCTATCCAGCCCCTAATGGATTCATGTCCTGAGTTCGTTCCAAAATTAATACACTGCCATTTTGTCATACGTAGATTTTTTCAACAACCGAAAATAGCTTTTTTTCGCTGTTTTGAAAGTGTCTCATTTTGAGTCCACCTACGGTGTAAACCCACTATAAATACCCTCTTTAACCGAGATAAAAAGGGAGTATGACAATTTGTCATACCTGTTTAATTTGTCAACAGCTTTTCCGCACTCACTGTATGCCGGTGCTAATCATCTATCCACAGTGAAACAACGGGATGATCTTTTACCTGGGGTATATTTTTTCATTGCCCGGATCATTTAATTCCAGCCAGTGTTTATATCCTCATAAACATATCTCACTAACAAGGAGGGAGGCCAGGAGCCCAGTTTCAGCATGGTGGTTACAATTAACTTATCTTTCCTCTGGCTGCTTTCCGCTATTATTAAGTAACTTTTAATATATTACCTCCCTTTATATATTTGTATTCTATAACAGGAAACGAATGCTAAACATCAGAAATTTTTGTATAGTTGCGCACATAGACCATGGTAAGTCTACTATAGCCGATTGCATACTTGAAAAAACCGGCGCCGTTACAGAACGGGAGGCTAAAGCCCAGGTGCTCGATGATCTTGAACTTGAGAGGGAGAGGGGCATTACCATAAAGTCGCATGCCATCCAGATGCACTACAAAAGCAGTGATAAAAAAGACTATGTCTTCAACCTCATAGACACCCCGGGCCATGTAGATTTCTCTTACGAGGTTTCAAGATCGCTTGCGGCCTGCGAAGGCGCGGTACTTGTTGTGGATGCAGCGCAGGGTGTAGAAGCGCAGACGATCAGCAACCTTTATCTTGCTGTTGAGGCCGGGCTGGAAATAATTCCAGTCATCAACAAAATCGATCTTCCAAGCGCTGAAATTGATAAGGTAAAAAATCAGATAATCGACCTGATAGGGTGCGAGAACGATGAAATTCTCTTAGTGAGTGCAAAAACAAAAACAGGAATAGATGAACTCCTTGAAAGGATTGTAACCAAAATCCCTCCGCCGAAGGGTGATTCAGAGGCTCCACTTCAGGCTCTTATATTCGATTCCATTTTTGATCCATACCGGGGGGCAATAGCATATATCAGGATATTCAACGGCAAGGTAAAGACGGGCGACAAGATAAAGTTTTTTGCAACGAACAACGAGTTTGAAGCCGAAGAGATCGGTATCCTCGGTTTAAGGAAAGTAAAATCAAATGAAATTGAAGCCGGCAATGTAGGTTACCTAATAGCAGGAATTAAGGACGTACATGACACCAAGGTTGGTGACACGATTACGCATGCAAGGGGCGGGGCAGCAAAACCGCTTCCGGGGTATAAAGATGTAAAACCAATGGTGTACAGCGGACTATATCCGACACTCTCAGATAATTTTGAAGACCTGAGGGATGCGCTTGAGAAATTTAAGCTGAATGATTCGGCACTTGTTTATCAGCCGGAGACTTCTGCGGCGCTGGGATTTGGTTTCCGGTGCGGTTTCCTGGGAATGCTGCATATGGAGATTGTTCAGGAACGGTTATTGCGGGAATACGATCAGTCGATTATTACAACCCTTCCAAACGTAGAATATATTGTATATAATAAGAAAAATGAAGAAATTATAGTAGACAATCCCGCAGAGATGCCGCCAATTGGCGAAATTGAAAAGATTGAAGAACCCTTTATTAAGGCTCAAATTGTTTGTCCCAGCGAATACGTCGGCAACATAATGAAACTTGCCATGGAGAAAAGAGGAATTTATATAAATACTACTTATATTGATCCCACAAGAGCTGATCTCCAGTTCGAATTTCCACTTTCAGAGATCATCTTTGATTTCTATGATAAGCTGAAATCATCTACCCGGGGATATGCATCATTCGATTATGAGTATATAGGTTACCGTGAATCGGATCTGGTTAAACTTGATATTATGCTTAACGGCGAACCTGTGGATGCGTTATCCATGATTGTTCACAAGGACAAGTCGTATGACTGGGGCAGAAAAGTCTGCAGCAAATTAAAAGATCTTATTCCCCGTCAGATGTTTGAAATTTCAATCCAGGCAGCTATTGGAACAAAAATAATATCCAAATCAGTTGTAAAAGCACTCCGGAAGAATGTACTGGCTAAATGCTACGGTGGTGATATTACAAGAAAAAGAAAATTACTAGAAAAACAAAAAGAGGGCAAAAAAAGGATGAAACAGGTTGGAAATGTAGAAATTCCTCAGGAGGCTTTTCTTGCTGTACTGCAAATTGATGAATAGTAAAAAGAGGGCATCGTTTGTTTAATCCTTCCCAAAATACAGTCTATACCGAAGCTCCTCCGCCGGAATATATTCCACGGAAAAAAAGATCCAGATTCGGCACCCTCATCAGGGTCCTTTTTATAATCCTGATTGCAGCAATTTTAATTAAATCTTTTCTGGTTGACGCATTCAGAATACCTACCGGGTCGATGGAAAACACCTTACTAGTAGGGGATAATATTCTGGTCAGTAAAGTAGCATACGACTTTCACACACCGCGCTACATTCCTTTCACCGGTATTTCTATTGCTTCTGCTGACCTTTTTTCGATATCGGATCCGGAAAGAGGGGATGTGATTGTTTTCCAATTTCCCTACGGAACCGAAATTCCCGACGCAAACAGCATAAATCTAGTAAAAAGAATTGAAGGTCTTCCCGGTGATATTATACAGATAAAGAAGCAGGAAGTTTTTGTGAACGGAAAACCTGAGCCTTTTCCTTTTGCTGTAAAGATTAATCGTGACAACAGGATGGAAGCGGGCATACCCGAACCCGGTATTTTTCCAGATGACAGCGCATGGAATAAGGATAACTATGGTCCTATTACAGTGCCCAAAAAAGGACAGCTGGTAGATTTAACACCAGGGAATGCGCGTTTCTGGAAGCCGATCATCGACAGAGAACTTGGCAAAAATACACTCAGCGTTGAGGGTACAGTAATTACTATTGAAGGACAGCCCGTTCATGGCTATACTCTTACCAAAGATTATTATTTTGTTTTAGGCGATAACCGTGAGAATAGTATGGACAGCCGGTACTGGGGATTTGTCTCCAGAGATATGATTATCGGCGAGGCCTTTATGATATACTGGTCGTGGGATCCATATGTACCAAACCGGAAGTTCTATAACGTTGTAGAACCAATACGGTTTGACAGGTTATTCAAATCGATCAGATGAAAAAAATTATACTACTTATAATCCTTGTTCCCTTCGTGATGCTATTTCCGCAGGAAAAGTATCTGATATATTTTAAAGACAAAGGGGAACAGGCGAGTCTGCAGAAATCATCACCTGAGTATCAGCTGGCGCTGAAGAAAATCTCACCCCGCGCTCTTGCGAGGAGACAGAAGGTGATGAATAGTGACTCCCTTATCAAATTTGAAGATCTTCCTGTTAGTAAAGCTTACGTTTCGCAGCTGAAATCTCTTGGAATAAAAATCGTTAATACTCTCGATTGGTTTAATTCAGTTTCTGCCTACCTTGATGATGATTTAAAAAACCAGGCCAGTCAGCTCCCCTTCGTAAAAAATATAGTTCCTGTAGAAGTTCTGACTTTCAGAAACGACAATAAATGGAACAATATACTTGTGAAAAGCAAGAATACCGGGGAACTCGGTTACGGGATGTCTTATGAGCAGCTTGCTTTATCAGACGTTCCGATTGTACACTCCAAAGGAATAACAGGAAAAGGAATTATTATTGGAGTACTTGATACCGGATTCGACTGGAAATACCATGAAGCCTTAAAGAACGCTGATGTGCTGGCTGAATATGACTTTGTCTTCCACGACAGCGTCACTGCCAATCAGCCGCAGGATGTGCCTGGACAGGATTCTCACGGAACTTTTGTTTTTTCAGAGATCAGCGGCTATAAAGATAGTGTGATGATAGGGGCTTCTTACGGTTCATCATTCATCCTTGCCAAGACAGAGGATATAAGGTCGGAGACGCACGTGGAAGAGGATAATTATGCTGCTGCACTTGAATGGATGGAAAACCTGGGCGTTGACATTACCAGCAGCTCCCTTGGCTATAATGAGTTTACCTCAGGGACTTCATACACTTATGCTGATATGAACGGTCATACAACTATTGTTACCCGTGCGGCCGAACTAGCGTTCCAGCGGGGCGTAGTTACGATAACCGCTGCCGGCAATGAAGGAAATAATAAATGGCATTATATAATTGCCCCGGCGGACGGATACAATACAATGGCTGTAGGAGCAGTTTATCCTGATAACATAGTGGCTCCATTCAGCAGCAGAGGTCCTACATATGACGGAAGAATTAAACCTGATGTTGTGACGATGGGTGTGAATGATTACGGTGCCTCTACAAATGGTCCCGATATTTATACATATGGAAACGGGACCTCATCAGCTACCCCGATAGCCGGAGGAATTGCAGGACTTGTTCTTTCAGCGTTTCCTCATTTGTCGAATGTGCAGGTAAGAGATATTTTCCATGAGACTTCAGATAATGCGGAAGAGCCCGACAATGACAGGGGATATGGACTGCTATCGGCGGCAAGAGCAATTTCTTTTCCAAATCTTCAGAATATTAATGGCAGCTTTATAATACACAAGGCCTTTATTGATAGTTTTACGGTTTCAGATGTCAGGCTTTTTTATTCAGCCGACAATTTAAACTTTACTCAAATTAATATGAACTCAGAGAATGATTACGCATTTAAAGCACAGATGCCTTCATTCCCGCTAAACCAGGAAGTTAATTTTTACTTTACCTTTAATGATGCCAACGGTAACGTTCACCGTGATCCTGAGGGGAGAACTTACAAAATTCAGTATGGCGATATGAGGGTTTCATTAAATATCGCTTTATCTCCTCCCGCGGATTATGTGTTAAGCAATAACTTTCCGAATCCTTTTAATTCATACACGACTATCAGCTTTATATCGGAGGGGAATTTCTCTGCTGAGTTAGTGATATATGATGCCCTCGGAAGAAAGATTAAAACACTATTCAAAGGAACCGCTTTTACGGGGACCAACTCAAATACCTGGGATGGAACAACAGACAGGGGCTATGAAGCAGCAAGCGGAATTTATTATTATACCTTAAACCTTAATGGCCGTATATACAGCCACAAGATGGTATACTTAAAGTAAGACAAATCACAAATTAAATTGGTTAATGCCATTCCCCTGTTCCTGCCTCCCTCATATGTAAACTTTTTGAAAGATTATACTTAAATTTATTTTTTGAAAATCTTAGAGGAATGAGATGAGCACAATTCTGAATGAGGTGCAGGAAAAATATCTGGATAAATTTAAGAGGGAAGATGACAAATTAGTTCTCGAAATGGAAGAATTTGCGCGAAAGAACAAAGTCCCGATATTATCATGGCAATCGGCTGAGTTTCTTGAAATACTAATTAAAATGAATAAACCCGAACGGGTGCTGGAAATAGGCACGGCGATAGCTTATTCATCAATCAGGATCGCCAAAAACCTTAATGAAAATTCAATTCTTCAGACAATCGAAAAAAGTAAAGATAATATTTCGATTGCGAGAGAAAATATAAGGAAGTCAGGATTAGGCAGTAAAATTGAGGTTCTTGAAGGCGATGCATTAGACATTATGCCAGGTCTCGATACACAATATGATTTTATTTTTCTGGACGCTGACAAAGAAGATTATATGAAATTGTTTAACTATTCCATAAATCTTCTTAAAACGAACGGGGTGATATTTATTGATAACCTTTTATGGCATGGATATGCCGCAGTAAAAGATGTTCCTGACAATTATCGTGAGTCGGCAAAACATATAAAAGAATTTAATGAAATGTTCATCTCTCATAAAGATCTTAAATCGACTATAATACCGGTTGGCGACGGCATCGGGCTGGGTGTTAAAGGATAATGGAAAATACAGGAAAACTTATTGAAGAGATCGAAGCATTTTCAGAGAAAGGGTTAAAGAGGAAAGAAGACCTGACAAAACTTCTTTATCTCGGCTACTCCAGCGATAAGAAAGAAGCTATGGAAGATCTCAGTTTCACTTCCAAATATGTGCAGGGGCTGTTCAGAGTACTTAAAAAGGCTACTGAAAATGCTGAAGTGCAGAATATGGGGCAGATTAAAGCTGATATTACGGTCAACCTGGAAAAGGTAAAAGAGAAGATTGAACTGCTTATTTCTAATGCTGATGCTGCAGACAAGGTCCATTTCAGAGAGACCTACCTGCAGCTAACTCAGAACAGTTTCTTTAATCTCACAGAGCTTATGAGCGACCTGGAATGGACCAAGAAGTACTTCAACCAGGTTAAGAGATCAAATCCCAACTAAAACTGTTATTTTGCAATCCATTTCTGAAGAGCCACAAGAAGATTCTCCATAGCGTTTATCAGCGGTTTATGCTGACTCTTGTCTATATCCTCAAGAATTTCCTTATGGATTTTAACATAAGCCGCATTAAGTTTTTGAACGATAACCTTTCCCCGTTTTGACAACGTAACCTTCATATTCCTGCGATCTGAAGGCTCTATTTGACGGTTGATATAACCTTTGGCAACAAGTCCGTCTATAATCCTGGTTAGCCGGCTGGGGCTGAGGTCCATTCTGTCAGCAACCTGCTTGTTATTCAAAACATCATCTTTGTTGAACAACCGGAGGCAGCGGAATTCAGATTGTGTAAGTCCATGGTTTTCTGCTAACCTCGCTTCTTTTTCCTGGCAATTAGCCAACAATTTGAACGTGAGGTCTGCGAGCCGGGATGCATTTTCTGTATTAGGCTTTTTTGTGGCCATCCTTGATCCTATAAATTATTTGTTAATGTCAAATATCGGGTTTATTGAATATTAAATCAACACCTTTTTAAATTATATGATATATTATCGCGTTAAAATCTTTTATTTCAATTCTTCCATTGGTATTATCGATCAGCGCTGTTTTCAGCGCCTCTACGTCTTCATGCGGCACCAGGGTATGAAAATTTGCTGACTCGTCATAATCAATTTTCTCAATAATTGCAGAATAATTGGAAAGCTCACGATGAACCTGGCTGAGATAGCTGAAATCGCATTTTATTATTACCCGGTTAAAAGGACTTTCCTCCTGAAAAGTACATTCCTTCAGAAGGAGCTCAACGCTAAAATAATAAGCCTTTCCCAAAGGTCCCACACCCAGTTTTGTTCCTCCGAAATACCTTGTAACAATCACCAGAATATCTTTAAGGCCGAAGTGATCTATAGCATTGAGGATCCTAATACCCGCAGTACCCGAAGGTTCCCCGGCATCAGAATACCTGAACGAGTCATCCTTTAGTCTGAAGGCATAACAGTGGTGAGACGCGTCATAATTCAATTTTTTTATTTCCTCAAGGAAAGTAAGCACATCCTTTTCAGATCTTACCGGGAAGGCTCTTGCAATAAACTCAGAACCTTTTTCTATATAGGTATTTTCCGAGACTTTATTGAGTGTTTTTATTATTCCCTGTTCGGGCATAGCTTAATTTTTATCGTTTTTTGCAAAAATAAGGTTTATTCATTAAAACTCCGAAGTATGACATTAACGCAGCATGATGCACTTCTAATTAAATTGATTTTATACGCTCTAATCAATAATATATAAGGCTTATTAATTAAGGATTTTAAGGATTTGGAAAAAGAAACGATAATTGTAAGAGGAGCAAGAGAACATAATCTCAAGGATATTGATGTTGAAATACCGCGCGAATCATTTACGGTAATAACAGGATTATCGGGATCGGGGAAATCTTCACTTGCATTTGACACCATCTACGCTGAGGGGCAGAGACGCTATATAGAATCTTTGTCGGCGTACGCACGGCAGTTTCTTGATATGCTTGAAAAACCTGAGGTTGACCTTATAGAAGGGCTGAGTCCGGCAATCTCTATAGAACAGAAATCTACATCAGGCAATCCCAGATCTACCGTAGGAACTGTTACTGAAATCTATGACTATCTCCGTCTTTTATATGCCCGTTTAGGGACCCCTTACTGCTATAACTGCGGGAAGCCGGTAACAAGGCAGTCATCCGCCCAGATCATTGATTCGATTATTTCCACACTCTCAGGGAAAAAGATATCCGTCCTAGCTCCGGTAGTTCGAGGGAGGAAGGGTCACTACCGTGAACTTTTCGAGGAGATATTATCAGATGGATTTCTAAGGGTTAGGGTAGACAGTGATTTTACTGAAATATCAAAAGGATTCCAGGTAGACCGGTACAAGATCCACAACATTGAAATTGTAGTAGACCGGCTGACTGTATCAGAAAATGCCAGAGCAAGGATAAGCGAATCCGTTGAAGTTGCTCTGAACTATGGAAACGGCATACTTATAGTTAATGACGGGGGAGAGGATTTTATATACAGCAGACACCTTGCCTGTTTGAGCTGCGGTATCAGCTACAGGGAGCTTGCACCCAATTCGTTTTCGTTTAATTCTCCATACGGTTCTTGTCCAGACTGTGAAGGTCTCGGTGAGAAAAAGGAACTTGATATAAACCTCATAATTCCCGATTGGGATAAAACCATAAATGAGGAAGGAATTGCTGCCCTTGGTAAACCCAGGTCGATCTGGTTCTTTAACCAGCTCACGGCTGTAGCTGAAAAATTCGACTTCAATTTTGATACTAAACTGGGTGATCTGACTGAAGAGCAGAAGGATGTACTGCTTAATGGAAGTAAAGAAAAGATTGCTTTTTCATATTCTTACGGCGGAGGGAAGCCTGTTACGTATCACCATAAGTTCTCTGGTTTAATCAATTACCTTAAGAATTACTACAACACGACCAGTTCCAATAATATCCGGGAATGGGTTGAGTCGTATATGAATACGGTTAAATGTCCAACCTGCGGGGGAGGGCGCCTGAAACAGGAATCGCTGGCAGTTAAGTTTATGGAGAAAAATATAAGCGAGGTTACTTCGCTTTCCATTGGTCGTGCCGGAGAGTTCTTTAAGAAAGCGAAACTGAAGGGACGAGAAGCTATAATTGCCAAACCTATACTTAAAGAAATTACGACAAGACTGAATTTCCTGCTGAACGTAGGACTGGATTACCTTACACTCGACAGATCCGCACGCACATTATCGGGCGGAGAGTCGCAGAGAATACGCCTTGCCACTCAGATTGGTTCACAGCTTGCCGGTGTGCTTTATGTACTGGATGAACCCAGCATAGGACTTCATCAAAGCGACAACATAAAGCTCATAAAATCGCTGAAGAACCTCAGAGATCTCGGAAATACAGTTATAGTAGTTGAGCACGACAGGGAGACGATAGAGAGTTCTGACTATATGATAGATCTGGGGCCCGGTGCAGGCGAGCATGGAGGAAAGTTATGCCTGGCCGGGGATACGAAGAAACTGATGAATTCAACGAATGGTTACGATTCCCTCACACTGTCGTATCTCAAGAATAAAAAGGAAATATCAGTACCTTCTGAAAGAAGGGAAGGGAATGGAAGTTTTATTGAATTAAAGGGGGCCTCCGGGTTCAACCTGAAAAAAGTTGATCTCAAAATTCCACTTGGTACACTTACGCTGATAACCGGTGTTAGCGGTTCGGGAAAATCCTCGCTGGTAAATGAAACTCTCGTGAAGATACTGATGAACAGGATTTATAAATCAAAGTCGGTTCCGCTTCCTTATAAAACAGTAGAAGGACTGGAGAACATCGATAAGATTATTGAGATCGATCAGTCGCCCATAGGAAGAACTCCCCGCTCAAACCCGGCAACTTATACAGGCTTATTCACTTTCATAAGAGATCTCTATTCGCAGCTCCCTGAATCAAAAATGCGCGGTTACGCAACAGGCAGGTTCAGCTTTAATGTTCCCGGGGGAAGATGCGAGGAATGTAATGGAGACGGACTTAAGAAAATTGAAATGAACTTTTTACCGGACGTATATGTAGAATGCGACGTATGTCATGGCAAACGATATAACCGTGAAACACTTGAAATTCTATATAAAACGAAATCGATTGCAGATGTTCTCGCAATGACTGTGGATGAGGCACTGGAATTCTTTATTGACCTTCCCAGGATCAAAAGGAAGCTCAAGGCAATTCACGATGTGGGTCTGGGATACATAACACTGGGGCAGCAGGCTACCACACTTTCGGGCGGTGAGGCACAGAGAGTTAAACTCGCTACAGAGCTTAGCAAAGTGTCAACCGGTAAAACCCTTTATATACTTGATGAACCAACAACGGGACTCCATTTTGAGGATGTAAACATCCTTCTGAAAGTATTGAATAAACTTGTAGATAAAGGGAACACTGTAGTTGTTGTTGAACATAATCTGGATGTTATAAAAACAGCCGACTGGATAATAGATCTTGGTCCCGGCGGAGGCGAATTCGGAGGCAAAATTATAGCGCAGGGTACTCCTGAACAGATTATTAGAAATAAAAAAAGCGTTACCGGCGAGTACCTCAAAAAAGAGATTCATACCTGATAATTGCTGCTTTTTAATAAATCTTTTTTAATCTACATTAGTAGGGTCCCAGGCGATCCTGAACTCTTCATTAATAGAGTTCAGCTTCTCCATATCTTCATCTGAAATGTCAAAATCAAATATATCAGCATTTTCTCTGATGCGTTCCTTGTGAACGGACTTTGGGATAACAACCAGATCATGCTGAAGAGACCATTTTATCATAACCTGCGCCGGAGTTTTAGAATAATGTTGAGCAATTTCTTTAATATTCGGGTCATCCAGCTTTTCAGCACGTGCAAGTGGGGAATAAGCTTCCAGCTGAACATTCTTTATTTTGCAGTATTCCAGAAGATCCTCCTGGAAAAGAAAAGGATGGAATTCAACCTGGTTTATAACAGGCTTCACCTCAGCATAATTATCCATTTCTTTCAGATGCTTTATTGTGTAATTGCTTACGCCGATCGCTTTTGCCCTTCCCTCGTGATAGATTTTCTCGAGGGCACGCCACGACTCGCGTCTTTTTCCCTCCAGAGGCCAGTGTATCAGGTATAGATCAACATAATCAAAACCGAGATCATCCATACTGGCATCGAATGCTTTTAACGCATTTTCGTATCCCTGATCCTGGTTCCAGAGTTTTGTTGTTATAAAAACATCCTCTCTTTTAACATTACTTTCCTTAATGGCCTTGCCCACGTCTCCCTCGTTTTTATAAGCACGTGCGGTATCGATGTGACGGTAGCCCGCCTCGAGCGCCCAGGTCACAGCATTAAACGTCTCTTTACCAGGTTTTGAGAGGTAAACTCCGAATCCAAGTCGAGGAATCTGGATATTATTATTTAACTTAATTATACTTTCGATTGTCATCTTTTTCCTCCTGAGAAAACTATATAGGTAACTATACCCAAAGATAATAAAAACATCCCGTTTGCAGGATGATGGTATTAACTGTTTTTTAATTATTACAATTTAGAGAGGTTAAGATGAAGATAACATGGCTCAGTCTTTTTTTTATGTCTTTGCTCATTAGTACATTAAGCGCACAGACAAAACATACAGTTATGGTTAGCAACTTTGTATTCACACCACAGGATATAAATATAACCATAGGTGATACCGTTGAATGGCAATGGGTTGAGGGGACTCATACCACAACATCAGACAGTACCTCAGGCACAGATGTATGGGATTCTCCAATAAGCAGCAGCGTACCTGTATTCAGCGTTGTCATTATGACTCCGGGAGTTCATAATTATCACTGTACTCCTCATCAGTCATTAGGAATGATCGGAAGTATTACTGCTGCAATGCCCACAGAGATTGTAGAAAAGGATCAATTACCTTTTCAATTCAGTCTTTCACAGAACTTCCCTAATCCCTTTAATCCTTCAACCATGATAATGTACAATCTTCCGTCGGCAGCATTCGTAACGCTAAAGGTTTATAACGTTCTCGGGAAGGAAGTTGCGGTACTGGTGAGTCAGAATCAAAACAGCGGCCAGCATATGACCGTTTTTGATATTGGAAAAACGAATGATATGGCCAGCGGTGTTTATTTCTACAGACTGACGGCAGGCAGTTTCACACAAACCCGCAAAATGATGCTGGTAAAATAAAGGTAAGCCCCGCCTTTGTAAGCGGGGCTTTTAAGGAGGCTAAATTATTTGATCAATTGCCGCACTTTGGCCGGAAATTTATTTTTAAATTTGGCCAATTGTTTTGTTAATAACAGTCTGATAACAGAAAACTCACCATTGGAGATAGTAACTCCTGCTCCACCCATATAGGTGGTTAAAGCTCCGCTGAAAGTTCCTTCAATCAGCCCGCCGATTCCACCGTAATTGGTAACATTCAATGTAACGGATGAATTAGGAACTCCTGCAAAGGCATAAAATATTTCATTATTATGATAGAAGTATATTGTTATGTCTGAAGGTGTTCCTGTGTTAGCTCCATAGAATGTGAACCAGAGCAAGGTTGTATCTGTATTTACAATTTTATACATATAGACGAATGACATACTATCGGCCGGATCGAAGTAACCAAACACCTGGTTAGTATCGGAAGCAAAAGTAAGAGTTGTATTGTTATATCCGCTACCGGTTACTGTAAATTTGTTATCTCCGGTCTGAACCTGTTCACATACCTGTATTGTTCCAAGATCAAGCGAATTTCCCCGCACTGACGGTGTAGTTATATTCATACTTGTATAACTCCCGTCGAAGGTATAAACTGAAAGTAGTGCAGGTTTATCTATATCTGCGGCTAGATTAAAGCTTCCGTCCGATCCGGTGTATTGTACATTATAGCCTCCGTCCCAGCTGATAGCTACCTGACCGTATTTTACAGTAGTTCCACACTTTATTAAACCTTTAACATAGGATGGACAATCAACATGAAGCGTTCCGACATCATGCGTAGAACCTTCTGTTAAAGCAGAAACGGAAACAGGATCACTTCCCAGCCCGAAATTGGAACTTCCAAGAACCTGAACCTCAAAAGCTGTATTAGCAGGTACACGTCTCTCAAATCTGCCGTCAACACCAGTTATTAGGTTTACCTGTCCCACATGTACACTTATGCCCTGTACAGGCTGATTGTTACAGTCAACAACAAGGCCGCTTATAGTTGCTGTTCCCTCAGGAACATCGCAATTCCAGTCGGAAAAATGACTAACAGTTCCGACATATTTATCACCCTGTTTAGTTGCAGTACCTTCTTCTTTCCAGATTCCTGTTGATTCATCATAATACCATAATGGGATGGTAGAAGGTGCATTAGAAGCAATTGATGAAGGAATATCTACAGTAATTTCAGATTGAGTGCCGCTTTTTAAATTTAAATCCTGACCTGCATCACCTTTCATCTGAACCCTTATGATCCCATAAGAATACAGAGTTGCCTGAGAATCATCAGACCTTTGAGCCTGCATATCTCCCCCAGGAACCAGGCTTGAAAAATTTTCCGAAGTAGGATCGAGATAACCTAAGCTCAGATTAACGTTACCGCTATAGGCAGATCCATCAGATGCAGCAACAGAATTAGAATTAAGAACTACTTTACTTCCGTTCTGGAGAGCAGCTTCTCCCCCTGTAGAGGCATCTATTGTTTCGGTAACACCAGCCTCCATTAGATATATTTTGATTGTGCTTGTTCCGTTTGCAGCAGGAGCATCGGAATAAGATCCCCTGAAATATCCTGATTTAGTGACGTTAACAACAAACCTGTTTTTGGGAACCTGTATCCCTGAAAAAAGGAATGAGCCATTGCCATTCGTAGTTGTCGTTTGTCCAGCAGATTCAACCAGAGCTCCCGAAACAGGAGCATTTGATTCATCAAGTACTGAACCTGAGATGGTAGTTGAGACAGTTTCGTTTCCATTTTCAACCGGAGGGTTTGTACTATTATCTTTGCAGCCGTAAAAGACCAGAAAGGAAAGAACAAGGAAAGAAACGAAGGTCAGAATTAGATTTTTCTTCATTTATAAGTCCATATATTAGTGGAAAATTTTTTATCAAGGAATAATATTAAGAATAAAAATTCTAGATAATAAGAATTCCTTAAAAATGAAGAAGAAAGTTAAAAATTTTTTATTTTATTTCATGAGGGTCCATTGCCAGGCGGTAGTTTTCATTGAGATTGTTTAATTTTTCCATATCCTGGTCATCTATATTAAAGTCGAAGATCCCGGCATTCTCTTTAATTCTATCTTTATGAGAGGATTTTGGAATGGGGATTACATTATGCTGAAGAGCCCAGCGAAGAAGTATCTGCGCGGGAGTTTTTGAATACTTCTTTGATATTTCCTGCACAGATTCATTCTGAAATTTGTTTGCTCTGGAAAGGGGAGTATAGCCCTGAAGTCGTATCCCTTCTTCTTTACAGAATGAAAGCAGCTCGCCCTGATAATTGAATGGATTAAACTCTACCTGGTTAACCGCCGGTTTCATTTCAGAATTGTCAAACAATTCTTTAAGATGTCTTACTGTATAATTGCTAACCCCGATCGCTTTTGCGCCTCCCTGGTTGTATATGTCAACCAACGCTCTCCAGGATTCAAGACGTAACCCTTCAATGGGCCAGTGTATTAAGAATAAATCAACATAACCAAGCTGAAGTCTATCCATACTTTTATCAAATGATTGTTTTGCTTTATCGTAACCATGCCTATCATTATCCAGCTTAGTGGTTATAAATATTTCTTCACGAGGTATGCCGCTCTGTTTTATCACTTCGCCTACATATTCTTCATTACCGTACATCTGAGCTGTATCTATCAGCCGATACCCATTTTCAAGCGCGGCTGTTACTGCTTCCTTTACCCTCTTCTCACCGGTTAACTGATAAGTCCCGAATCCAAATACAGGTATCTCAGTTCCACTGTTTAATTTCTCACGAGTGTTTATCTTCAATTCCATGTTTATCCTCATCTTTTTTTAAACAATTTCGTAAAAAGAGATGAAAAATTCTAAATCATGTTTTCAGTATCACAAATACTCGTTGATTACTTCGGTTAAATTCTTTTGGTTCATATCTACAAAAATAATTGTTTGCTTATCCTTTTAATATGCCCTTCTCTACTGTGAAGAATGATGTCAGTGCGCTTAAAATGGAGAGGGCTGCAGAGATATACAGTATCAGGTCAAACGCATTCACGAATGAATGCTTTATATCGGAGTTTATCAGGGTTTTTTCTTTATCCATTAATCCTTCGGGCGGCTTTGCTTCTGCCAGATCATCTGAATTTTTAATTAGTTCGGTCTTTTGATTATGTGTCAGGGTCAAGCTGGAGGTCCGTGATTCAAGGTTACCCTTGAAGAATATTATCATAAATGATCCGAGCACTGCTATTGCAATCAGGCCTGCAATTCTCGCCATAGTGTTATTTATTCCTGAAGCAATACCTGTGTTACCCGATGGAACGGAAGACATTACTGTGGCTGTCAGGGGAGCAACCACTATTCCCATACCCACTCCCAGAATTAGTATACCCGGAAAGAATGTTCCCCAGTAATCAGAAGGTCCGGCTGTTACACCTGGAAACGAGAGCAGAAAAATTCCCGCCCCTGCTATTAGCGGACCAGCTATAAGCGGTATGCGGGCACCGAATTTATCAGCGAAGGCACCTGAAAAACGTGACATTGCTGAAATAAGAATGGCGAATGGAAGAATAGCCAGACCCGCGCTGAATTCTTTGTATCCCTGGATCTGTACAAGATTCATCGGCAGAAAAAAAAGACCGACGTTCAAAGCAGTATACATAAGTAAGGTAAGCAGGTTCACCCCAGAAAAGGATCTGGAATGATATAAACTCAGAGGCATTAAAGGATGGTTGCTCCTGAATTCAATAATCAGAAATAAAATTATAGCGAGTACGCCGACTGAAAGAGGGACAATGACCCTGGCAGCAGCGAAATTCGTATCCGAAGCCTCCAGAAATCCATAAGTTATACCGGCAAGTCCTATTGTAGCAGACACAGCCCCTGGTATATCCAGTCCCTTTGCTGATTCATCTTTACTCTCAGGTACTTTAGCCAGCAAAGCAAAAATCGTAAATATGGCAAGAGGAATATTAATAAAAAAAATTACTCTCCATAAACCTATACCCGCAAGCCAGCCGCCAAGGACAGGACCTGCCGAGGTAGTGAGCGCGCTGAATGTTGACCATGTACCATAAGCTTTGCCTCGCCGTTCAGAGGGGATAACAGAAGAAATGATAGCGAGACTGCCAGGTACCATCAAAGCTCCTCCAATTCCCTGGAATCCTCTTACGATTATCAGCATCTCAATCCCGCTGGATATTCCGCATAAAAAAGAGGATATACTGAAGATTATTATTCCAATTACAAATATTTTTTTCCTTCCATAAATATCTCCTAGAGATCCTCCAAGCAGCATTAGCGACGAGAGGAATAGTGTGTAGGCATTTATAATCCACAGCAGGTTTTTCCCGTTAATACCAAGGTCTCTCTGTATGGCCGGCAACGCAACATTTAGTGTGGATAGATCAATGAATACCATACTTGAAGCGAAGATGGCTGCTGTGAGAGTCCATGTTTCAACGGTAGAACTTTGATTGTTCATTCTTTTTAGTTAATAAATCAGGGAATGCTTAATAAATGAATTTATTTACCCCAAAGCAAGGAAATTTTCTAAGTGTGAACTGCTTTACATATGCCCTTTATTGTCCGGATAAAATTGCGGGGATTTACACGGTTCTGTCAAACTCCAGGAACTCAACTGGTGCCCCGTTTTCCAGAACCATCGCAACCTTCACTCCCTTTGAGGGAGAGTTGATGTCACCCAGCAGTACTTTGTCCTTAACTGTTTCCGTAAGGTTCTCCACTTCAAAGGCGATATGCGGAATAGACTGAATTATCTCTGCAACCGGACTATCAGCCTCAAACCGCATCCATTCAATACCGTATTCGCTGTTCTCAAAGCCTGAGACAAACATTTTTTGATCCTTAAGGTATTTCTCACCGGGTCTTTTTTCTTTCGTAGGTATTCCGATATGGTGATACCGCATTCCCTTTTTAACCGCTGGCGGAAGTTCATCGTCTTTTCGTTTACCGTGAGATTTATTCAAGTTATTCTTCATTATTAAGAGCCAGACTCTTTTATGATTAAAATACGTTCAGAAGCTTTAGGGCCATGACGAAAATCGCGACGACCAGAACAACTTTGATTAATTTTTCTCCCTTTTTAACGGATAATTTAGCCGACCACCAGCCTCCTAATGCCGTACCTGCTCCGAGTACAATACCCCAAAACCAGTTTACATTTCCCGTAAATGCAAATATTAATAGGGCTGGAAGTGTAAATACAAGAACAATGAATACTTTATGCATATTAACAAAAACCAGGTTCAGCTTCATTAAATGCTGAAGCGCAGCCATAATCATAAAGCCAACGCCTACCTGTAGGAATCCTCCGTAAAAGCCTATTCCGAACATCGAAAGGTAAACTGACCAGGAAATTTTCTGGCTCTTTTCTCCTTCTTTTGTATTTTTAGCTTTGGGCAGAAACATTGATATTATTATCAGGATCATAACAATACCGAGTATTTTTTGAAACAGCTGATCGTTCAGCTTAACAGCAAGTATTGCTCCCGCAATAGCACCTGGAAGGGTAAGCAGGGAAAGTTTTAGACTCAGTTTGAACTGGCTGAAATTCGATCTCTTAAACGAATATATGGCAGCAATATTCTGCATCATTATACCAACCCGGTTGGTTCCGTTTGCCAGTGCGGAATCAAGTCCGAGGAAGATTAACATCGGAAGGGTAAGTGAAGACCCCCCCCCCGCACCAACATTAATAAAACCCGAAATAAATGCTATTATAAACAGCAGAATAACCGAAGTGATGTCTGACAACTGAAAATCCTGTTTTTTTGATATGAAATATACAACACTAACTACTTATCTTAAAAAATATAGTTTAGTTTATCAGCAGAAAGAAATACTAGACCTGCTTATACTGAACCCCTGAAAATCTGCTGATTCAGCGACTAAATAGAGAGGTTAGAAATGAAACAACTAAAAACTTATTTGATTTTATTTGTTCTGATTGGAGGGTCATTTTTGTCTTACGCGCAAACCCCCTATGCAGAATGGGCAAAAATTAAGGAAGATATCCCGGAAGGAGCAGCTAATAGCTATGAAAATATGAAGCAAAATACACCTGAAAGAAACTGGATCGATCTTCCGCCTTATCCTGAGGCCAAAATTATTCACACATCTCAATCAACTCAAAGTATAGACGATAGCAAAAACCCGGAACTTCCAACGGTAACGCTCATAAGTAATGATCCAGCTGAAAAGATTATTAATGTCTATAAAGATTTGATACAGGATTATCCTAAATGGCGATGGGACGATAATGTTAAAATATTCTATAAGGGCAACCTTCAGGATGCACTTAACAGGCAGGCTCCTTATATCCAGATAACCCCTATAAAATCAGAAGAGCCTGATCTTATTTATATATCCTCCGAAGATCTTGCTGTAGCTAATTCGAAAATTGTTGTATGTTATAACCCGCGCAGTGTAAGGTAGATCATATCACCCGACATTCCATTCGGAAGGGAATGACGTTCCGGGAAATATCTTCCGTGCTTCCTTGATGAACAGCGGGTAGTCTTTTATTCTATACCTGTCTGAGATATGAAAAAGTATGAGTTTATGCGCAACTGCAGCCCTGGCCAGCTGTGCCGCGTACCCTGCCGTCATATGATGATTCTTTTCAGCAAATTCTGCTTCTCCCGTAAGATACTGACTCTCGCATATCATCGTATCGCAATTCTTAAAAACTTTTTTGATCTTCGATTGTGCTTCTTTGCTGAATTTGAAATCAGTTAAATAACCTATGCTTTCACCCTCTGACTTTTCCAGGAGCTTGCTCCTGAGGGATTTTAAACTCATAAATTTTCTGCCGACCTCGACTTCCTCATCAGGACTGATATCCAGTTTGCGGACCTTTTCGAGCCAGGGACCAGGAGCAAGCCCTGCTTCTTTGAGAGATTCTTTGTTGATATTCAGAGAAGGTTTCTCTTTGATGAAATATGCTGCTGAGGGGATTATATGATCAAGCAGTACTGCTTTTACGGTAAGGTCCGAATTATCAATCAGCGTTCCTTCAAAAGGTTTTTCACCTGCCTGATGTTTTACTGAATACCCCTCAGAAGTCTTGAATAAAAATGTTAAGCATTTGTTTTCTTTAATGTCGGTAACATACCAGGAACCGGGAACTCCTTTAACCAGGTTCCATTTGAACCCCTTCAGGCGGTTCTGTATAATTTCGGCTGTGTCCTCTGGCCCGAAAACATAGACTGGTTTCTTATCCCTGTCGTAATTCCTCCTAAAGAAATAATCGAATCCCGCAATATGATCAATATGAAGATGAGAGAAGAAAAGATAATCAATCGATTTAATGGTTCTCTGATCAAGGTCTTTCAGTATATTTTCACCGCAGTCGAACAGCATCCGGTAAACTCCTGTCCCGCAGTCAGCCCAGACCATCAGACCATTATCCCATCCGGGTTTACCTAGCACTCGATAGCTGATACTCATATGTTGCCGTACTTATCTAATTAAAAAGAAAATTCTTATTTTAACCTGTTAACTTAATATATAATAATTCCTTATAAAGATTTTTATTTTAAGATGAACCTCAAAGCCCTTTTGCAGATTTCATTTATTCTGATAGTTCTTCCCTTAATATCTATATATCCTCAGGGAAAAGAATATATCAAGTCCCATTATAACAAGCATGAATACCGTATTGAAATGAGAGACGGCGTAAAACTATTTACCGCTGTTTATTCTCCGAAGGATTCAACGGCTGATTATCCTATACTGATGGTTAGAACGCCGTATACTTCTGCTCCATATGGAGAACACAATTACCCTGACGATTTTGAAGTTCCTGAAGAAATGGTTAAGGACGGCTATATTTTTGTGTTCCAGGATGTCCGCGGCAGGTTTTTGTCGGGGGGCGACTTTATAAATATGCGCGCTTATATCCCCGATAAAAAAAATAAAAAGGATGTCGACGAAAGCAGCGATACTTATGATACAGTCGATTGGCTGGTAAAACATGTATCGCATAATAATGGAAAAGTCGGAATGTGGGGTATATCCTATCCCGGTTTTTATGCGGCAATGGGATCAATAAATGCACATCCCGCTCTGGTTGCGGTTTCTCCCGAGGCCCCTATAGCAAACTGGTTTATGGGGGACGATATGCACCATAACGGCGCTTTTTCTTTACTAATGGACTTTGACTTTTTCTCGAACTTCGGAAGACCAAGGGATTCTCTTACTACAAGCTGGCCGAAACCCCTGCAGTACGCATCTCCTGACGCTTATAATTTCTTCCTCAATATTGGTCCGTTATCGAACGTGAATAAGAACTTCTTCCATCATAACATAGCTTTCTGGGATTCAACTATTAACCACCCGAATTATGATTACTACTGGAAGGCAAAAAATAATCTTCCGCATTTTAATAATATAACGCCTGCAATGCTGATTGTAGGGGGATGGTATGATGCCGAAGACCTTTACGGACCCCTGCATATTTATAGATCAATCGAAGAAAAGAACCCCGGCACTGATAACTTTCTGGTAATGGGACCCTGGTTCCATGGAGGCTGGATACGAAGTGAAGGTGATTCTCTGGGTGATATTTCTTTCGGAGCAAAAATCAGTGAGTTCTTTCAGCAGAAGATGTTCATTCCCTTCTTTGAGCATTATCTAAAAGGGAAAGGGAAGTTCAACCAGCCGGAAGCTTATGTATTTCAGACAGGTACTAATGAATGGAAATCTTACCCATCCTGGCCTCCTCCGGATGCCGTCGACAGCAAAATTTATTTCGGTGCCAATCATTCTTTATCTTTTAAGGAATCCACAGCTGAGGGTTATGATGAATATACAGCAGATCCTATGAAGCCTGTTCCATATACAGATAAAAAACTTGACTCAAGAAGATTTTATAATAGAAATTATATGATAGAGGATCAGAGGTTCGCTTCGGAAAGGCCTGATGTTCTGGTTTATGAATCCGACCCTCTCAAGGAGAATCTTACTTTGTCGGGCCCTCTACAGGCTGAACTTTATGTTTCTACTTCAGGCAGTGACGGTGATTGGGTGGTTAAAGTTATCGATGAATTCCCGGCTGATGCACCTTCTCCCGATCCAAATCCTGATAACGTTGAAATGGGTGACTATCAGGAACTTGTAAGAGGCGAAATAATGCGCGGAAGGTTCAGGAATAGTTTTGAAAATCCTGAACCATTTGATTCCGGAAAGGTATCAAAAGTAGAATTCAGCCTGCAGGATGTCAACCATACTTTTCTGAAGGATCACAGGATAATGATCCAGGTACAAAGCAGCTGGTTCCCTTTCTTCGACAGGAACCCGCAGACCTTTGTTAAAAATATCTATAAGGCCGAACAGAAGGATTTCAGGAAAGCCGAAATCAGACTCTATCATTCGAAAGAATATCCTTCATCTTTGCACGTAAAATTCTTAAGCGGTAACAAACGCTGACAATTTATATCTGTCATTTTTCACAGGAGAGTAATATGAAAAGGACTATCTTAAATATCTTATTAACGGGATTGATTATGTCATCGGTTTCCTTTCCGCAGCTTACATACAAACAGGATCCCTTCGCGCATACGTTTTCGATTGTTGCAAGAGACCCGCAGACGGGTGAGATGGGAGTTGCTGTGCAGTCCCACTGGTTTTCTGTTGGTACTATTGTAACCTGGGCAGAAGCCGGAGTGGGTGCTATTGCAACTCAGTCGTTTGTTAATGCTTCATTCGGTCCGCGCGGACTCGAAATGCTGAAGAATGGAATGAGCGCTCAACAGGCTGTTGATTCACTTCTTGAAACGGATGAGGGAAGGGAGTTCAGACAGCTAGCAATAATAGATTCTAAAGGAAACGTCGCCTCATTTACCGGCAAAAAGTGTGTTCAGCCTGCTGGGAACATAAAAGGAGACAATTTTTCCTGTCAGGCAAACCTGATGATAAATGATAAGGTTTGGCCGTCGATGGCTGAGGCTTTTAAGAAATCAACTGGCCCGCTGGCCGAAAGGATGATGGCGGCGTTGGAAGCGGGACAGGAAGCAGGCGGAGATATACGCGGAAAGCAGTCGGCTGCAATGATCGTTGTCCGTGGAAAATCTACCGGTAAAGTATGGGAAGACCGTCTGGTAGACCTTCGCGTGGATGATAGTCCTGAACCGATAAAAGAACTTAAACGCCTCCTTAAGGTCCACCGCGCATACGAACATATGAACGCAGGCGACCTCGCGGTTGAAAAAGGAAATATGAAAAAGGCACTTGAAGAGTACGGTGCAGCCGAAGAAATGTTTCCGGATAACGCGGAAATGAAATACTGGCACGCAGTTGCTCTTGCAAATAACGGAAAGGTGGATGAATCACTGCCGATTTTCGGAGAAGTTTTTAATATGGATGAAAACTGGAGAGATCTTACCCCAAGGCTTGTGGAGCCGGGTCTGCTTACTGTAGATGAAAAAGATTTGAAACGTATTATGGATGTGAAATAAATAAGGACTGAATGCTCGAAAAATTCTTTTCGTTATCAGCGAACAAAACCAGCGTAAAGACAGAGATTATAGCAGGGATTACTACGTTTCTTGCATCGATGTATATAATCGTGGTCAATCCCTCTGTTTTAAGTCAATCCGGTATGCCTTTTAATGGGGTACTTACGGCCACCATTATTGTCTCCGCCTTCTGTTCTGTTATGATGGGTATATACGCCAATAACCCTATTCTTGTTGCCCCGGGCATGGGACTAAACGCCTTTTTTACTTTCTCTGTTGTTATGGGGATGGGGGTTAGATGGGAGACAGCTCTGGGAGCAGTGTTCTGGGCAGGAATAGTATTCATTGTCTTATCCGTTTTTAATATCCGGACGTATATTGTACGCGCAATTCCTAGGCAGATACGTTATGCCGTGGCTGCCGGAATAGGTCTGTTCATAGCTTTAATAGGATTTGTAAACGGACACCTCGTTGTTGCTAATCCTTCAACCCTGGTTACCTTAGCGAAAATGGATGCTGTAAGGGTTACCTTCGCTGTTGGTCTGCTCATAACCGCTTTAATCATAGTGAAGAATATTAAAGGGGGTCTTATTATAGGAATCATCATTACCACTATCCTTGCTATCCCAATAGGCAGATGGTATGGTGA
Source organism: uncultured Bacteroidota bacterium (assembly GCA_963771705.1). Classification (GTDB taxonomy): domain Bacteria; phylum Bacteroidota; class Ignavibacteria; order Ignavibacteriales; family Ignavibacteriaceae; genus DATFVA01. The sequence continues at coordinate 150,749 of CAVYUP010000008.1, forward strand.
TGCTTCTGCTTTAAATAATGGGGTCTCTACCCTCGTTACCTGGAAAGGCCTCTTCGCTCAGCCCGACTTCAGCTTAATATTTCAGCTCGATCTTGCAGGATCATTAAAATTCGCTCTATGGCCTGTGATATTCGCATTCCTTTTTACAGATATGTTCGACAGCCTGTCTACTTTCGTGGGTGTTGCTGAAGCCGCGAACCTTCTGGATGAAAACAAAGAGCCAAGAAATATTAAAGAATCTCTGGTTACTGATGCGTTTGCCACTACTGTGGCAGGACTTGTGGGCTCGAGCCCCGGCACTGCCTATATCGAGTCTGCTACGGGTATCGAAGAAGGAGGGAGAACAGGACTGACGGCGGTAACAGCCGGTCTCCTTTTTATTCCCTTTATCTTTATCTCCCCCCTCTTATCTATCGTACCTTCCATAGCTACTTCGCCCGCGCTCATTATCGTCGGCGTTTTTATGATTAAACCGGTCTTGAAGATCAACTGGTCGAAGTTTGACGATGCCATCCCGGCCTTTATTGCACTTGTCCTTATTCCCTTTACTTATTCAATAACCCAGGGAATAATATGGGGCTTTATCAGCTGGACGGTTGTTAAGCTGGTAACTGGCAAATGGGATGAGGTCAACCTTATGCTTATAGGAATAGATGTTTTCGCGATACTCGCCCTCTTTCTGGAATAATTATATACCACTGCGTAGTTTCTTGCAAAAGCAGATATCTTTCGGTTTTACTTAAGCCTCAAACAGGCTATATCCGGGCACCTCTCGCTGAAAATATATAAATTGGTATTGAATGCAAAAGTTTTTTTTCATCTTATGAATCATTTAACCAGGGAATACAAGCAATGAAATTAAAGAGGTTAGTACTATCAGCTGCAATACTCCTTTCCACTTCAGCTTCGTTTTTATACTTCTATCATTTTAACTCAACTGACGAATTTGAAAATAGAAAGATGGAACCATCTGAATGGATGATGACCCAAAGACTGTTTCCATATATGCAGGCTGATCCTGATGTTTATGCTCAGGCTTTGCGGCAGCTTAACACCATGAAAAGTTCACTAAAGAAAACGAATGTATTGAGCTGGACATTTGCGGGCCCTGTTAACATTGGGGGACGGATAACAGATATTGAATTCAATCCTCTTAATCCCAATATAGTTTATTGTTCTGCTGCTACAGGTGGAGTATTTAAATCGATCGATAAAGGCGAAACCTGGCTGCCTGTATTCGATGGGCAGGCATTTTTGTCAATAGGAGATATTGCTGTCGATCCTGTAAATCCGAATATAATATATGTCGGTACGGGTGAGGCCAATGGAGGACATAATAATATGCCCGGGGGCGGAATGTTTAAGTCAACTGATGCCGGGAATTCCTGGTCGCCGTCTGGTCTTGACAGCGCTGAGACTATTGGAAGAGTGATTATCAACCCCTCCGATCCTGATGAAATATTTGTTGCTGCGATGGGTTCATACTTTTCACCAACTCATCAGAGAGGGGTATTTAAAAGCACCGATGGAGGTGCTACCTGGAATCAGTCACTCTTTGTGTCTGATTCCACAGGCGCAATTGATTTCGTTATGGATCCTTCCAACCCGGATTTTCTTCTTGCCGCAATGTGGGAAAGAGTACGCAGACCGAATTCATCCCGTCTCTATGGCCCATCCAGCGGAATTTACAGGTCGACAGATAACGGAAGTTCGTGGGAACTGCTCGGTCCATCTACCGGTCTCCCTGATGCTTCAATAGTTGACGTTGGAAGAATCGGACTGGCAATGTCAAAATCAAATCCTCAAATATCATATGCACTTTATAATGATGGTGCGGTATACACTGGCTTATATAAGACAACCGATTATGGAACTACCTGGACGAACGCCGATCCCGATATGGAAATTTTTAATGGTGTCAGTAATTTCAGCTGGTACTTTGGACAGGTGAGAGTAAATCCCTCTGATCCCGCTAAAATCTATGTTATGGATGTTGGCTTTATGCGATCCTCTGACGGGGGAGCAAACTGGGATTTCTCTTATCAGACGCATGTTGATCATCACGCACTGGCTTTTGATCCCTCTGATCCTAATTATTTAATCAATGGTGATGACGGCGGAATCTATATATCAACAAACGGCGGTTCAACATGGTCCGGGCCGAAGGAAATGCCGAACACGCAGTTCTATGAAATAGGACTCGATTACAGTAATCCGAAAAAACTCTACGGCGGTACACAGGATAATAATACAATAAGAACCCAAACAGGAAACCTGGATGATTGGCATCCGCTTATAGGCGGTGATGGATTTTATGTGATAGTTGATTATAACAATCCGAATATTATATATGCAGAATCCCAGTTTGGGAACCTGGAGAAATCTACGGATGGCGGAAATAATTTTGATTATGCGCGTTCGGGAATAAATCCCGATGAGCCTACTAATTGGTCAACACCGGTTGTAATGGACCCGGTTGATCATAATGTTCTTTATTACGGAACAGATAGAATATACAGGACAACTAATGGCGCCGCATACTGGACAGTGATAAGTCCCGATCTGACGGACGACATTCCCGGTACCCGGCTCGGTACTGTTACTACTATTGATGTAGCTCCCACGAATCCCAATGTAATTTATGCTGGAACAGACGACAGTCATGTCTGGGTCACCACCGATCATGGGTCTAACTGGACTGATATCTCCTCCGCTCTTCCTTATCGCTGGGTTACCCGTGTTAAAGTCGACCCTAATGATGAGAATAAGGTTTACGTAACTTTCTCAGGTCTTAAGTGGCACGATCCTCAGCCACATGTTTTCAGAAGCACTAATATGGGGGCTGACTGGACGAATATAAGCAGCAATCTCCCCGATGCTCCTGTAAATGCTTTTGCTGTCGATAATAATTATTCCGAAAGACTTTACCTGGGAAGCGATGTCGGTGCGTTCGTAAGCTTTAACTCCGGCGCAAGCTGGCAGCCGATTGCTGATGCACTTCCGGTTGTTTCTGTTTATGATATGAAGATCCATCCGGTTGAGAATTACCTTGCGATCGGTACCCATGGCAGATCAATGTATAAAATTGATCTTAATCAGTTCGTTGACGTTAATCAGCCTGTGAATAAACTGAAAGATTTCAATCTGTCGCAGAACTATCCTAACCCTTTTAATCCATCTACAGCTGTTTCGTTTTCAATAGGTCACCTGACTTTTGTCAGCCTAAAAGTTTATGATGTGCTGGGGAGGGAGGTTGCTGGTCTGATAAATGAAGAAAAATCTCCCGGGACCTACATAGTCAACTTTAATGCTGAAAACCTGAGCAGCGGTGTATATTATTATCGTATTAAAGCAGGCAGCTTTTCGGATACAAAGAAAATGGTGCTGCTGAGGTAGGATTTTCCTGTCGTGTTTCGTCCCGGATTTTATGCTTCAAATATGCTTAAATATTCAACAGGTATGACAAATTGTCATACCTCCTCTTTATACCGGCTTTAAAGGGTAGGTATAGAGTAGGTGAAGAGTAGTTGGACTCAAAATGAGACAATTACAAAACTGCGAAAAAATGCAATTTTCGGCTGTTGAAAAACCCAACGTATGACAAAATGGCAGTGTATCATTTTCGTAATATCTTCATTTTTCTCTGAACTTCTTACGGCAGATTTAACCTCATAAAATTCTTATTCTCTCTGCATATTCTTTAAATAAAGCTGAATCCGCGGTCCTTGTTTTATCTCCATCTCATTTAATCATGTAGTTTAACTAAGTCATTATCTCCTCAATCCGCCGTTCATCCCAAACAAATGGCCGGCACAAAAACGATTTCATATTTTTCCTTATGAGAATTTAATTCATGGAGGTCAGCTATGAGAAGAGGGTTCAGCTTAAACATATACGTCTTCTACATCATTATGTTCATACTGATGCTGGCGGCTGTAGTTTCGGTATAACTATTTATCCGCTGTCATAATCTTTTTTGCTTAATCGGCAGATTCCCTGACCGGTGATTACAGCTTTTTTTATTCCTGCCTCAGTTTTCCGCCCGCATTATTGCTCTCACAGCTATCCTTACTCAAAGCATAAGCGATTCAATACTACGTATTTAATGTTAAATTTGTATTATTGAAACTATAACATAATGGAAGAAGATAAGAACAATAATCAGATAATTAAGAGTCTCCTCATACCTGGCGGATTCGTTGTAATGTTATGGCTGATCCTGATAGTTCAGCAGACCTTCGGCCTGAACTTTCCTTACGAGTTCGGCCTTTATCCCCGTACCTTCTCCGGCTTAATAGGAGTTATAACCTCACCGCTTATTCATGCCGGTTATCCCCATCTGCTTTCAAATACGCTGCCTCTGTTCCTGCTTTCAGCGGGAATTATATATTTCTACCCGGAAACCGCGTTCAAGGTGATAGGTATAATATATATTGCCACAGGACTTCTGGTCTGGCTTTTTGCCCGGTCGGTTTTTCATATCGGCGCGTCAGGCTTAATATACGGCTTCGCGGCTTTCCTTTTCTTCAGCGGCATTTTCAAACGGGATAACCGTTCAATAGGACTTTCACTGCTGGTAACTTTTATATATGGCGGAATGGTCTGGGGGATACTCCCCGGCCAGCCTGGTATTTCCTGGGAGTCGCATTTCTTCGGCGGTGTCACAGGTGTTGTCTGCGCCTTCATTTTCCGCAAAAAGGATAAACATTATAAATATGACTGGGAAGCTGAAGAAAGTGATATCCCACCCGATAAACTTGAAATATCATACGGCAAAGATAAACAGAACGACTCACCTCAGGAGTAGATCCGACTGAAAAGATTTTCTGCTTCTTCTCTTTTAATGATAATTCCTCAGACTTTTTTATCTTGCGGAATATTTATTATTGTTATTGGAAAAAAACTCTAAACAGGAATTACGAATGAAAAAAACAACGTCTGAAACAAGAAAATACCGCCAGGATATGAATGATATAATACTTAACTCCGGCTTCAGGGATTTTAATAAATTTTTTGCTCTTGATAATAAGGCTTATATCGACGGTGCTCTTCCGGCTAAAACAAAGGAGCTTATGGGACTTGTTGCGTCTATGGTCATGCGCTGCAACGACTGTATCTTCTATCATATTGACAGGTCAATTCAGGAAGGAGCTAGCAGGGAAGAGCTGCATGAGTCATTTAATATTGCTCTTATCGTGGGCGGTTCAATTGTCATTCCTCATCTAAGATATGCTTTCGAAGTATTGGAAGATATCCTTGCTGAATCTAATAAATAATTTTTCAACTAATCAGGACGCAAATGGAATATATCGGAATAATAGGACTGCTGGCTCTGGCCGCCGGATGGATCCCGCAGACCATAGAAACTATTAAACTTAAACGATGCAACATAAACCTCTATTTTCTTATTCTTAACTTAATTGGCAGTGTATCACTTACTCTTTATGCTATATATCTGCATGATCCCGTCTTTACAATTCTTAATTCAATGACTACTGTCGGCGCGGTCATTAATTTGTTTTATAAATACCTTTCTGCAAAAGGAGCCTCGGCTTGAGTAAGATTATTATAGCTACTACCAACCAGGGAAAGCTCAGGGAAATAAAAAAAATACTGCAGGGTCTTTCTTCCGATCTCTTAAGTCTGGATGATTTTGAAAATGTTCCGGAAGTAATTGAAGATAGGGATACCTTCCTGGGTAATGCGGAAAAAAAGGCGGAAGAGATTTATAATAGATTCCGCATCCCTGTAATCGCTGATGATTCAGGACTCGCTGTTGACCAGCTTAATGGCAGACCCGGCGTTTATTCGGCCAGGTACGCAGGAGAAAACTCCTCAGATGAAAAGAATAACAAAAAACTAATATCAGAACTGGAGCGTATGCCGTCACCTCACCCCGCCAGGTTTATTTCTGTCGCTGTTTATTTTGACGGTAATAACTATATTTCTGCCTCCGGTGAGCTTATTGGTGAAATCATTCTTAATCCAAAAGGACAAAATGGATTTGGTTTCGACCCATTGTTTGTTCCTGCAGGTTATTCATCAACACTGGCTGAGTTGTCATTTGAAGAGAAAAATAGCATCAGTCACCGGTCTAAAGCTTTTAATAAATTGAAAAAGAAGTTAACAGGAGATTAATATGAAGAAGTTACTTTTCAGAACCGTAATAGTAATTGCACTGGCACTTTTAATAAACGCATGCAATAAAGATAACAGTACTAATCCTCCTGTTCAGAACAATACAGGGTATTTTCCGAACGGTGATGGTACTACATACACCTATTCAATATCAAAAACTGATTCAAACGGAACCCAGAATACAGGAACCCGAAGCACTGAATACAGCGGCACGCAGGTAAAAAACGGAACAACTTACCAGGTACAGATCGACTCAATCAATATTTCAGGTGTACCTTCTATTTCTCTCTCCTATTTCCGGAAAACAAACGATAATTTATTTTATTTCCTCGATACAACCGGTTTATCTGCTTCTATTCCCGATACTCTTCGGAACAACATCTCCCTTGATGCAGAAATGCAGGTTTTGTCATTCCCTGTAGATGTTAACAACACCTGGCCTGTTTTTACTCTTTCGGTAAAGTACCTTTTCTTAACTATCCCTGTGCTGACAGTGGAAGGGTCTTATGACGGAACCGAAAATCTAACATTGCATCTTAATTCCGGAGACGTAAATAAAAGCGCGGTCAAACTAAAATATACCCTGAGTATTATGGTTCCCGCCGGCCCCACAACAGAATATAACGCTTCTGCCTGGCTGGTTGATGGAATAGGTATTGTTAAGTGGCAGGGGAATGCGGCTTTACTGGATGCGTTTGCCGGAGGCGGAATTGATCTTTCGGATACAACTTCTGTAATCACGCAGAGTCTTATCTCTTACGACGTGAAACAATAAGCGCAATTATTCCTGATACACTAAAAAGACGGGTTTGCCGGCCCGTCTCTAATACCTGCGTCTTAAATTCTTCGCGCCTTCAAAGCATTAATTTTATTTGGTAGCAATTATGGTCTGAACTATCCCCATTGTAAGAGGGTGGATTTCTATATTCGTAAAACCCGAATTCCTCAGAAGGTCAGGCATATTTATTTTCTCATCAAATTCCTCAACTGAACGCGGCAGATACTTGTAAGCCGCCATATCGCCCGATATAATGCCGCCTACCAGGGGCAGAATCTTTTTGAAGTAAAACTTGTACAAAGCCTTGAACACAGAATTAGAAGGGAGCCTGAACTCTATAATCGTGGCCTTTCCACCTGCCTTTAACACCCTGTGAAAGGAATTAAACCCTTCCTGAATATCATAAAAATTTCTCACACCGAAGGCGACTGTTATATTTGTTACTGATCCATCTTTAATGGGAAGGTTTTCAGCAACCATCTGAACTGTTTTTGATTTAATCCATCCGCTCTTTTTCTCAAAGAGCTTAAGCATATTAAAGGAATAGTCGGCCCCCAAGATTTTTTCAGCGCCCTGCCTCCTTGCCTCAATTGCAACATCTCCCGTTCCGCATGCCACATCCAGCAGAATACTGTCTGAATTAAAACCGGTAAGCTTCAGTGATTTTTTTCTCCAGTATATATCCATCCCGAAGCTGAGGAGGTGATTAAGGAAATCGTATCTCCATGCTATTGAATCAAATATCTTTTTAACTTCTGTTTTCTTTTCAGTCATAGTCTATTTTGTTGTATTGGAATTCTTCCAGGCCTGTTTTCCTTCTCCACCAGTTAAAGATGTATTTGCCTGACCATAAAGTGAAAATCATAAAAATAAGTCCTCCCACCAGATCAATCACATAATGATATTGAAGGTAGACAGTAGCAAAAATCAGCAGTGAACCTACCGGGATGAAAAAATACCTGGAACGGCTTTTAAGCCTTACAGAAAGATACATAACAATAAGTGTCATCATCGTATGTCCGCTCGGAAATACATCCCGCTGCACGTGCGCTGCCGGGTTGACCGTAGAGGCAGAAATAGACTCTCCGAGATTCACAAATTCTCTCAGGTATTTAGTAACCAGCAGACCCGGCAGCTTCTGGTCTAGCTGAGCAAAATTATGCAGTGTAAAACGGGGACCAACACCCGGGAGAGCGAAATATCCCAGGTAGGATAGAAAAAATCCATACACTATACAGAATATTGCATAATCGACAGCAAGGTATTTTCGTTTCCGGAGTAATACCAGGGCAAGTATCATTGGCAGAAGGTAGAAAATACTGTATATGATCTGAAGTATTTCTGTCAGCAGAGGAAATGCTATTTTCTGCAGAACCTGTGTTGGATTAGCGCCGAATATCCAGTAATCAATTTTTATGAAGAGCCAGTCGTAATCCTGTCCTCTTATCGGCTTAATCATAAAATAAAGCTCTTTGAAGGTAATGAATATCAGCGGGGCTATGTACCAGTAATGGATAATCCTCCAGAGTTTTATATTGTGTTTGTTCTCAAGGAAGGAAATAAGGAAAGCAAAGGCTATTACGCCGATATTCATCAGCATCCAGGAGGAAGTATTCTCAATTTTATCATGAAAAATAATATTCATGATAATCAGGAAAACATAGAAAACCACAACTACAAGGTCGTAAGCTTTAAGATTTTTAATAAAAGATTTAAATCTTTTCATCAGCCGGAATATTTAAGGGGATAATTAAGTGTGTATAACGCAAGATTTTCAAAATCCTTTAGGTTAAGCTGTTCAGCGCGTAGAGACAGGTCAATGCCTGAACCTGAAAAATTTATATCTCTAAATATACTGTCTCCTAATGAATTTTTTAAAGTTTTTCTTCTTTTTCCGAAAGAAGCCTTTACAATTTCAATAAATCTTTTTTTAAGTTCATCGCTGATCATCAGATCTTTCATAAATATATGTATAACGGCCGAATATACTTTAGGTTTCGGATAGAACACGTTAGGTGACACCTTAAAGCAGAACTTAACCTCCGCAAAATATCCCAGCAGCACAGAAAGAATTCCGTACTCTTTTGTTCCCGGTTTGGAGGTAATCCTTCGTGCTACTTCATATTGAACCATAAGCACTGCGTCTTTAATAATCCCGTTCTTCTCTATCAGCCTGAAGATGATAGGCGAAGTGAGGTTGTATGGAATATTTCCGGCTATTCTTAGTTTTTGTCCGGCATCGTTATAAAAAACTGACAGATCTGTCTTTATAAAATCTTCATTATAGAATTTAACAGAAGGAAATTTTTCGGCAAGATCTTCTTTAACCCTTGTATCAATCTCAATTGCTGCAATCCGTGCGTCGGTTTCAGCCAGCTTGGATGTTAATGCACCCGTACCGGGACCAACTTCAATAATGAAGTCTCCGCCGCCGGGATTTATCTCCCTGACAATTTTTTCGAGAATATTATTATCAGTAAGATAATTCTGACCGAATCTCTTTAAGGGCTTAACTTTTTCCATCTGATAAAATTAATGGAAGATTAGGCCATATACAATTATTTTATTATGAAGGTTTTAAGGAACACATTTCCCCTGTATTTTTGTTAATATTTCTATTTATTCATAGTTTTCAGAAGACAATAAATTATCATTAAAGGAGTTTACCCTGAGCAAAAAATATATCATCAGCTTAGATATGGGGGGCACAAAGATCCTTGCCGCAGTGCTTAATTCAGAAAAGGGAATAGTTAAAAGACTGAAACTACCCACCGGTACGGGTAAAGGCGCAGAGGAATATGTAAAAGTGCTTGCACACGCTGTAAAAGATATTGTGAAGGAGGCAGACTTAAAGAAAGACCAGGTTGCTGCAGTGTGTCTCGGTGTCCCGGGGAGCGTGAACCCTTTCACTGGTGTAATAGCAATGGCTCCGAATCTTGGACTCAGGAATTACAATATAAAGGAAGAACTGGAAAAACTGATCCCCTATAAAGTGTTGATTGAAAATGACGTTAATCTTGGTGCTCTTGGTATAAAATATTTTGGTCTTGGTAAAGACGCTAAGGATATGCTTGTTGTTTTTATAGGTACTGGTATCGGCGCGGGGTTTATATTCGACGGAAAATTATTCCGTGGGAGCCGATTATGCCGCGGGGGAAATAGGTCATATTAAAGTTGAAAAGCACGGACCGTTATGCGGCTGCGGTAATCATGGATGTTTCGAAGCGGTTGCAAGCCGGACCGCAGTCGACAGGGAAATAAAGAAAGATCTTGAAAAGGGTGAAAAAAGTATTTTGAAAGAATTTGCCGGTTCAGAAAAGCAGATTAAAAGCAAAGCGCTGGCTAATGCTGTCAAAAAAGGGGATAAGGTGGCAATTAAACATCTTACAAAAGCATGTCAGACTATTGGAAAGGTTCTGGCCGATATTACAAATCTTCTCAACCTCGACCTCATAATTCTTGGAGGAGGCGTAATAGAAGCTCTGGATAAGTTTATGATCCCTATTATCAGGGAAGCATTTGATGAAAATGCTCTTCCGTCTTCTTCAAAGGGATTAAAACTTCTACCGGCTAAATTGGGAGATGATGCAGCCTTATACGGCGGAATACCGCTTGCTGAAGAGTTCCTGAAGGATAAAATTTAACTGAATTGACTTTCTACCCTGGCGAGTTCGTTCGATGCTTCTTCCCATTCGGAAAGAACTTTCTCAAGCTCTTTTCTGGAGTTCTGGAATTCCAGGTTTTTGATTTTTGCTTTTTCGGGGTCAGTGTAAGTTTCTGGCAGAGTTAATTCTTTCTCAAGGAATTTTTCTTTTTCCTCCAGCTCTGATATTCTTTTTTCCAGGACCTCAATTTTCTTTAAGATATCTTTTGTGGCCCTGTACCTTTTCTGACGAAGTTCTGCCTCAAGCCTTTTCTGGTCCCTTCGTGATGCGGCTTCATTGTTAGCCGACTCTTTAATCAGTCTGCTTTCTTCTTCCAGCATACCCCTTTTACGCAGGTAATATTCAATCCCGCCTTCGAAATTTTTTATCTCGCCTTTTCTTATCTCTACAACTTTATTAACAACCGGCTCGAGAAAATCGATATCATGAGATACCAGTATTAACGAACCCTTAAAATCTATAAGAGCTCGCTGAAGAACCTTTTTAGAAGAAATATCAAGGTGGTTTGTGGGTTCATCGAGTATTATAAAATTGGATTTCGTTAAAAGTATCTTTGCCAGCGCTACGCGGCTTTTTTCTCCTCCTGATAATACCCCCACTTTTTTAAACACATCATCACCGGTAAATAAAAATGAACCGAGCAGCGACCTGAGCTGACCAACAGTTTTTTCTTCCGCAATACCTTCAAGGGTTTCGATGATATCCAGTTCAGGACTTAGGTTGTCGGCCACATCCTGTGCATAATATGAAATTATCGTGTTATGACCGGTAATCCGTTCCCCTCCGTCGGTCTTTAATACACCGGCAATGATTTTAGAAAGTGTGGTTTTCCCTGCTCCATTTGGTCCTACAAAGGCTATCTTTTCACCCCGGTTCACCGTAAAATCCAGATCCTTTAGAACAACATTATCCCCGTATGCTTTGGTAATATTTTTCAATTCTAAATTTACTTTACCGCTCGGAGGAGGCTCAGGAAATTTAATATATATATCTTCACCGGAATCAGGAAGTTCTATCAATTCCATTTTTTCCAGCTTCTTTATTCTGCTCTGCACCTGCCGTGCTTTTGTGGCTTTATAGCGGAAGCGTTCTATAAATCTTTCTGTCTCTTTTATTTTTTTCTGCTGAAGAATAAACTGGTTTTCTGTCAGCTTATCCCTTTCTTCTTTGTACCTGAGGTAATCATCGTAGCTTCCGTTGTAAGTATTAAACCGCCCCATGTATATTTCCAGCGTCTTTTCAGTAACCTGGTTTATGAAGTGTTTATCATGAGAAACTATTAACAAAGCACCTTTGTATGACTTGAGAAAGCTTATCAGCCATTCAAGTGAATCAAGATCAAGGTGATTTGTCGGCTCATCCATCAGCAGCAAATCATTCTGCTGAATCAGGATCTTCGCCAGAGCAATGCGCATCTGCCAGCCCCCCGAAAACTCATCTGTGAGTCGTTGGAAATCCTTTTCTTCAAATCCCAGTCCCGTTAGTATTTTTTCTACTCTCGACTCAGCGCTGTATGAATCAAGTTCTTCGAGCCTGATATGAACCTCCCCAAGCTGATGAACAAGATCTTCTCTCGCTTCAGGGGATAAATTCTCAGCGGATAATTTATCAGTAAGTTCGGTCTCTTTTTCCTGCAGGTCGATAATATCAGATAAAGCCGATTTTGCCTCCTCAAGTAGACTTGATCCGCTGTGAGTTACATTTTCCTGTGGAAGATAACCTATGCTGGTTCTTTTTTGCCGCTGTATTTTCCCTGATTCGGGTGGAAGAGTTCCATAAATAATTTTGAGAAGAGAAGATTTGCCGGTGCCGTTCGCGCCTACAAGCGATATCTTATCTCCGGAGCTGATCTTCAGGTTAACGTCTTTAAATAAATATTTGCCGCCGAACTGCAGCGAAATGTTGGTGAGGTCTATCATCTGTATCTGTTTTTATTTATGCAGTACTGCAACCTTGCCCGTGATTACATTATTACCCTCTTTATCGAATGCCACAACCAGGTAAATGCCGCTCCCCACATAAGCTCCGTACTGATCCTTCCCGTCCCATGAAGCAATGCGCCCGCCGGGAGATGAAAATTCTTTTATAAGTTTCCCCTCAATGTTAAGTATTTTGATATCAGTGTCTTTAATAAGTCCATCTATAGTAAGCTTATTATCTCCATCATTAACTATAAAGGGATTCGGATACACAAATAACTTAGAAAACGATTCTTCCGGTTTAACAGCTGGTGTATCGAACGATGTTATTCCTTCATCGGTACCGACATAAACCCTCCCGCTGTTCGGATCAACAGCAAGACTGCGTATCTGGTCGGAGAGCAGGGGACTGTTCTTCGAGTTATATGTCGCAAGGAGGCTCGACCCGTCGGAATTTACTAGCAGGAGTCCCTGGTTGGTCCCGATCCATTTATTATTAAGCGGATCTACGGCCATAACATTGATCGTCTGCTGCCTTAATGTAAATACCGAGGTAATTCTGAGGCTGGGTGTGTTATTTAGTATACTGCCGTTATTGGTTATTATATTCACGCCCAGACCTGTACCAACCCAGATGTCGCCCCGTTTATCAACTACAACTGAGTATATAAAATTACTGTTAAGTCCGGCATCGGTATTCAGAAATCCGAACTTGTTATCAGTTGAATCTGAAGGATTATTTTCATTAAAATATAATAATCCCAGTCTGCCTGTATTACGAATGCAGTACCATTTTGTATCATAAGGGTCTACTGCCAGAGAATAATGCTCTTCATATGACTGGCCGAATTCAGACGGGTTGGCGTAAGAATTCCACGTGCTGTCAGGATGCATCACACCCAGTGCTCTCGAATCGCCAGGCCAGTAATCCAGTACCCAGAGATTACCCTTTGAATCCTTTCCGAAGCCTGATATTACCAGGAAATTTGGACTTCCGGGTAGACCTGTAAGGGGGATGTCGCTGGCTGTAAAATTCTTAAAGGTACCGTTCTTTAAGCTTGTAAATCCTCTTCCCCAGCTGCCAAAATAAACTTCATCATCGGCGGGTGAATCAACAAAGTTATATCCATTTGTCAGCAGCTGCGGTAAGGTTACACGATTATAATTGGTCCATTCGTTGCCGTCATATTTGTAGAAACCAACTCCAGTATTGTCTTTTCCGCTGGCAGACCATAAGTTTCCGCTGTTATCTACCGTAAGTTCCGGAAATTGATTGGCCTGGGGACCATTAGGATAACGGTATTTCTTAGAACGCACTTCATATATTCCTGAGCTTGAAGCAGCAAGTAAGCCGAGCGAATTCGAGTAGGCTAATTTATTTATCTGGGCAGCTGAGGTGTCAAATCCCGCTAAATTATTGTTGCTGTACAGATAGATGATTTTTCCCACGGCAATGAACAATGAGTCGCCTCTTAAAAGCAGATCGTTTACGGGAGTATTATTAAACTGGACAAGGAAGGAACTCCATGTGGAATCATTCATAACCGACAGACCTTTATCTGTGGCCGCAATAACAGAATTATTCATCTTTACTATACGGGAAACATTATTCGAAGGCAGTCCGTTCTGCGTTGTATAGGTGTTCCATGATTCAGGGGCAGACAGGTTTTCGGCTCCCTCTTTTTGAATCGCAACCCCTGCGCTTGTAGCCAGATATATCAGACCTGCTTTCAGTGAGCTGTTGACCTTTATATAAGGCTGAAAGTTTCCATACTTAAAGAAGGTATCGTAAAACAGATAGCTTTTTGAATCTATAAGTGAGAGGCCGAAATCAGTGCAGGCATAAATGGTATCACCGATTGATTCAAGATCATTTATACTCCTGTTCGACTGCTCAGTATCATTATAGATATCGAGAATTGTCCTGAGTTGTTTCGTAGCCGGATCATAAACATCAATAGCCCCTTCTTCTCCGCCGAACCAGACCTTGCCGTCCTCATTAATGGCAGCCGCATTCAGGGAAGAGCCCACCAGTCCGTCATTTTTATGAAGAGTGAGGAATTCTCCTGTTTGGGTATTATAAAAAAATCCGCCTCCTGTGCTGGCTGCCCATAAGCCGTTCTGCGCTGAATAAACAGATCTTACATTTTTCATATCTGTATAGTTTTTCCAGTTGGAGGTCTCCTGGCCGTACAGAAAATGTAAGCAGAATAAAAAAAGAAATAAAAAATGTAACTTCATCTATGTCCCCGTAATTTTGGGAATAATGAATGACTAAGTTTGAAAATTACAGATAATAAAAATAATACTTTTCAATTTGGCTGAAAGGTTAAAATTCTTATCTACTTAAGATTAAATGAGTTATAAGGGGAGTTATTTCAGCCTGCTATTAAGTAAATCAGCCATTTCTATTGCCGTCAATACCGCATCCCGGCCCTTATTGCCGGATTTTCCACCGCTTCTTTCCATAGCCTGTTCGATAGTGTTGGTTGTCAGCACACCGAATATGACGGGGATATCAAAATCAAGTGAAACCCGCTGTACTCCGTTTGTCACTCCCATGGAAACATAGTCAAAATGAGGAGTAGCACCGCGGATTACGGCTCCCAGGCAGATAATTGCAGAATATTTTTTTAATGATGCCAGATGAGCTGCCGCTGCCGGAATTTCGAACGCTCCCGGTACTTTAACAACATCAAATTCATTCTCGTTGTATCCAAGTTCAGCAAAGCATTTTTCCGCGCCTTTAAGCAGACGGTCTGTTATAAATTCGTTAAACCGGCTTACTACTATGGCGAATTTGAAATTTTTAGCTGAGGAGTTACCTTCAATAATTTTCATACGGTTTATCAGGCTGTGTTTCTGAGGAGTCTCTGGCGCATTGCTTCAACAACAGTGGGAGTTACATAATATTTCCCGAAATTATTCTCATCCTCCCTTTTGCCGCCGTGGTAATCCGAACCGCCCGATTCCAGCAGGAAATACTCATTAACTATTCCCCTGTAAAACTTAACCAGCTGCTGGGAGTGGGAAGGGTGGATAACTTCTATTCCGTCAACTCCGGCTTCAATTAACTCTTTAAGTATATGTTCCGGCATTATCCCGGGATGAGCAATGAAGGAAAGTCCGCCCGAATCGGATATAATCTTAAATGCGCTCCGGGGTGATACGTGAACCTTTTTTTCATATGCCACGCAGCCGTTCCCTATATATTTATTAAATGCTTCGTAATAGGAATTTATGAAACCTCCCTCTACCATTGCCTGGGCTATATGAGGACGACCGACGGCTGAATTTCGGGCGAATTTCAGCACATCATCAAGCTTAAGGGAAATTCCGATTGTGTTTAGTTTCTTTACTATTCTGTCAGCTCTTTTGAGCCGCTCGGCCCTGAAGAATTCCAGGTACCTTTCAAGTTCGGGATTACCGGGTTCTACGAAATATCCGAGTATATGGATTTCCCTGTCCATTATATCCGAACTCATTTCAACACCGGGTATTATGTCTACCCCTACCTTCCTCCCGTACTCAGAAGCTTCTTCAATACCAGCCAGATTATCATGGTCTGTAATACTTAGTACTTCAATACCTTTGGCTTTAGCCTTGTCAATTAATGCCTGAGGAGAATTAAACCCGTCCGAATAATTTGTATGTGAATGTAAATCAATTTTTGCACGCATCAATCATTTCAACTGAACATTTCTTTAAATTTTTCATAGTCTAATATACGAAGTTTTGAGCCATCAAGCTCAACCAGTCCTTTTTTAGCAAAAGAATGGAGGGTTCGTGATATAGTTTCTCTCGATGTTCCGGCCATATTAGCGAGATCATGCTGGTAGGGAAGTTTTTCTATCTCTACAGTGCCCTGTTTAATTTTGCCTACATCATCTGCTATTTGAAGTATTACCGTTGCTACCTTACCCTCAGCATCCTTAAGTGAAAGAGATTTAATTTTCATATCGGCAGAACGCAGCCTGTTAGTAAGTTCCTGTAGAAGTGCTATCGATATTTCAGGATGACTGTGGAGCATTTCAAGGAATTCGCTCCTCTGAACAATGAATAATTCCGCATCCTCCATGGCAGTAACGTTGGCAGACCTGCTCATGCCGTCTAAAATTGCCATCTCTCCAAAAAAATCAGATTCGTTTAGTATTGTTAGTATTACTTCTTTTCCATCATCGCTTACCCTTGAAACTTTAACTTTTCCTCTTACGATTACAAATAATGCTGAACCGGTTTCATGTTCAAAGAGTATAACCGAGTCTTTAGTAAATGATTTCCTTATCCCTAACCTCGAAATCTGTTCCAACGTCCCTTCCTCTAGTTCGGAGAAAATGGGTACATATTTTAAGAAATCGATTTTATCTTGCATATTTTTGCCTCTTTTCAGAAAAGTTTAATAATATTGAAATATAAAGTTGGGTTTGATTAAAGTCAATTTTCGTAAACCATTGTAAAATAAGTAAAAAGGTCCGGGCCGGATGTTATCTGCGTCTCTTTTAACATTATTTTAAGGCATAATATTTACTTGAATTTTCATTGCTTTTTTTGGCCTATGTCTCTATTTTAGACGACTTATTTATAAATTTTTAGACTGGAGAGAAACATATTATGCCAATGATGGCGAAAATGCGGAGTTTGGCCCCTGCTTTCATTATTTCCGTAGGTGCTCTTTTTGTTCTTTTTATGGTAATGTCTGATTCAAATGTGCTTGAGGCATTGGGCGGACATGCTAATTACATTGGCAAGGTAGATGGTGAAGAAATCTCCTACCAGGATTTTAATAACGTTCTTGAAAGACAGAGGGAACAATTAAGAAAGCAGAATGGTGAGGATCTGAATGAGGAACAAACTCTTCAGCTGCGCAACCAGGTCTGGGATGCAATGGTTACCCAGATACTTCTTAAACAGGAAATAAACAAATACGGTATCAGCGTATCCGATCAGGAAATAAAGGATATTATACTCGGCGATAATCCCCCTGATTTTCTTAAACAAAATTTCATTGATTCTACAGGGAAGTTCAACAGGCAGCTGTATGAATCAGCCCTTTTTGATCCCCGGAATAAAGATGTTTTAATCCAGGCTGAAGAAGGAGTACGGCAGACAAGACTGAATCAAAAACTCCAGAGCCTTGTTTTTGCTTCTGTAACGGTTAGCGAGGATGAAATACGAAGGGAATTTATCGATCAGAATACAAAAATAACTGCCGATTATGTACTGGCTCCGCTTTTCCTGTTCCCCGACTCATCATTTAATGTTACTGATGAAGATATTAAAGATTACTACAATAATAATCTTGATAAGTTTAGTGTTGTTGCACAGAGAAAAGTTAAGTATGTGTTATTCCCTTTCAAGGCTTCTGCGGAAGATTCTAATTTCGCCAAAAAAAATCTTGAAATTGTTGCTGAAAAATTCGGTCAGGATACATCAGATTTCAAATCCCTGGCTGAGAATTACGCTTCTTCACCGGTGACAACTGATACTCTCTCGATGTCTCAGTTCCCTAAAGAAATTACAGGTAAGATCGAAAAGGCACAGAAGGGACAAGTAATTGGTCCCGTTTCTACCCCCCAGGGTTATGTGCTCTACCACCTGATAGGAACTCTGCCTTCTGATAAGCCTGAAGTGAGAGCTTCACATATTCTAATAAACCAGTATGGAAATTCTCAGCGGAATAAAGAGGAGGCAATGAAGCTTTACAACCAGCTGAAGAGCGGGGCAGATTTTGCAAAGCTTGCAGAAGAGTATTCCCGCGATCCGGGCAGTGCTAAGAACGGCGGTGACCTCGGGTGGTTCAGTAAGGGCATGATGGTTCCTGAATTTGAAAAAGTAGCATTGAATGCTAAACCGGGAGTTGTGCAGGAACCGGTAGAAACACAGTTTGGATACCACATTATTAAAGTAACCGATAAATCAGATAAAAAATATATCGTACAGAAAATTGTAAGTCCTCTTGATGTTTCCGCTACTACAAAAGATTTACTTCAGTCACAGGCTCAGGATTTTGCTTTTATCGCAAAAAAGAACGGGTTCGAGAGTGAAGCTAAATTAATGAATTACAAGGTTCAGGAATCAGGAGCCTTCCAGGAAGATGCTGCGGCTATCCCCGGTTTGGGTCAGAACAAAAATATTTCTGAATTTGCTTTTAGTAATGATAAAAATACTGTAAGCGAACCTTTCAGGCTAACCTCAGGTTATGCGGTTGTTATGGTTTCTGATGTTACCAATGAAGGTGTGAAACCTTTTGATGAAGTTAAAGATAATATCAAACCTTTGGTGATTCGTGAGAAACAGTATGCTAAAGCCAAACAGCTGATTGAAGAGGTTAAGCAGAAAGTTGACGGCGATTTAAGCAAGGCTCAAACAATTAATCCCAAGTTAACTTATAACCAGGCAAAGGATTTTACGCCTGCAGGTACAGTTCCGGGATTGGGTAAAGACTGGGGATTCATTGAAACATCACTGAAAGCCCCATTAAACAAGGTAACTGGCCCTGTGCATGGATACCGGGGTGATTACCTTATTAAAGTTACAAACAGAACTCCTTTTGATTCTTCAAAGTATGAAATACAAAGGAATTCAATCAGGGATAAGATAATTAGACAGAAACAGAGTACAGTTCTTAATCAATGGATTGAAGAACTCAAGAAGAAAGCTGATATTGTTGATAACAGGAGTCAGTTTTTCGGTCAATAAGAAATAAATAATTCTTTCTATACCCCTGTTTAGAAGCTGAGTCTATGAACAGGGGTTTTGTTTTTAAATTAAAAATAGCCACGGGATGTTTTTAAAATACCCTTTAATATTACTTCTGCTGCTGTCTTCGAATGCGGAGGCTCAGTTTGTTAGTAAACATTTTAGTATTGGGGTAAACGGCGTTTATACTACCGGTGCTCGGGTATATCTTAATCCTAATTCTTCCGACCCCGTTCTTCGAAATAATGCTTTTGAGATCGGCGGCATTTTTAATCCGGCCGTGGATCTTCGTTACAGAATTACGGATGATATTATCGTCGGTATCAGTACTGAATATATGAAAGCCACAGCCGCTGGTCCTAACATTACCGCCTTTTCAGGAAATTCAACTGTTACGATCGATGTTAATGACGGATTCCTCCTTATACCTTTAGAAGCATCAGGCTATTACATACTCCCATTCTCCACCGAAAAATTTAAATTCCTTATGGGAGGGGGAGCGGGTTATTACTATGGTGAGCATATCAGGGAATTCGGCGATGCTTCAGTCTCTACTGTTAGTCGTGACTTTGCCTACGGTATACAGGTTTCTGTTTCCATGGATTACCTGATCCGTGATGATATAACGGTGCATTCCGAAATGAAATTCAGAGACCCTCAATTTAAAGTAAAAAGTGCTTACGATAAGCTTGAGGTAAATTATAATAATCAGAAAATAGTCCTTGCACAGAAAACCTTCGATTCAAAAATTGATGTTGATGGTGTTACCTTCATTCTGGGATTATCCTTCCTCTTTTAACAGGAACTTTAATTCATTATTAAATCCTTATATCATGATTATCTAATGACATCCCGCTCTATGTAACATATGTACTGCATCCACATGCTGATTATTCAGAATAGATTATTCTCCTGCTTCTGAATTTTTTTATTAAGTTTGTAACCAATGAAAGATGATATTATTTACCTGGCCGGATTTATGGGTGCGGGTAAAAGCACAATTGGACCAATTCTGGCAAACACACTCGGATGGAATTTTTATGATCTGGACCGCGTGATTGAAAAAAGTGAAGGAAAGAAAGTCAGAGAAATATTTGAAACCGCGGGTGAGAGTTATTTCAGGAGGATCGAGCGCGAACACCTTGAAAGAATTTCCTCCGAGCATAAAGTTATAATTTCTCTGGGGGGAGGGACGATGAGTAACGAAGACAACCTCGTTTTTCTTAAAAAGACTGGTAAAATATTTTATCTGAAAGCTTCGCAGGAAGCTATATATAAAAGACTTAAGTTTAAACGTGATCGTCCTGCTTTGCATATCAACGGTGATTTCCCTGAGTCAGGTGAGCAGTTGATGGAATTAATTAATAAGCTTTTGAATGAGAGAGAAAAATTCTATCTTTTAGCCGATCACATTATTCTTACTGATAATATTCCCGTCGGTAGAACCGTAGATCGAATTGCAAGATTAATATCAAAATAAATAATCAGGAATAATTCTTTGAAAAAGATAAATGTGGAGGTATCGGATTCTTCCTATCCGGTATTTGCCGGCAGAGGAATACTGGCTCACCTGAAGCCTCAACTAAAGAAGTATGCCCGTTTTAATAATTTTTTTATCGTTATCGACCGGAATGTTGCGAAGCACCATTTGAAAAGTGTAAGGAAAGCAATCGGCAGACGCAAAAAAATATTTTATTACGAATTGAAACCGGGTGAGAACTCCAAATCACATGAACAGTTAAAAAGAATTTATGACTCCCTGATAAAAAATAATTTTGGCAGGGATACTATACTTATTTCAATAGGCGGCGGTGTAACCGGAGATCTCGCCGGATATTCGGCAGCTACATACATGCGGGGGCTGCAGCTGATAAATATACCTACAACCCTGCTTTCTGCTGTGGATAGTTCTATCGGCGGTAAAACGGCTGTGAATTTTAACGGATATAAAAATGTGATCGGCGCTTTCTATCAGCCCGATATGGTGTTGATAGATTCGGATTTTCTTAAAACTCTTCCCTCCAAAGAATATATAGCTGGTATGGGCGAAGTTATTAAATATGCCTATATCTCTTCTCCTGAATTGTACAACCTTGTTAATGAAAACTTCGATAGTATAAGGCTTAAGGATGAGAAGATAACAGACGAGATAATCCTGAAATGCGCGGCTATTAAGGCGGGCGTTGTTTCCAGTGATGAGCAGGAAAACGGACTTAGAAAAATTCTTAACTTCGGTCATACTTTCGGACATGCTATCGAATCAGCCTCCGGTTTTAAAGTAAGACATGGCTTCTGCGTAATTTATGGAATCGTTGCTGAATTATTTCTTTCTAATAAAATCGGAGTTTTGTCGCGGAGGAAACTGGTGAAATACCTGGAACTTCCCGGAAAATTCAGACTGAAGAATATACTTGATAATTTTGATTTTGAAGATATTTACCAGATAATGCTCTCAGATAAGAAGAACCGCAACGGGAAGATCAATTTCGTTCTGCTTTCTGACCTTGGTAAAATCCTGCTCGATGTTGAAGCAGGGAAGAGGGATATTATGTACGCTTATGATAGGGCCCGAAAATTCTTTGATAAAAGTTAAGGTTCGGTTTAAAGGAGAAACTGTCGGATCTTTGAGGGTGAAAATCCGACAGTTCGTGTGTCATTTATGGAGGGGGTACTATGCAAAAAACTATTTTCTATTTTCGCAGTAGAAGACTCAACTAATATGCCATTTAAAAAGACGGCAAAATCGTCTGAAAATTAGTACGACTTATTTTGCAATGTAAGAATTACTTTACGTAATTACCTTTTTACATGAAGTTTTGAATTGGCGGTTTAAAAAAGGAACTGCCGGAAATTTATCGCAAATCCGGCAGTCTGAATTGGAAGGGTGTTATGCTTAAACTATGAACTACTTCGCGTTAGAAAGGTCAAGTACTATGCCATTTCATAAAGTACGTTTTTTGCATAATTTCAAATATCTCGATCTCATAATAAGATAATATCTTTTAACCCTTATTATTTTGATACTAAAGTAGGAGTTTCCGTATGCTGGAAGGTGAAAGCATCGTTGATATAAATCTTGAAGAAGAAATATCCAGATTAAGGAAGGATCTTAACGCTGTTATCCTGGCTCATTATTATCAGGAATCTGATATACAGGACATTGCTGATTTTGTAGGCGACAGTCTTGATCTGGCCAGGAAAGCAAAATCGACCACAGCAGATGTTATCGTTTTTGCGGGAGTTCATTTTATGGCTGAAACTGCCAAGATATTGAATCCTGACAAACTTGTACTGCTCCCCGACCTTGAAGCAGGCTGCTCACTGGCTGAAAGCTGTCCCGCCCCTCTGTTTAAAGCGTTTCGTGAAAAGCATCCCGATCATATCTCGATAACTTACATTAATTGTACGGCAGAGGTAAAGGCTCTAAGTGATATTATATGCACATCCAGCAATGCTGAAAAAATTATTCATCAGATTCCTTCTGAACAGCCGATACTCTTTGCTCCTGATAGAAATCTTGGAAGATACCTGATGAAAAAGACGGGAAGGGAGATGCTTCTGTGGGATGGCTCATGCATCGTGCATGAAACTTTCAGTGAAAGGAAGCTTATTGATTTGAAGCTTGAACATCCTGAGGCAAAGATAATTGCGCATCCGGAATGTGAAGAGATAGTTCTTAACAGAGCTGATTTCATAGGTTCAACCAGCAAATTATTGAAGTTCGTGCAGGAGGATAAGTCAGATAAGTTTATCGTTGCAACAGAGTCGGGCATACTCCATCAGATGAAAAAACTGGTCCCCGGCAAAACACTCATTCCTGCTCCCCCTGAAGAAAACTGCAGCTGCAATGAATGCCCTTATATGAAGCTCAACACAATGGAAAAGCTCTATTTAAGTATGAAGAATAAAAAACCTGAAATCAGTCTGGACCCCGCCCTGATGAAACGGGCATTAAAACCTATCGGGAGAATGCTGGAAATGAGTTAACCTCTTTCAGCATTTATTAAGCACAACAGCAATAGTTGTTCCTTCTCCCGGAGAGGAATTCTTCACGTAGATCTTTCCCCCGTGGTAGCCTTCTATTATTCGCCTGGAAAGACTTAACCCAAGTCCCCATCCTCTTCTCTTAGTGCTGTAGCCTGGTCTGAAGACATCTTTTCTTCTTTTGTATTCTATTCCCTTGCCGTTATCAAAAACACAAACCTCAATGTGACCCTTTAAACTTGAAATCGATATAATAATTATACCCGATTTATGGTCGATCGCATCAAGAGAATTTTTTATAAGGTTCTCAATTACCCAGCCGAAGAGTTCAGAATTTATCTCGGCACAGAGATCTTTGTCTCCCTCAATAGTAAGTTCCACGCTCTTTCCGTTAGGGAGTCTCCTTTGAAAATAATCAGTAATCTTCTTAACCTCTGTATAAACGTTTTTGGGTTTTATTTCAGGAGTGGAGCCTATCTTGGAAAACCTGTAGGTGATTTTATTAAGCTTTTCAACATCACTTCCTATTTCATCTGCAATATCGATTACCTTATCCGGATCGCGATAATTTATCTTTAGCATTTCAAGCCATCCCATAAGGCTTGATATAGGCGTACCGAACTGATGTGCGGTTTCTTTAGCCATACCAACCCAGATATTGCTCTGCTCGCTTCGCTTAATACTGCTGAATCCTACATACCCTATAACAATGAAAAGGACGGCTATAATTATCTGAAAGTAGGGGTACAGCCGCAGCCTGTTTATTAGATCGGAATCTCCATAATGGATCTTCTGCAGCACAAGCGTATCTTCGTAAGTAACAAGTATGGGCTTATGTGCCTCATCCATCTCCCTTACCTGCTGATTGAAGAACTTTTCCAGATCTTCCCTGGAAAGGGTAGAGTCGTATTTAATATTTCTTACATCCTTTATATCATGTCTGCTTTCAATTTTTACAAGGTTGTCGGGTCCCGTTGATATAAGGGGGAAATCTATCGGTTTGAGTATGTTGTCAAACAGGAATGTAATATCGGCGTTGGGCTCAGATGTATTGGCTACATATTCAATCCCCTTGGCGTAAAGTTCAACAATTGTTCTTTCCCTGTTCTGAAGAACCTTAACCAGGTTCTGTGTATAGTAGAGAGTTCCTACCGCTATAAGGAGGGCTACAACAATAAGGCTGATTTTGATATTTAAGGTAGCGGGTCCGCCGGACATTTTCATTGAATGGTTCTACCCGGAATTATTAAAAAACAAAGCCAAGTATCGCACTTTTGGAAGTAAAAAATCCAGTCATATTTTTGGTTGAGAATGAGATTTGCCGGGGTTCCGGGGACTCATCCTGCTAAGCTATAAAAAAAGTCTGCTCTCTTTTAGGTCCGACAGATACGATCGTAATTTTCACACCAGTATGATTCGCAATAAATTCAAGGTATTCCTTAGCTTCAGAAGGAAGATCGGAATACGACCTGCAGCCTGAAATATCTGAATTCCAGCCTTTAAAAGTCTCATACAACGGTTTCACTTTAGATAACCTCTGTACATCAGTCGGGTACGATTTTAACGATTTTCCGTTAAGTTCGTAACCTGTACATACCTTTATTTCACCAAAGGAGCCTAAGACATCCAGTTTGGTAATCGCAGCTTCTTCTATCCCGTTTATTGTTGCAGAGTACTTTACAAGGAAGGCATCAAACCAGCCGCATCTCCTTGGTCTGCCGGTGGTAGCTCCGAATTCTGCCCCAATCTTTCTGAGATTTTCACCAGTTTCGTCGGACAATTCTGTTGGAAAGGGTCCTAATCCAACTCTTGTTGTATATGCCTTAACTATACCGAATACAAGGCTGATCTTTGTGGGAGGAATACCGGTTCCCGTGCATGCACCTCCTGATGTGGGACTTGAAGAAGTAACGTATGGATAGGTGCCATGATCTACATCCAGAAGGGCTCCCTGAGCGCCTTCAAGCAGAATTGACTTTCCCTCGGCAATAGCGTTATTCAGGTAAGCGGGAACATCTTTAACGTATTTATCTATCGCCTTATCAAATTCAACATACTCTCTGATTATCTCTTCTACATCAAGTTCTGCATGGTTGTAAATTTTCTTCAGGAGATTATTCTTCTCTTTCAAATTCTCCCTGATTTTATCTTCAAGAACTTCTTTGTTCAGAAGATCGACAATTTTTATTCCTTTCCTCGCATACTTATCAATGTAGCAGGGCCCTATTCCACGGCCTGTAGTTCCAATTTTATTATCGTTATTTTCATTTATATTATCCAGCAGCTTATGATACGGCATAATTAAATGAGCGTTATGGCTGATAAACAACCTGCCTTCCACGCTGATTCCATGCTTTCGGAGAAGTTCTATTTCATCCAGCAGCGCATTAGGGTCTATCACAACACCGTTTCCTATAACACATACTACATTTTCCCTCAGAATTCCCGAAGGAATAAGGTGAAGTATATATTGTTTGTCGCCTATGGTAACGGTATGTCCGGCATTGGCCCCGCCCTGGTAACGGGTTACTATATCATAGTTTTCGCTAAGGATGTCAACTATTTTGCCTTTGCCTTCATCACCCCACTGGCTTCCAACCAGAACAGTTACACGCATTTGATACTCTTATTTTATAATTTTGATCAAAATAAAAACTCCGAATAAAATCCGGAGTTTAAAACTACACAAAACCTTATTTATGAGGAAATCTAATTAGAGAAACTTTTTATCGCATCGTCAACATTCTCATAAAATTCGAATATAGTGATGAGTTTTGTGATTATAAGGAGACTTTCTATTTTCTCGGTTACCCTGGCTAATTTAAGATTTCCGCCGGCTTTTTTCATTGTGGTTAATCCGCCGATCATCATGCCAAGACCAGAGCTGTTCATGAATTTTACATCAGAAAGGTCTACTACAATATTTTTTTTGCCTTCATCAATCAGTTTATGGAGCAAATCGTTAAATTCTTTAGTATCTTCACCGCCCATCACATTTCCCTTTAACTCTATGACAACGGCTTCGTACCTTTCATTTACTTTGGTTTTCATTAACAACTCCTAAAATTTTTGCATTAAATTTAAGTGAATGCCGGTAACAAAGCAAGTTTACGGTAATAAGGATAAGGATTATTTTTAGTTTTAAATGTTAAATTGCAATTAAACATTTTACGGAACCTGTCACCTAATTTTACGTCTAAAATGATGGATACGAAAAATACAAAGGAAGATTTGCAGAAAGCTCAAATTTTAAACCTGGATGATGATTTTTCCCTTGTAAAAAGGTTTATTGACGGCGATGAGTCTGCCTTCGCTATGCTCGTCCAGCGGCATAAGGAAAAGGTGAGAAATATCATTTATCTCACAATGAGCAGTTCGAATTCAGTTGATGATATCGCTCAGGACGTTTTTTTAACGGTTTACAGGAACCTGAATAATTTCAGGTTTGAATCGCAATTCACCACCTGGCTTTACAGGATTACGGTGAATAAATGCAAAGATTATATGAGAAAGATGAAAATCAGAAATATTTTTACTCCTTTAAAAGAAGCCGAGGAAAAGACGGGAGATACAACAGAGGCTGAGAGTAATGATATTACGGGTATTGTGCAGAAGGCTATCGGCAAACTCCCTGAAAAATTGCGAATTCCGCTCCTTTTGAAGGATATTGAGGGGATGAGTTACCAGGAAATTGCAGAAACGATACAGTGCGAATTAGGAACAGTGAAATCAAGGATCTTCAGAGCAAGGGAAGGACTAAAAGATATCCTTAAGCCCTATGAAGAGGAACTGATGTTATGAAAAGTTTAAATACAAAATATGAGATATTGTCGGCTTACATTGATGGTGAGTTATCATCAGCCGAAGCTAAAGAATTAGAAGAAAAAATAAAATTTTCTAAAGAACTCCGGGAGAAACTCGAGGAACTAAGGCAAATTAAAAAGTTGACGGTTTCTTCAGTAAAAAGACTCCCTGAAGCCCCCTATTTTGAAACCCGGCTGGCAGCAAATCTCAACCACAAAGGAAGAGTTCGTGATAAACTTCGGGGCTGGACCCCGGCTATAGGCTTTACGGCGCTTGCTGTTGTGCTCATGATTTTCCTGAAATTCAACCCTGGCGTAATTGACCGTTTGGTCGAAGAGCAGAAAACAAACCTGGCAGGTTTTTACCAGGAAAACCTTAAACCTCTGTTTTATGCTTCTGATCTTTCAAACGAGGATGTGTTTAATTTTGCTTTTACCAGGCAGCTCCCCCTCGATAAATCCAATGGTCAGTATCTGAAACTGGGCAGCGACTCTTCTGGGAAAGAATTCTTTGAGATTAAAACCTCGGAAGACAGCAATAATGGGAATAATCTGGAAAAATTCGTTTCAAGATTAAAACTTAACAGCAGGCAGCGGCAGCAGGTTGATTCTATACTCGAATCGTATGCTGAAGACCTCCAGACTCAGGTGCTGGTAAATGATAAGAATACGGTGGCCATAAATCCTAACCTCTGGAACTATAACAAAGCTATTGTTGCCGATATTATGTCATTTGCCCGTGACGCAAATAAAGTAGAATTCAATAAAATCATTCCGGCAGGTTATTTTGCCTACGATAATCCTGATGTAAGGACGATCGTTAATAAGGTGAAAGACAATAAGGATAATAAGTACATCTTCTTCACCCCTGATACCATTTTTTCGGAAAATTATGAATTCGACAATAAGAAATTCAAAGAAGAGATGGCTAAGGCTAAAGAAGAGATGAAAAAGGGTATGAAGGAAGCTGAAAATTCTATGAAGAATTTGAAGATAAACCTCAAACTCGACAGCAGTCTTGTCCGCTTAAAGAGCGACCCCGCCTGGGGAAAGAATTTTAAGGTGTACATCGATTCAAATATCTGCCGTGTTCATATATCAAAGCTTGATATACCCGATATTCATTTTCCTGATTTTGATAGCATCTCGGCTCAGGTTGAAGAAGCTATGAGGAACATTCCCCCTATAATCATTGATATGCCCGGTGGAAATGGTGTAAAAGGTTATTCTTTCAAATACGAATTCGGTGATTCTTCAGGCAGTCCTGTAAGAGTGCGCATTCCTAATGTTGATTCTATCCTAAAAAGTGTGGGTATATTTCAGGGAGACTCTCTGATGTTTAATGGTAAGGGAAACGGCTTCTTCCCCGATTCTCTGGCCTCCATGTTTAAAATGTCTGGCGATTCCCTCATGTATTTTAATAAGGGAGAGTTTAAGAAAGAGATGAAGCAGCTTCAGAAGGAAATGGAGAAGGTGAGGGAGGAAATGAAAAAGCTGAGGATTGAGATTCATCAGGATACTATCAGGAAAGAGGCAACCGGTTCCGGGGTCGAAATCTAAAAAATAGGGTCTTTTGCTGTGTTTTGGGGCCGTTTTTATCTGGGAAAAGTCTATTCTATCAGACATATCACCCGTTCATAATTCTTTTCTTTACAAAATGATGTATTTCTTTTAATTTGATAATGTACAGGCTGAAAAGCGTCTTTGAACGGACAATTTATAGTAGTAATTTGCGCTGAAAAATTAAATAAAAGAATATGAATACCTTGTTTCTTACACATAACCTGAAATTCCGCCTGTTTATGGGATTTGCGGTAGTCTTATTCTTTTTTAAACTGTTCGTTCCGGAAGCGGATTCCATTGGATATATCGTAGTAAATGAATTCCTGACAGCTCTCACCGTTATTTCATTGATAGTTTACCTGATTGAGCTGATGGGATTCAAAAAGATTAATCCCATCTCCATGGTGATGAATGTAGGCATACTGAATGCCATCATATTTTTTATGATAAGTTTCTCGGGCTCTATACTGAACTTGTTCTTTGATAACCTCCAGGAACAATCGAGCCTGATGTTCAGGATAATCAGTTTCTTCTATGTCTTCCTTATCCTGAGTTTCCTTGCTTATATATTTCTTACTTTCAGGGAATTATTTTTCCTCAAACAGAGCAGGAACCTGAATACTTATTTCAATACTATGGTTGTTTTTTTTATTCTGACTTCGTTGTCAGCTGCTTTTAATAAAATTCCCGATCTTTCTTTTGTCCGAAACACCTTTTTTATTATTTCCATTTTATTAATAGCGATTAATTCCGTAAGGATTTCCTGGATAGCCTTTCTACAGAAGAAAGAAAAAATATACCTGCTTGTTATATCGGTAGTGATAGCTGTTCTTTTTATCGTCAATCTTACCAATAGCGGTCCTGAAAATATCCATTACCAGATGCTGGCTTCTTTTTCGCCTTCGCTGGCGCAGTTCCTGAATATCCTTATGATATACGGAGCTATATATTTCAGCGTATTGTTCTTTACTACATTATTTCACCTGCCTACAGCCGAGGCATATGACAGGAAAGCACAGGAAGTTTCATCGCTTCAGTATTTCAGCAAACTGATTACAGAAGTTCTGGATTTTGATGACCTGGCCGTTACGGTAACGGATATAGCAACAAAAGTTTGTAATGCCGATGCATCATGGATCCTATGGATTGAGGATAAAGAGTTTACCACCATCGCACACAAGAATATCGGTTATCTTGGAGCACGTGAATTATCAAACTATATTTATAAAAAAATAAAGAATAAGCCGCTGAACGGAGCGGAAATCTTTCCGCTGGATAACTTTGAAAGACTTTCACAGGGCGGCGAAAGGTATCAAAGCGCCGCTGTTTCCCCTTTGAAGATACATAATGAAATAAAAGGATATCTCGTTGTAACAAGGAAGGATACCTCAATTTTTAATGATGAGGATATTAACGCGATAAATACATTCTCGGATTATGCAACGGTTGCAATAGATAATTCCAGGCTTCTGGAGGAATCTATTGAAAAAGAAAGGCTCGAAAAAGAGCTCGATGTTGCCCGCGAAATACAGCGTAAAATTCTTCCCTCTAAACACCCCGCTTATAAAGGACTGGAAATATCCAGCGTCTTTATCCCGGCTTTCGAAGTGGGAGGAGACTACTACGACTTCTTTGAGATAAGCGAAAATAAGCTTGGATTTGTAATTGCCGACGTCTCCGGAAAAGGTATCTCAGCGGCATTTATTATGGCGGAGGTTAAAGGGATTTTTGAATCCCTTTCAAGAACTATTACCAAACCAAAGGATATCCTGATAAGTGCTAATAAGATCCTTAAACGCACGCTTGACAGAAGCAGTTTTGTCAGCGCGGCGTATGGTATAATCGACAGGGAAAAGGAGACATTAACCATTTCAAGGGCGGGGCATTGTCCCATAATACTGATCCGTAACGGTATAGCCGAGTCTATTCGTCCTTCAGGTATTGGACTGGGGTTAAACTTTACCGAGCATTTTGATAATTCCCTCGACGAGACGAAGATCAGCCTGGATGACGACGACCTTATTGTGCTTTATACAGATGGTATCACCGAAGCAAAAGATACGAATCTTGAAGATTTCGGATTGAACAAATTTGAAGAAATATTAATAGAAAATTCAAAATCAACTCCTGATGAAATAGCTAACAAGGTCATCAGGGAAGTAACTGTTTTTTCACAGAGTCATTCGCAGTATGACGATATAACTCTGGTAATTTTTAAGTGGAAATCGAAAATTAAATCAGATGGAGAAAAAGAATGGCAGAATTCAGCACTACCATTAAAGATAAAGGAAATGTAAGCGTAATATACCTTAACGGATATCTTGATGCACACACGGCTCCGCAGCTTGAAAATAATTTTTCGGAGCTGATTGACAAAAGTAAATACAATATAGTTGTCAACTTTGAGGATCTGAATTATATCAGTAGTGCAGGACTGGGAGTCTTTATGGCGTATATTGAAAAGATCCGGGAGAATGAAGGAGATATAAAACTATCCGCCATGAGCGAGAAAGTGTATAATATTTTTGATCTCCTCGGGTTTCCTTTACTGTATGAGATCTTCAGGTCTGAAGATGAGGCCGTAAACAAATTCAAAGAGACTGGGAACGTTGAAGACAAAAAATAAAATAGATAAAAAACTTAAGATTTCCAGCAGGACGGAAAATCTTTCGTTGATCCGTGAGTTTATACAATCTGCTGCCGAGCAGGTTGGGATAAAACCGGGTATAGCCGAAGATGTAATGCTGGCTGTGGATGAAGCCTGCACCAATATTATTAAGCATGCTTATCAGTCTCAGCCTGAAGGCGAAATACTCTTAAAGCTGAAATATTCTAACTATAAGCTTACGATAATTATCATTGACTATGGAAAATCATTTCATCCGGAAAACGTTCCTGATCCTGATCTGCAGAAGTACTACAGACAGCACAGGGTTGGAGGCCTCGGAATGTACCTGATGAAAACTCTTATGGATGAAGTGAAATATAATTCTATTCCCGGCAAGTGTAATGAAGTTTATCTCACAAAGTATTTAAATAATACAAGTCAGCATGGATGATACTGAAAACATCAAATTAAAAAGAAACCTTACAGCCCTGGTTGAATTCAGCCGCATTATAAACTCCAGCACAGATCTTGACTTCATAATCAATAACATACTCCTGACCTGCATGGGAAAATTCCTGGCCACAAAAGGTCTGTTCGCCCTTAATTTAAATGGTAAACTTGAAATCCATTCTTCCAAAGGAATTCCGAAGGAAACACTTGAAAAATTCTCTGACCCGGCAAAGGTTGAAAAGTTTTTTAAGGAGGAAGAATATAGATCATACCCCGGACTTGGTGATCTTTGCGTTACAGAGAAGGTAATCTCCTCCGATAAAGTTCTTGGTATAATCTGTCTCGGCGAAAAACTGAATAAGACTATATACTCAGATGATGACCGTGAATTTCTAAGAACGATATTAAACATTTCATCCACAGCGATCCAGAATTCCATCGTTATAAATGAACTTAAGAGAGTCAACCGGATTCTTGATTCAAGGCTGCATAGGCTTAATTCACTCTTTGAATTAAGTAAAGAGTTCGCATTATTCTCTGATTCATCGCGGGTAGCAAGACTGCTTGTTTATTCTGTTATTGGGCAGCTGTTTGTTTCAAAGTTTGCCGTCATCACTTTCGAAGATAGCGGTCCTGAAATACTTGAATCCAAGATGGACAATGAAAAACTTCTTGAAATCATAGCTGAAAATAAACTTCATCAGCTGGAATCAGCGATAACCGGAGAAGGAATAACACAGAAATATTCGGAACTGGAAAAACTGGGAGTTGAACTCGTTGTTCCAATGCAGATTCAGGGAGAAACCAAAGGACTTATCTTCCTTGGACGGCGTATAAATAAACAAAATTATTCAGATTCCGATATTGAGTATGTTTATTCTGTCGGAAGCCTTGCAATCATCTCATTAGAGAATAAAAGGCTGTTTATTCAGGAGCTCGAAAAGAAGAAACTTGAAGATGAACTTGACATCGCCCGTGACATTCAAAAAAATCTGCTCCCGCATTCGATGCCTGAATTTAAGAATTTTGCGGTATCTGCCATCAATGTCTCTTCCCGTCAGGTAGGCGGCGATTATTACGACCTGATCAGACTTGATGAAAATAATGTGTGTGTCGCAATCGCAGACGTTTCCGGCAAAGGAGTTCCGGCGGCCCTGCTTATGGCTAACCTGCAGGCATTCTTAAAGACTATTGTACGGCATGGAATGGCCCTCGATGAGGCAACGGCACTGATTAATGATCTGGTTAGTGAAAATACTTCTGATGGAAAGTTCATTACATTCTTTTGGGGCGTTCTTGAGGATACGGGCAGAAAGCTTACGTATGTAAATGCAGGTCATAATCCTCCGCTGCTGGTAAGAAAAGGCAAAATTATCAAACTCACCCGGGGAGGAATAATTCTCGGAGTTATGAAGACAGTTACTCCCTATGAATACGAAAAAATTGATCTTGAAAAGGATGATGTAATAATTATGTTTACTGATGGTGTTTCTGAAGCGATGAATATAAAAGGAGAGGAATTTTCTGATAAAAAACTTGAAGAGATTGCCGGCAATATTTCCCATCTATCCTCCACGGATATACTTCAGAAAATCAGGCAGGAAGTCCTTAGCTTCACTTCCGGCGCAGTTCAGTCAGATGATATCACTCTAATGGTGATTAAAGCAAAATAATTGATTATTTTTTGAAAAATATATCCCCTTTTTTTAATAGAAATGATACTATAATACTTTGGATCCTGTAAAAAAATATTTGATCAGATTCAGGTCGAAGATCATCATTATAATGAGTCTCCTGCTCATTCTTCTCGCCCTGGGAAATATCTTTATCGTTTCCACTGTAAATCCAGTCTCCAATGATGAATGCCTCTGGTATCCAGTTAACAGAGACGATTCACTCGCGATCAGGTTTGAAAATGTAAAAGTTAACGGGGTTACATGGAATGCAGGTATACGCAACGGCGATTACCTTATTGCTATCAACGGAAACAAGATAAAAGAACCCATGCAGGCCCAGGAGATCCTCAACAAGGTTGCCGCGGGAGATTACGCCAGGTATACTGTCAAAAAGAAAACAGGGGAGCTGTTAAATACAAAAGTTTATATAAAAAAGCTGATAAATTTCTCGCTTCTGGGTTTGAGCCTACTGGGATTTTTCTGGCAGCTGGTCGCTTTTATTGTATTGATGGCCAGACCCGATGGAAGGGTGCAGAGGGTTTTCTATGCGGTCGGAGCTACTTTAATCCTTATGCTGATGTTTAATTATCAGACGCTTCCGTTTGTCATGGGAATACTTCCGCTAGTCGTTCTGATCGATTTTCTTAATGCCGGAGGTCTGATATACGCCCCATTCCTGATTCTCCATTTCTTCTGGATATTTCCTAACGAATTTAAATTCATAAAAAAGAAGGCTGTTTATTATACTCTTTATCTGATGCCGGCAGCCATTTTAATAGGATTGATCATATACCGCTTTTTATTTGTTTATGATATGCCCGATAGGACTGTCCATTTTGAGCAATTTTATATCATTACTAATATTGTGCTTGGTGCGGCTTTCCTTACAGGATTTATTTCCCTTCTTATCAATTATTTCAGGTTAAAAACGCCGTTAGAAAGAAAGCCTATCTCCGTCATCCTGGTTGCCTATTTCCTGGCGATCCTTGTAATTATCTACACCAGATTCATCGCTCCTGCTATTACAGATACGGTATATAACTCACCCGAATTTTATATGCCCATCATCATTCTGTTCATTCTCCCCGCTGCATTCGGTTATTCTATTTTCAGATATCAGTTGATGGATGTAAGTGTAGTAATTAAAAACACTATAACTTACGGCGCGGCTACCATCAGTATAGCAGCCGTTTATTTCCTTGTCATATATCTCGTCGGCCAGGTTATAAGCACAGCAATAGGAACTGAGTATAAGGGGGTAATCGCAGGAATAATTTTTATCATATTCGCACTTATCTTTCAGTCAACCAAAGATAAATTCCAGGATTTCCTCACAGAGAAATTTTATCCCGAACAATTTGCATATCAGAAGATTCTGGTTAGCTTCAGCAACGATATCACTACAGTTGTAGGACTGGAGAACATTCTCGATACAATGACCACTACTTTCGTTGAATCTTTAAGAATAAATACCTTTGGAATTATGCTTTATGACAATAAGGAGGGAGATTTCACTCTTGCCAGAAGCGTAGGGATAGAAAAGCAGTCTTTGAACATTCCTGCCATAAATATTCAGAAGGTAATTTCAGAAAAAAATGCTACCACAAATTCCCCGGTAATCGAAGAAGAGGACCTCCAGAGAGCTTTTCCTGTCGGTTATAAGGTGCTTTTAGAAGCAGGCATTTACACTATCCTACCAATGATCATAAAACAAAAGCTTGTTGGTTTGATGCTGATTGGGTTAAAGCATTCGGGTGCAAAGTTTGCAGGCAAAGACCTCGAACTTCTTTATGCGGTGGCAAACCAGTCGGCCATTGCAGTAGAGAATGCAAGACTCTATAAAACGGAAGCGGAAAAAATTAAAATGGAAAGGGATCTGGATCTTGCACGGAAAATTCAGCAGAGCCTGCTTCCTAAAGCAATACCCGCTATTAAAGGTCTGGATATTTCCGGTGAGATGATCCCGGCCCAGCAGGTGGGGGGGACTATTTTGATCTGATACCCGTAGGTGATGACAAGTTATTTGTTGTAGTTGGGGATGTTTCGGGGAAGGGTTTATCTGCTTCCCTTTATATGACAAAACTACAGACAATGATCGAGTCTGCCTGCAGGCCCGGAAGAGAGCCAAAAGATATTCTCATCGAAATTAACCGGAGGATCTATGAGTCTATGGAACGAAACTGGTTCGTAACCATGACTCTGGCATTGTTTGACATGCAGAATAACACGGTGAAATTCTGCAGAGCGGGACATATGCCTGTATTCGCTGCAGAGAATGGTACTGTAAACAAATACAGGACGATTGGTCTTGGAATAGGTCTTGAAAAAGGGATAATCTTTGAAAGAACATTGTGTGAAGAAGAATTGTTTCTTAAGCAGAATCAGATATTCGCCTTCTTTTCTGACGGCGTTACCGAGGCTATGAATGAAAAAATGGATCTATTTGGTGAGGATAACCTTACGAAACTGCTTCTTAATAAATCGGCTCGCAGAAGCCGCGAAATTCTTCAGGATATCTGGAGCAGTATAAAAACCTACAGAGGTACCGCCGAGGTCAATGATGATATGACAATGGTTTTAGTTAAGATAACATCCTGATTCACCTCTTCCTCTTGAAATAAAAGGGGCTTATTTCGCTCAAATTGAAACACCACCGAAAACAGGAATTTTCTAATAAGGTCAGGTTTTGATCTGATTCTGGCACTAATTGTGTTCATTATAGGGTTCAAATTGAAATATCATTAGGAATTCGATGGTTTTCCAGTTCTTCCGTTCAATCCGGGTATTATTTTCCGTTTTACTCGGTATAATTCTCCTGTTTGCTTTTCTCAGCTTTCATTTTTATGAGGATGATAAGGCCAGGGAACTGGGGGAAAAATCCAGGGAACTGAGAACCATAACAAATTTAAAGTATTCGGCAGTTACGCAGTGGTATTCAGAACGGTATGCCGATGCACGATTCATATTTTCCAATGATAATATACGTCCTTTACTCAATTCTTCAGCTTCTCCACTTGGTGATACATCTGAAATAGGCCCTTTATTATTTTCAATCTTTAAAAACCATGATTACTCAAACCTATTCTTATTAAATACCGGTTCCGGGGAAATAATGAATCTGAATCCAACCGGTTCTAATGATTTCATAAATGATTCACTTCAGACTGCGTTGGATGAAAACAGAATCGTTAATTCAGATTTTTACATCGACAAGTGCCTCGGGAAGCTCTGTCTGGACCTTTATATACCTTACAAGCTGCCGGAAAACAGGAAAATAGTGATAATACTTAAGGTAGATCCTTATATATTATTTTTCCCAAACCTCTCCAGTTCGTATATAGGTGCTTCTACCGGGGAATCTTTGATTGTTACCAGTAAAGACAACTCTATAAATTATATTTCTCCCCTGAAGTTTCAAACTGACTCTGATAGTTCGTTGAGAAGACCGCTGGATGATATCAGCCTGCCGGCTGCAAAAGCCGTTAAGGGCGTAAGCGGGATAGTGCAGGGAAAAGATTACCGCGGAGCCGAGGTTCTTGCTGATGTCCAGAGGATTAAAAATACACCATGGTATCTGGTTACAAAGATCGACCTTTCGGAAATTTACGATCCAGTTACAACAAGTACTCTTAACACCCTGTTTATTCTGGGACTGCTGGTTTTACTGGGCGGAACACTGCTATTATACTATTATACAAGGTCGAATTACACTAACCTCAGGAAAATTACCGAGACAGAAAAAAAATTCAAGAGTATTTTTAATAATTCCACAGAAGCTATAGTTATACTTAACAATGACCTGATAGTGGATTGCAACCAGGGAGCGGAAAAGTTATACGGTCTTCCCAGGAAGAAAATCGCTGGAAGAAGTCCCGGAAGTCTCTCCCCCGAATATCAGCCAGGACATAAACTTTCCTCAGCACTGGCATCTGAATTTATCACTAAAGCACTTGCAGGAGAGCCCCAGAAATTTGAGTGGATTCATTTGAATAACGGAAATGTAATTTATACTGATATTACACTTACAGCAATAGAAGTGGACGGGAATAAACTCGTTGCAGGCTTTTTGCACGACATAACCGAACGTAAGCTTATTGAAGATGCTTTATATGAATCTGAAAAAATGTACAGATCAATTTTTGACTCAGCTCCCGTAGGCATATATCAGTCAACTCTCAACGGCAAATTTATTAAAGCTAATAGTGCCCTGGCAAAGCTTCTCGGATATGACTCTGCGGATGAACTTAGCAGAGGAGACATTTCTGATGTTTATCTGAATAAAAAAGAAAGGCAAACTTTAATTCAGGAATTTGAGCCGAAAGGTTCGGTTTCCGACAGGGAAGTTCAGTGGAAGAAAAAAGACGGTACC
Organism: uncultured Bacteroidota bacterium; assembly: GCA_963771705.1. Classification (GTDB taxonomy): domain Bacteria; phylum Bacteroidota; class Ignavibacteria; order Ignavibacteriales; family Ignavibacteriaceae; genus DATFVA01. The sequence goes on from CAVYUP010000008.1 coordinate 188,401, forward strand.
ATTATATGGGTGCAGTTGAATGCTTTTGCGGTGAAAGATGACCAGGGTAATACGAATCACTTTGAGGGGTACGTCAGGGATATAACGAGCCGCAAGCTTGCTGAAAATAAATTAAGGGAAAGTGAAACTCAGTACAGGGATCTTGTTGAGAATATAAATGATATTGTCTTTTCATTGAACCAGGAGGGCATAATAACTTTTATAAGTTCTGCCGTTAAAAAATCTACAGGATATGAAACGGGGAGCCTCATAGGTCAGCCATTTACAAATTTCATACATCCCGGAGACCTTCAGCTTGCGGTAAAAAACTTTCACAATCTTTCTGCTAAAAAATCTGCTCTTAGCGAGTATAGAATTAGAACAAAATCCGGTGAATACCGTTATGTGAGCGCCTCCAGCACCGGCATATTTGACAACGGCATATTCACAGGCATCAGGGGGATCCTTACAGATATAAGTGAGAAGAAACTCTCTGACGAAAAGCTGAAAATTAAAACGCATTTGTTAAATGAAACTCAGCATCTTGCCAGGCTGGGAAGCTGGGAACATGATTACGAGAAGAATTATGTGATCTGGTCGGATGAGATTTACCAGATATTAGGAATTAGTAAAGGCTTCCTGGGTACTACGAAAGAGGCATTCTATGAATTCGTGCATAAGGATGATCTGGATGCACTGTTATCAGCTTATGACGATTCAAGACACGAGGGGAGAGATGGTTTTGAACTCGAACACCGCATAATAAGAAAGGATAACGGACGTGTAAGATTCGTATATCTTGAGTGCAGGCATTTCCGGAATCCGGAAGGTAAAATTGTACGCTCGGTAGGAATGCTGCAGGATATTACAGAGCGGGTTGTCACAGGAAAGCATATACAGACATTAACGAAAGCCATAGAACAGAGTCCTGTCTGTGTTATAATAACTGACCTGAACGGAAATATCCAGTATGTAAATAATAAGTTTGCCGAAGTGACGGGTTATTCCATGAATGAGGTTATTGATAAAAATCCAAAAATCCTGAAATCCGGCAGCCAGGGAGGAGAGTTCTATAAACAGCTATGGGAGACCATTCTGGCCGGCAATACCTGGACGGGCGAACTCCACAACAGAAAGAAAAACGGTGAATTGTACTGGGAGAATGCGATCATATCCCCGATAGTGGATGCAGACGGAAAAATAGTGAACTTCGTGGCGGTAAAGGAAGATATAACTGAAAAGAAAAAAATGATTGAAGACCTTGTAAAGGCAAAGAATAAAGCTGAAGAAGCAAACAGACTAAAATCGAGTTTCCTTGCTAATATGAGTCACGAGCTGCGTACACCTATGGTAGGCATCCTGGGATACACTGATATCCTGGTTACTGAACTGACAAATCCCGAGCACCTGGAACTTGCTAACATGGTGCTTTCAAGCGGGAAGAGGTTAATTGACACGTTGAATTCTATACTTGATCTTTCGAGCATTGAAGCCAGGAAAATGGAACTTAAATATGAGTCGGTTAATGTTGCCAAGGTTCTTAAAGAATCTGTAAATCTTTTTATACCTAACGCTGCGTCAAAAGGATTGTATATCAAATCTATACTGCCCGATCAGGATCTGATTATTTATTCTGATAGTGAGGTCCTCAACAAGATCTTCAATAATATTATAAGAAATGCGGTGAAATATACAGAGTCGGGCGGCATCACAGTGGAACTCGATTTAATCAGCAGCGGCGGAGAAAAAAACGCGGTGATAAGCGTTACAGATACAGGAATAGGAATTTCATCGGAGTATCATGAAATCATTTTTGAACCTTTCCGCCAGGTAAGCGAAGGATATACAAGAAAATATGAAGGGACTGGATTGGGATTAAGCATTACCCATAAATTGGTCAGGATGCTTGATGGAAAAATATTTCTGGAGAGTACTCCCGGAAAAGGATCGAAGTTTACTGTAAAAATTCCCGTTATGGTGTCAAATGGTGTCCCTCAAACCGAGGAAAGCAAAACTACACCGGGTCATCCATTTGAATTCCATCGGGAGTTATCTGTCCTTCTTGTTGAGGATGATGAATTAAACGCGGACATTATTTTATCATACCTTAAACCGCTGTGCATGATTGAGCATGTACCTGACGGAGAGACGGCCGTACAATACTGCAAAACCAGGAAGTATGATTCAATTTTAATGGACATAAATCTAAAGGGAATGAACGGTATCGAAGCAATGGAAAAAATAAGGAGACTGGATGTGTATTATATGAAGATACCCATTATTGCTGTTACTGCCCTCGCGATGGCTGGTGACCGTGAGAGGCTGCTGTCGCTTGGCTTCGATAATTACATTTCAAAACCATTCGAACGCGGACAACTTGTTCAAACATTATCTGATTCCTTGAAATCAGGAGTGAATGCCCCCCGCGATTCTGTCCCCCGGTCTTGAAGTCATTTTTTTATTGCCTATCTCCAATTTTTTTAGTTAATTCTCTAAAACAAATAGATATTTTCTATGGCTGCTCTCAGGATAGGCACTTGTTCCTGGAAGTATGATTCATGGAGAGGGATGGTTTATTCTTCAAAACAGAATATCAACTATCTTGAAGAATACAGTACCAGGTATAATACTGTCGAAATAGATCAATGGTTCTGGAGCCTTTTTGATGACATCGTGAGGCTGCCGGAGGAATCCGCTGTGAAGGAATATAACGATTCTGTTCCCGATGATTTTAAGTTTACCATTAAAGTCCCTAATTCCTTAACATTAACACATTACTATCCATCCAGAAGCTTTAAAGGCCTTAAGGAAAATCCTAACTTCTTTGATCCCGGTCTTTATCAGCGATTCATCAAAACACTTCAGCCGCTGTCTTCAAAAATCGGTGCTCTCATGTTCCAGTTTGAATATCTTAACAAACAGAAGATGAGTTCTCAGGCAGAATTCGTTGACAGGCTCGAGGCATTCTTTGAAAGCATCGAGAAAACCTATCCCTGCGCTTTTGAAATTAGGAATCCCAATTACCTGAATAAGAACTATTTTGACTTTATAGAGAGAAGTAATTCGGCTCACGTGCTTCTTCAGGGGTATTTTATGCCGTCGATAGAAGAAGTATTTAAAAAGTACCATGAAGTTATCGGAGCCCCGGTAATAATAAGACTACATGGTCCTGACAGGAAAAAAATTGAAGCACTTACCGGAAAGGACTGGTCAAAAATAGTTCTTCCAAAAGATGAGAAGCTGTCTGTACTGCCGTCAGTAATAAATTATTTTTCTGAAAGAGAAATTGATGTCTATGTGAATGTCAATAATCATTTTGAGGGAAGCGCCCCTCTTACAATAGACAAGATCCGGAGACTGCTGGATTAGATCATAGTTTAAGTTCATTCAGTCTATCGTTCATGCAAAAAAAAGCCGGCATTAAGCCGGCTTTATAATTTATTTTTAACAGTTATCAGAACTGAACTTTTCTCTTACTCCTGTTCGCGTATTCAAGCACAAGGGCGCTTGCTACGAAAATAGAGGAATAGGTTCCAATTATGATACCGAAAAAGAGTGTAAAGGCAAATGATCTTAAAACTTCACCACCGAATAACAACAAAACAAGTACAGTTAAGAGGGTAGTACCTCCGGTAAGTATTGTTCTGCTCATGGTTCTATTGACGCTCATATTAATTACGTCTTTAAGAGGCATCGTCTTATGGATCTTAAGATTTTCCCTCACCCTGTCGAATACGATAACAGTGTCATTTATTGAATAACCTACAAGAGTCAGGAAGGCCGCAACTACCGTAAGGTCAATTTCAAGATTTAATCCCGGAATAACATTATACAGAACGGAATATAAACCCAGCGTAATAAGCACATCATGGAAAAGTGCAAGTACGGCACCAAAAGCGAAGATGAATTTAAACCTGAAAGCAAGGTAGATAAGAATAGCTAAAAGCGATAAAACAACAGCTATAACCGCATCAGTTTTTAGTTCCTTTCCAACCTTGGGCCCAACATGATCCTCTTTGATAACCTTAAAGCCGTTATCTGAAATTTTTTCCTTCAGATTTTCTTTAATCCAGTCGGCTATTCCCACACTAACAATCATTCGTTTATTATCAGGTTCTTCAGAAACCTTACTTGTCTGAAATCCGGCATTGAAGAGTTTATCTGTCAGAACATTGGCTGTATCTGCGTTTGCAAATTCATAAGTGACCGAACTTGCCGTTGAATCAACAATATTCAAAGGTAATCCTTCATATATGCTATGGATTGCATTATTTATATTATCAACTACACGAGGAAATATATTCGGGGGTATATTTTGTAATTCTGTTCTTACAAGTACACCGGTCTCACTTCCGAAAGTTTTGAGTTCCACAGTACCAAGCCCTATTTTATCTACATCCTGTCTGATCTGGGAAATTTGAACAGGATTATCGAACTGGAGAACGATCTCAGTTCCGCCTTTGAAATCTATTCCGAATACCAGTCCCCGGAATATCACATTTAACAATCCCAGAACAAAAAGAGAAGTAGATATAATATAGAACAGCTTTCTCTTGCTTAAATAATCTAGTTGAAGATTTTCAAATATTCGCATTTATTAAATAGCTCCTTAAAAGAGTAAAATTGAATTAACCAATTGTAATTTTCTGCCCTTTGGCAACCATGAAGTCAAATATCAATCGTGCTATAACAAGAGCGCTGAACATACTTGCTGCTATACCTATCATAAGCGTAAGAGCGAAACCCTGTACAGGACCGGTACCAAACTGGTATAGTATGATACCTGTTATAAATGTTGTGATATTAGAGTCGATGATAGCAGAATAAGCTTTTGAGAAACCACTGTCGACCGAAGCCTTAATGGTTTTACCCGTCGCGAGTTCCTCCCTGATTCTTTCATAGATAAGCACGTTCGCATCCACCGCCATACCTATTGTAAGGATTATACCCGCAATACCCGGAAGTGTCAGCGTGGCATTAAATCCGGCAAGGATACCAAGGATAAACAATACCGTAAAAACGAGAGAAGCCGCGGCAACAGTACCTGCTCTCTGGTAATAGATAATCATGAAAAGTCCGACGATAATATAACCTATCAGAGCAGAGTTAAATCCTTTACTGATCGAGTCCTGACCGAGTGATGGTCCTACAGTTCTTTCCTCGATTATATCAACAGGAGCGGGGAGTGCACCGGCTTTAAGCACAATCTCGAGAAGTTTTGCTTCATCAAGATTTCCTACGCCTTCAATCTGCGATCTTCCGCCGGTAATCTTTGTTTTAACGTTCGGGGCGGAATAAACAAGACCATCAAGTATAATCGCAATACGGTGATTGACATTAGCACCGGTTATTCTTGCCCATTCAGCTGCGCCTTCGGAATTCATCTCCATATTAACGACCGGCTGTGAGGTATTGGGATCGATATTAGCACTGGCGTCAGTTATTACACCACCTGTGAGTTCAGGTTTTTTATTTACGCAGTAAAGCTCATAGATTGCCTTACCGTCCTGGTAAGTAATAGGCTTTGCTGAGAAAAGAAATTCTACATTATCGGGAATAACCCTCTGAACATCGGGCCTGTTAAGCATCAATTCAAGTTTGTTTCTCTCATCCGCTTTTACGTAGGCATCTGCAGTTCTTCCCTGAGGATCAATCATTGCAACCGAGAAAAAGGGGTGTTCTTTTGCAAACTCTTCCTGAGTTAATTGTTTCTTCGAAGTATCATTGGCGGCAATGCCTGTATCTGAAGCAGAAGTATCACTGGAAGCTGTGGTTTCACCTTTAGCTGAATCGACTGCAGTAGTATCCTCAATAGATTTTCCCGCAAGAACCTTATCTATCTTCTGCATAATTGAAAACGTTAATTCAGGATCCTTCAATAATCTGAATTCAAGCAGAGCAGTTCCCTGGAGGAGCTGCTTAGCTTCCTCTTCACGGGCTACACCCGGAAGCTCAACTATTATCCGCCTGGAGCCCTGTCTCTGAATAGAGGGTTCAGAAACACCATACTGATCAACTCTGTTCCTTATAATCTCGATTGCGCGCGTAACGGCGTCATCAGCATCTTTTTTCAAATCACTCAGAATAGCTGCATCATCCTGTCGTATATTTCCAAAGTACCTGCTTAATCTTACGCCCCGCTGCGCAAATCGCCTGCCCATAATATCCACCACAGATTCATCTGTAGTTGCGGCTTCTTTCTCAGCTTCTTTCATAACAGCCTTGAATGTATCATCAGGATTCTTAGCCAGCTTCTCAAGCAGCTTTGCGGTATTTACTTCCAGAACCACACGCATACCTCCCTGAAGATCCAATCCCAGCTTAATCCTCTTCTGACGGGCCTCAACAAAAGACGGGTTCGCATTTTTAATGCTGTCTTCCATGGCCGCAAGTCTGAGGTCAACCTGACTTGTAGTCATTCCGGGATTATTTTGTTTCAATTCCTGCTTCCTCTTTTCGAGGGCCTTATTCATTACTTTTGTATTCTGATAATCAACGTAAGTGGGATAAAGAAGGTAAAGACAGAGTGCAATTACGCCCAGAATTATGATTATTTTGAATCTGAATTCTTTCATATTTGGCTATGTTTCTGAATGAGTTGTAAAAAATAATTAAGAGTCAAAATTACCTTATAAGGGTAAGAAAGTCAATAAATATTGAGGGTGGCGCATAATAATATCTCCCTTCCTTCAAGCTTTATTAAATGCGCTTAAAGCCTCATTTGTTTGAAAAGCTAAGCTTCCGGCTATCTTTCATTGTAAATAAGGCAGACGTTTTTACCTGTCGAAGGGAGGCAGTCAGTTCCAAAAAAGAATAAATTAAAATAAATCCAGGGAGATAACTGATTTGATCAACCTTTCAAATTTTTCTTTAACTCTGCCAGCAGTTACAGTTACTTCATCATGGGTCAGCTTACTGCCGGAAATACCTGCCGCATAATTAGTTATGCAGGAGATTGAAGAAGTCATTATTCCACGGCCGGCTGCATAATAAGCTTCGGGAACTGTCGACATTCCTACGGCATCCGCTCCGAACTTTCTTATCATATTTATCTCTGCGGGCGTTTCATAAACCGGTCCCTTATTATACCAGTAGACCCCTTCTTTCAAAGGAATGTTTTCGATTACAGCAGCTTTCCTGATTATTGAATTAAGCTTCGGTGAAGGAAACTTCAAAAAATTCTTTTTTTCATTTAATCCGGAAATCCCCAGCAGCTCAGTCATTTCCTTTTTAAGATTTATTCCTAAAAAGGATGAGGTGAGCATCAGGTCCCCTGGTATAAAATCATGGTTTACTCCGCCTGCCGCATTGGTTGCTATCAGATATTTTAGTCCAAGTTTACTGCATATATATGCCGGGAGAATACATTCAGACAGATGATACCCTTCGTAAAAATGAATTCTTCCCTGGAAAAGCAGCAGTTTCTTCCCGCCGAAATGAGCGAAGTGAATTTTTCCCTGGTGTCCTTCTATTGTTGAAGGCGGATAAGAAGGCAATTCGGAGGTTGAAGCCGTAAGCTCCACTTCCAGGCTGTTGGCAAAATCCCCCAATCCGCTTCCAAGTATTATGGCAATATCAGGATCAAAGGGTTTAATTCTCATCAGATAAGAATTAAGATCTTTGTATTTAAAATCGATATCAAGCATAAATTAAAATAATATTCCCGCCAGCGTGGCAGTCATAAGTGTTGCAAGTGAACCTCCAAGAACAGCCTTTAATCCCAGTGAGGCAATATCCGGTTTCCGGGAGGGAGCCAGAGGACTCAATCCTCCGATCTGAATTGCTATAGAGCTGAAGTTGGCAAAGCCGCACAGAGCATATGTAGCCATTAGTATTGTTTTGGGGTCGAGGAGTTGTTTAGACTCGATCAAACTACCGAGATCGAGGTAGGCAACAAATTCATTTAAGACGATCTTGGTTCCGAGCAGGCTGCCAAAATTCAATGCATCATGCCATGGAACCCCGATACCGAAAGCTATGAACTGCAAAACCCAGCCAAGCACCAACTGAAAATTAAGTGGTTTCCCGTACATCTCCTTTAACGACTGGTTCCAGCCCGTTATATCGCCGAGTCCCTGCAGAAGATAATTAATCAAAGCTATCAGTGCTATAAAAGCGATCAGCATCGCACCCACGTTAAGTGCAAGCATAAGACCATCGGATGCTCCGTTAGCCGCGGCCTCTACAACGTTAGATGCATTTTTTTCAATCTTTACTTTTACTGTCCCTTTAGTTTCAGGTTCTGTTGTTTCGGGGAAAAGAATCTTCGAGATAACGAGCGCGGCAGGAGCAGCCATCACGCTTGCACCCAGCAGCTGGGTTGCAAAAAGCTGCCGTGCCTGATCCAGCGGGATTCCAAGAGTCTGAGCATACGAATTACCCAGGATCTGGATATAAGCCGCCATCACGCCCCCGGCAATTGTAGCCATACCCCCAATCATAATTGTCAGAATTTCGCTTCGTGTCATTCCCTTAATGAAGGGTTTAATCATCAGGGGAGCTTCTGTCTGACCGACGAATATATTAGCGGTACATGAAAGGGATTCTGCTCCGCTGGTTCCCATAAATTTAGCCATTACCCACGCCATGCCCTGCACAATTCTCTGCATTATACCGAGGTAGTACATAATCGACATAAGACTGGCGAAGAAAATAATAGTAGGCAGCACCTGGAAAGCGAAAAACATACCAAGACTACCATCCTGTCCCGGAGATACGGCAAGAGTTCCAAAAACAAACCTGGCACCCTCCGTTGTAAAATTAAGCAGCAGAACAAAAAATCCGCTCACCCAGTAGAAAAAATCCTTCGGCCAGCTGAGGGGTGAAAATATTGTTCCAAGATAATCTCCTTTAAGAATAAGAATAGCGAAGATAACCTGAAGAACGATACCGCTTATAACAAGCCGCCAGTTAATATTCTTTTTATTATTAGAGAAAAGGAAAGCAATACCCAAAAGTAAAATGAGACCTAGAATCCCCCGAAGTATTCCCGTGATATCCATTAAAGACCTTCTTCTTTAGGAATGAAATGACATTTTCTGCATCTTGCTTCGTAAATATCCGAAGCACCCACTATTACACGTTCGGCAGAATGAGTTTTTCTCTGTGTTTTATCTGCAGGATTACCGCATACAACGCAGATAGCAAGAGTTTTTGTTATATACTCCGCAATGGAAAGCAGCTGGGGCATTGGTTCGAAAGGGACGCCTTTATAATCCTGATCCAGACCAGCAGCAATCACCCGTTTTCCCTGATTAGCCAGGGTATTACACACATCGACAATACCAGCAGAGAAGAACTGTGCTTCATCAATTCCAACAACCTGAGTATCGGCGGCAAGTTCAAGTATGTCATCAGGATTGTCAATTAATAATGACGGCAGGGATTGATCGCTATGAGATACAATAGCTTTTGCAGAAAATCTTGTATCGATACGTGGTTTAAAAACAAGTACACTCTGGCGTGCTATTTGAGCACGGCGGAGTCTTCTTATCAGCTCTTCAGTTTTTCCGCTGAACATACAGCCTGCAATAACTTCAATCCAGCCTGTGTTTCGCGGAAGAGAGTGGGGGGTATATTCCATCATATATTTCTCTTACTTTAAGTTATCATCCCCAAATGGGAAGGGTAAAAGTTCATTGAGTTTGAAGATTTTTATTTCATTTTTATGGTTTAAGAGAACTACGTCTATACCGCTGCAGAAGTCATTCAATACCTGGCGGCACGATCCGCAGGGGGGGCAAAAATCAGGATCATCGCTTGCAATTGCAATTGCTTTGAATTTTCTATGGCCTTCTGAGAGTGCTTTAAAGAGAGCAACCCTTTCAGCACACAAAGTAAGACTATAAGAACTTGATTCAATATTTCCGCCGGTAAATACTTTACCATCTTCCGTTAAGAGCGCCGAACCTACCCTGAATTTCGAATAGGAGGGGATTGCTTTTTCCTTTGATGCAGAAGCGAGTTCCGCGAGTTCTTTGTATTCCATTATAACCACAATTTTACAGGCCAAAAATATGGCATTAAATAAAAAGTTCAAACTAATTATAAAGTATCTTTTTTCAGAACAGCATAGAAAGTGGGGTTAAAATAATTATTAATGAATCCATCTTTGTTTGATGCTAATTTTTTCAGGACAGGAATTGAGCGAGCTGCCCGGAGCATTTTCAGCAGGAAGAGATGAAATCTGCTCCACAGAATTCCTTCCGGATTTTGATCAATTAAATTTACCGCTTCTTTCATTTTCAGGTTCAATGTATATCCTACGAACAAATCTCTAAGCTCTCTCAGCGAAAACAGCTGAGCGATATCATTCCTGTACAATTCGTTCTTTCTTAAATATCGTAAAAAATATTTCCTGATTTCTGATCTTTTAAACAATGCCAGCAGCGGAATACCCCAGTGAGGATCGGATAAAATATTAAAAAATGAATTCCTGTTCGGAGTGCTTAAATAGATCATCCCGTTTTTACTTAATACCCGTGTCAATTCGTGGATGAAACTAAAAGGATCTTCAATATGCTCTACCACATCCTGGAGGATCACAAGATCGAAAGTGGAGTTCCTGAATGGAAGGACTTCAGCCCTTCCGTTAGCCAGAGGGATCTTCATAAAAATCTGCTGCTGTCTTTTTAGTCTTACCAGGCTTAAGTCGTAGCTGATAACATTATTCCCTTCAGCGAGCAATGCAGAAGTACCGCCTTCTCCCGACCCTAGATCAAGAATATTCAGGTTTTCACATTTGCGGGTTTCTGAAATAATCTTCTTAACCACAGCGGCTCTTTCAAAAAGCAGAGATCTTCCTCTTTTCCACTTTATATAGTTGGGATGTTTCCGATCCAGCCAGGCCGGGCTTTGCAAGGGATTTTCATTTGAAGCATTCTGCGCAGTTACCATTGGAATAAAATAGAGAAGTTTCTGTGAAATAAAAAGTTTTCAGGCAGCCCTTAATTGAAAAAAAGCATCAAATAATTCAGAAGGCCTGCTGTTTCTCAGAAAGTGAACCTTTCCATTCGATTTTCTTTATAAAAGAATTTAAAAAGTTTATGATGAGTAAGATCTCGTAAATAATATCCAGGTACAGCAGCTGAAAGAGATTAAAATTGTACCTGAACCTTTTCTGGACTAAAGAGAGTATCAGAATATCCATGGAAAGTTTGACAACTGCCGGCCATACAAATCCAGCATCCAGAAAGACCAAAAAAGGTGAGAACAGCATGAATAAGTTAAGCAGGTGCCAGCCGGCGAGGATAAGTTTATTTTTAAGACTGTAATGCAGAGAAGTACGGGTATGTCTCGCTCTCTGGCTCAGGTATTCCCCGGGATTATCCGCAGTATGTGAATATACGAGAGCGTCTTCATCATAGTATGCTTTGATTTTCATTTTGTTCCTGACTGCTTCTCTCAGAAGCAGGTCGTCATCACCGCTTATCGTGTCACGTGTATTATCATATCCCCCGATTTTAAAAAAGGCTTCTTTAGAAAACCCCATATTCCTTGCCGCCGCCGTATAAGGTAATTCCAGTGAAGCGAGACTGAAAGAAAGGAAATGGCTCTTCAGATTTTCCATACATGAAACGCTGCTGATAAAGTTATTCTGTTTTCTGATAAAGGGAGCAGGTCCGAATATAAAATCGTAACCCTGCCCGAACAGCACTGATGCAGCATTCAGCCATCCTGGTGAAGGCAGACAGTCAGCATCAGTAATCATAATGAATGGAAACTTTGATTCTTCAATTCCTCTCAGCAAAGCTCCTCTTTTACCAGGAATTGATTTTGCTCCAGCTTTGATTACTCTGATATTTTCAATGTTTTCCGAAATCTTCCGTGCGGTTTCGAATGTTCCGTCAACCGAGTTATCATCCACAACGATCAATTCAAAATTTTTATTAGAGAAACTAATTCTTTTAAGGGAATTAATGAGGTTTCCTATATAAGCTGTTTCATTCTTAGCGGCTATTACCACGGATATCCTGGCGACCCCGCGAGCTTCCGGAATTTTCCTGAGAAGGCTGGCAAAAGCCATTATAAACACAAGCTGAGCCAGCAAATATATTATGAAGATGAAAATCATTTAAAAAATATTGAATCTTCTTTCAAATTTAACAAGATTCTTACCAAATGAAGGATTTCAAGAATGCCCGGAGAAAATGACAATAATGGCACCTCAAATAAAATTTTTACATAAAGCAAAAAAATTTTGTTTTTTATAAAAAATAATTATTATTTTAATCCTACCTTTGAAATTGAATAAACATTTGAGATTTAGCAAATAATAATTGATACAATCCAGCTTCTCTATTATTTTTTTCACCGATTCTATAGAAAAAATAAACTTATCCGGACACACTTCTGTCTGCGTTTACAACACCCCATATTTATACTCTCTTAATTATAAATTATGTTAGAAAACGAGCTCTGGTTACCGGTAGAAGGAAAATCATTTAATATTAATGATCTAAATAAAATAAATAACTTACATGTTAAACCTATCCAATAAGGAGACCTTATGAGGAGGCATTTACCGATTATTGTCATACTGGGTATAATTGCGGTATGGACAATGAATTCATTTGCTCAAAACACAGATCCAAGGATGTGGAGTATACACTTCCCTAAAGAGGGACAGTTTTATGATGTTCCCCCTGGAAACCTTGAGTATAAAAATCCTAACACAAAACCGTTAACCTACAACTTCCGTGATCAGGTTGTAGAAGTTCTTCCGAATTTCCGGGTACATCCAAGCAACGCTGCACAAAGCGAAGTACCTATTACAAGAGGATTGGATCCGAACATTCTATTTGCTTCATCGAACGTTTTTATTTCGAGCACCTTCTTCTTTAGTGAAGGCGTTTACGTTTCAACTGACGGTGGAAATAACTGGTTTGGAAGCGATACCTGTACCGCTTCTCCAATATCGGATCATGGCGGCGATCCAGGACCTGGTGTAGGTCCTGACGGGACATTGTATATGTCTTATCTGCCTGGTTCATATAATTCAATTAAAGTGGCACGTTCCACTAATTATGGTTCTACCTGGTCAGCCGGCACTGTTTTACAGTCAGGCTCAATGGATAAGAATCATACCGCTGTGGATAACGTTCCGGGCAGTCCTTATCTTGGCAACGCTTATGTTACATGGTCAGATTTCAGTCAATCAAATCCTTCAGCAACCGTCGCTTATTCAACCAACGGCGGAGTAAACTGGTCATCCTACCAGCACATAAACACAAATGAAACAGGACATTATTCACAGGGTGTTAACGGCGCTGTAGGTCCTGACGGAACTATTTATGTTACCTGGCAAAATCCGGTATCCGGTGGTTCTTTCACGGGAGATTTTGTTGGATTAGGCAAGTCAACCGACGGCGGCGCAACCTGGACATATAATAACAATATATATGACTGTAATGGTATCAGAGGCAGCCTCAACTTTCCCGGCGGCAGCCAGATCAGGGTTAACGATTTCCCCTGGATGGCAATTGATGTTTCAAGCGGCCCAAGGAACGGCTGGATGTACATTGTAACTGCAGAGAAAAACCTGGCTCCTGCCGGTTCTGATGCTGACATCATTCTGCACCTCTCAACCGACGGCGGAGTTACATGGTCTGACGGTATAAGAGTTAACCAGGATGCTCCCAACAACGGACAGTACCAGTATATGCCTGCGGTTTGCGTAGGTGAAGACGGTGCCGTTAACGTAGTTTATTACGATACAAGAAATTCTGAACCTGTTGGCGGACTTCCCGATTCTGCTCAGGTATATGTATCAAGATCAACTGACGGAGGCGTTACATTCGAAGACTTCCAGGTAAGTGATCACAGCTTCAGGCCGAAACCTATCTCAGGTCTTGCCGGCGGATACCAGGGAGATTACATCGGTATAGTTGAATCTAACGGTGTGGTTTATCCATACTGGGCTGATGATATTACCGGAATTTACCAGGCCTGGACAACACAGGTTACCTTCGAACCCCCTTGCGGCGTTGAAGCTGCCTCCAATCCAAATCCTGTAAACGGAGCTACTGATGTTGATATTAACCTCTCACAGCTAACCTGGGACAACGGAACCGGTGCAAACGAAAACGAACTTTACTTCGGAACCAACCCGGCCACTCTTGATCTTGTACAGTCGGGTTCTCTTTCAACCTCGTGGGATATAGACCCCAGCTATCTGCCATTAGATTATTATACAACTTACTACTGGAAAGTTGTTGAAGTTGGTGATACCTGTTCTTCAGGCATTACTTTCCATTTCAAAACCGTGCAGGATCCGAATTTCCATATGGTATCAGATACACTTTATCCGCAAAGTGCTGATTACTGGACAGGCACTACTGACGGAACCACGAAAACTGATATAAGCGAAGTAAGAACTATCGATCCTGAAATAGGCTGGATGGCATTTGATGTAAGTTCTATTCCAAGCCAGGCAACTGTTACAGGCGTATCATTAAACGGATATGTGAATGCAACTCACTATCCATACTGGAGTGCTACTCCAATGCCGGATAATCCTGTAACCAGCGATGCATCAACTGTTTACAATGATGCGATGGCAGGATATGATCAAGGTGTGGCTTATGTGTATTCAAATGAATCATCATCGTTTTCAACGGGATGGTACACCTGGTCACTGGAAAACGGAGCAGTTTCCGATCTACAGAATGCTGTTACAGGCTCACAAGGCTGGTTTGCAACCGGTATTGTTGACCGTGATTTCTCCACAACTTACTACATCAACTTTGATGGATGGAATCAGCCTAATATTCCTTATATAGTTGTTGATTACTTCTACATTACACCAGTTGAACTTTCCTCATTTACCGCATCTGCGAGTAACGGAGGAGTGAACCTTAACTGGTCAACAGCTACAGAGACGAACAACAAAGGCTTCGAAATCGAACGTAAATCAGCAAATGGTGAATACCAGAAAGTTGGATACGCAGCCGGTTTCGGAACTACAACTGAACCAAAGAGCTATACCTTCAATGACAATAAGGTTGAAGGAGGACAGTATACATACAGGCTGAGACAGCTTGATCTGAATGGTTCCTCTTCTTATTCAAAAGAAGTGGAAGTTGAAGTTACCGCTCCTAAGGTATTTTCACTGGCTCAGAATTATCCGAATCCTTTCAACCCGACAACACTTATACAATATTCTATTCCTGCTGAACAGCATGTAAAACTGAATATTTATAACCTGCTCGGTCAGAAGGTTATGACTCTTGTTGACGCTGTACAAAAATCCGGTCAGCATGAAGTAAACTTTAATGCTTCCGATCTCGCAAGCGGCGTTTATTTCTACAGACTGGAAGCCGGTACACAGTCATCTATAAAGAAAATGATTCTGATGAAGTAACTTTCATTCCGGTCATAATTATTAAAAGACTGCTCAGAGATGGGCAGTCTTTTTTTTAAAATTACAAATTGCAAGTTTGGAGGGATAGAGAAGGCATATGATAGAATTAAGAAGTTAAGTAACGATTCGCTCAATACTCTAAATTCGGGATTCCGAATTAATAAAAATATATTATTTTTATATTACTACAATCAATATTTATGAGCTGAAAATCCCTGTATATGAAAAATATATTTCTATTCGGTCTGTTTATCATTTTTGCTGCTTCATTAAATGCCCAGAACTTCTGGGAAAAAATCGACAGTCCAACTTCAAAAACATTGACAGCCGCCGCCTTTGTCGACAGTCTTAATGGATGGGCTGCCGGTGATTCCGGTATCATCATTCATACATCAGACGGCGGAAATAGCTGGGAGACGCAGTATTATAATGATTCATTAGCTGTTGTAAACCTGTGTTTTCTAAATGATCAGTACGGAATTGCCTCAGCTACAAGCAATTTATTTGAACCGTTTGGATCCTTTCTCATTAAAACAACTAACGGAGGAATGAACTGGACTGCTGAAAAGATGAGAATCGGAGAACTATATGTAAACTTTGTTTATTTTCTTGATTCTCTTAACGGCTTTACCGGAGGTTATCCCAGTTTCTTTATGAGAACCTCGGACGCTGGTACATCCTGGCGTCCGGTGACACTTGATACCTCAGTTTACGCAGGATACCCTCCATATAAAATCAAATTTTTTAATGAAACATATGGCTTTGCCTGCGGAGGGGTACGTGATGTTACAGGAGTTATCTGGAGAACGACCGATGGGGGATTCAGCTGGGACACTGTTGTAGATTCGTCATCCGCTCCATCCGAACCCCTTTTTGCAATTCAGATTTTTGATTCGCTGAATGTTCTGGTTATGGGCGGTGATCCTGAATACGGAGCGAGCGTCCTCCGAACTACTGATGCAGGCAACTTCTGGGAGTATGTACCGCTTGGCATCTTGTGGTATCCTGTTGAGGTAGGTTTCAGAACGGCCTCAGAAGGATGGGCACCAATGGGTCCCAAACGTGGATTTTTGTATACATCTGATTCGGGTGACAACTGGACATTGGTACCGACACCCGATTCTGCCTATGTAACCAATATAAATTTTCCTGATTCTTCTCACGGATACGCAGTAGGAATAAATGGTGCTATTTTAAAATATATATATCAAAGACCTGCTGAAGTAACAGCAGACGCAGGAGAAATAGGATCCTTCCATCTCGCTCAAAATTACCCCAACCCTTTTAATCCCTCGACAAGAATAAGCTACAGGCTAACGTCAGCGTCCATGGTTTCGATTAAAGTTTATAATATACTAGGCAAAGAAGCTGCTTCCCTTGTGAATGAATTCAAACCTGCCGGCAGCTACACTATTGAATTCAACGGAAGTAATTTGCCAAGCGGCGTGTACCTTTACAGGATGAAGGCAGGCGATTACAATGCCGTTAGGAAGATGTTATTAGTGAAGTAAGGACCCAGGGATCCGGACCGGCGCACATCTTCAATGTTAAATATTAAATTTCCTCATTCCCAGTCATCTTCAAGGAGCCAGCCCTCGGCAAGTTCCTGGTTAATACCTGTTATAAACCTCGAAGGTTTTGACAGGGTCATTCCTGCTTCACGGTCGAACATATTCATCGGGTAAGTTATAAAGAGGTTTTGTTTAGCCCTTGTTGAAGCCACATACATAAGTCTTCTTTCTTCTTCCAGTGCATCAATACTTTCAGCCGATCTATAGGAAGGGAAGAAACCTTCAACGGCGTGGATAATGAAAACGGAGTGCCACTCCAATCCCTTTGCGGAATGGATAGTAGAAAGCGTAAGATATTCTTCCTCCTTGTCGGAAGGACCAATATCTATTACACTGTCGATAATCGGTTCTATTGCCATGTCAGCAAGCAGTGTATCGAGCGTCTTATAATTCTCCGCAATATTCTGGAAAATTTCCATATCCTTATTCCGCTTATTAAAATCGTCATACTTCTGTTTGAAGATCGGGTGGTAATAATCGAGTACCATCTGGAGCTTTTCCGAAGGAAGCGATTTTTCCGTATGAAGCTTATAAAGGAGCTGAAAGAGGTTTACCATCCTGTCATTATATTTAAAGGAAGGCTGCTGATCAGGACTGGATTTAATCGAAAGTCTCGCAAGCGCAAGTTCGTCAAGTATCTTCTGCGCGGTTTTTGGTCCCACACCTTCATGCAAAAGAAGCACTCTATACCAGCTGACTATATCTTTGGGGTTTGCGGCTATTCTCAGGAAAGCCAGCACATCTTTAATGTGCGCGGTTTCGATAAACTTCATTCCACCGAATTTCTGAAAAGGAATATTAGCCTTACCAAGCTCTATCTCAAGATCGAAAGAAAAGAAAGATGATCTAAAAAGAACCGCTATATCATTTAACGGGATCCCTTCCTCCCTTAATTCAAGTACTTTCTCCACGATAAATTTCGACTGCAGGTTTTCGGTGGAGGCAGCAATTATATTGGGCAAAGCGCCGCCGGGCTTCCTTGAGTAAAGATGTTTCTCATATTTCTCGGCAGCCCGTTCGATAATATGATTTGTGAAATCCAAAACAGGCTGTATACTTCTGAAGTTTTCTTCAAGCTTGATGATTTTAACATCCTTAAAGAGCTTAGGGAATTCCATAATATTTTTGAAATCTGCCCCCCGGAATGAGTAGATTGACTGGGAATCATCCCCTACAACCATAACATTATTATTATGCTGCGAGAGTCCTTTTACTATATCCGCCTGCAGCTTATTTGTATCCTGGTACTCATCCACCATAACAAAATTTATTGAAGCAAGCAGAGACTTTGCCCCCGGGGAAAGTTCCCGGAGAAATATATTCAGGTATACCAGAAGATCATCATAGTCGAAGAGATTATTTTTTCTTTTATATTCCTCGAAAACCTTTTTAATCGCAAGGATCTTATCGAGCTGTTCGATGAAGTGAGGGTAGTCTACCTCGATTATATCTTCAACCCTTCTGCCGGTGTTCACGCTAAGACTATATACTTTATTAAGAGTCTGCTTATTAGGAAATCTCTTCTCTTTACCTACGAGTCCCGACTGATTTCTTATAAGATTTATAACATCAGCGCTATCACCCTGATCCAGTATAGTAAAAGAAGGATTGATTCCGAGCGCCTTTGCATATTTACGAAGAGTCAGATTAGCGAAAGAATGAAACGTACCACCTCTAATTTTCGCGCACCGGTTATCCAGCAGGATAGAGGCACGGCTCATCATTTCGTTAGCTGCTTTGCGGGTAAAGGTAAGAAGTACAATCGACTGAGGATCATAACCAAGCTCAACCAGTCTGGCCACACGAAAAACTAGTGTCCTGGTTTTCCCAGTCCCAGCTCCGGCTATTATCAGGTACGCACCTTCAACAGCTGATGCTGCTTCATACTGAGCGGGATTCAGCTCGTTCTGATAATTAATTGTGAAACGGGACTCATCCATTTCACGTTTAATAAACCCGGATTGTCCCGTTTCATGTATTCGTTTAAGTTTATATTTCTTCTGAATCATCTACGCAGGTATTTCGGCTTTCCTAATATCTCTGAAAAAACTATGAATTCTTTTAATGATTCCGGAGAATACAATTTTTTCCGCAGATCATCAAAAGGATAAGGCACCTCCTTATTCCTTTCAGCGAGCATCCGTTCGAATCTTTCCGCTTCTTTTTCAATAGCCGCATCTACTTTAGCTGACCGCTTATAATTAGTTATAGTATGCCAGCTTTTTTCCAGCTCATGTTCTTTAACCGACTGCTCATGCCACTCTTCCTCCTCAGTATGCCATTCACTGTCCTCAGTATGCCATTCCTTATCCTCTGTATGTTCCTCCACAGGTACTCTTCTCATCTCAACTTTTTCGGCATCCGATTCCATTTTCCGCTGACTGGTATAATCACTTTCTCCTTTGAATAAACCTTCTATCTCTTTCAGGATATCATATTCACCCTGAGTTCCTTTTTTTTCATATTGAGAAGAAGAATAATTACTTCTTGAATCTCCATCAGGTGAATTAGAAGGGCGCGGCGGCGGTTTACTTTTATCCTTTTTCTTAAATAAAGAATTAAGAAAGGCAAAGATTATAAACAGGTAAATAAGTATCTGAATATAGTCATTCATCAGCTGTCTTTATCCTTTTTTCTCTCAGGTTTGGAGATAGCGTTTCTCATATCGGTATCTGATTGAATATTCTTCATTCCATAATAGTCCATTATCCCGAGATTACCTGACCTGAATGCCTCAGCCATCGCTTTTGGTACCTCAGCTTCCGCTTCCACTACTCTTGCGCGCTGTTTTGCCACTTCAGCGATATTTTCCTGTTCGGTTGCAACCGCTGCAGCACGTCTTTCCTCAGCCTTTGCGCGAGCAATCTTCAAATCAGCTTCTGCCTGGTCGGTCTGCAGTTTCGCACCGATATTTTCACCAACATCCACATCAGCAATATCAATTGAAAGTATCTCAAAAGCAGTACCCGAATCAAGTCCTTTTGCAAGTACACTTTTCGAAATCCTGTCGGGATTTTCCA
This sequence comes from uncultured Bacteroidota bacterium, assembly GCA_963771705.1. GTDB lineage: Bacteria > Bacteroidota > Ignavibacteria > Ignavibacteriales > Ignavibacteriaceae > DATFVA01. The sequence continues at coordinate 208,332 of CAVYUP010000008.1, forward strand.
GCACATGTTTATGAGAATCACTTGAACCGATCGTAGATACTATTCCTTCACCTACCCTGGCCAGAATTGTGGCTTCTCCCGCGCCTCCGACAAGCCGCTCAATATTAGCGCGTACAGTAATTCTTGCGATTGCCTTCAGCTGGATGCCGTCTTTTGCCACTGCAGCAACCACAGGAGTTTCAATTACTTTAGGGATGACTGACATTTTGACAGCTTCTAAGACATCACGGCCTGCCAAATCTATCGCAGTTGCGCGCTCAAATGTCAGACCGAGGTTCGCCTTATCTGCCGAAACCAGTGCATTGATGACTTTTACAACATTTCCGCCTGCCAGATAGTGAGCCTCAAGTTTATTCTGTTCCACTTTAATGCCGGCTTTAGTTGCAGTAATCATACTTCTTACGATTACCACGGGGGGAACCTTTCTAAGGCGCATTCCGATTAAATCTTTAAATATCTTTAATTTTACCCCTGAAAAATAGGCTGTAATAAACAGTCCTATTGGAACAAAATAGAGGAAAACGATTAAAAAAAGGATTATTGCGATTATTATTACGATTGACAATCCTGTTAAGGCTTCCATGCGACCACTCCACGAATATTTAATTGGATTTTAATTTTAACATATATTTGCTTTATTAGCAATAAATGGACAGTATTTTAGACAGATATATTCGCTTTTAAGAGACAACCTCTTTTGAAAAGGAGATGGGATTTCAACTTAAAAATTGATTTAAGCTACGCATGCAACCTACCTCACTTTCAATGGTATAATAATTGTTTAATTATCAGAAGGAATGAACGAGGGACAGAAGATTTTGGTTTTATATAAGGAAGAAAGTTTTAAGTAATTATTAATAAAAATAAATGAGGGTTTTTTTGAATTTTTGCCAGCTTGATTGCAGTTTTATCTATTTATATATTAACAAGAGAGTTTAGCATAAGAGTAAAAAAAAACTCATTTGAAAGTAAGGAATCATTATGGATGGAAATTTCTCAGACAGACTTCAGGATGTAATCAGGTTAAGCCGCGAGGAGGCTCTGCGGTTAGGCCATGACTATATCGGTACTGAGCACTTATTATTAGGAATAATCAGGGAAGGCCAGGGAGTTGCTGTAAGAATTCTCAGGAACCTCGACTGCGATCTTATGAAATTGAAAAAAGCAATTGAGGATACAGTAAGAACTTCAGGCGGCACTCTTACAATTGGAAACATACCGCTTACGAAACAGGCTGAAAAGGTATTGAAAATTACCCAGATTGAATCGAAGATTTATAAGGCAGATGTCATCGGCACAGAGCATTTACTTTTATCTCTTCTAAGGGATGAAGATAATATCGCTACGCAGATACTACACCAGTTTAATGTAACTTATGATTCTGCAAGATCTGAGCTCAATTCAATGCTCAGCAGCAAGAACCCGAAGGATCCTTCGGGAGCAGTTCCACCCGCGGACAAAAAGGTTGAAAGAACGAAGACCCCTGTACTTGATAACTTCGGCCGTGATCTTACAAAGTTTGCGCTGGAAGACAAACTCGATCCTGTTGTTGGCAGGGAAAGAGAGATCGAACGTGTAGCGCAGATCTTAAGCCGCAGGAAAAAGAACAATCCCGTGCTGATCGGCGAACCGGGTGTAGGAAAGACCGCGATTGCAGAAGGACTGGCCTTAAGAATTATGCAGAAAAAAGTTCCTCGTATTCTTCAGGACAAAAGAGTTGTTACGCTTGATCTTGCCGGACTGGTAGCGGGAACTAAATACCGCGGACAATTCGAAGAAAGAATGAAAGCGTTGATGAATGAGCTTGAAAAAGCAAAAGATGTTATTCTTTTCATCGATGAGCTTCATACTATAGTCGGTGCCGGCGGAGCCTCGGGATCTCTCGACGCATCAAATATGTTTAAACCGGCGCTTGCCCGAGGCGATATTCAGTGTATTGGCGCAACCACGCTCGATGAATACCGCAAGTATATTGAAACAGACGGCGCCCTCGACAGAAGATTTCAGAAAGTTATGGTTGAACCCCCCAGCTATGAGGAAACGCTGCAGATACTTAACAACATTAAGTTCAAATATGAAGAGCATCATCATGTACGCTACAGTTCAGATGCTATTGATTCTGCCGTACGCCTGAGCAACAGGTATATAACCGACAGGCATCTTCCGGATAAGGCAATTGACGTAATTGATGAAGCAGGTTCAAGAGTGCATATGGGCAACTTTGAAGTTCCCCAGGAAGTTCTTGACCTTGAAGACAGCATTGAAAAAGTAAGAGTAGAAAAAGCTTCAGTTGTTAAGCGGCAGGATTATGAAGAAGCAGCCCGTTTAAGAGACAAGGAAAGAAACCTGCAATCTGATCTCGAAATCGCACGCAGGGAATGGGAAGCAAAAACAAAAGATATCGTACACGATGTTAAGGAAGATGACATAGCTACTGTGGTTGCAATGATGACAGGTATTCCTGTTAATCGTGTAGCACAGACGGAATCAGAGAAGCTTTTGAATATGACTGACGCATTGAAGAAACAGATCGTCGGTCAGGATGAAGCAGTCGGAAAGCTTACTAAAGCAATCCGCAGAACAAGAGCAGGACTAAAAAGTCCGAACAGACCTATAGGAAGCTTCATTTTCCTCGGTCCCACAGGCGTCGGTAAAACCGAGCTTTGTAAAGCTCTTGCCCGCTACCTCTTCGACAGTGAGAACGCGCTGATAAGGATTGATATGAGTGAGTATATGGAAAAATTCTCTCTATCGCGACTGGTTGGAGCGCCTCCGGGATACGTCGGATACGAAGAAGGCGGTCAGCTTACCGAGAAAGTACGCAGAAGACCCTATTCGGTTGTATTATTTGATGAGATCGAAAAGGCTCACCCGGATATTTTCAGTATACTTCTGCAGGTTCTGGATGACGGAATGCTGACTGACAGTCTCGGCAGGAAAGTTGACTTCAAGAATACGATTATAATAATGACTTCAAATATCGGAGCCAGGGATATTAAGAACATAAGTTCTTTCGGATTCGGCGGAGAGGACGCAGCCGACAGGTATTCAAGTCTTAAGAATACCGTTGAAGAAGCAATGCGCAAGCTGTTCAATCCCGAATTCCTGAATCGTGTTGATGAAACGATTGTCTTCAGGAACCTTGAAAAAGAAGATATCCTTCAGATCATCGATATCGAGATGCAGGATCTTCTTAAGAATATTCACGAAAATAAGATGGAACTTACACTTGATCAGACAGCAAAAGAATTCCTGGTAGAGAAAGGATTCGATCAGAAATTCGGTGCACGGCCGTTGAGACGCGCTATTCAGAAATATGTTGAAGATCCGATTGCCGAAGATATTCTAAGAGGCAAGTTCAAAGAAGGCTCTAATATTGTAGCGAAACATGTTGAAAATATGGAAGAGCTGGTATTCGTTATTGAGAATATGGATATAAACCTTACCGATGAAGAGGAAGAACAGCCCGGTAAAGGTGAATCCGGCTCATAATATTGTGTGTGTGGTTACAAACCGAAAACACGAAAAGGCGTATTTCTTTTAATACGCCTTTTTTTTATTTAAATTTCGCACACAAATTGACATTCCCAAACGGTTCTGGAAGCTGAAAAAAAAATTATATGTCACTCTGAATTCAATTCAGAATCTAATGATGTAGAATAACGATAAACAAAAAAGGAGGCGATGATGCAGGTACTTGAAGAATCGAGGATAAATGAGAAGATAGGCAGTCTTAAAGGCTGGGAATACAAAAACAAGCAGATAGGAAAAGAGTACGAACTGAAGGACTTTAAGGAGGCGCTGAGCTTCGTGAATAAAGTAGGCGGCAAGGCAGAAGAGATGGATCATCATCCAGATATTTTTCTGCATGACTGGAATAAAGTGAAGATAACCGTTTCTACCCACAGCGCCGGCGGTGTTACTGAAAACGATTTCAAACTGGCAGAAAAGATCGAAAACATCTGAGAATGAACAAAAGACTTGAAGGACTGCTGGAATTTTATAAAAAGGATCCAACCGATCCTTTTACTTTATATGGACTCGCACTTGAATATATGTCATTACAGCAGTTTGACAGCGCCGAAAAATATTTCCGGCTGCTGCTGGATAAAGATCCCGGATATGTGCCCGGATACCTTCAGTTTGCTCAGCTGAAAGAAAAGCAAGACAAAATTGAAGAAGCCAGAGAGCTTTACAGCAGGGGAATAGAAGCGGCAAACAAATCAGGGGATAAAAAATCAGCAAAAGAAATGGAGGATTTCCTAAGTGATCTCGAATGAAAATGCTATTCTTGACATCTTTAAAAAAACAGGGGCTTTACTGCAGGGGCATTTTCTGCTTACATCAGGAAGACACAGCAATATGTATTTCCAATGCGCAAAGGTTCTTCAATTTCCTGAGTATACAGAGCAGGTCTGCCGGATAATATCAGATTATTTTAAGGATTATGAAATCGACACCGTAATTTCCCCGGCGATGGGGGGGATCATTGTAGGACAGGAAGTTGCGCGCCAGCTAAACAAAAGGTCGATCTTTGCGGAGAGAGAAGACAAGAAGCTGACGCTCAGAAGGGGCTTCACCATAGACAAAGGGGAAAAGGTACTGGTATGTGAGGATGTTGTTACAACCGGAGGATCAGTTTTTGAAGTTATAGATATTGTTAAAGCCCAGGGCGGGGAAGTAGCTGGTGTAGGATTCATAGTAGACCGCAGCAACGGGAAGGTTAATTTCGGCTATCCACAGCAGAGCACAATGAAAATGGAAGTTATTTCATATACACCTGATGAATGTCCCCTCTGCAGAGAAAATATTCCTCTTATCAAACCGGGATCAAGAAAAGTTATTGTCTGATTTTTTTATTTTTGAATATGTCGTAATTATTATTCCGGAATGACAATGAAAACCATTCTTATTTTTTTGATTGCATCAGCATCACTGTTCCCTCAGGTTAATTTCAACGATTATTTTAAAGATAAAACCCTGAGGATTGATTATTTCCATACGGGCGACAGTCTAAATGATTCATATTCAATTGACGAGCTAAAAGAAGAACCTTACTGGGGAGGATCGAAGACCAGCCTCATAGATACTTTTAACTACGGCCGTTATGAAGTAAAAGTATTTGCCCGGGAGGAAAACAAACTAATCTTTTCTCATACCTATTCCACACTATTTGAGGAGTGGCAGACCACTAATGAAGCGAAGCACACCGTAAAAACGTTTAGTGAAACAGTTACCATGCCCTTTCCAAAAGATGAAATAAGGATCGAATTCTACAGTCGTGATAAGATGAATGCTCTGCATAAGAAATTTGAGTACAGTTTAGATCCCGATAATTATTTTATCTCCCCGGAAAGACATCTTGAATATCCTTCGTTTGAAGTGGTTCACAACGGTGATCCCGCTGTAAAAGTGGATATAGTTATGCTTCCGGAAGGTTACACCAAGGATGAGATGGATGAATTTAAATCAGACTGTAAAAAATTTGCTGATTATCTTTTTAAGGTTTCACCTTATTCTGAGAATAAGGATAAGTTTAACATATGGGGAGTAGAAGCACCATCTCCCGAAGAAGGAACGGATATCCCTGCCAGGGGAATTTGGAATAAGACGCTGATGAATACTCAGTTCTATACCTTCGATCTTGAAAGATATCTGATGACGTCTGATTACAAATCGGTACGCGACCTGGCTGCAAACGCACCTTACGATCAGATATATATATTAGTAAACTCCGACAAATACGGCGGCGGTTCTATTTATAATTACTATTCTGTATGCGTTAACAATAACATGTTCAGCGAGTACATTTTTTCACATGAATTCGGACACGGGTTCGCTTTCCTCGCTGACGAGTATTATACTTCAGATGTTGCTTACAACGATTTCTACAACCTCAATGTTGAACCTCTTGAACCGAATATCACAACGCTGGTTGACTTTAATTCGAAATGGAAAGATATGGTGGATCCGGATACTCCAATTCCAACTCCCGCCACAGCGGAATATTCGGATAAAGTAGGTGCTTTTGAAGGAGGGGGATATGCTGCAAAAGGTGTATACAGGCCTATGGAGGACTGCAGTATGAAAACAGCAACGGTGAACAATTTTTGTCCTGTCTGCAAAAGAGCAATCCTGCGGATGATAGATTTTCTTACGAATCCCGGAAATTAAGTTCTTTATTTCAGCAGCATCATCTGCCTTGAGCCGATATAATCATTCACCTGCAGCTGATAGATATATATACCGCTGGGTAAATTATTTGCTTCAAATCTGACAGAATATGATCCTGCGGGTTGTTCTTCTTTTACTAAACTTACGACCTCTTTACCAAGTGCATTGAAAATTTTAATTCTAACGAACCCTTTTACCGGTAACCGGTAGGAAATTGTAGTAGTCGGATTAAACGGATTTGGATAATTCTGCGCTAATAAAAATCCAGACGGTGCAGTCATACTGACTTCAATTTCTTTGCTGCAGCTGTAAGTTCCATCGAAGTCAATTTGCTTCAACATATAGAGGTAATCTCCGAGAGGAATCCTCTTATCCAGAAAAGAATATGAGTTTCTCTCTGTATTTGTCCCTTTTCCGTTAATAAACCCGGCTTTGGTCCATCCCTTCTGAATTCCCTCCGGCAGTGAAGTTTTCTTCCTGAGGATCTCAAACCCTTTGTTATTGGTTTCAGTTGCAGTTGACCAATTCAAGACAACGTCATCTCTTACGCATATTCCCTTAAATGAGATAAACTCAACGGGCACCGCATTATTGATCTCATAAACAAATAGGCTGGCGGAACTGCCAACCAGTATACCCCCCAGAGAGGAAGTGTTCGGGATATATTCATCCATAAAGAATAAACCTCCCGGAACTGCACCGGTCTGCCCCGATCCAACATCGCTTAAAACATTATGCTGAATACCCGTAAAAGTTCCTTCGGCGATATTAATCTGATAAATATTTATAGTATCTGCATCAATCCCTGCATAGAGCCAAAGATACGGGCCTCCCGGACTCTCACCATCGTATGCGAGTCCGCTCTTTCCCGGCAGCTGAATATTACTTAAGGTGCCTAATACAACTCCGCTCCTGGTAATAAGGTATAAATCGGGATCCGATCCTCCGATCCAGAAGGCATCATTAGTATAATCATAAGCCACGCAGCGTGCCGTAACAGGAGTATTGATAGTGCCGATTAATGTTTGAATAGGAAAATTCATCTGATAGATCTGATTACCACCATTTACCCCGTACTCAAACATCCCATCGTAAGTCAGGTCTTTCAGGTTAGAAGCACCCGTAATAGCAAAGGTATACAGCAGGTTTCCGCTGGAATTGTAAGCCCTTATTAAATTTGAAAAACCATCAGCCACGTAGAAAAACGAACCATCCTTTATAGCTCCGTTACCGGTAACGTTAATGTTCAACTGAACATCCCATATTAATAAGGGAGTATTTTTAAGCGGAAGAGAGCCGGAGTTTGCAGTTACAGATTGGCAGAAAGAAATTACGCTGCAGTAGAAAATTATCCACAGGAAAGTTAAAAATGATCTCATAAGACTATCCCCGTAAAGTAAGCAGACACATTAACTTATTAAAATATATCACTATTGGTTACAAATCTCAATATTAAGGAATGGTTCAAATAATGGTTAGGGGATTTTGGGAATAAATTCGTAAATTCGGCAACTCATTAATTCGCTAATATTTTAATCCGTGAATTCGCAAATTCGCTAAATTCGCAAATTCGCTAAATTCGCAAATTCGCAAATTCAATAAATTACCATATGGATCAGAGAAAACTATATAAAACAGTAGAGACGATAGCATCGCAGAAATTCGCTTCAGAAGAAGCAATGCTTATAGAGGTACTTAATCAGATTATCGCAAATGAAGAGATCGACGTAAACGGGGGCAGGCTCTGGAAACTAAAAGTTGATGAAGGGAGCTACGCTTTACTATATCAGACCGGATCGGTTGACGCCATACATCCTGATTTCAGAATCTTAATAAGTGAATACCCCATATTCGATTTTATTGCTAAAGAACGGACGGTACTGGGAAATGAAACAAACGAGATCCTGAGGCAGAAGGGGATATTCAAGTACTCCGCGTCGGGAGTCGGTGATAAAATTAAACTCAGTGACAAACCTTATTACGAGTACCTGCTTGCACTGAACAGCGAAAATATTGATGAAGATTTTCGTATTACGCTTAATATAATCGCGACTGCCTTAACATCCAGAATAAAACAAAGAAGAGCTGCATCCTCCGTATATCACCTTAAAGCTGATCTTGATAAAGCCAGGGAGCTTCAGAAGAGCATTCTACCCGAACATGAGTATCATTTCTTCGATTATGAAATCTTTGGAGTTACAAACCCAGCCGAGATCGTAGGAGGCGATTTCTTTGATTACCTGGAAGTAGGCGATGACCGTCTCGGAGTTACAGTTGGGGATGCTGCCAGCAAAGGCGTCAGTGCATCGGCGGAAGCAATGTACATCTCAGGCGCTCTCAGGATGGCAAGCAACTTTGAGCTAAAGATATCCCCAATGATGAAAAGAATGAATGAGCTGGTGAATAAAATCTTTGCAGATGATAAGTTTGCCTCACTCTTTTACGGAGAACTTTCACCCGATAAAAGCGGATTATTCTTATACGCAAATGCCGGCCACAACCCGCCGTTCTTCCTAAATCACAAGACCGATGAGATATTTGAGCTGGCTCCTACAGGTCCCGTTTTGGGTCCAACCCCTCACGGAAAATACATCGTAGACAACATCAACTTCCAGAAAGATGACATCCTGCTTATTTATTCTGACGGCGTGACTGAATCTGCTGACGAAAATTTTGAGTTATATGGAGAAGACAAGCTTAAAAAACTTCTTATCAGTTTAAAAAGTAAATCCCCCAGGGAGATAACATACGCTATTCTTGAAGATGTAATAAAGTTCTCAAAAAACGGTCAATATTCAGATGATAAAACCCTGGTTGTAATCAAAAAAAATAATTGATCTATATAACAGTAACGGGTTTCCCGCCTTAGATTTAGAGAAATTTTCCCTCGAAATGGTTATTATTTAACATCAGATTTCAAAAAGGTTAAATAATGATCAAATCTATTAATCCCGCAACAGAAGAAGAAATAAAGTCTTACGAAGAAATGGATCTTGAAGAGGTCTCAAAAATTATCTCAAAGGCCGATAGTGATTTTGCTGAATGGCGCAGGACATCCTTCAGCACAAGGTCGCAGCTATTAAAAAAAGCCGGGGAAGTACTGAGGAAGAATAAAGAGAAACATTCAAGGCTGATGACCGATGAAATGGGTAAGCCCATCGGACAGTCGCGCTCCGAAGTTGAAAAATGTGCCTGGTTATGCGACTACTTTGCAGAAAACGGTGAGGAATTTCTTAAAGATAAAATTGTTGAAAGTGATGCATCCAAAAGCTTTGTGAGCTTTCAGCCGCTAGGGGTAGTGCTGGCAGTAATGCCGTGGAACTTTCCATACTGGCAGGTTTTCAGGTTTGCTGTGCCTGGACTCATGGCGGGGAACGCGGGGGTACTTAAGCACGCTTCAAATGTTACGGGATGTGCTCTGGCAATTGAGGAAGTTTTCAGAGAAGCGGGTTTTCCTGAAAACCTTTTCAGAACGCTTATAGTATCTTCGAAAAAAATGGATAAGGTGATAGAACTTGAAAAAATAAGGGCCGTAACTTTAACCGGAAGCGTACCAGCAGGAAAAGCAGTTGCTTCCAAAGCGGGGTCACTTATCAAGAAAACTGTTCTTGAGCTTGGGGGAAGCGACCCTTATGTAGTTCTTGAGGACGCTGACCTTGAGGCTGCGGCCGATACGTGTGCAACCTCCAGGCTGATCAACGGCGGACAGAGCTGCATTGCCGCAAAGCGGTTTATAATTGTTGAAGAAGTTTATGATAAGTTCAGGGATCTGTTTGTTGAGAAGATGAAAGCTAAAAAAATGGGCGATCCTTACGATGAATCAAATGATCTTGGTCCCCAGGCAAGAGACAGTCTCCGTGACGATCTGCATGACCAGGTAAAGAAGAGCGTTGAGATGGGAGCTAAGATCCTGCTCGGAGGTGAGATACCTGACAGGAAAGGCGCATACTACCCGCCGACAGTACTTGAGAATGTGGGGCAGGGAATGCCCGCATATGATGAAGAATTATTCGGTCCCGCCGCATCACTGATCAGGGCGAAGGATGAGATAGAAGCCATAAAGATAGCGAATGATTCAGTATTCGGGCTTGGAGCTGCGGTTTTCACAAATGATGTTAAACGAGGCGAGAAAATAGCACGTGAAGAACTAAACGCAGGAAACTGTTTTGTAAACGCCTTCGTGAAATCCGACCCGAGGCTGCCATTCGGCGGAGTAAAAGAATCAGGTTACGGCAGGGAGTTATCCTGGTTCGGCATCCACGAATTTGTCAACATCAAAACGGTGTACATCAAGTAAAAAGTAAAAAGGAAAAAGGAAAAAGTAAAAAAGGAAAAAGTATAAGAGGGAGTTTAGACTCCCTCGTCGTTAAAGTTGTTGTAGTCGGGACCTTTATCTTCATCGGGGAAGGGATCAACTGAATCCTGGCCGAGGTTTTCAATAGTTCCGTCTTTTCTTAAGATTACGAGAGACGCATCAAGACCTACGGCAATTTCCTTAGCTGCTTCTATGGCTTCCCGCTTCGTATTTTTCTCATCGATCGGTTTATCTTCCTCATTCCGTCTGACAGTCCATTTATTATCTTTTGGTATCACATAAATCTTATTCATTTCGAGTCCTTTTTATAGAAAACTTAAAGAATAAATTTTATCTTAACAGTGAGGATTATCATTTATGCAGGATACACTAAAACTTTTACCTGAATATTTGTTAAAGAACGATACGGCGCTGACGTCATCAGATCTGTTTATTTTGATACAGAAGCTGGGAGTTGCCATATTAATCGGTTTGCTGATCGGTCTTGAAAGAGAGCATTCGCGCCCTAAAGATGAAAAGATGTTTGCGGGAGTGAGGACAACTCCCCTAATAGCTTTACTGGGATTCGTCGCGGGTCTTGTTGCTTCATTTACATCCTACTGGATCTATTTCATAATCTTTGCGGGTTTTGCCTCGCTTGTAACAGCATCCCATGTTTTCTCTGCCAAATCCGGGAAACTCGGAGGAACCTCGGAAGTTGCTCTGCTTATAGTTTTTCTGCTTGGTACAGTTGTTTATTTCAATTTCATAATCCTTGCGGCTGTAATTGCTGTGATTGTCACGCTGTTCCTTACGCTAAAATTCCAGCTGCATCAGTTTGTTGGTAAAGTAAGCGAGGAGGATTTATATGCCACCCTCAAGCTTGCAATAATTACTGTTATCGTTCTTCCGCTATTGCCGGATAAAACCTACGGCCCTTTTGATGTTCTGAATCCAAGACTTATCTGGTATATGGTAATACTTGTAAGCGGGATCAGCTTTGTGGGATATGTTCTCATTAAAGTATTCGGCGAAGGGAAGGGGATATTCATTACAGGTCTGCTGGGGGGACTGGTTTCGAGCACAGCGGTGACTTTCTCATTATCTAAAAAAAGCAGGGACAATAGTTCTCTTTCACCCGAATTTGGTGTAGGAATCCTGCTCGCATCAACCATTATGTACACCAGGGTTTTTATTGTTGTACTTATCCTTAACAGCCAGCTAATCGAAGTTCTATGGCTTCCGCTCTTAATTTTCACAACAGCAGGATTTTTAATTAGTATAACAATGTCACAGAAGTTTACCAACGGAAAGCACGATGTTATAGAATTGAACAATCCTTTCAGACTTAAATCGGCGATATTATTCGGTATAATTTTCGGGATCGTGATATTTGCTGCCAAGGCAGGACAGGTATATCTCGGTTCAGGCGGTCTGTATGCGGCGAGCGGGTTAGCAGGGCTGACAAGTGTGGACGCTATAGTACTCTCGCTTGCAAAACTGGCCAGCGGTGGTGTTTCCCCGAAAGAAGCAATGACTGCCGTGATCATCGCAACCATTTCTAATAATATTGTTAAGGCCATTATTTCAGGTATCTGGGGCTCAAAGGATATCAGAAAATACACTTTTACCGGATTGGGGATACTTTCGGTTATATCAGTGATTTACCTTGGTTTTGTACTGATATAGTGAGATGACTTCGTCCGAAGACTTGTCCATATAGATGTGACAAAAAGAAAAAAGGCTGAGTAAATACTTCCACCCAGCCTCTTCTCCTTGTATGAGGTTACAATATATATTAATAATTTTTCGTATCTGCTTTCATATGATCAAGGATATTGTTCCATGACTGCTGAACATCATTCCAATCCTGTCTTACATTCGTCTGGAACTGATCCCAGTTATCTTTTGAAGTATCATCAATTTTATCAACTTCATCTTTCAGCTTATCTCTTTTATCCTTAAGATCTTTAATCTGGTTATTGTACCAGTCCTTTGTCTGCTGGCTTGCATTATCTGCTTTTTCCTGCATATTATCTATTTTATCATTAAGATTATCAATCGCATCATTAAGATCGTCTTTCAATTCATCTCTCTGATCGTAGGTATAATCCTTATTATAACTAAAAATAACAACGGGTTGATTTTCATTCGCATTCGCATTAGGCGTTGTATTTTCGTTCATCGTTGTTCCGTTGGCCTGGTTCTGATTCTCGTTACTCCTGTCTGAGCAGGACGTGAATATAAATACCATAAACACGCTTAAAACGAGTGAAAATAAAATGTTCCTATTCATAATTTTCCCTTTCCTGTTAATTAATAATTCTTTGATTTATCAAACTCTCCGGCCCTGTATTAATCTGATTATCAGCACTACAACTGCAATAACCAGTAAAATGTGGATAAAGCCGCCGAGTGTGTAAGAAGTCACTACTCCCAGCAGCCAGAGGATAAGAAGGATTACAAAAATTGTCCACAGCATATATACTCCTCAAAGTTTGTTTTTACTGACACGGGGACAAAATATCGGTAAGTGTACCGATTCACTATTATTACAATCACAGTAAAACAGCTATGTGACTAAGATTGAAAGAGGCGAAAATGTATTTTATTTCCTGTTTTTCAATGTTATGGTTATTTTTACATCAATAATTTTCTCATAACAGCATTGAATAATTATAAACTAATAATACAGTACGACGGGACCGGTTATTCCGGCTGGCAGATCCAGAAGGGTCAGATGACCGTTCAGCAGAAGATAACGGAATCGATTGAGACTATCCTTAAGGAAAAAATAAATCTTATTGGTTCAGGCAGAACTGACGCAGGGGTTCATGCACTCGGGCAGGCAGCCAACTTCAGGACTGAGCAGGAGATAGATCATCATAAATTCCGCTATTCCTTAAATTCTATTCTTCCCAAGGATATCTCAATTATAAAGCTGGAAAAAGTTAGCGATAACTTTCACGCAAGATTCGACGCGAAGAAACGTTCTTATATTTATTTTATCTCAAAAAATAAATCTCCATTCTATCATAAATATTCCTGGTTCTATCATTTTAATATTGACTGTATGAAGCTTAACAGTCTTTCCGAAACAGTTATAGGCAGGCAGGACTACAGTTCTTTTTCCCGTAAGAATACAGAGACAAAAAATAAAATTTGTGAAATTTACGAGGCACGCTGGAAGGAAACACGCAGCCTTGTAATTTTTTATATTTCGGCAGACAGATTCCTGCATGGTATGGTGCGGGCAATAACAGGAACGCTGCTTAATGCATTAAAGAACAGTCGGGGAAGCGAATACATCGAGGATGTAATAAGCGCCAGAGATCGTGAAAAGGCTGACGAAGCTGCTCCAGCAAAAGGATTATTTCTTTTCAAGGTAAAGTATTAAGTTGAAGGTTAAAGGAAAAGGAAGTTCAAAACAGAACCAGGAAAAATCAGGTTTAGATATTTACAGAAAGCTTTTTGTTTGTAAATTAAGGAGTTAAATGGAATTCCTCTCACAGCTTCACCCGCAGATAGTTCATTTTCCTATTGCTTTTATGGTTGTATATGCTCTGCTGGAAATTACGGGAATAATTTCGGGGAAGGAATTCTTTCAGAAGGCAGCATATCTTTTTCTGTTTCTCGGGGTACTCACGGCAGTAGCCGCGGTTCTTACGGGCAACCAGGCGGCAGAAATTGCATCGAAGTGGAAAGATAAAGGGGCCGTTATTCCAACCAAGCTGATTTCTGAACATGAGGAATATGCGACCATAACTTTGTGGTATTTTACGGGACTGCTGGTGCTGAGAACAGTTCTTTTCCTTAAGAAAAAGTTCCGCGGAATTTTAAGATATCTTTTTATTCTGCTTGCAGTAATAGGGTTGTATTTCGTCTATCAGACCGGATATCATGGCGGGAGACTGGTTTATGATCACGGAGTGGGTACTGAGCTAAAAAAGGATGAGATTAAATAATATAAAAAAAAGGCGGTTATTTTGAGTTATACAAGGGTTGTTACGGCGTTTATACTGGTTAATGCGGCGGGCATCACCCTGAGATACTTCGAATTAGATACTTATTTTATCTTTCTCGGTTTTCGTTTTCATCTCGGGTGCATACTTCCTTTCGTCTTAATGCTGAATCAAGAAAGCCTTTCTGATCTCCGGGAATCATTAAAAAATCCTCCTTTCAGGAAAAAGTTAATACCTTTGTTCTGGATACTATTTTCGCTGGCGTTTGTGTTAATCTTTTTTTACCTGGCAAAATATATTAAACCCGGTGATCCGGATTATTTTTATGAGTTCGGACTATCTTCCATATTTGATTTCCCCCTTTATCTCGTCTGGAATATTCCGCAGCTGTTTATGCTCTTTATGACGCTTTCGTTCTTTGCCGACAGCAATCTGGCTTATTTAAAAGTTTTCGCTGCTATTGTGCTGCTGTTTGGTTTTGAATTTATTCCCTTCAATAGTGATTTTGCTCCATTCAGTGCGGCATCATTCATTCTGATGGCTTTAACGGCTTCCTTCTTCGTAACCAGGCTGCAGAATATATACTGGTTTTCCTTCATAATTTTCAGTTCAGTATGGAGCATAATCCTTTTAACCGGAAGCAGTTCAGAGATTATAATCAATATTTTCTTCGCAAGGGAGTACAGCAGCTGGGACGGCTTTTTTGAAGCGGCGAAGCAATATTCAGGCTATATGGTCCCTTCATTTTTATTCATTCTGCTGGTAATCACTTCATCTTATGGAATATTTTCGGCAGGAAAAACAACCTGAAAAATCGACGGGTTATATTTAGAAATTGAGATTGTATTTCTGTAAATTGCAAAGGTTGTCCCATTATGTTCCTGTTGATGTTATCACGTAAAATGGTTTATATTAAACAATAAATTTTTAGTTAACAATAATATTTCATAAAAATCCTGACAGGGGTTTATCAATATGCGCAACCTACAGAAGGAAGAATATTTTCCGGAAACAGCCGGAACTTTAGAACTACCCTCAAGAGAGGAAATAGAAGAAAAGTATAAATGGAATTTAAATGATATCTATGATTCCATTGAAGCCTGGGAAGCCGATTTTAAATGGATACAGGATAACCTCGAGATGTATAAAAGTTTTAGCGGGAAGCTGGATGAAAGTGCTGAGAAACTGCTGGAATGCATGAAATTTGATGACGAAGTTGGGATTAAGCTGGAGAGACTGTATCTATACACGATGCTGGCGAAAGACAGCGACCTGCGGGTAGGGAAGTACCAGTCGATGGACGAGCGCGTAAAGTCGCTCTACTCCCGTGTATCGATGGTAAGCTCTTTCATCAGGCCCGAGCTGCTGAGTATACCGGAGGAAAAGCTGACGGGGATGATAAACTCAAAGGATGAACTGAAGCTATATAAACATTCCATTGAAGATCTTTTAAGGAAGAAATCTCATACCCTTTCGCAGAAGGAAGAAGAAATACTGGCGCTTGCCGGCGAGCTGACGCCCACCTCCTACAATGTATTCTCTATGTTTACCAACGCTGATATGAAATTCCCGGTTGTTTTAGACGAGAACGGGAAAGAGGCACAGCTTTCCCATGGAAGGTTTTACGCAGCGATGTACTCGGGAGACAGACAATACAGGGAGCGGTCATTTAAGGCCTACTTCAAACCTTTTGTTGAATACGCAAATACTCTTTCTGTATTATTCTCAGGAAGCCTCAAGTCGAATATATTCGAAGCAAGGGCAAGGAAGTACGGCAGCGCAAGGGAAGCGGCACTGGGTCAGAATAATATCCCTGTGTCTGTTTACGACAACCTGGTAAAGACTGTGAATGAAAACCTTTCCCCTATGTACCGGTGGGCGGCAATGAAGAAGAAACTGCTGGGACTTAAAGAGCTGCATCCTTATGATGTATACGTAACTCTGTTTCCGGCGGCATTCGACAGAAAGTATCCTTATGAAGAAGCAAAAAAAATAGTGCTTGAATCATTAAAGCCAATGGGTGAAAATTATCTGAACTCACTTCAGAATGCTTTTGACAACAGGTGGATAGATGTTTATGAAACTCAGGCCAAAAAAAGCGGAGCTTATTCATCTGGAACAACCTTCGGGGTTCACCCGTATGTTCTGCTGAACTGGACAGACCTGCTGAACGATGTATTTACGCTGAGCCACGAGATGGGGCACAATATGCATTCATATTATACAGGGAAAACCCAGCCTTTTATTTATTCCAATTATACGATATTCCTTGCTGAAGTGGCATCGACATTCAATGAATCCCTTCTGCTTGAGTATTTTATTAAGATGGCCGAAACACGTGAAGATAAATTATATTTTATAGAAAAATATCTTAATAATGTCACCTCTACCTTTTACCGGCAGACGATGTTCGCGGAATTTGAAGCCCTTGTATACGATAAAACCGAAAAAGGTATGGCGCTTAATTCTCAGGATCTTTGTGCATTATATAAGGATATTTACCAGAAATACTGGGGTCCTGAAATGGTGATAGACAAAGAAGAGGAATTTACCTGGGCAAGGGTTCCCCACTTCTATTACAATTTCTATGTATACCAGTATGCTACAGGGTTTGCAGCTTCAGAAGTGCTTGCACAGAAAGTACTGAAGGAGGGGCAGCCCGCGGTTGAAAAATATCTTAACTTCCTGAGATCGGGGAGTTCTGATTATTCCATAAATATACTTGCAGGTGCGGGTGTAGATATGAATTCACCGGATCCCGTACTGGCAGTTACAAAGAAAATGAACATGCTGCTAGATGAGGCAGAAGAACTAATTAAGAATTAAAAATTAACAATTAAAAATTAAAAATTATTCGAAATACAGAGAAAGATGAAAGTTTACACAAAAAGAGAGTTGAACGAATTCCACCAGTCATTAACTTATGATGATATAAGTCTTATACCCACAGCTGTTTCACGCATTAAGTCGAGAACCGAAGCAAATACCGCAAGCGAATTTTTAGGTGAGAAACTAAACGTTCCTGTGTTATCCAGTCCCATGGATACAGTTACCGGCATTGAGATGGCAAAAGAGCTGAGCCGGCTGGGCTGTGTAGGGATACTTAACAGGTTCGATTCATCGTTAGAGGATGTTCTGCATGATCAGAAGAACGGAGTGAACCTGAGAGCTGTTTCGGTTGCACTGAATACGTCTATGGATACGGTTGAGAAGCTGGCGGCTAAAAATTATATGATTTGTATTGATACGGCTAACGCTAACAATAAAGCAGTACTGTGTCATACCGAGGAAATTAAAAAGCGGTTCAAGGTGAGGATTATAGTAGGAAACATCGCGCACGGGGCATCGCTGGAACAGCTGGAGTCTGCAGGCGCGGACGCGGTGAGAGTAGGTATAGGAAGCGGGAGTGTATGCACTACATCAATCCAGACAGGGATAGGTATAGGGCAGGTTTCATCTCTGCTAAATGTTCTATATTCACGTCAGGACAAAAAGCTTAAGATTAAAGTTATAGCTGACGGCGGAATTAAGAGTCCCGGCGACACAGCCAAAGCAATCGCGCTTGGAGCAGATGTTGTTATGCTGGGCAGGATGCTTTCCGGCACGAAGGAGACCCCCGGTGAAATAATAAAATATAACGGACAGCTCTGGAAAAAATACCGCGGCTCCGCCTCGTTCGGCGTTAAGATGAGAAACGAATTTATTGAAGGCGAAGAGACCATGGTGCCGTATAAGGGGGTAGTGAAAAACGTTATAGACGGAATATCAGACGGCCTGAGAAGCTCGATGAGTTATATGGACTGCCTGAATCTGGAAGAACTAAGAAAAATTAATACTTTTGCAATCCTGAGCAATAGTTCATACCTCGAACGTTTGCCGAAGATTTAAGCCAAAAAAATTATACGGTTATTTCTTTTCCGGCTCATTAAGATCCTGAGCCGGGAAGGAAATCCTTCATAGAACCCTTTCCTTCAGCCTGATGAGACCCATTTGTCTTTTATCACCCCTGGTATTTGATTTACTTTTATAATATTTAATAAATTTCATTTTTGAATTTTACGGAATAAGTCGAATGAAACACTCCATATTTTTAATCGTTTTAATCCTGACCATCTCATCACCTCTTTTCTCACAGAAAAAGCCATTTACCATTGAAGATCTGTATAAAATTAAATACGTAGGTGCGCCGGTTCTTTCACATTCCGGAGATAAGTTTGCGTTTACAGTAACCAATTACAATATGAAGGAAGGGAAGTCGAACTCAGATATTTACATCATGAATAATGACGGAACCGATGTTAAGAAAGTTATAGCATCCGAAAAGAATGAAACAACACCCTTATGGTCGAATGACGATGCTGAGTTATATTATCTGATCGACAGTCAGCTTTATGAATACAATATTAAAAGCGGGGACACTGAAAAGCTCACTGATTTATCCACAGGAATAGCAGATCCTGTTCTCTCCCCCGACGGAAAACTTGTAGCTTTCACGACAGACATTTTCCCTGGCTGCGGAACGGACAATGACTGCAACAAGAAACTGCTTGAATCTGTAAAGGACGGTCCCCTGCAGGCCTACGTAGCAGATAGTCTTTTATTCCGGCACTGGACAGAGTACCGCGGTGAAAAGGAGACCCATCTTTTTGTTTACAATCTGGAGACAAAGAAATATTCCGATATCGCACACAGCGAACTATTATCAGATATGTACAAGCTGGGAGGGAGTGTTAAGTATGCTTTCTCACCAGACAGCAAAGAAATATGCTATGTGAACAATCCCGGTTCAAACCTGGCGCTTTCCACAAATTCGGATTTATATATTGTTCCGGCCGAAGGCGGTAAAGCTGTTGATATCACCTCATCTAATAAATCATGGGACGGTTCTCCGGCATATTCACCTGACGGCAAATACATCGCATTCCGGATGCAGCTTACACCTAAATATGAAGCCGACAGGTACAGGGCAGCAATGTTCAACAGAGAAACAAAAAAAATTACCAACCTCACAGAAAAATTTGATAATACGATCAGCGCCGTAAAGTGGGGGGATGATTCGGGAACGCTTTATTTCACGGCGGCATACCAGGGTACTGATCCTGTGTATAAAATGGATCTGAAGACCGACAGCATAAGGCAGGTTACAGGAAACACCTCCGTTTTCGCATACGAAATTTCACCCGATCAGAATTCTATATATTATTTATCCAGCGCGGTAGGTAAACCTTCGGAAATATACAGTATAAATACCGGTACAAAAGTTTACAAGTCTCTGACTTCAATGAACAAAGATTTTCTTGAAGAAGTAGATGTGAGGCCTGTTGAACAGATGTGGGTTGAAGGAGCCGGCGGACATAAGGTGCAGGTATTTATAGTTAAGCCACATAATTTTGATCCCAATAAAAAATATCCTCTAATACTGAATGTGCATGGGGGTCCCCAGGGACAATGGATGGATTCATTCAGAGGCGACTGGCAGGTTTACCCGGGAGCAGGTTATGTAGTTGCCTTCCCTAATCCTCATGGGTCAACAGGATTCGGCGCCGAATATACAAAGGAGATAAGCGGCGACTGGGGAGGAAAAGTATTTGAAGACCTGATGAAGGTAACCGATTCGCTTGAAACACTTTCTTACGTAGATACCAACAGGGTAGGGGCAATGGGCTGGTCATTCGGCGGATATATGATGGACTGGTTTGAGGCACAGACACACAGGTTCAAATGTCTTGCTTCTATGATGGGAATATTCGATCTGGAATCGATGTGGGGCGCTACTGAAGAACTATGGTTTGTGAACTGGGATCTAAAAGGACAGCCCTGGAATTCAGATCTGTATAAAAAATATTCACCATCCAGTTATGTAGATAATTTCAAAACACCAGCATTAATTATTACAGGGGAAAAAGATTACCGGGTGCCTTATACACAAAGTATACAGTTTTTTACAACATTACAGACGCTTGGAATAGATTCGAGGTTAATAATTTTCAAAAACGACGGGCACTGGCCGGATTTTGTTAAATCGATGCCCCTTTACTATAACGCTCATCTGGAGTGGTTCCACAAGTATCTTGGCGGAGCGGCAGCGCCTTATGATTCACATAAGATGGTGACGAACACAGCATTTGGAGAATCGGGAGCAAAAGAAAAATAAGCTGACTTTACGAAGGTTAGGCAAGAGCTGCTTAATCTTTTATTCTCGACAGCTGAAGGTTGGTAACGATTTTATTTCTTCCGGGTTTATAAATATAAAAACGGGAATTCATTTCGTAGCCCCTTGAAAGCCGGGCCGGGCCGGACGGTTCATTCGAAGTTTCATTTACTACTGTGAATCTTTTTTTGAGTCGGACAGCCTGGTCATCCTCTATTTTTTGTTCTGCCGTCATTTCGTAAATTATATCCGATTTTCCACTCGTTTCCGGGCTTTCACGGGGGAAGTTCACGGACCGGTTCCTGACCTTAAAGAGCAGGTACGACATGATCAGCAGGACCAGGAGTCCCAGACTGAAGAAAAAAACCGTAGATTCTATTATTTGAATAAGTTCCATTTTCGACACACAAAGATAAGTTTTCTAAAGAAGATTCAATATTTATACCATTATTAAAATAAAAAATAAACGTATATTTACTGTCAGTTTCATCAAATAATGGGATAAAGTTATCATTTTGAGATGGAACAAATCGTTGTAACCTCTGTTAGAATAATGTGTTGTACATTACCCGGGCGCCCGAATAATTGATTTTTTTCTCCCCCTTTGATAATTTAACTTATTAAATAACAATGAGTTAGAATAATCTAAAGTAAAGTAAGCGGGAGAAAATATGACCAAGGCAGACATAGTTGACAAAGTGGCAACGGGTACCGGTTTAACGAAGCTTGAAACAGAGGCAATTATAGAAGGCTTTTTCAGAACCGTGATAGACGCCCTGAAGCAAGGCAGGAATATTGAGATTCGGGGATTTGGAAGTTACAAAGTAAAAAAGAAAAAAGAACGGCAGGCCCGCAACCCTAAAACAGGAGAGCAGGTTTTTGTGCCTGAACATTATGTTCCGACGTTCAAATTCTCCAAGGACTTTAAGGAGATGGTTGATGCCGGAATGAAAGAAAAAGAAGGCTAGTATTAATGATTAAATTTTGTCCCTCCTGTGGAACTAAACTGGAGAAAGAATATAATTTTTGTCCTGAGTGCGGATTTGATTTAAGGGACGCTGAAAGTGAGAGAGCCGAAGAAGTTCAGGAAACGCAGAAAGAAGAAATTATTATTTGCGACAACTGCGGTGAGGAAAATCCTGCTGACCAGCAAAGTATGCAAATACTGCGGCGCTGTGTTAAAAGGAAACCAGGTAGAGAAAATTGTAAAACAAACGAAGTCACCGCAGGAAGAAAAATCTCCCGGAAAAAGGCCGCTGAATGCGAAGACTAAACGAACCCGAACAAAAAAAGGCAATACCGGGCAGAACAAATTAAAAGCCACGGCTGACAAAAAGGCAGCTCCCGCCAAACCCAAAGAACTTAATCAGAAGAAACTCCTTATGATTTTCGGAGGAGTTATTGTCATAATTTTTATTATTCTCTGGTCATCGGGAGTGTTAAGTTCTAATGAACCGGAAGTAACTGCACAGACCCAGGTGACGGGTCAAAGTTCTGGAGTTGATCTTAACAATATTCAGAGAATAAATGAGCTGGAAGCACAGGTAAAGAATAATCCTGATGACACAGCATCGCTGCTGGAGCTGGCTCACCTGAAAAATGACTCGGGTTTATACGAACAGGCGATAACAGATTACCAGAAATACCTTGAGAAGAATCCTTCTGATGCCGACGCACGAATTGATATGGGAGTTTGTTATTACAACCTCCACAATTACGATGAGGCGGTAAAACAGATGGAAAAAGCCCTTAAATATTCTCCTCAGCATCAGATTGGGTATTTAAACCTGGGAATTGTTAACTTAACAGCTGGAAATTTTGAAAAATCTCAGGAATGGCTTAAGAAGGCCGTTCAGATCGATCCTAATTCCGAAGTAGGGAAGAAGGCTCAGGAATTATTAGAATCACATAAAAAATAGGAGCATATAATGCCTTGTGGAAGAAAACGTAAACGCCATAAAATGGCTACACACAAGAGGAAAAAAAGACTGAGAAAGAATCGTCATAAAAAGAAATTGAGATAATTGCTCAGTACCGTCTTGTATTATAAAATGGTAAATGGTTATTTTGCATTTGCCATTTTTATTTTTAAAAGCCAACTTAGCTCAGCTGGTAGAGCAACGCATTCGTAATGCGTAGGTCGCCGGTTCGATTCCGGCAGTTGGCTCAAATTTATAAACCTGTGAACTCCTTTCTTTGTTCGGCCTTTACTCGGCCTTTACTCGGCCTTTACCCGGCCTCCAACAAGCTTTTAAAAGGCTTTCATCCCCATCTTAACAGAGAGACAGCATCTGGTTTCCTGTGAGGGTCATACCTATTGCAGGGATCATCTACCCAGGTTTTCAGGAGAAGTAAAACAGAGGGATTCCTCAAAAGAAAGGCTTTTAAAAGATACAGATTATTGATGCAGACCGGATTTAATCCCCGGCATCAGACATCGATTAAATATCTGAAGCCGGGATAAAAAAATAATTTATTTAAGATTTAATCCGAGTTCGTGGGCGAAGAACGTCATAGATGCCGCGTAATTACCTAAACGCTGACTGAAAGAAGCGGTAACGCCGTGACCTTCATTCATTCTTGTTAATAATATAATCGGATTGTCAGAAGTATTGGCATCCTGAAGAGCCGCAGCGAACTTCCTGCTCTGCCAGGAGGCTACGCGAGGATCATTCATACCTGTCTCAAGCAGTACTGCCGGATAATTTGTATTCGGCTTTACATGATGATATGGGGAATATGCATACAGCCACTGAAAACTTTGAGGATTTGCAGCCGAGCCGTATTCACTTATATTATACTGACCATTAGGGAAGAGCTCATTCCTTATCATATCATATATACCGACGAAGCTTACCACAGCCTTGAATGCATCCGGATGCTGCGTGAGCAGGGCACCCATCAGCAGACCGCCATTAGAGCCGCCCATAATGCCGAGGTGTTCTTTATCCGTCCAGTTATTCTTCACCATTGCCTGAGTTGCGGCATACATATCATCGAAAACATTCTGCTTCTTGCTCAGCATACCAGCGGCATGCCAGCCTTCACCATATTCGCCGCCTCCGCGCAGATTTGTAAAGGCAAATACGCCACCGTTCTCCAGCCACACCAGATAAGGTCCGATAAAGTGAGGTTTCCTTGTAATACCGAAGCCGCCGTATCCGTAAACAATGGTGGGACGCTTGCCATCAGGCGTAATGCTGTCCATTCTAACAACCGTAACAGGTATTTTTGTTCCGTCCTTTGATACAGCTTCAATTACGCTGTATTTAACCTTCGAATAATCTGCCGCTGGTTTGCCTTGAAATATTGTTTTAAGTTCGCCGGATTCAGAATTGTACAAGTCCCATTTTTCCGGGAATGTCCAGCCCGCATAAGTAATTAAGGCACTGCCGTTATCAGGAGAAGAAACAACAGCATTTATTCCTATACCTTCACCGGGGAGTCCCACCGTTTTAACCAGCTTACCCTGCTTATCATACTGATCAATTTTCCATTGCGGTCCATTAACCTTAATTAACAGGAAGCCGTTTTGCATGGCAGAAACAGAGTTAAAGGCCCAGTCGCCCTGCGGGACGAGCGTTTTGGATGTTCCATTTTTGTTTATTGATAAAAGCTTGCCCAACGGGGCATCCTGATAAGCAACAACAAGAAGGTTATTACCGGCATCCCAGGCCGCACCGGAATTTATCTCTCCGGAGACTCTTACATTCGCGCTGGTATCTAGTACCTGTTTCCATTCCTCGCTGCTCTGTCTTATATAGACATAATCGGGATCTCCGTCGCCGAAATGAACAAACATTGCCACCTGTTTACCATCTTCAGACGGGATGAAGGTATATTCGGCTACTTTAGAAAGATCCTTTCCGAAGACCAGTTTGTCATTCTCCTGAGGCTGGTTTAAGATATGATGATAGAGCGCTGCATTAAACTGGGAAATAGAATCGGGTACCGTTCCCGGCATAGGAAGACGTACATACGTTAAGCCTTTCTCATCAGCGTCCCACGCCATTCCCGCGGGAGTTGCGCCGCCCCCCGCGCTTACCAGGGAATCACTCAGGTCGCTGCCTGACTTCAGATCTCTTATGTGTATTGTTGCAGCTTCTGTGCCCCCCTCC
Source organism: uncultured Bacteroidota bacterium (assembly GCA_963771705.1). Taxonomy (GTDB): domain Bacteria; phylum Bacteroidota; class Ignavibacteria; order Ignavibacteriales; family Ignavibacteriaceae; genus DATFVA01. The sequence goes on from CAVYUP010000008.1 coordinate 233,031, forward strand.
GCGGTTGTATAAGCCAGGTAATTTCCATCAGGCGACGGCCAGAAACCTGTAATAGCTACGTCGCTTCCCATAGCATTCGGATCAACGAGCACAGTTGTATTTCCTTCCGGCCAGGATCTTGTTGCCACAACTGCCTGGGCCTGAGGGGGAGTAGACTGCATAAAATAAAGCTGACCGTTCATCAGCTTCGGACCGTATTGTTCAACCCCTGTTGTCTGCAGTTCTTTTATTCTGTCTTCAATTTTCTTTCCCTCAGGAAAACCCGAGAGAACCTTCTCAGAATATTTATTCTGGTCTGCAATCCATTGCTGCACCCCGGGAGCGTTATTATTTTCAAGCCAGCGGAAAGGATCGGACACTTTTGTTCCAAAATAATTTGTAATTACAGTATCCTTTTGGGTTTCAGGGAGTTCTTTATTCCCATGTTTATTATTACTGCATCCTGCCACGAAAGCTCCCAGCAGAATTATTATAAAAAAATATTTTTTCGTAAACATTTTTCTTACCTGTCATTTATTTATTCAAGTTTTCATTTGTTAAAAATTATCCATCTATCAAAACTAAATGTATTTTATTCATACTTCAATTTTTGCAGTCGCTCTCAGAGAAAATGCTCCCCCAATTGTGTTTCCATTCACCACCCACCGCCGACGTTATGACAAATCCGGAAGTTTTAGTTCAATAATCACACTTTATCCTCCCAGGGTAAAATTCTTTTACCGTTTGTGGTGAAAATGAAAAAAAATTCTTGACTTTCCAGATTAAATTATGTTAATTTTGGGGAGTTGTGGGGAATTGTGGTGAATTATTCCAAGTAAAGGTTGAAAATTTGTTCAGAGGACAATACACATATTCAGTTGACTCCAAGGGAAGGTTAAGTATACCGGCCAAATTAAGGCGTCAGCTATCACCCGAGGCAAATGATACCTTTGTTATGACACAGGGAACGGCCAACTGTATAGATGTATATCCTATGGACCAGTGGCAGCACTTTGAACAGAAGCTAATCGACCTTAATCCATTCAATCCGCAGGAAGCAAAATTTATCAGGATGATACTGCAGTACGCGACAGAAGATAAACTTGATTCACAATCGAGGATTTTAATTCCGCCAAACTTACTTGAATATGCAAAGATCGAAAAAGAAGTACTTGTATTAGGCGCGCTGAAGAAGATTGAATTATGGAATCCCAATACGTACAAGGAATATCTCGAACAATCTTCTGAAACTTACGAAGAGATTGCAGCAAAAGTAATGGCGTAAAGATGAAGACTCATCATACGCCGGTTTTATTGAATGAAAGTATTGAGTACCTGATAACAGATAAATCAGGAAAATATTTTGATGCAACGCTTGGATTCGGCGGACATACTGAAGCGTTCTTAAATATTCTGAATAAAGACGCGGTTATTGCTGCTTCTGATGTAGATAAAGATGCATTCAGCTTTTCAAAGGAAAAATTTTCTAAAGATGACCGGGCAAGACTTTATAATTTTAATTTTTCTGAAATAGATGTTATCGCGAAGATAGAATCTTTCGGGTTCTTTGACGGAATTTTTGCAGATCTTGGAGTTTCCTCGTTTCAGCTCGATAATCCCTCTTCGGGATTCACTTACAGAGAGGAAGCAAAACTGGATCTGAGGATGGATAAATCCAAAGTTGTAAGCGCCGCCGACATAATAAATTCATTTTCTGAAGAGGATCTTGCGGATATTTTCTTTCATTACGGCGAAGAACGGCTTTCCAGGAGGATTGCCAGAGAGATAGGCCGGAGGAGGATTGACAGCAGGATAGAGACCACTTCTCAGCTGACGGAAATAATCAAAGGAGTAATTCCGTTCAAGAATCAGAACAAAACATTATCCAGAATTTTCCAGTCCCTGAGGATTTATGTAAATGACGAGCTAGGAGTGCTGAAGACTTTCCTTGATAAGTCAGTAAGTCTACTTAATAAAGGCGGAAGAATTGTGATTATTTCATATCATTCACTTGAGGACAGGATAGTGAAGGAAACATTTAAATATGAAACACTCGACTGCATCTGTCCGAAGGAATATCCGGTTTGCCAGTGCGACAAGGAAAGGAGATTAAAGATACTCACCCGTAAACCCGTTACAGCGTCTCCGGACGAAACTTCAGGCAACCCCAGAGCGAGGAGCGCGAAACTAAGAGCAGCGGAGAGAGTATGAAGAAAGGTTCAAAACCATTCCTTTTCTTCAGTGTTATGTTATTTACTTCTTTTATTGTATTGGTGCTTTTTTATGTCGGTATAAAGTTAAAATGCGAAGAGCTGACCAAAGAAAAAATTCTGGCGGAAAAGCAACTTGATCTGAAAAGCAACTGGCAAGTTAATCTGACGGTTAAAGAACAATATCTATCCTCGGAAGAAAGGATCACTGAGATTGCGGAAAAAGAACTCGGAATGATTAGAGGAGGCCCGCCGGTCTTGAAAGTTAAGGTAGACAAGGAAAAAATTGAACAAATTGAAAATCAGCTAAAAGAAAAGTATGATTAACCGGAGATTGCTGCTTATAGTCCTTTTTGCATTTATCAGTTTTATAATACTGATAATCAAACTAGTTGATATCCAGATTGTAAAAAGCGAAGAGTTAAGATACTATGCGGAGAGGCAGCAGACATCGGTAGATAAGATCAAGGCTGACCGGGGACTTATATACGACAGAAATAATTCTCTTCTTGTATACAACAGGGATGACATCACCTTCTTTGCTGATATGCGGATGACCTCTGAGGCCGAGAAGATTAAGATCGCGGATAAATTTGCATCGGTATTCGGTAAATCAAAAACTCATTACCTCAGCCTTATGAAAGCAAAAGGGCGGAATGTATGCCTCGAAAAAAAGGTTTCCGGAGAAAAGGCTATACTTCTGAAAAGTATAAGGATGCCTTCAGTTTTTTCTGTAGACGATCCCACAAGGGTATATTACTATAAAGACCTTGCCGCTCATTTACTGGGCTATGTAAATAGTAATTACAACGGTGTAAGCGGTGTTGCTAAAACATTTGACGACATCCTTTCCGGTGAAGACGGCGCGATGATAGTTGAGAGAGACGCGATAGGTGATATGATTACAGTTGAAGAAGAACAGACTAAACCTGCTGTACCAGGGCTTAATATTTACCTCACAATTGATAAGGCTTTTCAGTCGATCCTTGAGGATGAACTGGAGGCAGGGGTGAAAGAGTATGATGCTGCCTCCGGGGTGGGCATAATAATGAATCCCAATACCGGAGAGATACTTGCGCTGGCAAACATACAGGACTTTGATCCCAACAATTACTGGGAATATTCGGACGACCAGAGAAGAAACAGGGCAATTACGGACACTTATGAGCCCGGCTCAACGTTTAAATCATTTACCCTTGCATCATTACTAGATCAGAATCTATGCAAAGAGAACGAGTCAGTTTTTGTTGAGAACGGTCGATACAAGGTTAAATCGGTATACATAAGCGACACCCATGAGCATGCTTACCTTACTGTTAAGGGGATTATAGAGCAGTCGAGCAACATAGGTATCTCAAAGCTTGTACAGCGACTAGACGATGAATCATTTTACAAATATGCCCGCGGTTTCGGTTTCGGGAATTTTACTTCTGTATCTCTTCCGGGTGAAGTAAAAGGTACGCTGAAAAAACCGGATGAGTGGGGGAGTCTCACCAAAACTTTTATGTCATTTGGATACGAGATTGCTGTTACTCCGCTTCAGCTGATAACGGGCTACTGCGCCATAGTAAATGGCGGGATATTGTATGAACCAAGGATACTTTTGAAGGAAGCAAGTCGTGACGGAGGAACAGTTGTAACAAACTCTCCCCGTGAAGTAAGAAGAGTAATCTCAGAATCTACCTCCCTAAGAATGAGAAAGCTGCTGGTTGGAGTAGTTGAGAACGGTACCGGGAAAAATGCCAGGATTGATGGTGTTTCAATCGGCGGTAAAACCGGGACCTCGCAGCGTATTATAGACGGCAGTTATTCCAAGGCAAGCTATAATTCCTCCTTCATAGGATTCTTTCCAGCGGATAATCCTCAGGTTGTCTGCCTGGTACTGTTAAATTCACCGAAGATAGGAAGATACGGCGGTCTGGCCGCGGCCCCCATCTTCAAGAACGTAGCAAAGAGAATTATTGAACGTGATCCGGAAATTATAAAACCTCTGGAGGATAACAAGATCAACCAGGATCTGAAAGTTGCCGGAGTTAGAAATACACAGGACGATAATGTAGTATACACCAACGCGGCATTTCATTCTCCTGATCCCGATTTAATTTCTGTGTGCATGGAAAAAAAAATTATGCCTGACCTCAGCAGCTATCATATTAAAGATGCTATTACAATTTTATCAGGACTCGGTGTAAGGTATGTTATGAATGGAACCGGTATGGTTATATCACAGAGTATTGCTCCCGGTTCCAAGATAAAAAAAGGTCAGCTTTGCAGGCTGGAATGTAAAGAGATAGCAGTTAACGGCACTTCAGTTTATTAATGGAGCTGACAGAATTAATAAATAGCGTGCATGTTATTCAGGTTGTGGGGAATGTTCAAAGGAAGGATGTTGCAGGGATATTTTATGATTCGAGGCAGGTTGTTACGGGTTCGGTTTTTGTTGCTGTAAAAGGGTTTAATGTTGACGGACACAGGTTCATAACAGATGCCCTCAATAAAGGAGCCCTTGCTGTAGTTCTTGAAGATAATGACGCTGTGCCGGATGAAATTTTTCTTCATACTGAAACGGCGAAGATACTGGTTAAAGATTCCAGACAGGCGCTGGCTGAATTATCAAAAGGCTTTTATAAAAATGTATCGGAAAAAATTAAACTGATAGGAATAACAGGAACAAAAGGAAAAACAACTACTTCATTTATAATAAAAAGTATACTGGAAACAGCCGGATATAAAACCGGACTTATAGGAACGATATCTAATTATATAGGAGATAAGGAAATAGAGTCTTCGCTTACGACGCCTGAATCAAATGACCTCAATAAGCTGCTGCTTGAGATGTACAACAACGGATGCAATTATGTTGTTATGGAAGTGTCATCTCACGCCCTTGCCTTGAAACGTGTTTTTGGTCTCAATTTTTCGGCTGCTGTATTCACTAATATTTCCTCAGATCACCTCGATTTTCATCAGAATTTTGAAAATTACCTATCAGCGAAAAAAATACTTTTTGATAACCTTAGTTTGTCTGCATTCGGTGTATACAATGTTGATGATAAATCTTCCCCAAAGATCATCGAAAATAGAGTGGCTCCTCTATATTCACTAGGTAAGATGCCGGGTGCAGACTTTAATATTAAAGACATCTCCTACGACCTTGAAGGCACCTATTTCACTATTGAAAGAGAAGACAGTAATTATCCGGTAACAACGCCGCTGGTCGGGGAATTTAACGCATACAACGCTTCTTTCGCTTTTGCTGTAACTACTTTATTGGGTATAGATCCCGGGACAGCTGTAAAGGGTATAAAGAATACTCCGCAGGTGCCGGGAAGATTTGAATTAACAAGCAAAGGCGAGAAAAAAGTAATCATAGATTATTCGCATAATGCCGACAGTCTTGAGAAAACCTTAACGGCGATAAGAAGTATAGTGGCCGAAAAGCACCCGGTATATACGGTATTCGGCTGCGGGGGAAACAGGGATAAAACAAAGAGGCCTGTAATGGGCAGGATTGCCTCAGACCTAAGCACGAAGGTATTCATTACTTCCGATAATCCCCGAAATGAAAATCCTGCAGAAATTATTAAAGAGATTGAAGCTGGAATTGAAAAACAGAACTATGAAGTTATTGAAGACAGGGAAGAAGCAATTAAAACAGCGATAAAGAAGTCTGAACCTGATGCAGTGATTCTGATAGCAGGTAAAGGGCATGAAACTTACCAGGAGATAAAAGGAGTTAGAAGACATTTTTCCGATAGGGAAATGGCTGAGAAATATCTGAATATATGAAGAGGATCGGAATATCACTTGAAGATTTGTTTAATCTGGAATCTGCGGTTCTTTATAACCCGGATAATTTCAGAACTATAAGGAATGTATCGATTGATTCCAGGAATATACCGGGCAGCTGCCTGTTTGTAGCGATAAAAGGCGAAAGGTTCGACGGGCATGATTATATTGACGAAGCCGTTTCAAACGGCGCCATTGCTGTACTGGTTAACAAGAAGAAGCTGAAGAAATTGGGAGATATAGACGTACCGGCAGCGGCTGTTGAGGATACGGTAAAAGCCTTAGGTGAGCTGGCCGGAGTCTGGAGGAAAAAACTTAGTACGAAAATTATCGGGATAACCGGCAGCGCAGGTAAAACATCAACAAAAGAGATGGCAGCCATGCTTTTAAGTACGAAATATAAGGTTAACAAAACCGTTGCTAACCACAACAACCATATCGGTGTTCCTCTAACTCTCTTCAGCACAAATGAGAAGCACGATATTCTCGTTGCGGAGCTTGGTACAAACCACTTTGGAGAAATTGAGTACACGGCAAAGATAGCTCTTCCGGATTATGCTGTGATTACAAATATCGGTGATTCTCACCTTGAATTCTTTTTAAATAGAAAAGGTGTATTGAAAGAAAAATCGGCACTATTTAAAGCAACTGCAGAAATGAATGGTACTCTCTTTATAAATGAAGATGACAAATTATTGAAGGAGACGGCGAAGGATTATAAAAAGAAAGTTACTTACGGTTTCAACTCGAATTCGGCAGTTAGAGGAAAAGTGTGCGGATATACCGATGACGGAAGGCCTGAGATTGAAATTACCTACAAAAAGAATAAGCTTAAAATTGATATGCCCCTATACGGTGAAGCCAACGCGAAAAACTTTCTTGCCGCCGCGGCAGTGGCATTTACGTTAGGATTGTCTGTAAAGGAAGTTACTGAAGGACTAAATAAGCTGAAGCAGGTGGAGAAACGATTAAACGTTAAACGCGGTAAGAATATTTTACTACTTGATGATACTTATAACGCAAGTCCTGTTTCAATGAAAGAAGCAATGAACCTTGCAGGAAAAATAAAGCTGTACAGCCGCAAGATAGCCGTACTTGGCGATATGCGCGAACTTGGTGAAGAAGGACCCGAACTTCACCGGAAATTAGCTTCCGCAGTGAAAGCGAACAAATTCAGCGAGGTATTCCTTATCGGTCCGCTGATGAAAAATCTATATAAGGAATTGAAGCAGAAATCTGTTAACGCAAGGTTCTTCAGTTCACGGCAGAAACTTAACGATTTTCTCAGAGAACAGGATTTAAGTAAATCTGTCATCCTTGTGAAAGGTTCACGGGGAATGAAGATGGAAGAATTTGTAAGAATTATCGAAGAAAAAGCCGGATAACAATGCTCTACTTTTTATCGGAATATATAAATAAGGTATTTAATCCCCCCGGATTCGATGTTTTCCGGTTTATTACCTTCCGGTCGGCTTTATCGGCGATTACCGCCCTGTTTCTTTCCTTTTATTTAGGACCGAAGATTATACGCAAGCTTCAGCAGAACCAGATCGGTGAAGCGAAGAAGATCGATGGTCCCAAGTTTCACTGGTCGAAAGCAGGTACCCCGACTATGGGGGGACTAATAATAATTTTATGTGTAGTTATCCCTGTGCTCCTCTGGTCGAATATCTTAAGCATTTACATCATACTGATCCTTTCCGGTACGATCTGGCTTAGCGGGGTAGGTTTCCTTGATGACTATCTTAAAGTAGTAAAAAAACTGCCTAACGGGCTGATAGCTCGTTACAAGCTGCTAGGACAGGTAATAATAGGACTGGCTATTGGTTCTGTAATTTATTTCGCTCCGCAGTTTGAGGGAATACATTCATTAACAACGGTGCCATTCCTTAAGAACGTTAATTTCGATTTCTCAATATTTTATATACCTGTTGTGGTTTTTATAGTAACAGCTACCTCGAACGCTGTTAATTTAACAGACGGACTGGACGGACTTGCGATCGGGGTAATCACCATTGTTATGCTTACCCTCGCGATAATCAGCTATGTAAGCGGCAACTCGATTTTCTCAAACTATCTGAATATAATTTATCTCCCGGGGGCCGGAGAGCTCACAGTTTTTGTAGCCGCTCTGGTAGGTGCTTCGCTTGGATTCCTCTGGTTCAACTCGTACCCGGCCCAGGTTTTTATGGGAGATACAGGTTCTCTTGCACTCGGAGGAGCGTTTGGAATTCTTGCGGTACTTATAAAAAAAGAATTATTGATCCCTATACTAGGAGGAATATTTTTCCTGGAGACAATCTCGGTTATCATTCAGAGAGTTTATTTCAAGATAACGAAAAAGAAATATGGCGAGGGGCGAAGAGTCTTTAAGATGGCCCCCATTCATCATCATTTCGAAATGATGGGCTGGCCTGAGCCCAAGATAGTAATCAGGTTTTATATTATTGCGATCATACTGGCCATTATAAGTCTGGCCTCATTTAAGATAAGATAAAATGAATATAGCAGGAAAAAAAGTTACCATAGTTGGCGCGAAAAGAAGCGGTGCAGGCGCAGCGAAGCTGGCCGCAAGATTAGGCGGAATTTCGTTTGTAACTGATACAGCTTCCGGAAAAGCACTTGATGAATATCTGGAAATACTAAGGTCAAATAAAATAGAATTTGAGACGGGGGGTCATTCTGACAGAGCTCTGGACTGCGACCTGATGGTTGTTAGTCCCGGCGTACCCTCAGATGCCGAAATAATTAAAACTGCCCGTCAGAAGAAAATAAAGATCATCGGTGAACTCGAGCTTGCAGCGTCTGTCTGCAAAGGGAATATCATTGCTATTACCGGCACTAATGGAAAGACCACCACCACCAGTCTGTGCGGACACGTATTCAATGTTTGCGGCAAAAAAGCATATACAGCCGGCAACATAGGAGTCGCATTCTCTGAAATCGCTCTTGATGTTAAGGAAGATGAATTTGCCGCACTTGAAGTTTCCAGCTTTCAGCTTGATCTGATCGATAAGTTCAAACCAAAGATCGCGATGATTCTGAATATAACTCCCGATCATCTGAACCGGTATGAGAATAAGCTTGAAAATTATATCAAATCCAAGCTTAATATATACAGAAACCAGGATGAGAATGATTTCCTGATACTGAATAAGGATAATGAAACTTTAATGGATTCCGTTCAGAAGCATAAAAGCAAATCATTTTATTTCTCCCTGAAGGAAACGCTGAATAACGGAACATATAATTCGGGCGAAGATATATTTTTTAACAGAGAGAGCCGTCTGGAGTTCAGCTGTAAGGTATCAGATATAAATCTTATCGGCGAGCATAACATCGCGAACGCAATGGCTGTTATTACCGCGGCAAAACTTTTCGGACTTGAAAATCAATCAATAATAAAAGCTTTAAGAACGTTTGAGGGAGTTGAGCACAGACTTGAATTTGTAAGAGAGATAGAAGGTGTGAAATATATAAATGACTCAAAGGCCACAAATGTAGATTCTGTATGGTACGCTCTTAAAGGCTTTCCGGGACAGATTTTTCTGATACTGGGGGGACAGGATAAAGGCAACGATTACAACCAGATAAGACCACTGGTTCTTGAAAAAGTAATTAAGATTTATGCGATAGGTTCATCCGCGGATAAAGTATTTAACTTCTTCCACAGAGACATAAAAGTTGAAGTTAAACAGACACTCGAAGATGTTGTTCATGCGGCTAACCTTGAAGCCAGACCGGGTGATATTGTTCTCCTTTCACCGGCCTGTGCCAGCTTTGATATGTTTGAAAACTATGAGCATCGCGGAAAAGTATTTAAGGAAGCAGTAAACAAACTATAATGAAGAAACTGTCGATTACAATATTTCTTGACGCATTTGTATTAACCCTGCTGGGACTGGTACTGGTGATGAGCGCAAGCAGCACATACAGTGCTTTTAAGTTTGACAGTCTGTTTCATTTATTTAACTCGCATTTCTTCAAGGTGATCATCGGTATCTGCCTTATGATCGGCTTCGCGATGATACCATATGAAATATATAAGGATTTCAGCAAGCCGGTTTTAATATCAGCAGTTGTTTTACTGGTAGTAACGATGATTATTGCTCCTGATATTAAGGGAGCGGGAAGATGGATAAACCTGGGATTTATGACCTTCCAGCCGTCCGACTTCGCCAGGCTGGCACTGATAGTTCACCTTGCGGCTCTGCTTGAGAGCAAGGGGAAAGAAATTGAAGATTTTAAACATGGATTTATCTACCTGTTTATATGGGTAATTATGGTTGCCGGGTTGATTTTTATCCAGCCGAATCTCAGTAACGGAATTCTGGTGCTTATTATATCGCTTACAATATTATTCGTAGGGGGTGCCAAAATACAGCATATTCTCGGTTCAATAGGAGTATGCGGTTTTGCCGGCGGTATCGGAGCAATGCTCTTTGCGCACTCGCGTGAGAGGATATTAACTTTTATACACAGCTTCAGTAACGGCGGCGACATAAATATTCAGGTAAAACAGGCTTTATTAGGTTTGGGCAGCGGCGGCATTCTTGGTGTCGGAATGGGCCACAGCAGACAGAGCAATCTCTTCCTCCCCGAGGCTTACGGTGACTTCATATTTGCTATCCTCGGAGAAGAACTAGGGTTCATTGGTTCAGTGATAGTTCTATTTGCTTATCTTGTTCTCTTTACAGCAGGAATTCTGATAGCAAAAAAATGTAAAGATGTGTTCGGGCAGCTCCTTGCTTTCGGAATTTCGATCTCAGTACTGGTAAACGCGTTCATTAACGTTGCTGTGGCTACAGGATTAGTACCGACAACAGGTCTGCCGCTCCCTTTTATTAGTTACGGAGGCACCTCGCTGATATTTATGTGTATTTCAACCGGAATACTAGTGAACATCGGGATGTCTAACGCGATGCTTCAGAATAAAAGCAACAGCGCAAAAACGGTTCAGGATTAAACAATGGCAGCTTCAAAAACAGTGTACAGGTTCTTATTTGCAGGGGGAGGGACAGGCGGACACCTGTTTCCCGCTGTAGCTGTTGCCGAAAGAATTAAAGCAAGGATTCCTGAAGCTGACATTTTGTTTGTTGGTACGAAAAATAAAATTGAAGGAAGAGTTGTTCCGAAGCTGGGATATAAGTTCAAATCGATATGGATAAAAGGATTTTCCCGGAAGTTTAACCTTGAAAATATTCTGTTTCCTGTTAAACTGATAGTATCCTTATTTCAGTCTTTAATCATAAATATGAGTTTCAGGCCGAAGGTTGCTATTGGATCCGGCGGATATGTATCCGGACCGGCGATATGGGGCTCTTCTGTAATGGGAGCAAAGATTATTCTCCTTGAGCAGAACAGTTATCCCGGTGTAACAACGAGATTACTGGAAAGATATGCTGATGAAATTCACGTTAGCTATTCAGATTCGGAAAAGTATTTAAGGTTTAAGGATAAAATTAAGGTAACCGGAAACCCGGTGCGTGAGAGTCTTGGTGAGATGAACAAAGAAAGCGCGTTAAAACATTTTAATCTTAGCCGGGAGAAGAAAACGCTGCTGGTATTAGGAGGGAGTCTTGGAGCTGCCTCGATAAATGAAGCAGTCGCTTTTTCTGTTGAAATCTTCAGGCAAAGAAATCTTCAGTTAGTATGGCAAACAGGAAGTTTATATTACGATAAATATAAAAACCTTAACGGCGACGGAGTTATTGTTCTACCCTTTATTGAAGATATGAACCAGGCATATTCGGCCGCTGACATGGTTGTTGCCAGGGCTGGCGCTACAACGATAGCCGAACTGCTGGTACTCGGATTACCCGCTGTACTGGTACCTTCGCCCAACGTAGCTGAGAATCATCAGTACTATAACGCTAAATCACTTGAAGATGAGAATGCAGCTTTGCTAATAGAAGATAAAAATGTTAAGGATGTATTGGCTGATAATATAATTTCGACAATATTTGATGTTGATAAATTAGAAATTTTGAAAACCAATGCGGGCAGACTTGCTAAGCCGGATGCCGCTTCATTAATTGCGGACAGCGCAATAAAATTTGCAGACGCATTATGAACACAGATGAATTAAATACGAAAGAGACCTTTAAGTATAATATGTCTTTCTATTATCAATCGACTATCATTTACTTAATTGTGTTTGCTCTTTACCTGGTTATCCGCGGAGAGTTTGTTGAAGAAACTTTCACACTGATAACGAAGGATCCGATAATTTATCTGCTTGGAGCGATTGTGATTATTTCACTGGTAAGTCTCCTTTATAATATCTATAAAAATAAATACCTGGAAATAAGCGGGGAAGGTATTGCATTTGTAACCAGGTTCGGCAGGAAGACAATCGTTCTTGACCAGATAAAGAGAATAAAGATATCAAGGCGCAGAGAAAGAATACAGAATCATGCTTTCAGACTTGTAAGGATAAAATTAAAGAACAGAAGGCGTTCAGTAATTATAAGACCTTATGATTATGAGAATGAGGATAAATTACTGCAGAAATTTGAACTATTAAAAGCAAGAGTAGAAGAAGTTTAATGTTTAAGAATATTCACAGAGTACATTTTGTAGGTATAGGCGGCATCGGAATGAGCGGTCTTGCTGAGATACTTTTAAGTCAGGGTTTTGAAGTTTCCGGTTCTGACAGGGCATTGACTGAAATTACGGATCACCTTTCCAAACTGGGAATAACAATTTACGAAGGACATTCGCCCGAAAACTTAAAAGATGTGGATGTACTTGTATATTCCTCTGCTGTTACGGTAGGCAACCCTGAAGTAAAGGCTGCTATAGAAAGGAAGATTCCTGTTATAAAGCGCGCGGAAATGCTGGCAGAATCGATGAGGATGAAATACGGAATAGGTATAGCCGGAACACATGGTAAAACAACTACCACCTCAATGGTAGGGTTAACGTTGACCGAAGGAAATATCGATCCCACCATTATAGTCGGCGGGAAGCTCAGCGGATTAGGCGGCACGAATGCAAGGCTTGGTCATGGAGAGTTTATAGTCGTTGAGGCGGATGAGTTCGACAGGACCTTCTTAAAACTTACTCCCACTATCGCCGCGCTGACGACACTGGAAAGCGAACATCTGGACACTTATAAGGACCTTGTAGATATCCAAACCGCTTTCACCGAATTTGCCAACAAAGTTCCGTTTTACGGTTTTGTAGTACTCTGCCTTGACGAGCCGGGATTACAGGATATTATTCCTTCTATAAATAAGAAGATTATTACGTACGGATTAACTCCCCAGGCGGACGTCCGTGCTGTAGATATCGCTCATAAACAATTTTCAAGTGAATTTACCGTTAAGTACAGAGGTCAGGATTTAGGAAGGATAAAGCTGAACATCCCGGGAGTTCATAATGTTAAGAACGCGCTGGTTGCCGTTATCATAGCAAGAGAACTTGAAATAGAATTTCCTGTAATCAAAAAGGCCCTGGAATCGTTCTCAGGAGTTTACAGAAGATTTGAGATTAAATATGATAAGGAAATTCTTGTAGTAGACGATTATGCTCATCATCCGACAGAAACAAGTGCGTCGCTTGCAGGAATAAGAGCGGGGTGGAGCAGGCGTTTAGTCGCGGTATTCCAGCCTCATCTCTACTCAAGGACGAGGGATTTCTACCAGGAATTCGGAAGAAGTTTTCTTAATTCAGATATCTTCGTATGCACTGATGTTTATCCGGCCCGCGAGGAACCGATTCCCGGTGTTTCGGGAGCGCTTATTGCGGACGCAGCAAAAAAGTTCGGACATAAAAATGTAATGTATGTCCCTGATAAAAAAGAAATCCCTGCAGTGTTAAACGAATTGAAAAAGGATAATGATATAATAATAACCATGGGTGCCGGAGATATCTGGAAGTTCGGCGAAGAATTTATAAGGATGATAAAACATTGAAGAAGGAAACCAGAAGTAAAATATTAGGACTTCTGTTGTTTGTAATATTAACGGTCTGGATCCTCTATCTCTCATTAGCTGTACAGAGGCCGGAGCTGGATGAACAGATAAGATCGATTACGATTACAGGGAATAACCTTCTCAACGAAAATGATTACCTTGCTTACGCGAAACTGACCGGGAATGATTTATCGGGAAATGTTACACTTCCTGTTATTAAATCGCGGCTTGAGAAACATCCCTATATAAAAAGAGCTGACGTTGAGTTCAGCGGGAACAATGAAGTTCATATAAATCTGAATGAGAAAAAGATTAAAGCGGTACTTGTAAGTGATAATAAACTATTCCTGGCCACCGGTAATTTTGAAATACTGCCTTTAATTCAGAATACTAAAGTTTCAAATATGCCAGTTGTTACGAATCTCAGCAGCGATATTCTTTTGAAGAAAAATGAAATACTCAAGACGCCCGGACTTGTTGAGGCATTTAAGATACTGGATGCGGCTGATATGACCGGCGGAGGGCTTGCGAAGACACTCTCCGAGATCAACCTGAGGAACGGGGGAGATATCATCCTGCTGTTCTCTGGAATAAAGCCTCCGGTAATTTTAGGCAAAGGCAATACAGCGGAGAAAATATATGCCTTCAATCAATTAGTAAACGTTGACAACGCAGATAAGGCTATGGTTATGAACAGCTCTTACGTTGATCTGAGATTCAAGAATGAAATTTTTCTCGGTAATTATGATAAAACGGATTTAACTGAATGAGAAAAGAAATTATAGCGGGACTCGATTTAGGAACTACCAAAGTCTGCGCGGTAATAGCGGAAAAGCTTGATGAAAGCAAATTTGATATACTCGGTTTCGGCGTTGCACCTTCGGAAGGACTGCACAAAGGTCTGGTTGCGAACATAGGTAAGACTGCCGAAGCAATAAGAAGCGCGGTTTCGATTGCATCTAACAGGGCAGGGTTCGAGGTTACGCATGTTAACGTTGGTGTAGCCGGCGAGCACATCACCAGTATGCGGCACAGGAATTACGTTACTATAAGCGGAGAGGACAGGGAGATAACCAAAGCTGACCTTGAAAGACTTGAAAATGATGTACGTACGATTCACATACCGTCGGACCGGCAGATCCTGCACATTATTCCTGAAGAATTTTCAATAGATCATCAGCCGGGTATTGAAAATCCGATTGGTATGTCGGGCTCGCGTTTAGAAGCCACCAATCACATCGTACTTGCATCAATTCCGGCTATTCAAAACATAAGAAAATCAGTTGAGCGCGCGGGACTGCATGTTCAGGATTACATTCTGCAGCCCATCGCTTCGAGCACATCAGTGCTGGAGGAAAGCGAGAAGGATTTAGGCGTTGCTTTGATCGATATAGGCGGGGGCACAACAGATATCGCGATCTTCCATAATAAGGCGATCAAACATACGAAGGTTATCGGAGTTGCCGGCAACCAGGTTACAAATGATATAAGGGAATCATTAGGAGTTGTAACAGAAGAAGCCGAAAAGCTTAAGAAGGAATTCGGATACGCAGCCGAGAACGCGATAATTAAAGACGAAGATATTTTAATAAAAGGCGTGGGTGCGCGGGGCAATACGAAAATTCCGATAAGTCTGCTTACCCAGATTATCAGTCTGAGAATGAGGGAATTATTTATCCTGGTTGATAATGAAATAAGGAGCGCAGGATTTAAGAATAAAATAAAGGCCGGCATCGTACTAACCGGCGGCGGATCACTCCTGAAAGGATGTGCCGAACTTGCAGAAGAAGTATTCGGACTTCCGACGAGGATGGGAGTACCGCAGGAATTAGGAGCAGGACTTTCGAACGAAATTGAGAGTCCCGAGTTTGCCACCGTTGCAGGTTTAATCCGGGGCATACCCGGAGGAAAATCGAGTGAGTACCAGGGATTAATTAAAGCCAGGAAGCAGAAAAACAAAAACAAAATATCCCTGATAGTCAAAAGAGTTCAGCAGTTTTTTGATGAATTATAAATTCTATTATAGGAGGTAACTATGTCGCGATTTGCAACTATTGACAGAAGCAAGCCAATGTCCGCTATACTGAAAGTGGTAGGTGTTGGCGGAGGAGGCTGCAATGCTATTGAAAGCATGATCGCACGCGGACTAAGTGGTGTGGAATACGTTGCTGTTAATACAGATGCCCAGGTATTAAGCGGCAGCAGTGCTACTCATAAAATCCAGTGCGGCTCGAGCATAACGAGAGGACTTGGCGCAGGAGCCGACCCTAACGTTGGGAGAAAGTCGTTGGAAGAAGACAGAGAAAAGCTATCCGAAGTCCTTGGCGGAAGCGATATGGTTTTTGTTACCGCAGGAATGGGCGGCGGCACCGGAACTGGAGGCGCGCCTGTAGTTGCTTCTATTGCCAAGAGCATTGGTGCTCTGGTTGTGGGCATAGTTACCAAGCCTTTCCGCTGGGAAGGGAAGAAGCGTATGCTGAATGCGGAGCAGGGAATACAGGATCTGAAGAATCACGTAGATTCACTAATAGTAATTCCGAACGAGAGGCTGCTGAACATTCTTGATAAAGGCGTAAATGCCTTTGCAGCTTTTGACAAACCAAATGAAGTGCTGTATGAAGCGACGCGCGGGATTGCAGATATCATCACCGTTGAAGGGCTGATAAACGTCGACTTTGCCGATGTGAGATCTGTAATGAACCAGAGCGGCGACGCCCTGATGGGATGCGGAATTGCAAGCGGCGAGAACCGTGCAATTGAGGCAGCCCAGAAAGCTATCTCTAGTCCTCTTCTGGAAGGCGTAAACATCAAAGGCGCCAAGAGCGTATTACTAAACGTTACAGGTTCAAGCAACCTTACGATGCAGGAAATAAACGACGGCAACAACGTTATTTTCGAAGCGGCCGGTGAGGAAGCAAATGTAATCTTCGGCTGTGTACAGAAAGAAGATATGAACGATTACGTATCATATACAGTAATAGCGACAGGCTTCGATTCGGGACATCAGCTGAACGCCAAAAAATCGTTTTCAATCGCTCCTCCGAAAAGGAAAGAAGAAGATACATTTAGAGGAGGGTTTAATTTCCTTGAATCAAATGACGAGATCGATAAAGAAGACCTTGAAATTCCGACTATCTATCGGGTAAAGAGTCCCAAATCGAATATAGAAGAAAAAGAAGAGGAAGAGGCTCCGAAAAGCGGCTTCGAGTTTGACGCATCGCGTTACAGCTGGTCTAAAGAGAAGGCTCAGAAGAAAGAAGAAAAAGAGAACGACGATGATGAGGACAGCTCATCATTCTTACGTATGATAATGGATTGATTTTGCGGAATCTGTTGTAACAAAGGAGATCGTTCAGGTCGGGATTATTCGTCGAGGGGACGACTCTCGGCAAACGCATTATTCTCGATATCCTTTGTAACTATGATCCTGTTCGGCCTGCAGCAGATTCTGCAATCTTCTACAAAATCCTGCTTACCTTCCACCGTTAAATCAACCCACACGCTGTTTTTAACACCGCAATACTGGCATGTCCATACAAAATCATCATCGGTTTGAAACGAATCGGGTTCTTCCTTCATAACTCACCTGAAAAGATATATTATTAAGCTCCCTATATTGTAATTCTTTCACCATTTAGAGTCAAACGCTAAATTGTATTTGTGTTCATTAATCCTGCAATCTTATAATCTTGCAATTTTCAATTGTTAATTTTCAATTTTTCATTATATTATAGTGTTCAAATGCGCACTATATTATGCCTGAAAATAACGCAAATACCGTCGATTTTCTAACCTACCGGGTTCCACCCGAGTGGCGGGAGGGAGTAAGGCTGCACTCACTTCTGCCCCCGATTCCAAGGAACACCAGGAACATCCGCTTCGATATATTTGATTTTGAGATGCTTTTTAACGATGAGAAGACGAGGGAGCTTCTGCGCACGGGGCAGACGATCGGGTGTTTTTATATCGAATCGCCTGGGATGCGTTCGCTTCTACGGCGGCTGGATGTTGAAACATTTGAGATGCTCACGGCGGCGAGCTCTGTTATTCGTCCCGGCGTAGCCGAAAGCGGAATGATGCAGGAATTCCTTGCCCGGCACAAAGACCCGTCGCGGCGGAAATACCTTGTGCCCGAAATGGAAAAGCACCTTGGCGAGACCTACGGAGTTATGATTTACCAGGAAGATGTAATTAAGGTTGCGCATCATGTAGCGGGACTGACACTGGAGGAGGCCGATCTTCTGAGGAGAGCGATGAGCGGGAAGATGCGTTCGCATGAAGCAATGAAGGAGATAACAGACAAGTTTTTTGTCTCCTGTCTGGCAAAGGGGCACAGTGAAGCAACCGCAAAAGAACTATGGCGTCAGATAGAATCATTTGCGGGATATTCTTTCTGCAAAGCGCACAGTGCGTCTTTCGCGCTGCTCTCTTTCCAGGTTGCCTACCTTAAGGCTCACCACCCGGCAGAGTTTATGGCCAATGTGCTCAATAACGGGGGAGGATTTTATTCATCGGCAGTTTACATATGGGAAGCAAAGAGGATGGGGCTGAAAATAGAACTTCCTTCAATTAATCACAGCGTCTATGAATATATCGGGAAGGGGAAGGGGATACGCATCGGACTGATGGCGGTAAAGAACTTATCCTATTCGTCGATAGAAAAAATTATTGAAGAAAGAAAAAATAACGGAAGGTATGTTTCGCTTGCCGACTTTCTTGTAAGGACGGGAGCAGGGTATGAGGAAACGGCAGCTTTAATTAAGTGCGGGGCGATGGGATGCTTCAGGCAGACGCGTCCCGAGCTGCTCCGTCTCCTCGACATTTACATCCACCGCAGGAAGCTTCTGGACCACACAGCGAACGATCTTTTTATGAACGAAACCTACGCCCTGGAAGAGGAAGTAAGGACAAGCATCAACTTCAGCGCGGCCGAAATGTGCCGCACCGAGTACGAAACATTTAACTATATGGTAACCCGCCACCCCCTTTATTTTTACAGAGAGCGGCTGAACGACCCTTCCATCATAAAGGCAAAGGATAAGGAAAAATACCGGGGCAGGAAAGTAAAGATGGCTGGCTGGTATATGACCTCGAAGAGGATAAGAACGAAGAAAGGGGACATAATGAAGTTTCTTTCACTTGAAGATACAACAGGCACTTTTGAAGCAGTAATATTTCCCAAAGTGTATTACCGCTGCGCGGAACTTACAATGTCGATGGGTCCTTATCTTATTGAAGGAGTAATTGACAGCGAAGACGCCAACAACATTATTGTGGAAGACCTTAAGGTACTTTCATCCGCAGCCATAAGAGAGAGCATCCAGAAAGACAGCATTGACCACAACTACTACGGCGACGAAGAGAAAGTAACCGAAGAAGACTTCCGTCTCGTGAGCTCCCTCGGCAAAGAAAAACTCCGCCTCGCCTACGCGGGGTAGGATGCTGTCATGCTGAACTGGTTTCAGCATCTAATCTTATTTCATATTCACGAATTGGGTGGGGAAATCAAGTTCCGCATTCTTCACCATCTGGATAACCGACTGAAGATCGTCGATCTTAGTAGCCTGCACGCGCACCTGTTCATCCTGTATCTGAGCACTAACCTTAAGCTTTGATTCCTTAATCATTTTAGTGATCTTCTTAGCATTATCTTTAGAAATTCCGCTCTGAAGATCGATAATTTGTTTCAGTCTTCCGCCGGCAGCCGGTTCAGGTTCGTTCATTTTTAATGCTTTAATTGAAATTCCGCGGCGGATAAACTTAGTCTGGAGGATGTCCACGCTTGCCTTCAATGAGTAATCATCCTTTGTGTTTATGGAAATCTGTTTATCTTTTTTATTGAGATCCATTGAAGTATTGGAGTCCTTAAGATCATATCTCTGATGAATTTCCTTCAGGGCCTGGTTAACGGCATTATCCGCTTCCTGCAGATCTATTTCTGATACAATATCGAAAGAATGGTTCTGTGCCATTTATATCCTCACTTTGCTTAATATTAAAAACAAATTTAACGAACAGAGAGAAGAGTTTAAAATTATGTGATCTGACCTGAAGAGAATCCGATTTTGTGATCCTCCCGAAGAGACTTAAATCATCAGGATAGTAAGTTATTACAGGTGCTGATAAGATTCGTTGTAATATTTTCCCTTGAGAGCCTCAAAAAAGATTGAATTATGCCAATTATACAAGAATTTAAATGGCACCCATCTTGATTAAATGACTTAAAACAAAGGTTGTTATGCTTAAACTATTAACTGCTTTTTTACTACTGATTACTTCATCATTTATCCTGTTCTCCTGCGGAGACTATCAATCAAAGTATTCTTACCGCTGGGGAGAGGATGGTTTAATTTATAATTCCAATAACGACAAGTTATTCACCGGAACTGTTCTGGACACTGCAGATGTAATAATAGAATTCCAGGTCGTAAATGGAAAAAAGAACGGAACCTTCAGAACTTATTACTTAGACGGTCAGGTTGAAAAGACCGGATTTGTTGTTAACAATGAAAATATGGGAACCTGGAAATACTATTACCCCAATGGTCAAATGGAGAGTAAAGGAGAGTTTGAGAATAATAAAGCTGATGGAGAAGTGGATTTCATACTATCCAAATGGGAATAAAGAAAGTGAAGGAAAATACAGAGAAGGTAAACAGGACGGAATCTGGACATATTATGATAAAAAAGGGGAAATAATAAACCAGGTTGTATATCAGGATGGAGAATTCATTGGCCTCCAGAAGAAATTTGTTTAATAGAACTCCTTTAGAGAAAGAATGAGACAAAAATGGCTGCACAAACTGCAGCCATTTTTAATAAAGACGATCTCTTATCTTATTTATAATGCCGTACCACTAATTGTTAAACTTTTATCCCCGTTAGGACCCGAGGTCGAGATGGTAATCTGAGCTTGATGTAATCCTGAAGAATCTGGTCTTGAATCAGAAGCAGTAAAGGAAAAATTTATTCCGCTTTCATCTGGTAAAATAAAATTTGTTGCTCCTGTCAAAGCAAGATGATCTTCTGCCGGTACCGAAACAGATATTGTGGTACCTTCCGTTAAAGGATTTCCATTCTGATCCTTAATAGTGTAGAGAAATACCTGTGAACCGCCATTCGGAATATCGAATGTATTTGGTATTACAGAAATTGTAGGGTTATTATATGATAGAAGCACTACCGTAGAAGTTTGGATTGTATTGTTGTTTTCATCAATAGTTGAGGCTGTTACCCTAAAAAACCCCACACCATACCCTTGTTCGTTTAAGTTTGGATATGGTTGTGTCCATAGCGTGACGGAAGCTTGTCCGGTACTATCAGTTAAACTGGAGCCTTGTATGACTCCTGAGGTAGTTTCAAAATGAACAGCTGTTCCAGGTCTGACCGGGTTAGAATATTTGTCACCTACCAGAATGTGAAAATCAATTGGAGAGCCTAACACACCATAGACGGGGTAATTGAATTTGTCTGATCTAATATCAAAGTAATTTTGGTCAGGGAAACCTCCATATATTGAAATCAATACAGGTCTTGATTTAATAACAGTCCCATTAACGAAACATCTCAGCAATAATCTGAGCAACACCAGCTTTAGTTCCGGAATTCAATGTCACTGGGGCCCTGTCCCAGGTTATTAGTGATAACAGAAGCAGGATAAAGGTATTCTCCTCCTCCCGGACCAGACCCAAAATTAAAATTTAATTCAACTGAATTATCTGCGTTGATAGGTACACCAGCCGAATCTAATACTCTCAAAAATAAATTGTGCAGTTTCATTTGCCCCACTTTCCTTCACACCCAATGTTATCTGCACGACTGAGTGTAAAGATAAATATTGCGGCCTGACCTGAAGTTGTTCCGCCTCCGGTTCCAGGCTGCTGCGTGAGCTTTAAGACAGGAACCTCAATATTGGCACTGACAGGAACATAGACGCTGGTTGTATCTGTGTCATATCCTGTCTTGAAATACATTATGGTAAGTTGTTTGTCTTGACAAGGGAAGCTTGCAGAGAATGAGCCGTCATTACCTGAAGTTGTATTAACTTGGGTTATCCCATCCGTTATTTTAACTGTAGCATTAAAAATGGGATCTCCTGAAATGGATTCGATTATTTGTCCTGATAATGTGGCATCAGGAACTTCAGGAGTGTTATTTTCATCAGGAATACCAAACTCACAACCATATGAAATATAATCCAGTGAGAATTAAGAAAGCAGTAGGTAAATTATATTTTTCATTTTAGAATTCTATTTTGTTAAAGTTAAAGATTCCGGACTTATTTTTCATCTTTCAGATAATCGGGCTTATAATATTTTATTTCTTCTTTGTCTTTCTCCAATTTCTGCTTAATAAGATTCTGCTTCTGGATAGAGATAAAGCGGTCTTCAAGAGTAGGGAGTAATTCAGCCCGTCAACAATATTATAACCTCTTTCTTGGTTACAATTGTTTTATCACTTCCAGTAAGATACCTTATTCCGAGGACCCACCAGGGCAGATCTTTTAAGAAGGGTATTCCCGTTCTGGCAATTGTTTCTTCATTTATATATAGTCCGCCTATGACGGTTTCCTCACCATCAAGCAAAAGTACATCAGAACTCGCAGAAGTTTTCTTAACCTCTGTGGTTAGCTCCGATGGAAAGAATGAACTCCTTTCGGCTTCAAGCTTCAAAAGAATATAATCTATTCCTTTTTTGGAATAAACATAAGGGACTACATTTATAATTGAACCCGCTGAGTAAAATTTGTCTATAACGTTTCCGGAAAAATCTCTTTGTTTGATAGAGAAATCTGAACCAATCTGAATTCTTCCTTTTTGTCTGTCTCTTACAGTTATAGTCGGACTTGCAATGATTTCACCAAGATTCTGTGATTCAAAAAATCTGAACATTGCCGTGGCATTTCCAACCCAGTCACCCATCTTAAAATCAGTAAGAGAATTTAGATTAAATTCAGGCGGTTTACCCTGTGCTGGGTTTGTTGTTCTGGGGGAAGAGTCTGGGTTCGAAGAGTTGTCCCAACAGTCACTCCATCTTTGGATAACAGCCAGTCCCAGTCAATTCCTCTATCAAGTGAATTCTGTATATCAGCCTCAAAGAAAATTGCAGATATTTTTACTTCCCTGGCATCGAGATCAGCAAAAGTATCCTCATCTAATTTTTCCTCCTCGGTTTTTCCTTTAGGTTTAATTACAATAGTCCCTTCTTTTTCCTCGTAGCTTAAGTTTTCGGTATTAACAATAAGATTTAATGCATCCAGGTAAGGCATCTTCTTTATTTCCAATCCAATTGGAGAAGAAATTTGAACAGTCGAAACTATACTCTTGCCTGTTACTAATTCACTTACAGCGCTCAGCATTTTAACAGCCTGGTCAAAACTGGCATATTGTGAGATTGAAACCAATTCGACCGGATTGTATTCGCCGGATAATTTTTTTTCAAGCTCCTGCTGAGCCTGTATGCGGGTAAATGAATATTAAAATTAAAAGTATGATTACAGGAAATTTCATTATTGTTGTCCTTCTTTTTGGTTTTTCTTCCCTATTTTGAGGGTCTGGTACTCAATTATTCCCCCTTTATTTAATACGAAGGTCACTGTTTCATTTTCATAGTCGATATCCATAAGGTATCCAAGGTAAACAGAGTCACCTTTTTTAAGGAGTAAAGTATTCCCTTTAGAGTCGGATATAAATGCTCCCTGGGGAACCAGTGAGATAAGGGTTGCATCCTGAATATCAGGAAGATTATTTACGTTTGGACGTATTTCATTTCTGACCAGAGGATAGAAGGCGTCATATAGTCCGCCCGTTCTGAGATCATTTTCATTATAATTAACTTCTGCGTATCTGTCGCTTGAGGAATAATAAACTTTAACTTCTAATTCAAATTTTACAAGATAATGGGGGATGCCTTTATCATCGACACTGGTAGTTCCGGATACATTTGCTGATTCTATCTTCTTTAATTCCTTACTGTGTTCAATTGCGTAAATTAATCCATATACATTTTCAAAGGCTCCGGTTCCGCTAACTTTATATATGTAGAAGTTAAAGCCGTTCTCAACACCGGTACTAACGTATTCCGCATTGGTAAATGTATAAAGAGAATAATCGCCGCTGTAGGAATCAACAAAGTTAAAGAAATTTGACTGCGGCAGATTTTGAGGAATGGTGAATTTGCCTGAAAATAGTAATGAATCCACAACAGCGACTTTTTCCTCAGCCTTCTTAAGCTGGATCTGCAGGGTTTCTATACTTGAATAATTAGCTCTCAACTTAACAAGCTTCTGGTCTTTAACATCAAGATCTTTCTGCTGAATACCTAAAGTATATATACTTCCTGCCGCTGTAATCAGAACGAATATAACTATCAGAATAATTAACGATTTATTTCTTTTTTTCATTTTGAACTCCTCCCATCAGGTTTCCTGCATTGATGGAAAACTTGAATGCTCTTGTATCTCGCAGAGGCTCATATAAAATATTCTGAAGGATTGCTCCATTGTAAGAATCTGATAAATCCTTAACGACAATTCGTGAAAAAGTAAATCCTCCAAGCTTAACGTTTTTCTGTTTATCCATAGTCAGCTGATTCATCCACATATTTCTTTTCTGATTTGCGAAGCCTGACAATTTTTTCATCTGAACACTCAGGATCCCGGTCCCGCTTGAAAGCTGATTTAGCACATTTTTAGTCTGGTCTACGTTCTGAATCTTATTTTGATAAGATTTAATTTTTTCCACCGTCGCTTTATTCTGAGCTTCCAGTAACAACAGCTTACTTATTTCAGTATCTTTTTCCTTCGATGAAACAATGTTTGAGAATGTTTTATTAATGAAGAATGCTGCAGAAAGGACAATCAGGGCAAGCATCAGATAGCCCTGCCATCCAAGCTGAAAAACCTTTTGTTCCTCCTTTATGTAATTTGGCAGGAGGTTTATTCCCTCAAGTTTTTTATCAAGCTCAGCAAAGTATTCTTCAGCGACAGCAGCAGGAACTATAAAAGCAGATTCCGTGCTGAATGAATCAACACCTTCAATTTCCATCGATTCAATATCCTGGAAGATAACCTTTGCATCAGGATAAGCCTCACTTACAACAACCAAAAGGTCCTCAGACTCATCCTCCCCGCAGATAATTATATTCTCAATGCTGTTGACAGCACCATGTTCCATTTCAAGCAGTATTTTGCTGACAATTACGTTGTGAGCGTTAAAACTGTTTTTACCAACTGATAAGGTAGAGCCAATGTGAAAAATCTTATTGCTTCTCAGGAAGACTAATTTTGAATATTCTTTACCTACATACAGCACTAATGTTGTTTCTTTATCAGCAAATTTTTGTTTCCTTGCTACATATGAAGCAAGGGAAATTTCCGCACTTTTTACAGTA
>CAVYUP010000009.1:0-81011 GCA_963771705.1 uncultured Bacteroidota bacterium
ATTAATGAAAATCCCAACATTATATTCTGCAGGAACGTTATTATCTATTTTGACAAAGAGACGCAGGAAAACCTGATTAGAAAATTGCTGAATATTCTAACCCCCGGGGGCTATCTTTTTTTAGGTCATTCAGAAACCATTTTCAGAACAGACATACCAATCGTGCAGGTTGCTCCGAGCATATATAGAAAAACCGAATGACCCCTTCAAAATTACCGGTTATTCATCTCATGCCCGGTGAATTCCGCCTGAGCAGGAATCCGGAAATTATAATTACCATACTTGGATCCTGTGTTGCATTAATAATGTATGACACTGTGACGGAAGTCTGCGCTATAGCCCATTGTGTTCTGCCAGAATCTTCCTTCGGTGAAGGCGGGGAAGAAAATAACGCATTTAAATATGTGGATTCATCGTTCATAAGGATGATGGAAATCTTCCAACGTATGGGGATACCTCCGGAAAGAATAGTTATGAAACTATTCGGAGGAGCCGAACAGGTAATAAACCACGCAAAAGGGCGAGAATCTGTAGGATTAAAAAATATAAAGAAAGTCCTTGAATTAGCCGGTTTGAAGAGTATAAGGGTGGCTTCCAGCGATGTGGGCGGGAATATAGGTAGAAAAATTTATCTATTGTCAAACACAGGTGAAGTTCTTTTAACCAGGCTTAAGAAAACAAAATTAAAACAATTCCAATATGAAAAAGATAAAAGTTTTAATAGTTGACGATTCGGCGCTGGTGCGTCAGTCGCTGCAGGAAATTCTTTCCGAGGATCCGATGATAGAAATCACCGGTACGGCTGCCGATCCTTATGCCGCGGCAAAAAAAATAAGCGAGCAGGTACCGGATGTTATAACGCTTGATGTTGAAATGCCGCGTATGGATGGTATCACCTTTCTCCAGAAAATAATGGCTCAGCACCCCATACCTGTAGTAATTTGTTCAACTCTAACCGGGGAAGGATCGGCTACCGCCTTAAGGGCGCTTGAACTCGGGGCTACAGAAATAATTACAAAACCAAAGCTCGGGACGAAGCAGTTCTTCGAGGAATCAAGAATAAGGTTTTGTGATATAATAAAAGCGGCAGCTTCTGTTAATGTTAAAAAAATTTCTATAATCGATGTGCAGCCCAAATTGACCGCGGATGCTGTTATCGCAAAATCCACCAGTAAAGCTATGGTCCAGACTACAGAAAAAGTTGTTGTAGTTGGTGCCTCTACAGGAGGGACAGAAGCATTAAGGATTTTCCTTGAAGCATTTCCGCCAGACTCCCCCGGAATTGTAATTGTTCAGCATATGCCTGAAAATTTTACCTCTGCCTTTGCCAGAAGGCTGGATGGATTATGCAGCATAACAGTAAAGGAAGCCATGGACGGAGACTCAGTACTACGGGGAAGGGCTTTAATTGCGCCAGGCAACCGACATATGTTATTAAAAAGAAGCGGGGCCAGGTATTTTGTTGAGATAAAAGACGGTCCTCTGGTCAGCCGCCACAGACCTTCGGTAGATGTTTTGTTCAGATCTGCGGCGCGTTACGCGGGAAAGAACGCTGTCGGGGTAATTATGACAGGGATGGGTGACGATGGTGCTAAAGGAATGCTGGAAATGAAAGAAGCAGGGGCTTACACAATTGCCCAGGATGAAAAATCGTGCGTTGTTTTCGGGATGCCGCAGGAGGCCATCAAAACGGGAGGAGTAGACAGGGTTCTTCCACTTGAGGCAATTGCAATGCAGGTATTAAGGGAAACGAACAGATAAAAATTGTATTACAAATTAAATAATGGGTTAAAATTTACGATAATATCAAAGAGTGATGAAAATTAATATTTTCAATGGAAACCAATTTGAATGAATTAGTGAATACAGGCGAGCCATCGGAGAAGATTGATATTATAGAATCATTTTCCGGAGCCACGCTTTCAGACGAGCAGCTGGATTTTATTTTTCAATTGATCGCTGAAGATGATAAAGGGTTAAGAAATTCTATATCATATCTTCTGATATTCAATGATACTCCCTTAATTCCTTTTAAACTTGCGCCGCTAATCTCATCAAAAGATATCTCTATTAGAAATTTTGTAGGGGAGATTTTAGTAAAGAAGGGGGAATGTTCTGTAAAACCCCTGCTGGATTATATAGATTCAGTTAATGATGACGCAAAGAAGTTTATTATTGACATGCTCGGACTAATAGGAGGTATAACAGCTTCATCAAAAATCATTAAAATCCTCAATACGAATGAAAATGAAAACATAATACTTGCATGTATAGAAGCTCTGGGAAATATAAAAGCTGAAGTATCTATACCTAACCTGATATCTCTATATGCCGCCAATGATTTATACAAACCTACAATAGTGGAAGCACTCGGAAAAATAGGTTCTGCAGAAGCCTTAAGTTTTATTCTATCCAGATACGAGGAAGAGGATGAGCTTACGAGGTTTGCAATTATTGAAACCACAGGCTTAATAGGGGATGAGGAAGCATTCTTCTTTCTGCTGGCCGAATTAAATGATTCAAAAGGAATACTAATCTGGCCGATCATCAAAGCTATCTACAATCTCAAGGAGAAGTTCTCATTTGATATACCGTTCGATGAAAGGATGCGTAGCTCAATTCTTCAAATAATTTTCGAGGCTGATAATGAGTACAGAAAGATAGCCGCAGAGATGCTTTCAGTTTTTAATGATAAAGAAATTATCTCTGTATATCTGAAACTACTGGGAGAGGATTTTGAGACAGATGAAATTATTATTTCTAAAGTTAAAGAAAATCCCCGCATATTCTTTGAGCTTGTAGGCCGCCTACTGAAAGACAGAGGAGATAATATCAAAGCATTGTTAAATCTTTTAAAAGATGTTTTAGATTCATGCTTTCGTGAGATTTCTCAAATGTTGTCTTCGCTCCAGTTAAGAGATATAATAGATTCGCTCTCAGGACTAATCAGCGATTATGATGAAGAGGTGAGGATTCTGGCATTTGAACTTCTTTTCCGGTTCGATATTAGCACAGCAATTTTATTCGCAGATGATCTATGTGAAGATACGAATTACTGGAACAGGCTGCGAATTATTGAAATTATCGAGAATACTGAACTTCCTGAAGTACCGGAAATTCTAAGTAAACTTTCTAAAGATCCTGAGGAAATGATAAGGGACAGGGCAGTTTTCAGCCTATCTAACAGAATTATTAATAAGACATACGAATAAATGATGCATAATATCAACACGGCATTCTCCTTTACTTCACTGAAGCAAAATATGGATAGGCCGAAAATGTCGGGAGAATCTTTTGGAAGATGGAGAAGTTATATCTACGAGAGCTGCGGAATTTACTTTCAGGATAACAAAAAATATCTCCTTGAAAGCAGGCTTCTAAAAAGACTGGATTTCCATGGATTGAGTTCTTACGATGAATATCTTAAGTATCTACAGTATGATTCAGCCGGCAGAAACGAAAAGATTTATTTATTCGATGCAATAACGATTAATGAAACCTTTTTCTTCCGTAACCAGCCTCAGCTTGATGCCCTTGTAGGAACGATTTTACCGGAAATAATTAAGTCTAAAACTTCCAGAGGGGGCAAAAAAATAAAGATCTGGAGCGCCGCTTCATCATCCGGTGAAGAGGCCTATTCTGTTGCCATAGCGATAGATGATCTCATTTCTCATAAATATCCCGGAATCGATTATGAGATAACAGGAACAGATATCAGTGAATCAGTAATAAAAACCGCCCGCAGCGGGGTGTATAAAACTTATTCAATGAGAAACACAGCCCCATATTACTTAAAAAAATATTTCAAAATAGGAGCTTCGGGTTACGAAATTGAACCAAGAATAAAGGACAAGGTGAACTTCAGAGTACTTAATCTTTATAACGATATGGAAATGAAGGCCATGTTCAATTATGATGTTATTTTCTGTGCAAACGTACTTATTTATTTCGACTTGAAATCAAAAATTAAAGTTGTGAATCATCTTTACAACTCTCTGAATAAAGGTGGTTATTTATTTATCGGCTATTCGGAAACTTTACACAATATCTCTCAGGCCTTCAAAATTATAAGTTTCCCCAAAACCATAGGGTATAAGAAAGAGTAATGAAAAAAGTAATATTAATTGCAGAAGATTCTCCTACTATCAGAAAGTTTATTTCTTTTTCTCTTGCCGCAAAAGGATTTGAAATCATATCAGCTGCGGACGGGATGGAGGCCCTGGAACAACTTCCGAAAGAAAATATTAACCTAATTATCACTGATTTGAATATGCCCAATATAAATGGGTTTGAGCTTATAAAAAGCATCAGGAGCAATGATGAGCTGAAGGATGTTCCAATTATCATCCTTTCCTCACTTACCAGCCGGGAAGAAATAGAAAAAGGTATTTCATGCGGGGCTAATTCATATCTTCTGAAACCATTTGATCCCAAAAGAATAATTTACGAAGTATCTAAATATCTTAATTAAGGTGAACCAATGTCTTTAAAATTTTTAATTGTAGATGACTCAGTTACAATGAGAAGGATTGTGGCTAACTCTCTTAAAAATCTCGGCTACAGTAATTTCGTGGAAGCAAATGACGGCAGGGAAGCGCTGGAGAAGTTATCCGGAGATCAGGAAATAAATTTTGTTATAACCGACTGGAATATGCCCATATTATCGGGACTTGAACTTGTAAAATCGATACGTGGGAATGAGAAACTTGGGAGTATCCCAGTGCTGATGGTAACTACACGTGGAATAAAGGAGGACATAGTAGAAGCTCTCCAGGCCAAGGTAAGCAACTATATTGTCAAGCCTTTTACACCTCATATATTGAAAGAAAAAATCGATCAAATTTTAGCAATTGCATGACCAGGATAAATATGACTCAAACAGAAAATATTACGGAATTGTTTAACAGACTTAATGAACTTAAATCCATGTTCAGGTACGGTCAGAAATTGATTCCTATTATACAAAGCCTGCTCGATTTTATGCAGGAAATTGCTCCCATGCTGGAAAATATAAACCAGTCTATAGTTGACAGCACAAACAAAATACCAAAGGCAACAACCCAGATAGATAAAGTTACAAATGCTACAGAGCTGGCGACAACTGAAATCCTTGATCTGATTGATCTTATTGTAAGTGAAGTAACAGATATTGAATCTTCAGCTCTGAACATTATCAATAAGTCATCCAAAGGAAATGAGTTGTTAGATATGCTCGAAAAATTCCACCTGCCCGTTGAAGCTATGGATATAATCAGAGGTTATGTAGAGATGAAGGTGATAACTTCTTCTGCGGAAAATATTAAAATCTTATGCGGTCTTGTGCTGCAGAATTCAACCAATATAACCCTGTCACTGCAGGTGCAGGATATTACCTCCCAGCAGCTGGCAGCTGTGCATCACCTTATTTCTTCGGTAAAAGAAAAATTAGTGCCCCTTGTACAAAACCTTGAGGAAACAAATTCAAGTGAGTTCGACTCTTCGGGGATATTAGTTCCCGAGGGATCATCATTTGATCCTAATGCGAGCTACTCGAGGACGGATGACAGACAAGAAATAGCCGACGCAATCGTAAATAACAAGAACCAGCAAGCTTCTCAGGACGAAATAGACAGATTATTCTCATAAAAAGATGGAAGAAACAAACACATACGCTTTATTAAGAGATCCGGAAATGAAAGAAATTCTGGACAGCTTCTTAATTGAAACTAAAGAGATTCTTGACAACCTTGATCTTGATCTGATAACGATGGAAAGCAAACCTGACGACAATGAATTATTAAATCAGGTATTCAGATCTTTTCATACAATTAAAGGCACCTCAGGGTTTTTAGGACTGGAGAAACTGACAACTGTGACTCACAGGTGCGAAGATATCCTGAATAAGTTAAGGAAAGGCGAAGTAAGGGGAAATCAGCGGATTATGGATTCTATTCTGCTTGCCTATGATAAAATAAAAGAATTGCTCGGCTGTATTGAAAACGAACTTAATGAAAATGTTGATACTGAAAGCGTGATCAAACAACTGGAAGCTACCATTAACAGTCTGGAAGGTGATACAACTGAATCCACAACCACCGAAGAAGAAGCAGCAGGTCAAACCAGGATACCAGAAGAAGAAAAAACCTTTGCCGAATTAACGGACAATAGGGAGAATAAGGATTATAATGAAACCGGAAAAGCGGATGAAGTACTTCCGGAAGCAGTAAAAGAAACTAAAAAACAGGCAGATAATACTATCCGCGTGGATATTGAAAGGCTTGATGAATTATTAAATATTGCCTCAGAGCTTGTTCTCGGAAGAAACCGTCTTACACAAGTAAATACAGAGTTTTCATTAGAATATGAAGGGACAAAAATCTCCCGCGATCTTGCCGAAGCTGCCCGTCAGATAGATTTAATGACGAATGAGCTCCAGTTAATTGTAATGAAGACCCGAATGGTAAAAATAGGAAAGGTTTTCAACCGTTTCCCAAGGGTTGTACGGGACCTTGCAAACGATTCAGGTAAAAAAGTAAGACTTATTCTGAATGGAGAAGAAACAGAGCTTGATAAAACCTTAATAGAAGAGATTAATGATCCTCTGGTTCACCTTATCAGAAATTCCATTGATCATGGGATTGAGAATCCCGAAATAAGGAAAAAAGCAGGGAAAGATGAAACCGGAACCATAAACCTATCAGCGCTCCATGAAGGAAACCATATAATTATTATCATTGAGGATGATGGTAAAGGAATTGATCCCGAGATTGTTAAGGACAAGGCAGTTTTAAAAGGTTTAATTACACGGGAGAAAGCGGGAGAATTATCTATAAATGATGCGTATAACCTGATATTTTTACCCGGATTTTCCACGGCTGAAAAAGTGACTAATATTTCAGGACGCGGCGTTGGAATGGACGTTGTTAAGACGAATGTTACAAGACTTAGAGGCTTGATAAAAATAGATTCAGAAACTGGAAAAGGGACAAAGATAATTATTAAACTTCCATTAACTCTAGCCATCATTCCCGGAATGATTGTGAAAGTGAGAGAAGATCATTTTGTGATTCCATTGAACTCTGTACTCGAGGTAGTAAGGGTCCATTATGAAAACATTACCTCAATAAATCAGCATGAAGTGATTCGGATGAGAGATAAAATTATTCCCCTTATTGACGTAGGTGAATTCACACGCCTCTACAACAAGGATGATAATAAAGACAAAGTATGGCAGTATGTTGTAATTGTGGGTATAGCTGAGAAAATAATAGGGATAAAGGTTGACAAACTTATAGGGCAGAAAGAAATTGTTATAAAATCACTTGGAAATTATCTTGGTAATATTGAGGGTATAGCAGGCTCCACAATAATGGGAGATGGAACAGTAATCATGATCCTTGATCTAGGTGAATTAATATCCAGATTGGACAAATGAAACCAATAAATATTATTGTGGTAGATGATTCCGCTTTTATGCGCAAATCTATCTCTATAATGCTTGAAAGCGATGAGCAGATAAAAGTAATAGCAACTGCGAAGGACGGGGAAGAAGGTTTTAATTTAGTAAAACAATACCGGCCTGACCTGGTGACTATGGATATCGAAATGCCTAAAATGGACGGTATTACCGCCCTTCAGAAAATAATGAAGGAATGTCCTGTTCCCGTCCTAATGATAAGCTCATTAACAACCGAAGGTGCTGAGGCAACATTAAAAGCCCTTGAGTATGGTGCCGTAGATTTTATTCCCAAAGAGCTCTCTTATGTGAATATTAATATCATCAAGATAAAAGAGGAATTAATTAAGAAGATCAAGGAGATAACAAGACACAATAACTTAAAACAGAGATTAAACGCATTAAAGTCGTTGAATCCCGCTTCAGAGAGACTTACTGACAAGAAGTATTTAAAGGAACTACCGGTAAACAATTATAGAGCTATAGCTCTCGGAATTTCTACCGGGGGGCCTCTCTCACTGCAGAAAATCCTTCCCCAAATCTCCGCCGCGATAAAATCTCCCTTCTTTATAGTACAGCACATGCCTCCCAAATTTACCAGGTCACTTGCAGAAAGACTGAACGGAATGTGCGGGCTGAAAGTTAAAGAAGCTGAAGACAAAGAGGATGTGCAGAAAGGTATTGTTTACATAGCACCTGGAGGATATCATATGACTCTGGTTAAAAGTTTGAACAATTCTTTCAGGATCGCTATTAATGAACAACCTTCCAACACTCTTCACAGGCCTTCGGTTGATGTAATGATCAACTCGGTGATAGAAGCGTACGGCCGGAATACACTTGGCATAATTATGACTGGTATGGGGAAAGACGGCTTTGAGGCAATTAAAAAATTAAAGAGCCTCGGCGGGCATTGTATTGCCCAGAATGAGGAATCGTGTGTGGTATACGGGATGCCCAGAGCAGTAATAGAAGCGGGTCTTGCAGATGTAATCAGTCCGCTTGAAAAAATACCAGAAATAATTAATAATGCATTAAAATGAACAATTTTGAAGAAGCTTTATTCAGGGAATTTGAATTAAGAGAAGATAATTCTCAAAAAAGGATAATAAAATCGTCCAAAGTGGATGTTAAAGGTAAAACAAAAATCAGTATTGAAGAAGAAAGCCAGCATGGAATTAAAATAGTGCTCAAGAAAGATGAGAATGACACTATCAAAGAAATAAAATTTGTTTGTTCCTGCGGTCAATCGAAATCAATAATACTGGATTATTCTGAGTAATAATTTGCAAATGGTCAGCTTTAGCCAATTTCTCAAAACGGAAAAATAACTCAGCAAGTTTTTAAGGATTTTTAATGGGTGGCACTTCATTTGAGCTTCCGTTCCAAAAATCTGGAGAAATAATGGCTGTATTTGAAATAAAAACTCTCGAGAATTTTCTCGATTACACATCTCTCCGAA
The DNA here is from genome assembly GCA_963771705.1 of uncultured Bacteroidota bacterium. Taxonomy (GTDB): domain Bacteria; phylum Bacteroidota; class Ignavibacteria; order Ignavibacteriales; family Ignavibacteriaceae; genus DATFVA01. The sequence continues at coordinate 8,898 of CAVYUP010000009.1, forward strand.
ATAAAATAATTAGTAAGAATATTGCTAACATCGGCACCAGCGGGTATAAGCGCGAAGATGTAGACTTCAAGGGTATGTTCGCAGAGAATCTGGCGGCATTGAAAACCACAGATCGCAGGCACATACCCTCGGATAATATTGATGCTGAATCAGTTGTAAATACTGACAACAGCCAGGACATGGTGTCAGGTATCAATAATGTCAATATCGATGAAGAAATGGCTGAACTTGCTAAGAATTCAATCCAGTTCAAGTTCGCCTCACAAAAGGCAGGCAATTATTTCAGATTAATTCAGTCAGTAATAAAAGGCGGAGACGGAAGTTGAAAATAGGCGGCAGCTACCCGGGATTCAATATTTCAGCAAAAGGCTTAAGCATTCAGCGGCAGAAAATGAATATTATAGCTGAGAACATTGCTAATGCCGATACAATCAGAACAGAAAACGGGGAACCATATAAGCGAAAATTTTTAACGGTTGAGCAAAGACCCGATGTATTCAGTTTTCCGGGAAGTTTAAATAACCGGACTATCAAGCTTGCAACAACAGACACTTCTCATATTGCAAATCCTGCTGCACTAATTGAACAGACAGCAGGTGATAAAACAAATCTTGAAGCTGAAGAGCAAACGGATCAGAGTAAAGGTGAGATAGTCTATATGCCTGACAGTCCTTATGCAGATGACAAAGGTTATGTTGAAATGTCGAACGTGGATATCATTACAGAAATGGTGGAAATGATAGCCGCCAGCCGAAGCTATGAGGCAAATCTTACGGCATTAAATTCATCCAAACAAATGGCAAAAGATTCACTAGAGATTTAAACCAATGAAAATAAATTCAAATATAACAGGCAATTATTCATTAAATCAGCTAATGAGGAAAACCTCTCCTCAAAAAAATGAAGAACTGAGTGAAGATGAAAAAAGTTATTTTATGAATAAATATCCTGAAAAGGAGGACGAAATTTCAGATTACCACTTTTACCAGAAGTCAGGAAAGATGTCTGGCGTTAACATCGGGCAGAATATTGACAGGAGGGGTTAAAATGAAAGTAGGATCCATTACCAGTGTATTGACTGATAACCTCCCTAATAAGATTGAAAAATCAAAAAATACACAATTTGAAAATGTTTTTACCGACCTGATTAATAATGTAAATGAAGATCAGCTGAATGCAGATGCAGCAACCAAAAATTTTGTGCTTGGTGAGAATGTAGAGCTTCATGATGTAATGATTGCCGCTGAAAAAGCAAAAACAAGTCTGGAACTTTTAATGGAAATCCGAAATAAAGCAGTTGATATGTACAAGGAATTAACAAGAATCGAACTCTAAAAATAAATGAACCGGAATCTCCTCGAGTCGCTATTTTCAGCTTTCAATAAGTTTACCATCCAGCAGAAGCTCCTGATAGGATTAACAACCGGGATCACAATTATTCTGCTTGCAGTATTGTTTTTCTTTTTAAATCAACCTGATTTTTCCTCACTCTATGGAAACCTTTCGCAGGAAGACGCAGCAAATGTGATAGACTACCTTAATGCCCAGAAAATACAATACCAGATAGATGATGAAGGAAAAACTATCAAAGTTTCCAAAGACAAAGTCTATGAAACCCGTCTCTCTCTGGCAGCCAAAGGGATACCGAGTTCTGGAATAATAGGATATGAAATTTTCGACAAGAATACTATGGGAATGTCCGAGTTTATGCAGAAGCTCAATTACAAAAGGGCTCTGGAGGGAGAGCTTTCAAGGACAATAATAACTCTGAATGGTGTTGAGTCTGCCAGGGTCCATATTACACTACCCGAGAAATCTATATTCAAGGATGAGGAGAAACTGCCTACCGCCTCAGTGGTTTTAAAACTTAAAGGTAATTTTTCAATAACAAAAAACAATATTGCCGCAATTGTAAACCTCATTTCAGGAAGCGTTGAAGAATTAACCCCGGCAAACGTGACGCTGATAGATTCAAAGGGAAAGATTTTATCAAAAGATTACAATGATGAACCTCTTGCATTTTCGAGTTCAAAACAATATGAAATAAAACAATCGGTTGAGAATTATCTTGCGCAGAAAGCTCAAACAGTACTAGATAATATCTTAGGCTATGGAAATTCACTGATAAGAGTAAACGCTGACCTTGATTTCGACCAGGTTGACAGAACCATGACATTATTCGATCCAGAAAGTCAAGTGGCGATAAGTGAACAATCGATAAAGACAGAAAACAACGGTAAAAATCTCGGCGACTCGACCGCTCAGGTAAGCCAGAACAATACAACAAACTATGAGATCAATAAGACGATTCAAAGGGTAGTGGAAGGTTCAGGTAACATAAAAAGATTGAGTATTGCCGCTGTAATAAATGATGCCTCAAAAGAGGTAAAGAGAGATGGGAAGACAGAAGTTGTGTACGAACCCCGTCCAAAAGAGCAGATGCAGAAACTTGAGGAAATTGTTAAAAATGCCGTGGGAATTGATCCCCGACGAAATGATCAGTTTTCAATAGTCAATATCTCATTCGAGCCCAAATCCATTGATGATACAGTGCCGAATGAACCTACATTTATTGAACATGTTGATGATTATACCAATATCATTCTGATATTAGTAAGTATCGCTGGCGCAATTTTTGTGCTCAAGGGACTGATGTCAAGGTTAAAGAACGAAAGAATAAACCTTGGAAACATTGAAGTTGAAAAGCCTGCTATTGCAAGTCCTGGACCGCAAGCGGCCCTTCCTGCAGCTAAGAAAAACAACCAGGTCAGTGGTCAGAATAATAAAAGACGGATGATCCAGCCTGTAGGAGATATAGAAGATGAAATATCGGATGATGCTGTTAGAAAGAAAAATCAGCAGGAAAAAATAGCGAATTACGTTTCAAAGAACCCTGTCGATACGGCGAAACTGATTAATTCCTGGCTCCATGAAGATGAAGTGTAGCAGATAAAATGGCGATAAAGGATTACAGAACATCAGATATTTCCGGAGCCCAAAAAGCCGCATTATTATTGATCGCGCTGAATGTTGACACTGCCTCAGAGGTCTTTAAATATCTTGATGCCACTGAAGTAGAGCAAATCTCTACAGAAATCACGAAAGTAAGAAATATCCCCTCCCAGGTGGTAGACCTGGTAATGGATGAATTTTATGCAATGGTAACCGCCAGGGAGTATGTACTTGAAGGAGGCCTTGAATATGCTCAGGCTGTGCTTGAAAAATCCTTTGGTCCGAACAAAGCTCTTGAAATTATTGAAAAAGTGAAGTCACTTACAACTCTGAGGGGATTTGATGTTCTGAAGAAGGCAGATTCAACTCAGCTTGTAAATTTCTTAAATAAAGAACATCCACAAACCATAGCATTAATCCTTTCACATCTAAATCCCAACCAAACTGCCGGTGCACTCAAAGAGCTGGCAGAACCTATCAGGAGTGATGTTGTATTAAGGATCGCAACCCTCGGTAAAGTTTCTCCTCAGACATTAAAGCAGATAGAGAAAGTCGTTGATGAAATGGCAGGCTTTAGCATGTCGCAGTCTTTAAGCAAAATCGGCGGAACCAAGAGCCTTGCCGATATTCTTAATAAAACAAGCGTTTCTCTTAGTAAGGAACTGCTTGATAAACTTGAACAGCAGGATCCTGATGTTGCCCTAGAGGTTAAAAGATTAATGTTCCTGTTCGATGACATAGTGCATATTCAGGATAAAGATATTCAAAAAATAATGAGAGAAGTTGACAGAAAAGAACTTGCCCTTGCTTTGAAAGTTGCCGATGAGAAACTGAAGAATAAGATTTTCGCAAATATGTCTGAGAGAGCTGCTGACCTGTTAAAAGAAGAACTTCAATATATGGGTATGGTAAAGCTAAAAGAAGTTGAAGCGGCACAGGCGAAAATTATCGATGTAGTTAAGGCTCTGGAAGAAAACGGAGAGATAACATTAAATATGCGGGGGAATGCGGAAGAGATTTATGTCTAATGTAATAAGACTTAATCATTCAAATTCCTCAAGGTTTAGGGTAAGTATTAAAAATGAGTTTGAGGAATTCTCAAAAGAAATAGTTCCGGAAGAGGACCTAGCCAAGAAAAAGATCGAAGAGAAATATGCAGAAGGATTTGAAAAAGGTTATGAAACAGCAAAAAATGAATTGGAGAAATTATATTCAGAAGAGCTCTCGAAGCATTTAAATGAATTTGCTTCGATGATAAAGGCAGTTGATGAAAAAATAGTTTCTTACGAAAGTGAATTTGAGGATCTGGTGCTTAACGTTTCTTTTGAGGTAGCATCCAAAATAGCGAGAAAGGAAATAGCAAAGGATTCAGGAATAGCAGTCACACTGAAAGAATCACTGAAAAAGATCCTGGGCGCAAACAAAGTTATTATAAAGCTGCACCCAGAGGACTATGAACTCATTTCCAGTCAGAGCAGGGCAAATTTTTTCGATGAATCTTTTTCTAAGATGAAATTTGAAAGTGACGAGCGTATTGAAAAGGGGGGATGTATTATCGAAACTGAAATAGGGAATGTGGACGGAAGAATATCCTCACAATTCAATGAGTTAAGAAGATTTTTTGAGATTGAAAACGGGAATTCAGACGTATGAATTCCGGTTTCAGATATATCCCACATTACAAAAGAATTATTGATGAAGCCGATCTTATTAAAGTTAACGGTAAAGTAACTGATGTTGTAGGACTAGTCATCGTATCGATAGGACCAAATGTTTCTTTGGGTGAAATATGTAAAGTTATTGATAAAAATGGTCGCGAAGTATGTAAGGCAGAAGTGGTTGGTTTTAAAGAAGGGCGTGTTCTATCAATTGCCCTGGGTGAGGTTCAGAATATTTCCCCCGCCTGTGAAATTATAGCCTCCGGGAGGAGTTTTTCAATACCTGTTGGAAAGGAACTACTGGGACGGGTAATAGACGGTCTTGGCAATCCTATTGATGGTAAAGGAGAACTCGGTTGTTCCTCTTCATTAAATATTCACCGCAATCCGCCAAACCCCCTATCAAGGGACAGAATTCTTAGTCCTCTTCAAACAGGTATCAGGGCAATTGATGGACTTCTGACCGTAGGCAAGGGACAGCGTCTCGGAATATTTGCAGGCAGCGGAGTGGGAAAAAGTGTAACTCTTGGAATGATCGCGAGGAATACAAATGCCGACGTAAATGTAATTACTCTTATTGGCGAGAGAGGCAGAGAGGTTCGGGAGTTTATCGAAAAAGACCTGGGAGAAGAAGGTTTAAAACGCTCCGTTGTGGTGGTTGCTACGAGCGATAAATCGGCGCTGGTAAGGATGAAAGGTGCCTATATAGGAACAACAATAGCAGAATATTTCCGGGACCTTGGATTAGATGTTGTATTGATGATGGACTCCGTCACACGGTTTGCCATGGCACAGCGTGAAATCGGTTTAACGGTAGGAGAACCTCCAACATCCAAAGGTTATACGCCTTCGGTTTTTGCAATACTACCCAAATTGCTGGAGAGAGCAGGGATCACCGGAACAGGATCAATCACAGGTTTTTATACGGTGCTGGTAGACGGGGACGATATGAATGAACCAATTGCTGACGCGGTAAGATCAATTCTTGATGGTCATGTTGTCCTTTCAAGAAAGCTTGCTAATAAAGGTCAATATCCGGCCATAGACCCTCTCCAAAGTGTCAGCCGTGTAATGCCGGATATCGTAACTAAAGACCACCGACTAAGAGCTATGATATTCAATGAAATACTCTCTACATACAAAGAAGCAGAGGATCTTATAAATATAGGGGCTTATGTTAAAGGCAGTAATCCACAGATTGATCATGCCCTATCTAAAATTGGGTATCTGAGGTCATTCCTTAAACAGGATTTTAGTGAGGCTTCACAGTATAATGAAACTGTTTCCCGTCTTTCTGAGATAATTGAACAGCCTCTGATGTGAAATAATGGCAAAATTTATATACAGGTTCGATTCCATCCAAAAAACCAAGGAGATTCTTGAAAAAAAGATCCAGAAAGAACTGGCCGAAATCGACAAACAACTGGAATTGAGGAGGGAAGAATGCCTTAGTCTCGAATTGAAAAGAGAGCAAAGTTCTGAAATAATAGAGCAGTGTAAGAAAGTATCTGAACTGAAATTACTTGACAATTACAAGAATGAACTCGAAAAACAAGTTGAGATCATAAAACAGAGCATTACCCTTCTTACCAAACAAAGAGAAAATAAAATTTGTGAATTGATTAAAAGGAGTAAGGAGAATAAAATGTTTAAGCTCCTTGAAGAAACTCATCTGCAGGAATTTATACATGAAGAGAACGCAAAAGAAGAAAATATAGTTAATGAATTAGCCGCACAGAAATTCAACAGAGAAAACAGTTAAAATGAAAATGATTTATCCTATTATATTTATTGCCGCTTTTATTTTAGTGAGCGGTGCATTGATATTTTTAAATTCTATGTATAAAAACATCTTCCAATTTGACTTTTCACCCTCAACTCAAATCTTAATAGCTCCCGGGTCGTCAGCAACCTCCGGTTTATTAAAAGATTCAACTTTTGATGCGGCTAAGAATAAAGCTCTCAAAGACAGCTCAGATGTGACCTCACGTTTACAAACAGACAGCACGGACACAGAGGCTGAAATCGAAGATATTACTCAGCCCGAATTAAATATAGTCGATAATGTTCAATCTACAAACCAAAGTACTGCTCTAACTGCCTATACAGATTCCCGGGATACGCTCGCTAAGAGGGAAGGCCCGGATGGAAGCGCAAAGGTTGATACAGTATATGTTCAATGGATTAAGGCAACCGCTGCTATGTATGAATCAATGGATCCCAAAAAAGCAGCAAAGATAATTCAGAATTATCCTGAAAAAATAGCCAGGGATATTATTTACAAGATGAAAAAGAAAAAAGCTGCTGAGGTTCTTGCAGAACTGGATCCAGTTGTGGCTAATCGTATAACGGAATACTGGTGATGACATTAAAAGTTCGTTCTAAACTAATAAACACGATATGCGATAATAATGGTGAACTATTAATGGGAAAATCCGGATGTTATTCAGTCCTATATTTCTGCCAATGCTCGGTACTACGAGTGCCGATGAAATCAAATCAAATAAATTAAGTGGAACAGCGCACTTCTTTTCAGATATAATGAAAGTACACCTGGAAGATGAGAACAGTAAAATGAACGCGGCTGATGAAATAATTAAAACAAGTACAGAAAATGAAGCGAGGGGATCAGAAGAAGTCATTACTTTTAACCTGGATAGTACTGCATCTCCTTCTCAAAAATTAAAAAAAGACAGTAAAGAAATAACATCCCCCTCGGCGGGGGCCTCTTTGAACTCTATAGTTGAGCTTATTAATCAACTCAGCTACTCATGGCCTCAGCCCGCGGTAGAAAAGATTGATGCGGATCCAATAAAAAGCAAGAAAATACTGACTGGAAATGAAGTAAAAGAAGTTCTGCTCAAAACGGCGTATCTATCCGGTCTGATCGATTTTCAACAATTTTTGAGCGATAAGAATAATATATCGGGAGAAACGAACTTAAAAGCTATAAATGAACTGATTGCTTCACTTAATAAAAAAGGTAAAGCTACAATTAAGATATTGAAAGATAACAGCGAGCTGAAAATTACACTAACTAAATGTAACGTAGCAAGTTCGCCGGACCTTACGGATTATGTGATATTCGATAATAATTCAGAAATTAACCAGGAACCTACTTCTAATGAAAATCAATTTAATGGATCCGATGTAAATATATTTCAAAATAAAGATTTGGGAGCGAGACATCTGACGTCACCTGACATAACACTGCAAGGTGATGCAGCTTCAGGAACAGGAATGGCAGAAGACTTAAAAACATATATAACTGGCCAGGAAGGGAAATTAGAATCCAGTATAGCTAAAAATATTAGTCCTAGAGCTGAAGATGCAGTCATAAAACCTGACGGGAAATCTGATCTATCTGGAAAAGAGTCTATTTTACCTGAAGAAATTAATGTAAAGTCAGCAATAAAAACTTACCTAAGGATTAATCCGGAGAACTATTTTGAAGTCCGTCAGGTAATTATTCCTAAGACAGACAATACACGAAGTGAAAATGTGTATCAGTCAGAATCCCAGACTCAATCAAATAATAGAATATTTAAAGGGCACACAGCATTTCAAATTGATCAACGGCCAAGTTCTGATACCACTGAAATATTCTTTTCTGCAGATAAAAAGAATTATCAATCCGGCCAGATGAAAGCTCCTGATTTCATAGATACAGATCCCGGTGAAAGATTCAAAAAGTCAACAGGATTTTTCCCGGATTATTTTGTCAGGAAAAGCGATGAAGATATCTCCAGAGAGATATCCACTAAGGACGAGAAAAGTTATCAGGGTGGTAACTTTCTTAGGCATTCCGCCGGTGTTATCAACTCTGCGGTTGAACCTGCGGATGAACAATCACCGAAGAAATATATCTCTGGATTTGCGGAATACACTAATACCGAACAGCATATAAGCGCAGCTACCATTTCCGAAGGATCTGTTAACGAATCCACAGGTGAGAAAGAGGTTATCTCAGAGAAGAATTTATCTATACCGGCAGAAAAAAAAGAAAAGATTATTGAGAAACAGATTAGTGATATTCCCTTGGCCGATAAAATGGAGGGAAAGGACTCAGATCTATCTGGGACGGAACACGAAAGTGAAGAGGTCCAGAAACATTCTACATCTCCTGAAATAAAAGGCAATAATACTTTATCAAAGATAACAACTGTTAAAAATCAGATTAATACAGTCATTCAGGAAGAAATAAAATCTCCCGCTAAAGTAAATCCAATAATGAGGGGAAGCCAAATCCGAATGCCGGGAAATTTAATAGAGCCTTTAGTTGTAAGTCAGAACCCAGGCGAAACCAATGGTGCAGTTCCTCAGAAGAAGAACAGCAAAAACGAAGAAGTGAATAAGGAAGAAAAGGGGAATCATACTATTCATGCAGGGCGTGATATAGTCGGGAACGAGCCTGAGAATATATCGCGTTTTAGCGATGATAATAACCCTTCAGAAGATAAACAGGGGAGCAAAAGCCATAATTCTGAACTTAATAATGCTATACCTGGCAAGATGCTTCAGAATAACCCGGTTAATTCTCAAGCACAGGTAAACAAAACCCTTACAGATCTAAGGGAAAGCATAAAAAACATTCATTATAAGAATATCATTAATGAGATTTCGAATCTTGCAGAGAAGAGGGAAAACAAGGAAGTACTATTAAAAATTACTCCGGATGATTTGGGGAAGGTTAAGATAAAGATGAATCTATCCGGAAATCAGGTCAATGTAAATGTAGAGGTAGAGAATGAGATTGTGAAAAACCTGGTGCATTCAAACTCTACTGTTTTAAGGCAGGCATTTATAAACAATGGTCTGCAGCTGAATTCTCTTAATATTTCACTTTCTCAATCAGAGCAAAAGCCCTCAAAAAGTCTTACTTCTAAACGAAAATCTTCCTACGAAGCTGAGATAAAAGGAGTTCATCAGATAGAATCTTTATCTGCCCCCAGGAGGATGGGATACAACACTTATGAATTTTTAGTATAGGAGAATATAATGGAAATAGGCGATGTGACACAGGGATATGGGAATACAAATACGGTACAGGGTAAGAATGTTCTTGGCAAGGATGATTTTATGAAGCTAATGATAACACAGCTGAAATACCAGGATCCTATGAGTCCAATGGATGGGAGCCAGTTCGCATCTCAGCTTGCGCAGTTCAGCTCCCTTGAGCAGCTTTCAAACCTCAATCAAAATGTTCAGAGCAGCATTGAGTCTAATTTTTACTTAACACAATCAATAAATAACACACTTACCGCTACCCTGATAGGGAAGGGAGTAAAAATATCGGGGAATACAATAAACTATTCGGATCAGGGATCCATTCAAATGGGATATAATCTTCCTTACAATGCAGTAACAGGTAATATTAAAATATATAATGAAGCGGGAGCGTTAGTTAAGACTTTTGATAATGTACCTCTTGGTTCCGGAGACCATAAACTTTCATGGGATTTTACCGATAATGATGGTAATACTGTTTCCGAAGGGAAATACAGCTTTACAGTTGAAGCGAAAGATCCTGATGGAAATGACATCGACGCACAGACCTATACATATGGAAGCATTGATGGAGTAAAATTTTCAGAGGCAGGGACAATGTTAATGGTCAACGGCACAGAATATAATTTGTCTGATATTCTTGAAATACTGAATGATTTATCAGGAGGGAGCGATGGCTGAAATAAACGGAATCAAAGTTCCATTTGTTCCTATAGAACCAGGGCCAGGGACAACCCCAAAGAAAGGTGCTCTCCGGGAAAATTTTGAATCTATATTTCAGCAGGAACTTGATAGAATCAAATTTTCCAGTCATGCGCTGAAGAGGCTTGAATCAAGGAATATACAATTGTCTGAGCATGAAATAGATAAAATAAGTGACGCACTTGAAAAGGCAGAATCGAAAGGAGCAAAGGATTCCCTGGTTATGATGAATGATACGGCTTTTATTGTGAATATACCGAACAAAACCGTAGTTACTGCTCTTTCAGTGAATGATAATTCGGGGAGCATTTTTACCAATATTGACAGCGTTGTATTTACAAGTTAAAAAAATAAATAAATCAAAAGAGCGGGACCTTTTAAGGACGCTCCATATTCAACCGACTGACTGACGTTGGATAAATAGTAGAAACATAAACCTTAGGAGGTTATTAATGGCACTTCTCAATTCTCTTTTTGCCGGAGTTTCCGGTCTTCGTAATCACCAATCCATGATGGACGTTATAGGAAATAACATTGCAAACGTCAATACTATAGGATTCAAAGGCTCAAGGGTAACATTCAGCGATACGTTTAATCAGTTTATCAAAGCCGGCACCAATCCTACCGAAGACACCGGAGGCACAAACACATTTCAGATTGGTCTTGGAATGAAAGTTAATTCTATTGACAGAAACTGGAACCAGGGTACATTCGAGAGTACAGGTACTACCACCGATTTAGCGCTGCAGGGACCAGGATTGTTCGTACTGAAATCAAATGGAGAGAATTACTACTCACGGGCAGGAGCTTTTATATTTGATGCGGATGGAAAACTCGTTAGTCCGCAGAATGGGGCTATTGTTCAGGGAAAAGTAGCTAATGCTGACGGAATACTGCCTCCTGGAAATAACCTTGAAGATATAGTAATAGATAAAAATCTAAAACTTCCTGCTGTAGCCACATCACTAATAAAGTGGGGCGGCAACCTGAAAAGTAATTCCGATTTAACCAGATCAGAAAATGTAGTTCAAAGAGGCAATATTAATTCATCGCTGCCGGGTCCTTTTGAAACTGAAACAACAATTTATAATGAATACGGTGATCCTTATACGTTCAAAATTACCTACACAAAAACAGCCAATCCTGATGAGTACGACCTAAACTGGGATGTTCTGGATGATACTGGTACTTCGATCGGAACGGGAACAATTTCACCTATTCAGTTTATAGATGACGGAACCGGCAACATGGTAATGGATTCAGCATCAGCCGCCTTATTTGACGGCAGCAATAACAGAGTTAATATTCCGACGAGCAATATTGATTTCGTTTTCGATTCAACCGATATTACAGAAAATTCCGCCACGAATACTCTCAGTATATCAGCAGACGGGAACAGGGAACCTAATATTGTCAGCGGGTCGGTTACAGTTTATGATTCTCTCGGAACCTCTCACCAGGTTACGATGAAATACACTAAAATCGGTGATAATCAGTGGACATGGACAGCATCTGTCCCTGGCACCAGCACATTCAATGGTCAGCCAGTATCCACCACAGGAACACTGACTTTCAATCCAGATGGTACTCTTGATCCGTCCAATATATCTCCGAATAATCCACAGCTTACTTTTGTTCCCGCAGGGGGTGCCGATCCCCTTGTAGTCGATCTTGATTTCGGCAGCGGCTTCAGCGGAATGACCCAAACCTCATCGAGTTCTGTTGTATCAGCTTTAAGCCAGAATGGATCTGCATCCGCTGTGCTCTCAAATTTAAATATAGACCAGTATGGAAATATCGTTGGAATATTCTCCAATGGTAATTCACGTCCTCTTGCCCAGGTAATGGTTGCAACATTTGCCAACCTTAATGGTTTGATAAGCGTTGGCGACAATCTATTCTCAGCATACGCCAACTCCGGCGATCCCAGGATAGGAAATCTGGGAGAAGAAAGCGGTACAACTGTTCAGTCAGGAGCCCTGGAACAATCCAATGTAGACCTTTCAGAAGAATTTACCAAAATGATCGTTTCACAAAGAGGTTTTCAGGCTAATGCAAGGGTTATCACCACTGCGGATAATCTTCTCCAGGAAATAACAAACCTTATCAGATAAAAACCTTTCCACCATAATACAAAGGAGTACCAAGTGGTACTCCTTTGTATTATGATTCAACCATTTGGATAATAGTAACCAGAATCCCGGTTTCAAATTCTGAATTTTGTTTTTCTACTGTTTCAAAAACGTATGGCATATCTCTTGAATTAGTTGAAAAACTAATAATTCGAAAAATATGGCCGCCGAAAAAAATAATACAGAAGAAAAGAATGTTATACCGGAGACAGAGGCTGTTTCGCCCAAAAAAAAGTCTTCAATTAATTCAAAGATATTTACCCTCTGGTTACCGCTTTATATAGTCCAACTGATAGCTGTTTATTTCATAACAGCGCATCTCTTAATGAATAATGCAGAAAAAACTGTATCTGATCAAAACACCAAGGCAACCGTCCTGAATAAAAAATCAGAAAAGAATCCCAATTCTACTGACCTAGGGAAATACATTTTCTCAATTGATGATGTAATTATTAACCCTGCCGGAACAGAAGGGAAGAGATTACTTTTAGCTTCAATAGGCTTTGACTTAAAGTCGGAGGAAGACCAGCAGCTTCTGAAAGGGCGTGAAATTCTTGTAAAGGACGCCATAATATCGACCCTCTCAAGTAAAAGTATTGACCAGTTATCCAACAGTACCTACAGAGACACATTAAAAAGTGAAATTGGGAAAAATGTTAAGCATTTAATCCCGGAAATCAATTTAAACACTGTTTATTTAAGCAAATATATAATCCAGTAATATGGCTGAAGTACTTTCACAGCAGGAAATAGATCAACTTCTGAACAACGCAGGAGGTAGCTCTGAAAAGCAAGGGACCCCCGGCGGAGAAAGCGAGGTTATGCCCTTTGATTTCAGACTTCCTAACAGGATTTCAAAAAATCAATTAAGGACATTAAGGAATATCCACGAAAATTTCTCAGAAAGCTTCTCATCTTTCCTCGTTTCGAAATTGCAGGCAATTGTGAATATTAATGTCATTTCTGTTGATCAGATCTACTATTCGGAATACGTCCTATCCGTTTCCGACCCGGCCTGTCTGTATACTTTCGGTATTGAGGAATCGGAAATTAAAGGAATACTGGAATTGAATTCTGATTTCGCGCTAACGCTTGTTGACCGTCTTCTTGGAGGAAACGGGGCAACAGTGAAGCAGAATAAATTCATCACGCCCATTGAGCAGAAGGTCTTAAACGTGGTTGTAGAAAGAATAATGCTCGACTTAAAAAAAGGCTGGCAAATGGTCGGCAGCTATGAGTTTAAAGTATATAGATTTGAATCAGACATCGATTTTGCCCAGATAACATCCCAGAATGAATCAGTACTTTTAATTTCATTTGAAATTTTGATTGGCGAGCAATCCTATATGATGAATATCTGTTTCGCGACCTATTCATTCGACACTATACTATCAAAATTAAATTATCAGAAATCCGCAGCCATTCGTCCCGCCAAATATAACGGAATAACTTCACAGGAGATAGTAAAAGCCAATTTGTTTAAGACACTACTGCAGGTTTCTGTGGAATTCGGTAACGGAAAAATCAGTGTAAAAGAGCTGATGGAACTTGAAAAAGGAGATGTAATAAAATTGAATACGAAGTTAAGCGACGAACAAATTGTCAAAATAGGAAACAAAACAATTTTCACCGGGAGAGCAGGAGTATTAAACAAACATAAAGCAATAAAGATAACACAAAAATTTTTTAATGATGAAAATCAGAAATAAATAAATATGTCAGAAAACAGTAACGAAAATAGCGAAATTAAACAGACCTCTGAACAGGAGGTCTTTTCAAATCCGGATAGTATGAAGGGGCAAGATGAGAAGACAGAAGCAAACATTGCTGACTTTGATTCTTTCGAGGAATCAGATCAGCGAGATACTGATTCAGCAGATAAACTGGAATTCTTAAAAGATCTGCAGATGAATGTTTTTATTGAGCTCGGGAGAACCCAAATGCTGATTAAAGATATCCTTGAACTTGAGAGAGGTTACGTAATTGAGCTTGATAAACTTGCCAGCGAACCTGTAGATGTTTTTGTTAATAATAAGAAGATAGCCGAAGGTGAGGTTGTTGTGATTGACAAGCACTTCGGTATCCGAATAACTAACCTGAATGAAGGCTCTCGCCGTTTGAAGGATTTATACTAATATGACATTCTTTGAATTGTTGAAAGCCTTTTTTCCCCTTGTTCTGATAGTAGGACTTCTATATGCTGTGCTCAGATATGTTAAAGGGAAGAGTTTCTCTTTGAACCGCAATTATAGTCCGGTAAAAATCAGGGTGATGAGCAGCCAGATGATCATGCCGAAAAAATATATTTCAATTGTACGGCTTAACGATAAATATCTTGTACTTGGAGTAAGTGAGAACTCTATAAGTCTATTGAAAGAAATTGATCATATATCTATCCAGGAAGAAGAGGAAAGACCTGATACAAATGATAAAAACAATTTTCTTAACCTGCTTAAGAAAAATATGGGCATTAGATGAAAAAACATTTGATACTTGCTTTTATAATTTTTATGATCCTTGCCTGTGATTTAACACCGGCCCAGCAATCGACTCCGCTTTCAATACCACTTCCCAAAATAGGTATTGATGTAGGCACCTCCGACAATCCCCAGGATGTGTCTGTAACACTTCAGATTTTGCTGCTTATGACCGTTCTTTCACTGGCTCCCTCTATACTTATAATGACCACTTCATATTTGAGAATCATAATAGTATTTCATTTTCTGAAGAGCGCTCTTGGTACTCAAACCATGCCGCCAGGACAGCTGCTTGCCGGAATTGCTTTATTCATAACGTTTTTTGTGATGGCTCCAACCTGGAGTAAAGTTAATGACGAGGCCCTGAAACCTTTAATGGACGGAAAAATAAAGCTGAATGAAGCATATGACAGGGGAGTTCAGCCTATTAGAGAATTTATGTTCAGAAATGTAAGAGAAGATGACCTCGCAATGTTCATTGATCTCGCTAATCTAAAAAGACCCGAAAACAGAAATGAACTGCCTACCTATATTGTGATTCCCGCATTCGCGCTCAATGAATTACGTGCGGGATTTATAATAGGTTTCTTTCTGTTCATTCCGTTTTTAATGATTGATATGATAATTTCAAGCATCCTTATGTCAATGGGTATGATGATGCTTCCACCGACATTAATTTCACTTCCATTCAAAATATTATTGTTCATCCTAGTAAACGGATGGCATCTGATTGTAGGATCATTAGTAAGGAGTATTAGTTAAATGACCGAAGAAATTGTTATTGAAATACTTAAAGAAGCTTTTTACGTTACATTTGTAATTATTTTACCTATCCTGGGGGTTTCACTTATTGTTGGTATCATTATATCAATCTTTCAGGCCGCAACGTCAATACAGGAAATGACTCTGACTTTTGTACCAAAGATTCTTGTTACCGCAATATCCATAATTTTTCTGCTTCCCTGGATGATGGATAAGATCATTTCCTTCACTACAAGAATATTCGCGATGTTTCCAACGCTTGTTCGATGACAATACTAGTTAATGATTTTGTAATAGTACTGCTGATCTTTCTACGTATTGTTTCGGCTTTTGCTGCCGCACCAATTTTCGGCGACAAAGCTATACCAGCTATAGTTAAGATATTCTTAGCGTTTACTATTGCATATATAATTTTTCTGGTCCTGGATACTTCTGCAGTTAAAGTACAGATTGAATTATGGTGGCTATTCGTCAATTGTGCAAAAGAGGTTATAACCGGGCTGCTCATTGGTTATTCCCTGAACCTGGTATTCTACGGATTTTCTTATGCTGGTGTTTTAATCGGTTTCGATATGGGACTTAGCATGGCCCAGGTTCTCAATCCCTCCGATCAGACAGAAACCAACATCCTTGGCCAGTTCATTTATTTTATAGCGGTCCTGATTTTTTTTCTGATAAACGGCCATCACTATCTTATAAGGGGGCTTGCATATTCATTTCAGTCCGTTCCAATCGGGAAATTCACCGTAAATAAATCAGTATTAAATCTTCTTATCGTTTATTCAGCCAATGTGTTTATAATCGCGGTAAAAATCGCGGCCCCTTTTCCTCGTTTCATTTTTTATGGTAAATATTGCGGAGGGAATAATTGCAAGGGTAATTCCCCAGATGCAGATATTCTTTGTAACCCAGCCATTAAAACTGGGTCTCGGTTTTCTACTTCTGATCTCCTGTGCCCCATTGTTAATTTTTATTATAAAGAGTCTCTTAAAGATGTTCGAGGACGATCTCTATTCACTTATAAGAGCAATGGGGGCCTGAGATGCCGGAAGTTGACGGCCAGGAAAAAACCGAACAAGCCTCGCAAAAAAAACTGAATGAAGGGAGGGAAAAAGGACAGGTTGCCAGAAGCATGGAGATCAATTCTCTGGCAATTTTCACCTCCGGTATAATGCTTCTTTATTTTTCTCAGAAGACACTCTCTGAACATTTTTCAGGAATTGCAATAAAGATTTTTTCATCTCTGGATGTGCTTCAACTTAACCGTGAAATGCTCGTGATATACTTAAAGTCGGGCCTCTTATACTTTGTTTCTGCTATAGTCCCTGTATTCGGAGGATTATTTGTGGTTAGTATAGCGGTAAGTATTGTCCAGGTAGGCTTCCAGTTAAGTCCCAAAGCTATGGCGCCGCAGTTATCGAAGTTCAATCCTATATCGGGAATCAAGAGACTTTTCTTCTCATCCAAATCATTCATTGAGCTTCTCAAATCGCTGTTAAAACTTATTGTTATAAGTGTAGCAGTTTACTTTATGCTGAAGGATCAGATAATGCAAGCCGGCAGACTCTTTACCTATAGTGTAAATGAGATTGCCGAATTTATGATCAACTCAGCCCTTGCATTGACCTGGAAGATAGCCATTATATACTCAGGTATTGCCGCCATGGATTTTATCTACCAGAAGTTCAGCTTTAAGAAAGAAATGATGATGACCAAGCAGGAGGTTAAAGAAGAAAACAAGCAAAGCGAGGGTGACCCTCTTATTAAATCCCGTATCAGAAAAATCCAATTTATGATGGCCAAAAACAGGATGATGCAGGAAGTTCCCAATGCAGATGTGGTTATTACCAACCCTACGCATTATGCTGTTGCCCTCAAATATGATATGCTAAATGATAGCGCTCCTAAAGTGCTTGCAAAAGGTGCCGATGAAATAGCACAGAAAATCAAAGAAATTGCCCTGGAAAATCACGTCCCCCTCCACGAGGATGTCGAACTTGCCCGTGCCCTGTACAAATATTGTGAAGTAGGAGAATTTATTCCCGCAAAGCTATTCAAGGCCGTTGCCCAGATACTGGCCTATGTTTACAGGCTAAAGAAGAGTAAAAGGAAGTCAAATAGTATTATATGAAAAGCCTGGGAAAAAATACCGATATACTTCTGGCTTTAGGCTTAATCTTCATCCTCGGGCTGATGCTTATTCCTCTTCCCCCATTCCTGCTTGATTTTTTTCTGGCCATAAACATTAGTATTGCAGTTCTTATACTGATTGTTTCACTGTACATACATTCTCCTCTCGATATTTCAATATTTCCAGGTTTATTGCTTGTACTTACACTTTTCAGGCTTTCTCTGAATATTAGTTCTACTCGGCTGATCCTAATAGAGGGGAGTGCGGGTAAAATAATTGAAAGCTTCGGAACATTTGTGGTAAGAGGAAATTATGTAGTAGGCTTTATTATTTTCATCATACTTGTCATAATACAATTTATTGTTATTATCAAAGGTTCCGGTCGAATTTCAGAAGTAGCGGCAAGGTTTACCCTTGATGCAATGCCGGGTAAACAAATGGCTATAGATGCTGATCTGAATTCAGGACTAATAAATGAGGAAGAAGCCAAAAAAAGAAGAGAATCGATTAGCAGGGAAGCGGAATTTTATGGTGCTATGGACGGTGCAAGCAAATTTGTAAAAGGAGATGCTATTGCCGGACTCCTAATAAATGGTATAAATATCATAGGCGGATTTATTATCGGAGTAGCTCAAAGGGGACTTTCATTCACTGACGCTTTAAAGACATATACAATACTAACCATTGGTGATGGACTTGTCTCACAGATTCCAGCCCTACTGATTGCCACAGCGGCAGGACTGGTTGTTACCCGAAGCGCTGCAGGGACTGCTCTTGACATTCAGATGAAGAAACAACTTTTATCAAATCCGAGGGTGCTCGGAACAGTAGCAGCATCAGTTTCCCTCTTTGCCATGATACCTGGTATGCCGACCATACCGTTTTTGTTTCTAGGCATTTCCCTCGGTGCAGGTTCATTTATAAGCAGAAAGAGAATTAAGCAGGAAGCAGATATTATTGTCGCTGAAGAAGTGAAGCCTGAAAATGAAGATGATAAAGTGGAACAATACTTACAGGTTGATCCGATTGAGATTGAAATTGGGTACGGTCTGATAAGCCTGGTTGATGAAAAACAGGGAGGGAATCTTTTCCAGAAAATTGCATCTACAAGAAAATATATTGCCCTTGAGTACGGTCTGCTGATTCCGCCTGTACGGGTGAGGGATAATCTTCAACTGGACCCGAATGAATACATTATTAAGATTAAAGGGAATGTTGCAGCTTCTTATGAAATTTATACAGACCGGTTCCTTGCGATGAATCCCGGTCATATTTCAGAACCTCTAACCGGTATTCCGACCAAGGATCCTGCGTTCAACCTGACTGGTTACTGGATATCAGGAGATGAAAAGGAGAAAGCAGAATTACTTGAATACACGGTAGTAGACGGGACGTCGGTTTTATCAACGCATCTCCAGGAAACACTGAAGAAAAATTTCGATAAAATACTTTCACGGCAAGCTGTAAAACAACTCCTTGAAAATCTAAAAAAAGAATACCCGGCGGTTATTGAAGATATTAATGGAGATGTACTGTCGCTTGGGACAATACAGAAAGTACTTCAGAATCTTTTAAAAGAATTTATCCCGATTAAAGATCTCGTTCAGATACTCGAAGGACTCATAGACTATTCAAAAGTTACTAAGAATGTCGACGTGCTTACAGAATATGTACGCCATTCAATAGGCGATTCAATTGCCAATCTATACAGAGACGCCAATAATATAATCAGAGTAGCTTCACTTGGGCACAACCTTGAAAATTTAATCACCTCAACGCTTCAGAACCAGAAAGACGCTAACCCTTCCATTAATCTTAATCCAATGATATTGAAGGAACTGAACCAGAGGATAGAAAAAGCTTCCGAGAAGTTCAGAACCCTGGGTTATCAGCCTGTGGTGATTACATCGGCAACAATACGACTGTATTTTTACAGGCTGATCAGCTCAAGCTTCCCCGACGTTGCTGTCCTGTCCTATTCCGAATTACCCTCTAATGTAGAAATAGAATTCATTGATAAATTGGAAATAGAAAATGCAAATTAAAAAATATAATGCACCGACTTTGAAAGAAGCTACGATAATGATGAAAGAGGAGCTTGGAAGTGAATCTATCATACTCGGATCGAGAGTTATAGAGGGGGATATTGCGTCGGGCAAAAGAAGAATGTTTGAAATAACAGTAGGTTATGATAAAACTGAAACAAATAAAAGCGCCGGATCAGGGGAAAACGGAGAATTTCAGGGTGATAAAAGTTATGCCAGTGAAATTTCACAACTATCCGAAAAAGTTTATAATAGAACCGCCAATTCAAAGACGCAAAATAAAGCGGAAAACCTGAAAATTCTGCCAAAAAAAATAGGAAATTATCCGGGGGAGGAATCTTCAATTCTTAATGAACTGAATATGGTATCTGAACTGCTGGAACACAAGGATGTACAGAAGAATCTGACCTCGCTTATTCTCAATCAGGTAAAGCAGTATGGAAAATATCTCCACCCAACTAACATTGACAATTATGTTATTTCTGCAATAGAATCTATGATCCCTACAAGGAAGTTTGAGCTGCATAAAAATAAAGGGACCAAGGTTGTATCTGTGGTAGGACCTACGGGAGTAGGCAAAACAACGTGTATAGCTAAACTAGCAGTAATATCAAAAATATTACATAACCTTGATGTAGGGCTTATTTCAATTGACACATACAGATTGGGGGCAATTGATCAGTTAAGGATATTTTCTGAAGTAAGCAATATAGATATGCTTATTGCATATCATCCGGAAGAGATTCCCGATTTAATGAAGAGCTTTAAAAACAAAGACATCATATTTATTGATACAGCCGGAAGGAATCAAAAAAGGGCGGATCAGCTTGAAAACATAAAAAAATACTTTGCAGAAGTTAAAATTGATGAAACCTTCCTGGTTTTAAGTTCTACAAGCTCTACCAAGAACCTTTACGATACAGCAGAGAAATTCAAAATACTGAATTATGACTCTTTCATATTTACTAAACTCGATGAAGGTATCGTCTTCGGGAATATCCTCAACCTGGTTGCTCATTTTAACATCCCAATAACATTTTTGTCTAACGGACAAATTATTCCTGATGATATTATGTCAGCCAATTCGGAATACCTTTCCAAACTGATTTATAAAGGGAAAGCAGATAAGTGATAGGACAAGCTGAACGGCTGATTGAGCTGGGACATCTCGAGAACAGGGATAACGATCGACACTCGCTGAAAAAAGTAATAACTTTTTCATCAGGAAAAGGAGGAACCGGCAAAACCTTCCTCTCACTGAATACGGGATTCGCTCTAAGCAGACTTAATAAGAGGATACTATTTCTTGACCTGGATTTCAACTTTGCAAATACACACCTGCTTCTGAATATTATTCCCGAAGCTACCATTAATGATTTCTTTCTGAGAAAGAAACTATTCGGAGATTTAATACATAAATATAGCAGCAACCTTCATTTTGTTTTTGGCGGATCTGGTGATGCAGATTTCCCTGATCTATCCTCAAAAGATCTGAAAATATTGATTGATTCACTTAGCAGGATATTGCCGAATTATGATTTTATAATTATTGATACAGGTTCCGGCGGTCATAAAATTCAAATAAATCTGATCAGTTATGCAGGGGTGAACGTAATAGTAGCACAAACAGAACCCACTGCGGTTATGGACGCCTATGTAATGGTTAAACTACTGAGCACTTCAAAGTTCAGAGGCATGAATTACGTTCTAATAAATAAATGTACTGATGAGGATGAGGCTGATTTTGCGTTTAATAGTATTAAAACCGCATCGGGCCATTTCCTCGGCAAGACGGTTGGATACCTTGGCACAATTAACAGTGATCCAATGGCCATCAAGTCTATCAACAGCCAGGAACTGCTTGTTGAGAAATATCCTAACCACAGCTTATCCAGACAGATTAGTAAGGCTGCATGGATATTATCCGATATCACCCAGGTGGCTAATATTAAGCAGTAGATGAAAATGAAAAAATTATCATTCTCTTTTTTTACATCATATGTGCCATAACAGGGAGATACAGCCGATGGTATGTTATTTGAATTTTAATGATGGTAATGCAAAAGATAGTAATGCAGATTGGTTTTTTGGTTTTCTTTCTTTCGGTTTTTTCCTTTGCGAAAATGGGATTGCCGCTCCAGGATATAATCTTAAAATCAGTTATAATTTTTCTTGTATCAACAATACTCATTAGTGCTCTTGTGCTAATCTTTTTCAAATCAACGAAAAAAGTTTTATCAGATCCGGATGATGATAATTCGGAAATAACCTGATAGGAAGCAAACTAAATGGATAATCAGACATTATGGAGTGAATATAAGAATTCCCCGAATTCTGAATTAAAAAAGCAAATAATGATTAATTACACGAAACTTGTCCATTATGTAATTCATCATTCAAAATTTATCAGTCTCGATATTCTTGACGCACGGGACTATTTTCATTTCGGGGTGGAGGGATTGAGTGAGGCAATAGACCGATTCAACCCTGAATTCGGAACCAAGTTTGAAACTTATGCAATACAAAGAATCAGGGGAAAGATCATCGATGAGCTTAGAAAGCTGCAAAAAAAGAAAAAGACTGCGGATGGTGAAGAATATTACTATGGAAATATCTCAATAAACAATCCAATAGATGATGATGATGATTTCACACTCACAGAAGTTCTGCCGGGTGAATACGACTCTCCCTCACAGGAAGTTGAAAAACAGGAAGCGTGTGAAATTCTTACAAGGGAGATAAAAAACCTTGCTGAAAGAGACAGGGTTATTCTCGGTTTATACTATTATGAGCATCTGAATTATCAGGAAATAGCTAAGATATTAAATATCACTGTATCAAGAGTATCTCAGATCCATTCCAAAATCATTAAAACGTTAAAAACCAGGCTAGCATACCTTAATGTATAATTCCCCGGAAAAAGAACCAAAAAGAAATTACAGAGATTATCTTGAGGAGATAAGGAATCTGCCTTCAATCCCCACTGTAATTTTTGAAGTATCGCGTCTTCTTGATAATCCTTTAACAAACGCTTCGGATTTAGCAGAAATAATAAACAAGGACCAGGGGATGGTTGCAAAAATTCTCACTGTTGCTAATTCACCTCTCTATGGTCTGCCGAGGAAGGTATCTACAATAGAATTTGCAATTGTGATACTTGGATTTGAAAATATAAAAAACATAGTCACTGCTCTTTCTATGATTGAAACCCTGAAAAGCAAAACGGAGAAAAACTGGAACAGGAAGAAGTACTGGTCACATTCAATGGTCACTGCAAGTCTCTCAAAGAGAATTGCCGATGATCTTGGATATGCGAAATCGGGAGAAGCATTCACAGCCGGGCTGCTGCACGATCTCGGTATCTCAATAATTCAACGTTTTCTCAACCCGGAATATGAAAAGATATGCCGGGAGGTGAAGGATAAAAACATTAATCATCTGATCGCAGAGGAACAAGTGCTTGACGTTACTCACCAGGAAATAGGTTATTATCTTGCTGAAAAATGGAACCTGCCTGATCCCCTTGCTAACACTGTTTTATATCATCACATACCCTCAAAAAGTAAAGAGCACAAAACACTAACATCTATTGTCCACCTGGCAGATTATATGACCCAGAAACTGGAAATAGGAAAATTCGAATGGGATGACACAATTGAACTTGACAGGTCGGTTTTAGTTACCCTGAATCTCGGAGATAATAATTACCTCGAGGATTTTATAAACAGTTACAGGGAAATACTGAACACACAATTTGAACCATTAACCAGATAAGAATAAATATGACTGAAATAACCCCCCAACAAAAAAGAGAAAAAACAGAGCTCATTCTCAGAAATGTCTATAATCTTCCCCCCATACCGAAAGTAATATCTGAGACTTTGAAACTGCTTGACAATAAATCAACCAGCACATCTGAACTGAGCAAAGTTATTTCAAAAGATCAGGGACTTGTACTGAAAATTCTGGCCATCTCCAATTCTCCTATGTACGGTCTTCAGAGAAGAGTAACTTCAATTGATTTTGCCCTTCTCATCCTTGGCCTAAGTGAATTGAAAAATATAATTTCCATTCTTTCCATGACCGAGGCCTTTAAGAATAAAACTGATAAATACCTTGATCATAAAGATTTCTGGATTCATTCTTTCCTTACCGGCTGCGCAGCTAAAAGACTGGCAGAAGACCTAGACTATTACAACAGCGGAGAGGCATTCATAGGAGGGTTTCTGCATGATATGGGTATTTCCGTAATGCACAGGTATTTCCATTCAAACATTATCCAGATCAATGAACTCGCTGAACATGGAGGCATAAGCTATTGTGAAGCCGAAACCGCTATCCTGGGGATGGATCATCAGGAAGTCAGCAACTATTTATTGAACCGCTGGAATTTCCCCGCAGAACTATGTGATGCTATACTAAATCATCATGAGCCATCATTGGCAAAATTTGAGGATAAAATGCTTGCCTCAATTATTCACTTCGCAGATTATATGACTCATAAACTAAACATTGGCTCTTTCAGCTATGATAAAGATTTTGTGCTGGACAAAACTGCAATTTCCGTAATGCAGTTCAAGGATGAGTCTGAAATCGATCATTTTGTGGAAGGCTACCGCGAATTATTTGAGAAACAGATCGAAGCAGTAAGGTACCTCGGGTGAGAGTAATAAAGCAAAATACCCTCAGGTATGAATCTTTTTATAAATCTTTACCCTCAGTCTCAGGAAACGGGAAAGGAGAAAAATCATACAGAAGTCCTTTTCTCTATAGAGGAACAGAAAACGAGAATGAATTCCTGGATGAACTAATAACCTTAAAAAATCAACTGACTCAGCTGACTGAAATCGAAAAAATTGCAGAAGAATTGGTTTTATCTGTAAAAAAAATAATTCCTTCTGAGTCTGCTGATATATTTCTATTTAATGAGTCCGGGCTGAAGTTAGTTCCTGTAATTTCAAAGAGGCAGGATTCTTCATTAAGTTTTGTAAATAAAGCTTTGAAAGAGGGTATAGTCCATTGGGTATTTGAAACGGACAGCACCAAAGGAATCCCGGATACAAGTCAGTATAAGATAGGAGGCTCAAAACTTTACTATATATTTTTTCCGATAATTTCAGGAGGAGCAAACAAGGGCATTCTTTCAATTTTAACTTCCGTTAAGGATCTGAAAGAAGATTCTTCAAAGAATAAAATCATCAGACTGATGATCGATCTTGCCTATTCGAAGATTGAGGTGATCAAATTTAAGAATGAATTGTCAGAAGCCTATCATGATCAGCAAATTTATCAATCAAAACTGGTAAATGACTATAAATTATCAGCTATAGGAGAACTGACCCATGGTATCGTTGAAGATATATTATCACCTCTCCAGGTGATAATGAGTCATGTAGATCTTCTCAGGAATGAAAGGCTCAGAATCACTGGAAAATCATCAATACTTATAAAAACACAGATCAATAAAGTTGAATCCCTTCTCCGCAGACTTGTCAGCTTTGCAAGTTCAGATAATAACAGTCTTAAAGTTCAGCCCTGCAATATCAACAGTTTAATAGATGAAATACACAAGCTTCAGTTGTCTACATTTGAAAATAAAAGCTATGAGTGCCATCTGGATCTGTTTGAGGAACTTCCTCTTATCCTTAGTCATCCCGATTATATTAACCAGATCCTAACAAATATCTTCAGTATCATTAACTCATCTGCAGGAGAGGGGGGCGGGATATTAATCCAGACTAGATTTAAAAATGAAAGAATCACTGTTAGATTTGTTATTACTGCATTTATAGAAGCCATCAATAACAGGTATGATTTATCTCAGTTTAATCTTCGAATAATAAATAACATAATGAAGAAGCACGAAGGTGAATTGAAAGTCGGCTTCAATAATAATAATGGAACAGTTATTCTTCTTAGTTTCCCCCTCAAAAGGACGATACGTGTATGAGAAAAATAAGTATTATGCTCTTAACAGTGATTATGTACACTTTCAGTTATGCTCAGGGAGTGTTAGTTCCCAGCCAAAAAGCAGTGCAAGTACCGTCTGACAGTATTTGCATTTCCAGCATGGTGAAGGTTGAAATAGATTTTGCGATGAAGCTGGAAAAGAGTGGAAAGACGCTCTATAATTATGAAAATAACACAGACGTAATTAGCGCGAAAAATCTTGAAAAGACAGAAAATTTTATATCAACGACGTTAGCGGAAAAATCTCCTATTACTGAAACGCCGTTATTTATGAAATCTCTCCTCCTGGCTGGTGCAGCCTTCACCTTCTTTTCATTTGTATTCTTTAAAAGATGGAGGGAAAAACGTAAAAAACCCTTTGAAAAATTGTTGAAAGAAAGAATCGGTAAAATGAGGACAGAAAATTTTATTTCTCAACCTAACCCGGTTATCAACGATATCAGGATGAATCTGCTTAAGACAGATTCTCTCGGCTCCGGTTCCATATCGTCCAAAGCCAGGGAATTGCAAATATCACAGGGAGAACTAATGCTTGCTGCAAAAATAAAGTCATATCAGCTCGCTCAGGCAGCTCATAATAATGATAAGGTGTTATAATGATTAAAGGAATATTCCTCGCCGGCAGAAGTCTTGATTCAAAATTCAAAAATATTGAAGTCATAGGAAACAACCTGGCAAATGTAAACAGTACAGGTTTTAAAAAAGCCCTTCCATTTAGCGAAATAATCTCGGGACTGAATAAAGAAGCAATAAGCCAGGCCACAGATTACCGGCAGGGGGATCTGACCGCAACGAGTAGTCCTCTTGATCTTGCTATAAACGGCAATGCATTTTTTGCGGTTCAGACACCCAGCGGCATTGAGTTTACGCGGAACGGCAGATTTACCATATCAGAGGAAGGTAATCTTGTAAACGAGCAGGGCTACAATGTACTCGGAGAAAAGGGACCAATCAATATTAATTCAGCTCTGCTGGAAAATGATCCTGGAATTTCAATATCTAAATCCGGGGAAATCAAAGCTGGTGGAATTATCCTTGACAACCTTCTGCTGGCTAAACATGACTCAGCAGGAAAAATGATCAGGCAGGACGGAACGAATTTTTCAGCTTCAGATGACGGTTTTCTACATGCGGTGAATGAAGAATTCGAGATTCAGCAGGGATATATAGAGGATTCAAATGTAAATCCGGTTGAAGAAATGACAAATATGATTAAGATACACAATGAATACGATTCAGCCTCAAAAATGGTAAACTTTTTAGATCAGTCATTGGAAAAAGCAGTTGAAATAGGAAAGGTTTAAAAAAGGAGGAACAATGCCTACCAGAGCACTTAGAACAGCAGCTTCAGGGATGTTTGCGCAGCAAGTTAATATTGAAGTAATCTCAAACAACATAGCGAACGTTAACACTACGGGGTTCAAAAAGAACAAAGCAGAATTTCAGGATCTGATGTATCAGGAGGTTCAGGTAAGACCCCAGACAACCAGTACCCCGGGCATCTATGAATCATCGAATGATAAGATCCAGGTCGGCAATGGTGTACAAACTTCCTCTACCGAGAAAATCTTTAAGCAGGGCGATGTTGTTGAGACTAATAATCAACTGGATATCGCCATTCAGGGTGACGGATTTTTCCAGGTAAGGAAACCTGACGGTTCTTATGCCTACACAAGAGATGGATCCTTTAAAATTGATGCAGAAGGTAAAGTTGTAACCTCAAATGGACTGGTGCTCGATCCCGAGCTTACTCTTGATGAGAATGCTCTGGGAGTAACAATAAGCACTGACGGTACAGTTGAGGCTGAAGAAACGGGTGGTGGGAAAGTCCAGCTGGGAAATATTGAACTTGTAAGGTTTATAAATCCGGGAGGGTTGAAGCCTTTAGGTGATAATCTCTATGCAGAAACAGAGTTTTCAGGAGAACCCATTTTAGGCACACCCGGGATGAACGGTTTCGGAGAAACGCACCAGGGATTTCTTGAAGCATCAAATGTGGATATAGTAGAAGAGATGATTTCAATGGTTACGGCGCAGAGAGCATATGAAATGAATTCCAAAACCGTACAGACAGTTGAAGAAATGATGTCAACCGCAAACCAGCTGAAGAGATAATGTTCGTGCTTCTGCTCTCAATGGTAATATCTATATTCAATCATGGTAATCTACATGATGAAATAGATAATTACCTGAAGGAAAAACTATCAGGGTACGATAAATATGAATTCGAGATTGTAAATGTACCAGATGCCTCTAAAATAAGGCTAGCTGATAATACGAATTTAAAAATTAACGGAAAATTTATTTATCTGCCCGCGTATGTCGTAAGTAAAAATTATACGGAAAAGAAATCCTACCTTACTATTAAGGTTAAGCTCTACAAATATGTTCTTGCAGCAGCCTCAGATATCCCTGGGAAAAGCACCTTTAGTCAGGAGGAAACTGTAAAAGAATTAGCCGACGTAACAAATTACAATGGTGAGCTAATCACTTCATGCAATGGACTGAAAAATTCAAGGTACAGGTTTTTCATAAAAAAGGGTACAATTTTATTAAAAGAATACATGGAACCTATTCCGGCCATAAAAGCGGGCGACATGATTAAGGCACTTGTCCGTGCCGGAAATGTCATCGTGTCCACCAAAGCAGAAGCTCGCCAGGAAGGGGTAGAGGGGGACATAATCAGAATTATAACAAAAGATAAAAATCTGTTTAAAGCTAAAATTATAGATTCTAAAAATGTAATCATAGAAAATTAAAGATGGCAAAAAGAATTATTTGTTTTTTAGTACTGCTCTCATCCACATTATTATATGCGCAGGATATGAGGCAGAATTCATTCCAGTCGCTGTTTTCCGATCAGAAGGCGAATAAAATCGGAGACGCTATTACAATCATAGTAATAGAATCATCGCTTGCCACAAATAATGCTCAAACCAGCGCCGGCAAACAGAGTTCACTCGGGTTTTCCGGAAATGCGGCAGTTGGAGACAATCCACTTCCAAAAGCTGACATCTCAATAGGATCGAATAATGATTTTAAAGGCTCGGGGGGAACAAAAACGAGCGGAGTTATAAACACTAAAATAAGCGCAACCATTGATTCAGTGCTTAAAAACGGAAACCTCGTGATAAGGGGGAGCAAGAAAATATCAATCAACGGAGAGGAACAGGTTATTGCGATAAAGGGGATTGTGAGAACATCTGATATTATGGCTGATAATTCAGTATTGTCTTTCAACATATCAGAAGCCGAGATAACTTTTGACGGCAGTGGTATGATAAACAACTCCCAGCATCCAGGCTGGCTGACAAAATTCTTTCACTGGATATTTTGATTTTATCATGAAGAAGAGCTTAATTATTTCATTTGTCCTGCTTTTTATATTACAGGTTCCGGCACAGAGGATTAAAGACATAGCTTATTTTACCGGAGAAAGTTCACAGCAGGTAATTGGTTATGGACTGGCGGTTGGGCTTGCGGGCACAGGCGACAGTCAGCGATCATCCTTTACTATACAGTCGGTTACCAGTATGCTGAAAAGATTTGGAATTACAGTTCCGCAGACGGACCTAAGGACAAAAAATGTGGCCGCTGTTATGGTTACGACGGTTCTAAATTCCTACCTTAAACCCGGGGCTAATTTTGATATCACTGTATCTTCACTGGGAGACGCATCAAGTCTTCTTGGAGGCACCCTTCTAATGACACCTCTTTCCGGGATGGATGGAAAAGTTTACGGTTATGCACAAGGTTCGATATCAGTGGGCGGATATGATATAAGAACTTCGACAGGGAGCAGGGCAGCAAGAAATCATGCCCTTGCCGGAAGGGTTCCCCGGGGCGGCATACTGAAACTTGCACTAGAAGAGGGAAGCCCATCTAATACGGAGCTGAGCCTGTTTATCAGAGATCCCGATATGACGACCTCAAACAATGTAGCGAACTCGATTAACGCAGATCTTGGAGACACCGCTGCAGTACCAGTCGATGCCGGAGAGGTAAAAATCAGAGTGCCAGAAGACAGGCGAAACAATCTTGTGGGATTTATATCTGAGCTTGAAAGTCTGGATGTTGAGGTAGATGCTATTGCTAAAGTTGTGCTTAACGAAAGAACCGGAACGGTGGTAGCAGGAAGTAATGTTAGAATTCAGCCAGTAACCATTTCTCATGGAAGCCTGAACATTACCATTAAATCATATCCTGTAATATCACAGCCGGGAGCATTTTCAGGAGGCACAACCACAGTGTATAATAATCTCGTTCCTTATGCGGAACAGGATTCTACCAGTGCTATTGCTATAAGCGGGGCCAGCAACGTACAGGAAGTTGCCGCAGCCCTGAATTCTCTGAAGGTTTCACCCCAGGATATAATAGCAATTTTCCAGGCTTTAAAAGAAGCCGGGGCCCTTATTGCTGAATTAGTCATAATCTGATGCTGAAAAATGGATCTTAAAATTACAAACCCATCTAAACATTTAAGAGCCGCTCATGACATTGATACGGCATACACGGGAGACAAGGCGAAGTTAAAAAAAGCGGCAAAAGAGTTTGAAAGTCTTTTTACATCTATGATGCTGAAGAGTATGACAAAAACAACGAGCGGAATGTTCGGGGATGATAGTTTCGGTGGTGATATATTCGACTCAATTTTTGAAAACGGGATTGCTTCCGAAGTATCGAAAGGGAAGGGGATCGGAATAGCAGATTTTATTTATAAAGAACTAGAAAACCGGTATTTAAAGAATGGTGAGCCCACTCTTAATGCCTCAGGTGAAACAAACACAGAGAAGACTGCCCCTCAATCACCAATAAGGCCGGGAAGCAGTTCGCTTAAGAGACTTGGGCAATACGAGAATATCATAACAAAAGCGTCTGATATTTTCGGCGTAGATCAGAATGTGATACGTTCGGTCATACTAACCGAATCAGCTGCCAATGAAAAGGCTGTCTCAAAAGCAAAAGCTAAGGGGCTGATGCAGCTTATGGACTCCACCGCAAAAGATATGGGAGTTAAAAATATCTGGGATCCGGAAGAAAATATTTTTGGAGGGACTAAATATTTAGCACAAATGCTTCGACTATATAAAGGTGACCTGAAGCTGGCTTTGGCCTCGTATAATGCAGGTCCCGGAAATGTGGACAAATACGGCGGCATTCCGCCATTTGAAGAAACACAAAATTATGTAAACAGAGTTTTAAGTTATTTGAACCATTTAAATAGTTAGAAGTATGAAAATAGATAACCTGGTTTCGGCCCTGGAAGAACAGCAGGATAACATGAAGGCATTCGTTGAGTGCGCGGTAACAAAGCAGAAGGCCATGGTCGAAAATGAACTGGCTGTAATTGAACAAATCCTTCTGGAAGAAGAGAAAATATTTGTAATGATGGACGAACAAGGGAAGAAGATAGCAGCAGTAGTAGGTGACCTGGCAGATGAATATTCCCTTCAGCTACAGACCAATTCTGTTTCAGAGTTTATGAAAGCTGTAAGATACAGAACTGATATCAACGTTAAGGTTATTACCCTGCTTCAGAATTCCATAAGGGAACTGGTATCGAAGGCCATATACACAAATGAGCAGAATAAAATTCTGATATCGCATGCAAGGAGTTTTTTAAGGGAGACCATCGTGAATCTTGTAGCATTAAATAACAACCAGTTACTGGACAGAAAAGTTTAATATGGGTCTCAGCAGAGTATTCGATATTTCCATAAGGAGTATGTCTGCTTACCAGCAGGCAATGGATACAACTTCGCATAATGTAGCCAATTCATCTAATCCCGATTATTCCCGGCAGCGGGTAACATTTTCCACGGAACTACCTCAGAAACTTAAGGGAATGATGTGGGGGTCGGGTGTTAAGATTGACGAAGTACTAAGGCTAAGGAATCAGCTTACCGATACCCAGATAAGAACGAATAACCAGGATTATTATAATAACAGCACCAGATCCGCAATTCAGGCCCAGGCAGAGGTTCTTTTTTCAGAACCGTCTGACCTTGGTATTTCAAAATTGATGGACTCATTTTTCAATTCCTGGAGTCAGCTTGCCGTAACACCAAATTCGAATCCTCTAAGACTAGATGTAGTCCGTTCAGCCCAGGCACTTGCCTCAAAAGTTGATAATATATACACAGGACTTAATACTATCAAAGAAGATCTCCTTGATGAGTCCCGTGCAAAAGTTAGTGAACTTAATAATCTCCTAAAGCAGACTCAATCATTAAACGCACAGATTTTCAATGCTTCATCCGCAGGCTACGTCCCAAATGACCTCATGGACCAACGCGATAAAGTTATTGATCGGCTAAGCCAGCTTGCCAATATAAATGTATCATACGATGAGTCGAACGCTGCCGTCATAAGCGTGGGAGGCGTGTTCGCCGCAAATAAAACAACTTTTACAACTTTCCAGGTAAGCTCAAAAAATGGAAAACTAGGGATCTCCACCTCGGACGGTGTCTCTACAGCAGCACTTAACGGCGGAGAACTTTACGCGGTAACAGATTCTTATTCCAACGTTATCAGCGGATACCAGAATAAGATGAATCAGATAATGGGCAGTTTGAAAGATGCCGTTAACAATATTCATTCTACGGGTTATTCAATCGGGACCCAGCCTGAGACGGGGATTGATTTTTTTGAGAGCTACGGAGACGGTAAACTTGTTATAAATCAGGATATAATTCTGGATCCCTCTAAAATAGCCGTTTCGGCTGACGGTACAGAAGGCAATGGGGACATTGCGGTAGCCCTGTCGAGTCTTGCTGACCAGAAGATACTAAACGGTGCTTCTTTATCCGATAATTACTCATCTCTTGTAAGTGAAGCAGGGCGGAATAAACAATCCGCCGATCAGCTGGCAGACGCAAACAACCTTGTTATTCAGCAGCTACAGCAGCAAAAATCTTCGTACTCCGGGGTTTCAATAGACGAAGAGATGACCAATATGATAAGATTCCAGCGTTCATATGATGCTTCAGCCAAAATGGTTAAGGCAGCAGATGAAATGCTTCAGACAATTTTAAGCCTGGTGGGATAATGAGAATTTCAGATTTATTAATAAGCGGTAATTACCTCAGCAGTATCAACACTGCTAAATCAAGGATAGCTCAACTTCAGAGTCAAGTAGCAACAGGAAATAAAATAAACCGTCCTTCCGATTCTCCGTCGGGCACAGCTAAAATACTAAAATTATTAAACGGGATAGCGCGTTCAGATTCCTTTTCTGAGAACATTCAGAACAGCTTGTCCTTTTTAGATGAAACATCATCCGCACTGGAAAATGTTCAGTCGGAAGTAATAAAAGTACTAACAAACCTGACAGAAATAAATAATGTGACGAATAACGGGAACCTGGGGTCATTCTCGGACCAGATCGATCTTTCGCTCCAGGCTATCTTAGATTCAGCAAACAGGAAATACGACGGTAAATTTCTTTTCGGAGGTACAGATTTCAGTTCCGATCCTTATGGACTGACCAGCGATAGTTCAGCTATTGAAGTTAAAGTTAACAGCGTATCAGGAGTTCAGAAGGTTAAGCTCTCGCAGAATATAATTCAAAAAATTAACCTGACCGGTACGGAGGTCTTTGGTACAATCATCAGCCAGACCGGTGAGCTCGATGCAAACAATACTCCCGGAGACACTTCCTCCAGCCAGCTGACTATTTACGATGCCCAGGGGAATCCATATACGCTAAACGCCGAATATACAAAAACCTCTGCGAACACTTACACATTAAATTATGATGTTGCAGACTCAGGAGGCACATCGATTTTTTCTTCCCCTCCGTCCGCCAAGACAATCACTTTTAACCCTGACAGCGGGAGACTTACCTCCATTGACGGCAGCACTTCATTTGATTTCAATATTAAAGACAGTGCCCATAATATCGATTTTAATTTCCATCTCAGTGGTCTTAAGGAAAAAAGTCCTGCCTCGGCTCTAACCCTTTCAGCGAACCAGACCAACGATATTTTTAACACCCTTATTCATATCAGAGACAACTTGAGGCTCGGGATTAAGCCTGATGAAGAGGAGCAGCAGATAGTAAGCGACTTTAACATCAGGGTACTTAATAAAATATCGGCCGCGGGAAATATAATAAATCAGCTAACGGACACAACAGATCTGCTGACTAACCAGAAAGCAGGCTTCGAGGAATTACTTTCGAAAGAACAGGATACCGATGTTGCAAAAGCAATAATGGATCTTCAGAATCAGGATTACCTTCTGCAGGCAACATATAAGCTGGCAAGTGAATTTCTGCCTAAGTCTATCCTGGATTACTTATGAAAATTAAATATGGAACATTACTTGGCTTAGGCCTCGGACTGTTTTCAATTTTCGGTGCTTTTCTGATAGAAGGCGGATCATTCAGAGCATTATTCCTCTTCCCTCCGCTGATAATCGTTTTCGGCGGTACCTTTTCTGCAGTAATCATTGGCTTCGGACTGGAAAAGTTCAGAGATTCATTACTCCTCATAAAAAAAGCTTATCTCTCACCAGAATACAACCTGACCGGGCTTATAAATAATTTTGTCGATTTTTCGATAGTAGTGAGGAGAGAAGGATTATTATCTGTAGAAAAACAGATAGGAATGGTTGAGTATCACTTCCCGCGAAAACTAATAAGATATGTAATTGACGGAACTGATCCTCAATCAATTGAAAACCTGGCGCTGCTTGAAATCAAAGCGAAAGAAGAAAGACATCTTTCCAACATACAGGTTTTCAGAAAGATGGGAGGATACGCTCCCACAATGGGTATAATAGGGACTGTGATGGGACTGATTATGACCCTGGCAAATGCGGGCGGGAAACCTGAATTTTTAATTCACAATATTGCAACAGCATTTATAGCAACCTTATGGGGTATAGTAAGTGCAAACATTTTTTGGCTGCCGATAGGTGATAAATTAAAACAATGCCACCAGGAAGAAAAATACATGATGGAGCTCTCGCTAGAAGGAGTGCTGGCCTTGCAGAATGGAGAAATCCCGTCAGCAATAAAAGCAAAACTGACAAGCATGCTCCCACAAAAAGAGCAGGAAACCGCCGTTTACTCCTATTAAAAAACGAACCATTTGAGAACGACGATGGAGAGAAGGACAGGTACCTAATTACATATGCGGACGTTATCACGCTGCTGATGGGTTTATTTATTATTCTATATGCATCGTCAAATATTGATTTTCTGAAGTTTGATAAAATGAAAGCTGCATTTGAATCATCTTTCGGCAGCGGAAAGTTAATTGGACTTAAACCGGTGCCAGGAATTGAATATCCGGCCGACAAACTTAAGGATCAGCTTATCAAGCTAATTAATGACAATGGGTATGGTAATGTTATCAAGCTAGAGGAGAATGACCGGGGAATTACCATACATATCCTGGATGAAATTCTGTTCAATTCGGGAGACGCTGACTTAAGTAAAGGCTACGCTGCTGTTCTTAATAATATAGCGGGAATTCTGAAAGAGATTCCAAACGACATAAGAATTGAGGGACATACTGATAATGTTCCTATTAACACTGTAAGGTATCCTTCAAACTGGCATCTATCTGTGGCACGCGCACTTAATACAGCTTATTACCTGGTGAATACAGAAAAGCTGCAGGCCGACAGAGTTTCTATTGTAGGATATTCAGAATATAAACCTATAGCCGAAAATACTTCTCCCGAGGGGAGAACAATGAATAGAAGAGTTGACATAATAATTATAAGAAAATAAGATCAATGAAAATAAATAATCAGCAATTTGGTGAAATAGAATATAAGGAAGAACACCTTCTTAAATTTGACACAGGCATAGCAGGCTTTGAAAATCTAAGACGGTTTCTTCTTATAAAAACTGATGACGGCCTGTTTTACTGGTTGAACTCGGTTGAAAAGCCTGACATC
This sequence comes from uncultured Bacteroidota bacterium, assembly GCA_963771705.1. Classification (GTDB taxonomy): domain Bacteria; phylum Bacteroidota; class Ignavibacteria; order Ignavibacteriales; family Ignavibacteriaceae; genus DATFVA01. Next base: position 44,646 of record CAVYUP010000009.1, read on the forward strand.
TGTTTTCCCTTAATTGGATTAAGATTAATCGATGACAACTATCCGGCTCCGGGCAGCTTTGAACCTTTCGGAATAGTTACAATTAATAAGGATCCCCTTGAAACCACAATTAATCTGAAAGCACCGGTGTACGTGAATCAGGATGAAAGAAAAGGATTTCAGAAAATTTTAGATGAGGAAAAATATCCGGTCAGATATTTTCTTTTCTCAGAAAACGGCGGTGAATGATGCTGATACTAACCAGGAAACAAGATGAAGAGATCATAATAAATTCCGGAATCAGGATCAGGATCTTATCCGCCGGGGAAAATTATGTAAAGATCGGAATTTCCGCCCCGCCTGAAGTAGAAATTCTACGCGGTGAAATCTATGAGAACGTGAAAAAGAGTACCATTGACGCAACTAAAAACAGCGCGGAAAATATCGAAGCATTGAAAAGTTTAAAAATAAAGAAATTAGGCGGTTAGGATGAGAAACCCTGGGGAGAATAAGCTTATCCTGATCGTTGACGATTCACCCGTCATCAGGACTTCACTCAAAGAATACTTCTCTGGTTATGATATCGATATTGTGACTTGCTCGGACGGGCTGGAAGGAATTAAAAAGGCGGTTGAAACAATACCAGATCTCATTTTCCTTGATATCCTGATGCCGAATCTAGATGGTCTAAAAATGCTGCAGGTAATAAAAGTTATTGAAAATGTGAAACAGGTACCTGTAATTGTTATCAGTGGCAATACCAACAGAACTAATGTTATTTCCGCCATAGAAGCCGGAGCAGACAGCGTAATCTCGAAACCGATCAGTAAAGAAAATCTTTTTAGAAAAATTAACGAATTACTGGGTCCCGGCTTTCTAGAAAGTGCAAAATCGCTTCATGGGGGGAGGCAAAACAAAATAGAGAGATAAAGAATCAGCTGGTGAAATTCTTTCTCGACAATTTCTCAAAGCATAAGTTAAAACTGATCAATGCCCTGGAAACCAGGGACAAAGAAAGCCTCGGCAATATTGTACACGATATTAAAGGGGCAGGAGGAACCATAGGGTTTCCGCTACTAAGCATTATCAGCTATGAAGTAGAAAATGCATTAATGAACGGTGAGCCCGACTGGAGGTTTATTAAAAAGAAGTGCAGCCAAATCCTTACCATTGTCGACAAAATAGAATATCCACAAATTATAACAGAAGAATATTAATGTTCGTTATTATAGGTATTGCGGTAGTTATAGTTTCGGTGGTTATGGGATTTCTAATTTCAGGGGGAAATTTAATTCTCCTCATGCAGTGGTCTGAATTCATAGTAATCGGAGGGGCCGCATTGGGAAGCCTTCTTATCTCAGCTCCGCTTTCACTGTTGAAAAAGATATCCAAAGAACTACCGGCGGCCATTAAAGGAGATCATTATACAAAACAGGATTATCTCGAATTGTTAAAGGCATTCAACGATCTCTTCCTGGTGGCGCAGCGTGACGGACTTTTGTCTATTGAAAAACATGTAGAGAAACCTGAAGAAAGTGATGTATTGTCGCGCAATGAAAAATTTATTAAGAATACCTTTATCAAGAATTTTTTCTGCGATACAATGAAGGTGATGCTTACCGGCGGTGTTCCTCCCCACGAGCTTGAAAGCTTAATAGACGCCGAAATTGAAACTTTCGAAATTGAATCCAAGCCTATTGCGGCAACTATTGCCAAGGTCGGCGACGCTCTCCCTGGTCTCGGTATCGTTGCCGCAGTACTCGGAATAATAATTACCATGGGTTCTATTGATCAGGGAGCTGAAGCAGTGGGACACCATGTGGCTGCCGCGCTGGTGGGTACGTTCCTGGGTGTATTAGCTTCATACGGATTTATAAACCCTCTGGCTTCCAGCATGGAGCATAATCTTGAAGATAAAATCAGGTTCCTCGTTACGATTAAAAGCTGTATTGTTGCATATGCCAAAGGCAATCCTCCCATTATCGCAGTTGAAATAGCCCGGCGCACAATATTTTCTGATTTCCGTCCTACCTTTTCCGAGCTGGAAAACTTCATCAGAGGAAAGAGTGCTTAACCAGGACGGTAACCCGATTATCATAAAGAAGAGCAAGTCCCACGGGGGCGGACACCATGGTGGGGCCTGGAAAGTTGCCTACGCCGACTTTGTAACCGCAATGATGGCACTATTTATTGTCTTATGGGTACTCGGCCAGGATGATGCTGTAAAAGAAGCGGTGGCCAAATACTTCAAAGATCCAATTGGTTTATCCAGCAAAGGACAGAATGTGCTTGAGGGAAATTCTGATTTATTAGATGCCGATATAAAGAGGCAGCTGGAGCAGAGACAAACCGAAGCACAGCAGTTGAAGTCTATGGGTGATAAACTTCTATCTGAACTAAAAAGTAATCCCGAATTTGCCGATATTACAGGTCAGATAAAAATTGAAATCGTAGATGAAGGATTGAGGATAGAAATGCTGGATTCCGATAAAAATATCTTTTTTGAAATTGGCACTGCAACCCTCAAACCCGAAGCTGTAAGCCTTTTGAAGAAAATAGGAGATTATCTTGGTAAAATGCCGAACAAAATTGTTATAGAAGGACATACTGACGCAAGACCCTATAAAGGGCAGGATGGTTATACAAATTTTGAGCTAAGCGCCGACAGGGCTAACTCTGCAAGGAGAGCCCTTGAGTTAAGTCTGCTCGATCCCAAAAAAATTGATGAAATCCGCGGGTATGCCGACAGGAGGTTGAGGGACAAAGAGGACCCATTTAATTTAGTTAACCGAAGAATAAGTATCATAGTTAAATTCAAGAATAAATAAGTTGAAAAAAAAAATAATCGTAATGGAAGATGATGCCTTTTCAAAAGAATATTACAAATATATTCTGAACAGAAAAGGATTTGACCCGATAGTATTTGAAGAAGGCGACCGGCTTATGGAAGTACTGGATGCTGAAAAGATACACCTGGTAATAATGGATATTAACCTCAAGAATACTTTTCATCACGGGGAAAAAGTAGACGGTATTTATCTTTCTAGGCTGATTAAAGAACATCCGAGGTACAGGAAAATACCTGTGCTCCTGGTTACAGCTTATTCAGTTTCCGCAGACGGTCATTCCTTCATTGAAGAAAGTCTTGCTGATGATTATATTACTAAGCCTATTATTGATTTCCAAGTTCTGATGGATAAAATAGTGTTATTACTGGATAAATATGAAGAAAAATAAGATCCTGGTTGTGGAGGATGAGAAAGATACCCGTTTTATATTCGAAAAACTTCTTTCCAAAAATAATTTTACTGTTGCAACTGCCGAAAACGGTGAAGCTGCATTAAAAACCATAAAAAATTTTGAGCCGCAGGTTATATTAGCCGACTGGACTATGCCGGTGATGGACGGGATTGAGCTTTGCAAAATCGTTAAAAATGATGAAAAATATAAGCTCATATACTTCATAATTCTAACCGCAAGAATCGCGTTAAAAGACCGTGTTAAAGGGCTTGATGTAGGAGCCGACGATTTCCTGGTAAAACCAGTTGAGAACCAGGAACTTCTCGCAAGGATCCGCTCCGGGATCCGCATCCATAATCTCCAGCAGGAATTAAAAAATATTGAGCACAATAAAGCTCTTGTGGAAATGGCCTGCACCATAGGGCACAAAATAAACAATCCGCTAAGCAGCCTTATCGTATCGTTAAAATCTCTTGAAGAAGAGCTGTCTGATGTAAGCAAGAAAGATTTTAATGAAGATTTTACTCTTATCTACCAATCTATCGAGAAGATAAAGACCATGACCGAAAGCCTTTCCAAACTTGAATCCCCTGATTTAATTGATTATACCCCCGGTCAAAAGATGATCAACCTGGATAAATAGTTCCCCCTCTTAAAGTATAAGTCTCCCCGTCCGATAATAAAATCAGGAGAAGAAAATGCTGGACAAAATTATAACCATAGGGCTGGATCTGAACAACAAGTCGGCTAATTATTACCCTGGTTACGGTTCGTTTCCGCACAGAAAGAAAGCCGGTTTTTACTGCGACACTATGGAAAGATCAGAAGCGCTGGAGTATATCTTCGCACTCGACTGGCATATTAAAGCTTTAAATTTCCAGGATGATGAAAAAATTGCTATTACTTTTGATGCCTCGGGGATTGAATTCAGAACAACAATAAATTATTATCAAAGAATAATTAACGAAACTAAGTACCTCATCAGCCAGGAAATGAAAGATGATGAACTACCCAAAAATATAACATTATCTCTGTCTCTTCAGTTAACAACCGATAATCCGCAGAGGGAAAGGAAAGAACTGGAAGGGATTACGAGGCTATTTAAAAGGCTCGCCGCTTATGATATAAGCAGTGCAAAAACTGCTGACGACCTGGAAATTATTGGAAATTTATATGATGATATATTTTACGAAATCTATTTTGATCTTACATACATTACCCGAAGTCTCTTCACCCTAATCCTCAAAATGACAGGTGCCAGAGTCTATTCTTCTGACCACCCATCAGGGGCTTCTTTTATTCTACACAAGATTAACACATCCTCCTGAGAATCAGATCAACCGGAAAATCATAATTGAACAACTGGCTAATAAAAGCCACGTACTAATTAAATAAGTTTGAAATTCCCCATTCGTGCGATGGCATTTCATTTGTCAATCCACCTGCAATAATAAGAATTTTATGGTCCTTACTTTTGAAGAAATTCATTCTTATATCATTTTTAATAATTGCAGTTAATAATTCATTCTGCCAGGTTGATAATATCGATACCGGACATCCGGTTTATGATTTTCTGAAAGAACTCCAGGTAAGAAATATTATTTCCGGCTATTCGGATGCAGTACTTCCTCTATCTCGCGGAGATATTTTAAGCAAATTACTTGAAGCGGAAAACAGCCGTAAATTAAACCAGGGGGACAGGGAGTATCTGGCCAGGATGATTGAACTGATTGACCCTGAAAGCCGCATTGGTACAGATATTTTTGACGGCTTCCCCGGAAAGCTTTTCCAAAACATAACACGAGATTCTTTCAAACACATATACACTTACAATGATTCCACTCTATCTTTTACGATCAATCCTCTGGCAGGAATAAAATATTTATATTCAGGCTGGTATAAGGATTATGCCCTTCTGATTAACTTCGGAGGTAAATTCAGGGGGTCGTACAACGGCTGGCTCGGGTTCAGTATTGGAGCTGAAAACGGATTACAGTTTCACAGCAGAGAGGCGGCTGAATCCGACACAAGGATCAAACAGAATTACACCTTTAACTATACAGGGCAGAATTATTTCGATGATACTGAAGGGTACATACGATTAGAAAAAGGCATAACCGGTTTGGAGATAGGAAGAGAAAGGGTGTTATGGGGTTCGGGTTATATCAACAAACTGATACTTTCAGATAATCCCCCAAAGTTTGATTTTATAAAATTTGACATTTCTTATAAGAGTCTTTCTTATAATTTTATTCATGGCTGGCTTGCTAATCCGCCTCAGTATACTCTAACTGATTCCTCAAGAAATAAAGTCAGAACCTCAAAATATATTGCGATAAGCAGGCTTGGATATAACTCCGGTGACAAAGTTTCTTTAGGAGCAACCCAGGTAATCATATACGGGAACCGTCCCCCGGAACTTGCATACCTCACACCATTCCTATTCTGGGAATCCGCGCAGAGGTCACTCGACGACCTTGACAATTCCTTTTTGTCATTTGACGGCAGATATCTTATCACAGGAGGATTAGAAGTAAGCGCTTCAATTGTTCTGGATGATATAAATCCGAAGTTCTGGAATTCAAGAGAATGGACCAACAGGGAAAACAGGTTTGCCTGGCAGGTAGGGGTGATGGTAACAGAGCCATTTCTGCCGGAGAATATTTATCTGAAGGCTGAATACACACAGCTTCGACCCTATATGTTCTCCCACTATGGTCCTTACAATAACTCACTATCGTACACCAATAATGATTATCTGCTTGGCGCGGATATACTTCCCAACTCCACTGACCTTACCATTGACGTACATTACCGTTTTAATGAGAAATTCGATATTGAATTTCAATACAGGAAGACACTTCATGGCGCGAATGAATATTATGCGGACGCAAAACTGAAAAAAAGCTACGGGGGAGATGTTTTCAGGCCTTTTAACACGAAGGACGACCTGCATGTACCCCTTTTATCAGGCAGCCTTCAGAAGATGAATAATTTATCGTTGAACCTGCAGTATTTTATGGCCTACGATCTTTCATTGAAATTTCACTACACCTATTTAATTAACAGCGAAAAAAGCATTATTGAAAACACTAATCTCTTTTCAGCTTCGCTGGAACTCGGGATTGAATAGCACAAGGCCATTTGAAATTAAAAAACAGCAGCAAAATCTAACAAGGAGGATAAAGTGAACATTGCTATAGTAGGTACGGGATATGTCGGTCTAGTAACAGGTACCTGTTTTGCAGAAACAGGGAACACTGTTTATTGCGTCGATATAGATAAAGATAAAGTTAACAAATTAAAAAAAGGAATCCTTCCGATTTATGAACCGGGGCTGGATATCCTGGTTGAAAGGAATCAAAACGCAGGGAGGTTAAAATTCAGCACAGACCTTAAAGAAGCTGTCCATAACTCTACTTTCGTTTTTTTATGTCTTCCAACACCACAGGATGAGGACGGAAGCGCTGACCTTAAGTACGTCCTTAAAGCTGCCGATGACCTCGGCAAGATCTTTAAATCAGATTCTGTACCGGGCTTCAAGGTAATTATTAATAAAAGCACTGTGCCTGTAGGTACAAGTGAAAAAGTTAAGAGAGCAGTTAAAAAGCATGCCCCTGATTATGAATTTGATGTCGCCTCAAACCCTGAATTCCTGAGAGAAGGAATGGCGGTAGAAGATTTTATGAAACCCGAACGCGTAGTAGTAGGGACGGGTAATCCTGCAACAAAGAACATGATGGAACAGCTTTACGAACCTTTTGTCCGTTCAGGCAATCCGATCTATTTTATGGATGAAAAGTCGGCCGAAGTGACAAAGTATGCGGCCAATTCATTTCTTGCCGCAAAAATCTCTTTTATGAATGAGATAGCAAACCTGTGCGAGGCAACAGGGGCAGAAGTTGATAAGGTAAGGATAGGTATGGGCTCCGACTCAAGGATAGGGAAGAGGTTCTTGTTCCCGGGAGTTGGATACGGCGGATCGTGTTTTCCCAAGGATGTAATCGCCCTTATAAATACGGCTAAGGAAAACAAATATGATTTTAAGATCTTAAAGTCGGTCTACGATATAAATAAAAATCAGATACTTAGGTTCTTCAGGAGAATAGAGGATCATTACGATAAAGACCTTCAGGCAAAAACCTTCGCTGTATGGGGACTGGCATTCAAACCCAACACTGATGATGTTCGTGAAGCACCAGCACTAAAACTTATAGAAAAGCTGCTTGAGAGCAAAGTAAAAGTGAAAGCATACGATCCTGAAGCCATCGAAACCAGCAGAAAAATATTAAATGATAAAATAGAATACTGCTCTACACCTTATGAGGCACTTGAGAATTCAGATGCGTTAATTATAGTAACTGAGTGGAATGAGTTCAGAACTCCCGATTACGAAAAGATAAAGAAGATGCTCAGGAAGCCGGTGATATTTGACGGAAGAAACCTTTACGATTTATCGAAGATGGAAGAGATGGGATTCACCTATTACTCTATTGGGAGAAGAACCATTATCGGAAAACAAAACGGACATAATAAATTAAGAGAACCGGAGCCGGCAGAGATACCAAATTTATTTTCAGAAGTTACGTTGAAGTTAAACTAGCTGTTTTCCGGCATCTACGGGTAAACAGAGGGAAAGGTTTAGTTAACCTGAAAAGTTTTCCATAGCTTCTGGCCGTCAGGGACTTCTACAATCCAGGCGTAGCGGCCGGCGTCTCTCAGGTAAACGGTAAAATATTCGGCCCGCTGACCAGCTTTTGAATGATATGTACTTAATCCGCCGAGAAAAACTGCCGGAGCAGGACTGCGTAAACCCCCCACGTGGTACCAGTTGAGCCACCTATTTACTTCAGTGAGATCAGTACTTTCAGCGAGTTTAATAAGGCTGATATTATTATGAATCGGCATACCCGATGAATCAGTCTGCAGGTGGAGAGCAAAAGAATGCTTCCCGATACCGGGCTGCCAGTCGGTTTTAATCTGATCATCCTGTATCGTTATTTGTTCCTTCGGCTCAGGTTCCATGCTTCCAGCTGATTCCTCTGTAACTGTGAAAGGCCAGGACATACCTCTGCTGATATGTATAAAACCATCGGATGTTTTTACCCAGCATTCCATAACGTAACTTCCGGGTTCAAGATAGATAGTTTTTTCAGCTTTATTTCCGGGCGAAACGAGCCCTCTGGAAGTAATATACTGAACCTTATCTGCCCATTCAGGCATTAAATCATCCCCCCGGGAAGAAATACCAGCCACATCAATTTTACCATCCTGTAATTCTTTTAGTATCGATTCCCATGGTTCCACAAAATTATGCATATATTCCTGGTAGCCGATTCCTTCAGGGAGTCGGGATATACTTATTTCATGTACATGTTCTGCATTAGAATTGTCTAAAACGAAGGTGATCCATCCGGATGGGATCTTCGAAGGTGCTAAAAAAGAAAAACCTACGGTTTTTACCTCCACTTTATAGGCATTTTCTTTATCAGATTGATCACAGGAAAGAAGTAGGAATACGGGGAGCAGGCATATAAATAGTCTTTTCATCGCCTCTATTTTTTGTGTAAAAAAGTTATGATTATGAATAAAATATAAAAATTATTGATATTATAAAATAAATTCTTTCAATATTTCCCACTCTTACATCTCAATGTAGAATTTCAGAAAATCCTTCCCGTGAAACTTAATCGGTTGAAAGGATGGTGGGTTCAATCACAAAATACAGGAAAACCGGTTGCATCTCACAGTGAAGTGCGGGGACACAACTATATGAAGGGGCTTTCTGTACTTTTTCACCGTTTACAAACTAATATAAGAAGGAGATGGACCTATGAAGACGAAAAAAATTCTTTCTATTCTATTTGTCCTTACTATCGCTGTTTATTTTTCTCCTATATACGCGCAGGATCAGGATCATGGCGGCAGACCTTTAACGGCAGAATTATCAGGCGATAATGTTGTTCCGGGTCCCGGTGATAATGATGGGACAGGCACCGCGAATGTCACGCTTAATCCGGGACAGGGAGAAATAACTTACGATATTTCCGTTTCTAATGTAGATAATATTACAGGCATCCATATCCATAAGGCCGATTCAGGGGCTACCGGTCCCGTTGTTGTTCCTTTCACCTCCTCGGGTGAATTAAGCGGAACCGTAACCGGAGTGGATAAAGACCTGATGACAGATATCTTAAAGAATCCTTCGGGTTATTATGTACAGGTGCATAGCTCCGATTTTCCTGAAGGAGCGATCCGCGGTCAGCTGAGTAAAAAATAATTAAAACAAAAACCCCGGGAACGATCATTCCCGGGGTTGTTTTAGGTACATTCCTTATAAACGCTGTTTCGTTAGATTTGGCAGAAACGAAAGCCAACTCCGGTTGAATCCTGGTTAATACCAGGGATATTATTTTTGTTAAAACATTATCCCCTGGCTAAAGCCGGGTGCAATATCAAGCTACATCTAAGGGTATAACCTGTCTGAGAATCCGCAGCCACTAAAAATTATTGAAAGATGAACATCAGGAACTTTTTCATTAATTTGAAATGTTAAAATTATATATAATTAATTATTACGGGAATATATAATTGATATATAAAATCCGGATCTCAACAAATTTAATTCCGCAAGGGTTCTTATGAAAAAAGGATACATCGTCTTAATCTCCATTGCCGCATTAATAATAATTTATTTTCTCTACAAATCATTTTTTGTTCATCAGGAAGTAAGGGCTATTAAATTAAACAGAGGCAGCCTGGAGACCATTGTGTATGCTACCGGAAGCGTAAACGCCGATTCCCTGGCCACTCTAAGAAGTGAAGCCGGCGGTATAGTAACCTTTATTAAACCCAGGGAAGGGGACATGGTAAGAACTGATGAACTGCTTCTAACGACTAACCAGAGCGATCAGAACTTAAAATATGAACAGGCTAAGAATGACCTGGAGTCGGCCAGAATTAATCTCAATGAAAAAGAACTTAACCTCAAGAGAAACCGGGCGCTGTCTGAATCAAAAAGTGTTACCCAAAAGGAACTGGATGACGCGGAAAGAGAGCATAATCTGGCTAAGCTGAAGGTTGATCAGGCTCAGCTTGCACTGGATATAGCCAGGGAGGCTTTGAGAAAGACCGAAATAAAGGCTCCCTTTAACGGCAGGATTATCAATGTTTCAGCAAACCTGGGTGACAATCTTACCCCGGACGCCGAGTGCTTTACGATTTTAGCCCCTTCATCCATACTTATTAAAGGTGACGTTGATGAACAGGATGTTTCACTGCTGAAGCCGGGACTGAACAGCATTGTTGCCTTCGACGCGTACCCGGATCAGAAGTTTAACGGGGAACTGTACAGGATAGTCCCCAGAACCGATCTTGCCACCAAGACCACAACCATATACATAAAGCTTAAGAACCAGCCCGATAATTTATTTATTGGAATGACCGCTACAATAAATGTTTTAGCCGGCAAACTGCAGAATGTACTGATAGTACCGCGGACATCAATAATCCAGAAACAGGAAAACCAGTTTGTATTTGTTATTAATAAAAATAATGAGCTAAAATCGGAGAAGATAACTACGGGCAATTCAGAAGGAAAGTACGCGGAATTAACAGGCGGAAATTTAAGTGAAGGAATGCTTCTGGTGGAAGAGCCAAAAGACAGCTACCAGGATGGTATGAAGGTAGATATAATTAAATGAGAGAGAGACTGTATTTAATTTTTAATATTGTAGTTAAGCATCTTTCATACAAGAGGAAGCAGACTATTCTTGTAATTGCAGGGGTTGCTGTCGGATCGATGGTTATGATACTCACCTTCGCCCTCGCGAACGGAATAATAAGCGATATTAAGAATAAGATAATCGATATCTCACCTTTGATTACCGTTAAAGGAGAAAAAATTAAGGAGAAGGAGAGATTACTGTTTACAACTTCTCCTCATTCAGGCAACAGGGTTTATATATCCTCCAGAATAGTTCCCGATGAAAAAAAAGAGATTAAGTCATACACGCAGATAATATCCCTTATCGATGGATTTAAGGGGATAGACGCTGTTTCGCCCAATGTAATAATGAGAGGGGTTATACGCTACAGGACGCTGGACAGACAGTGCCTGATTAAGGGAATAATTCCTGCCCGGGAATCAGGTATAGCAAGGTTAGTTGAGAATATGAAAACCGGCAGCCTGGAAGAACTAGGTTATACGCCAAACGGAATTATACTTGGCAGCGGACTAGCCAAAAAAATTAAAGCTGAATATACAGATATGGTTAATGTTATAGGCGAGAAGGGGACAAGTTATACTTTGAAGGTTGTCGGTACTTTCAGCTCAGGTTTTTCCGAGGTAGATAACAATAATGCTTATGTAAACCTTAAGCTGGCCCAGAATATAATGAACCTGAGTTCAAATGTTGTTACTTCAATCGGGATTCATACAACCTCGCTTGACGCGGTTAATAAAATCTCCCAAAATGTAAGCGAAGTGACAGGATATAAAACCGAAACCTGGGAAGAGGCTAACGCGAATCTCATTTCATTATTTGAACGCAATAATAATATTACCCTTTTCCTGGTAGTATTTGTATTTATTGTGGCGGGCTTCGGTATTGCAAATGTGCTTATCACCCTAGTGCTTCAAAAGCGCCAGGACATCGCTATAATGAAGTCGTTCGGATTGTCGAAGAATTCGGTTATCACAATTTTCATTCTGGAGGGACTGTTTATAGGACTAACAGGATCTCTTATCGGGGAGGCCGCGGGACATTTCCTAACCAATTTTATCTCATCAATACCGTTTAGTTACGGCGAAAGCGCCATTGTAAAATCTGATCACATTGTAACTGTTCAGACATCCTTTTCGTACATCATTACCATATTGTTCTCAGTTGTTGTAAGTGTAATATCAAGTTACGGACCGGCAAGAAGAGCCGCCGCCCTTAATCCTGTAAATAATTTGCGGATATAATGAAGCATTTAAATTATCACCTGGTTTTCATTGCCTTCAGGCAGCTTATCAGCAGAAAAAGGCAGGCATTTCTTACAATTGCCGGAATAGGCGTGGCGGTGATGGTGTTAATAACAGCTATTTCTCTAATGGATGGACTGCTTCAGAGCTTTATTCAGAAAATAGTCGACATTGCCCCTCACATAGTAGTTAAAGGCGAAAAGGTTAATCCTGTAATTCCTGATCTTCTGGTTGAAAGAGATTCTCTTACCTCTCTTAATTTTATTAAGAACGTCGACAGGGAGGATGAAGAGGTTATTAAAAATTATAAGAAAATTTCGGGGATAATAGAAAAGGATTCTCTAATCGAAACGATCTCACCGGTTGTATCCATCAATTCTATCGGTGTATTCGGAACACTAAGCCAGCCGATTCAATTATTCGGAATCATTCCGGCGCGGCAGGATAAAATTTCCAAGCTGAGTTTAAATATGCTGGAAGGCAACTTTGCAGAATTGAAAAAAACTCCCGACGGGATCCTCCTGGGAAGCTCAGTAGCGGAGGATTTTACGATTCAAACCGGTGAGAGGATGCAGATCATATCCTCAAACGACAGGATATACAGTGTGAAGGTTGTAGGGATATTTTCAACAGGAATAAATGATATCGATGGAAATGTTTACGCCAATATGAAACTTGTGCAGAATATAGGTGAATACCCTCCCGACCAGGTTTCAAGTCTGTACCTCCGTGTTACCAATCTTCCCGAAGATAAGGCAGCCGCGCTAGAAATTGAAAAAGAGACAAATTACAAAGCAGTTACATGGGAAGAACAGGCCGCGAGTGTAATCTCTTTATATAAAATGATATCAATGATAGTGTACTTTCTTGTTTTCTTTGTAATACTGGTTGCGGGGTTCGGAGTAGCAAATGTTTTAATTACAAGTGTGCTGGAAAAAACGAAAGATATCGCGGTGATGAAATCGATGGGGTTTAAGAGAAGCGAGGTAACACTGATCTACTTCATTGAAGGGATGCTGGTTGCGTTGATAGGCGCAGCGATAGGATGTCTGCTTGGTTATGTAATGATCCAGATCCTCTCATCCATTCCTGTTGCCGCATCAAAAACAAGTTCAATCAGTTCAGACAGACTGCTTATGGGAAAAAGCATATGGTATTTTGTATTTGCCTCTTTGTTCGCGCTGGTAGTAAGCATAATAGCATCTATAAGTCCCTCAAGAAAAGCCGCCAAAATTAATCCTATAGAAATTCTACGTGGTGAGAGATAATGAGTGAGCAGATAATAAAATTAAGAGCATGTCAGAAAAACGCTTGTAAATAAAAGCGACGGAGAGGTGATTAAAAACGTCATCCTTCCGGATATAAGTTTTGAAGTTAAGAAGGGAGAGTTTTCTTCCATTACCGGAACGAGCGGATCAGGCAAAACCACCCTGCTATATCTGATGGGAGGACTCGATAAACCAACCGAAGGAAAAGTTTATCTTGACGGCGAGGAGATCTCTTCACTAAAAGAAGAAGAACTAGCTGAGATGCGCAATAAGAAACTCGGTTTTGTTTACCAGTTTCATTTTCTGCTTCCCGAATTTAACGCCCTAGAAAATGTAATGATGCCGATGCTTGCAAGAGGGAGAACGTCAATTCCGAAGGCAAGGAAAAAGGCGAAGGAACTTCTGGGACAACTTGGACTGGAAGATAAACTGCAGAGCAAACCCAATCAGCTATCGGGAGGGCAGCAGCAGAGAGTAGCCATCGCAAGAGCCCTCAGCAACGATCCGATACTGCTACTTGCTGACGAGCCTACCGGAAATCTCGATTCAAAAAATTCAGAGAACATCTACGATCTTTTCGAGAAGTTAAACAGGGAAAATAACCAGACCATCATAATAGTTACCCACGATGAGCATTTTGCTTCAAAAACGCACAGAATAATTCATCTTGTTGACGGCAAGATTGATGAGGACAAATATTTTTAAGCGGACTTCTGGTTAGTAAAATCCCTAAGTACTAAGAGGCTATCAGGCCGTTATCTAAAAAAAACCGGTAACGGAGGCGTTACCGGTTCTAACTTATTTAACCTTTTGAGAGCTGAAAAATTACTTGAGAAGTACCATTTTCTTTGTAACTACATTTGTTCCTGACGTAAGCTGATAGACATACATTCCGCTAGGGACATTAGATGCATCCCACTGTACCTGATAGTTTCCTGCAGGTCTGTATTCATTTACGAGAGTAGCAACTTCTTTTCCAAGTACATCGAATACCTTCAACGTCTGCAGACCAGCTGACGAAGTTCCCCAGCTGATACTTGTTACCGGGTTAAAAGGATTCGGATAGTTCTGGTCAAGTTTAAATTCTACCACACCAGCCACCTTAACTTCAGCTATGTTTGAGTATTCAGCTGTTCCATCAAAGTCAACCTGTTTCAGGCGGTAACTATAAGTTCCGGAAGACAGGTCATTATCAGTATAAGAATACTGCCTGCTTTGAGTTGTAGTTCCAAATCCTGCAACAAATCCGATTGTTTCAAACTCAGCACCGGAACTTCTTTCAATCGAGAATCCGCGGTTATTTGTCTCTGACGCAGTTTCCCAGTTCAGGCTTACACTAGAACCGCTGGCTGAAGCCCTGAAGCTTGTAAGTTCAACCGGAATATTATCATCACCGTTTATCTGGAAAGAAAAATCAGTTGCGGGATCCAAATTCCAGCTTGTACCTGGAGTTGTTGTAAACCAGCCGCTTCCTGCTACGCCCATGGTTGCATCAAGGGTTCCGGTCTCCCAGAAAAAATTACCTGATTCAACACTATTATTGAAGATCTCAAACCAGTATGTTCCGGTATTAGGGATAAGAATAGGAGAAGCAGTAAGATCGAAAGTGAAAACGTACTCATCTACTCCAAAAAGAACTACTCCCGTAGTCGCTCTGGTTGTAGCTTCAAGACCGCTTCTGGTTTCCAGTACCGTGCCAGGTTGTCCGCCGGCATCCGCATGAAGAATTATCGTAAAGTCATCAACTGAGTTCGGGATATTCTCAGGGTAATATCCGCCCCATATCACCAGCTCGGTGATGCCGTATGAAGGTCCTGCGGCTGCAACGGCGAAGTTCTCAGCTACCGTCTGCTGTCCCGTTCCGCAAAGAGCGCAGCTGGCGTCTGCGAAAACTCCGTTCACAGCATTAGGTGCCTGATTCAGGAAAACAACGGCGGCCATTGGAGATTCGAAAGTGGAACTGCCGGAAACACCTGCTGTTCCGAACTGTACAAGAGAAGACTGAGCAAAAGCTGAAAATGAAAAGAGGGCCAGAAAAAGAACCGTATAGAACTTAGTCATGTTGACTCCTTATTATAATGAACAAATATATTGATTATTGAAGTTCAGATAAACCGAAATGAAACGAATAAGGTATTTTTCATTCTTAAGCTTCGGGAGGTATTCAACACATATTCTCTGGAATTATCAGCATTTAAACTCCGGAATCTTACGCTCTCTTACGATGGAATATTATATGATAATTTGCAATAATTAATATCAAGATGCAAATAAATTCTATAAAGCAATGAGAAATATTTTAAGGAAATCCGGGCGGTTCATATTGGCAGGTTGTGCCCTGATGCAAATTTCCTTACAGTGGTGATCTTTATTTTTGAATGAAAGATGTTAAATAATAATGAGAAGATGCTATGGGGAATACAAAATCAAACACGCTTACCGCAGAAGAAGTTATAAAGATTAACGCATACTGGAGAGCCGCTAACTATTTATCGGTAGGTCAAATTTACCTTCTGGACAATCCATTATTGAAAAAGCCCCTGGAACTTAAACATGTTAAACCAAGACTTCTCGGGCACTGGGGAACAACACCGGGCTTAAATTTTATCTACGTTCATATCAATCGTCTTATCAGGAAGAATAAGATAAACGCGATATATATTACCGGACCCGGTCACGGAGGTCCCGGCCTTGTGGCCAATACTTATCTGGAGGGCACGTATTCAGAGTTCTATCCTGATATAACACGGGACGAAGAGGGTATGCGAAAGCTGTTCAAACAATTCTCATTTCCCGGAGGCATCCCCAGTCATGTCGCGCCCGAAACACCGGGATCGATTCATGAAGGAGGCGAGCTGGGCTATTCGCTGCTTCACGCTTACGGAGCGGTGTTCGACAACCCGGATCTTATAGCTTTCTGCGTTGTGGGTGACGGCGAAGCGGAAACCGGTGCTCTGGCTGCCAGCTGGCATTCGAACAAATTCCATAATCCTGTACACGACGGTGTGGTTGTGCCGATACTGCATCTTAACGGATATAAAATTGCAAATCCCACAGTACTTGCCAGACTGCCGGAAGATGAACTTGAAGATCTGTTCAAAGGCTATGGTTATAAGGTTTATTTTGCCGAAGGCGACGATCCGGAAGCAATGCACCAGCTGATGGCGGATAAAATGGATAAGGTATATTCGGAAATCCGTAAAATTCAGAAGAAAATAAGAGAAAAAGGATTTGAAGAGAGACCTGCCTGGCCGATGATCATTCTGCGTACCCCAAAGGGATGGACGGGACCGAAAAAAGTTGACGATAAACAGGTAGAAGGTTCATTCAGATCGCACCAGGTTCCGCTGGCAGAACTGGCGGACAAGCCGCAGCACCTTAAGATGCTTGAGAAATGGATGAAGAGTTATAAACCCGAAGAATTATTTGATGAGAACGGAACGTTCCGCAAAGAGTTCGCTGAACTTGCCCCCGAGGGTAATTACAGGATGGGAGCTAATCCCAACGCGAACGGAGGACTCCTGATGAAAAACCTGAAGCTTCCCGATTTCAGAAAATATGCGGTCGATGTAAAAAAACCGGGGACAACCACTGACGAAGCAACAAGGATAATGGGGAAGTTCCTAAGAGATGTTCTGAATGAAAATTCGGAAAACCGGAACTTCAGGGTAATGGGTCCCGATGAAGTAAACTCCAACAGGCTGAACGCGTTATTCGAAGTTACCGACCGGGTCTCCACCGCGGAGATCAGGAAATCGGATGATCATATTTCCCCCGACGGCAGGGTAATGGAAGTACTCAGTGAGCATATGTGCCAGGGCTGGCTGGAAGGTTATCTGCTGACAGGGAGGCATGGTCTGTTTACATGCTACGAGGCGTTTATACATATTATAGATTCTATGTTCAACCAGCACGCTAAATGGCTTAAGGTAACGCGGCATATACCGTGGCGCCGGCCTATTTCCTCGCTTAATTATCTTTTAACCTCGCACGTATGGAGGCAGGATCATAACGGGTTCAGTCACCAGGATCCCGGTTTTATAGATCATGTGGTAAATAAAAAAGCCGAGATCGTACGCGTATATCTTCCGCCAGATGCGAATACACTTTTATCAGTTACAGATCACTGCCTAAGGAGCCGTCACTACGTCAACGTTATTATAGCGGGGAAGCAGCCGGAACTTCAGTGGCTCGACATGGAGTCGGCGGTAAAACATTGTACAGCGGGAATCGGAATATGGGAGTGGGCAAGCAACGATCAGGGAACCGAACCAGACGTGGTAATGGCCTGCGCGGGAGATGTTCCTACACTTGAAACGCTCGCCGCTGTGGACATTCTGCGGAAAAATTTCAAAGAGCTGAAGATAAGAGTTATAAATGTTGTCGATCTTATGACGCTGCAGCCCGAAACGGAACATCCCCATGGTTTATCATCAAAAGATTTCGATTCACTATTTACAAAGGACAAGCCAATCATCTTCGCGTTTCATGGATACCCATGGCTTATACACCGGCTTACATACAGGAGGACCAATCACCACAACCTGCATGTACGCGGATATAAAGAAGAGGGAACGACAACTACGCCGTTCGATATGGTTGTAATGAATGACCTTGACCGTTTTGATCTTGTAATGGATGTAATAGACCGGGTTCCTCATCTTGAGAAGGCCGGCGGAGCGCATGTAAAACAGTCGATGCAGAACAAACTCCTTGAACATAAGGAATATATTCATATTCATGGAGCCGATATGCCCGAGATACTGAACTGGAAGTGGTCCTACAGCAAATAATATTTACATCTTCCGGAAGTACTTACTCTCAGTGTACCTGACCGAAAAATTTATGAAATATCTTATTCTTCGTTATGAAGTTCCTGTAAAAGAAAACTTTTACAGCGTCGTTGAATAAGAACCACACCAGAGCATAAACCGTAACTGTCAATCCCCATCCCCAGCCTACAGAGGGGACGAACACACCGTAAACTCCAACAAGCAGACCCAGGAAAGCTGTTGAGAGCGAAGCCAGCAGCAAGGGTTTTGAAGGGAACGGCTTTTTGAAAAACCAGTCGCTCGTACGCGTATTAAATATAGTAGCGTGACCGGCTATTATCAGTTTGGTAAATATGGCCGATTGTATCAGCGGCTGGGATAAGTTAGAATACGTTTCCAGCAGATAAAAAATAAGGAACGAGGAAATCACTCCCGCTATTCCCAGCAGAGTTGAGAGTCCGAATAACTCTCTATTATTCCATTTTACCGGAAAAGGATCAAGTTTTGTCCAGTCATAGGCAATTGTTATAATAGGAATATCATTAAGCAGAGCGAGGATAATTATCATGATGGGTGTAACAGGATAGAAATTGAATATCAGGATCGACAACGTCATAAAAAATATAACCCTTATTGTCTCGGCAATTCTGTATATGGCGTAGCTGTTCATCCGTTCGAATATTATGCGCGCCTGTTTGATCGCATCAATAATTACGGAAATACCCGGAGCCATCAAAACAAGATCGGCAGCTGCCCTGGCGGCGTCAGTGGCTCCTGCCACCGCTATACCCGCGTCGGCCTTTTTCAAGGCGGGAGCGTCGTTTACTCCATCGCCCGTCATACCAACGATGTGATTTCCCTTCTGAAGCTCTTCAACGATAGTATATTTATCCTCGGGGAAAACCTGGGCGAATCCTCCCGCCCCCTCTATTATTCTGATAATCTCTTTATTATACTTTTTAGACTTTGGTTCAGCCGCATCCTCCTCATCGATAACACTTGAAAATTCCTTGCTGACCTCACGGGCCATCTGTTTTACTTTTTCTTCAGGCAGAGCGGGGTTTATTTGTTCATGTATCGTACGGGCGAGTATTTCACTCATCTTCAAAAATCTCATGCTTTCACCCGATTTCAGTTCATCGGCTTCAAGAACATTCGGATTCAATCCCAGCTGATTCGAAATCTGC
Source organism: uncultured Bacteroidota bacterium (assembly GCA_963771705.1). GTDB lineage: Bacteria > Bacteroidota > Ignavibacteria > Ignavibacteriales > Ignavibacteriaceae > DATFVA01. The sequence continues at coordinate 64,060 of CAVYUP010000009.1, forward strand.
TTAGCGATAGATACATTATCTCCTGTTACCATCTTAACATTCAATCCCAGCTGTCCCGCTTCCTTGATAGTCTGTGCCGCATCCTCCCTCGGAGGATCGAATAATGGTATTATTCCCGCGAACCGGAAATATTTATCTTTCTCCTGCTTAAGACCGACAGCAAGCGTTCTGTATCCCTTATCCGCAAAGTCATTTATCGCCTTTTTTACCTTTTCACCGTCAACATCGTCCGACGATTTTTTTAGTATTACCTGGGGGGCGCCTTTAGTTATGATAAGTTTTTCTTCGTCTTTCACCACAACGACTTCTGTTCTTTTATGAACAGGATCGAAGGGAATGAATTTCTCAGTCTTATAACACTTCAGCTTTTCATACAGATTATTTTTCCTGAGATACTCGAATAGGGGAACTTCTATAGGATCGCTGTTTTCCTCCTTCGAAGCCAGAGCCGCGTACAGCATTAGATCATCAACCCCGATTCCCTGATAAGAGACGGGTTCATCAACTGTCATTCGGTTCTGTGTTAGTGTGCCTGTTTTATCGGAACACAATATATCTATGCCCGCGAGTTCTTCGATAGAAGCAAGACGGCTTACAATAGCCTGTTTTTTTGAAAGATTTATTGCACCAACCGCCATCGTAACAGTAAGAACAGCCGGTAAAGCTACCGGGATAGCCGCTACAGTTAAAACAAGAGCAAACCTTAGTATGTTTATCATATCCTCGTGACGATAAAGCGCGGTGAGAATAATAAGGATGACCATGATCAGTGTTGTGAAGATAAGGTAGTTGCCCACTTTAACAACCATTTTCTGGAAGTGGCTTTTTTCTTCCTTTTCGGCTCTGGCAACAAGCGATACTGTTTTACCGAAATAAGTATTTAAGCCGGTAAGCGTTACTACCGAAAGCATTTCACCCTGCTTTGCTACAGAATTGGCAAAGGCCGTGTCACCGTTGTGTTTTGTAACAGGAAGCGATTCGCCGGTTAATGCCGATTGGTCGATCTGTATATATTCTCCTTCCAGAAGCTTAATATCGGCAGGAAGGATTTCCCCGATTTTTATTTTGATGATATCTCCGGGCACCAGATTTTTTGCGTCGATTAGTGTAAAGGCGCCATCCCTCAGAACCGTAGCTTTTTTTGCAAGCTTCTGTTTCAGTACGCTCAACGCACTCAGAGCCTTACTCTCCTGCCAGAGATCGATTGCGGCATTAACGAAGAGAAGCGTTGTTATAATCCCGAAATCCTCCCACTTCTGGACTGCCGCCGACAGAATTGCAGCAAGTTCTATCATCCAGGGAATAGGACCCCAGAATCTGCGGAGAACTCTATGCAGAAGGGTTTCTTCTTTTTCAGGGATTTCATTCGTTCCGTATTTCTTTAATCTTTCTTTCGCTTCTCCGTCGCTTAATCCCGTTTTGATATTAGTATTTAGCTGTTTTAGAACCTCTTCGGTGGTGAGTGATTGCAGATTTGTATAAGTCATTTCCCCATCCTTTTAACAAAATATTATTATTACCTATACAATTCTTGCGAAGTTTTAGTCACGAAGTTATGAATCAGATCACAACCGCTGTCCGGTAATTCGGCAGGTTCCTCAGCTCTAGCGGCATACGGCCTAAAGGGTAAATGAATATCCGGATGAGACGGATTGAGGGGAATAAATCCCTCAACCCGCAAATCCGATTTATTTAGTCCGAAAGATTTATCGTCAGGAAAAACGAGGCATTTCCTCTCTGTATCAGGAAAGCAACGGGATTGCCTAAATTAGTCTTGGATAAGATATCCTCAAATTCAGAGACGGATGTTACCTTCTGTTTATTAACTTCTTTGATCAGATCTTTTACCTGCATGCCGGCATCTTCGGCAGGACTGCCGGGAGCAATATTAGTTACAATAACGCCCTGCTCTTTGCCATAACCCAGCTCCTTAGCAATGTCTGGCGTCAGGTTCTGAACCGAAAGTCCAAGCTTATCATTCGAATAGTTTCCTTTCGATCCTTCTTCGTTCGTATTATTCTCCGGAGTAACTTTTTCGGGACGCTTTCCTAACTTAACGTCCATTTCCTTTTTGTTATTATTCCTTAGAATAGTTACCGGTACAGTTGTATTAGGTTCGGTTTCAGCAACCAGGTTCCTGAACTGAACGCTGCTTGTAATTTCATGATCACCAAACTTCAGGATTATATCGCCGGTTTGTATTCCCGCTTTGTCTGAGGGACTACCCTTAACAACATCACCAACAAGTACACCCTCTTTGCTCTTAAGATTCAAAGCCTTCACCAGATCGGATGTAACGTCCTGCGGAATGAGTCCCAGGTAACCACGTGAAATAGAGCCGTGTTTAATAAGCTGGTCCATTATCTTTTTTGCCATATTTATCGGAATAGCAAAACCGATTCCCACATTACCGCCCGAAGGACTACTGATAGCAGTGTTTATACCTATTACGTCTCCGTTAAGATCAGCAAGCGCACCGCCGCTATTACCGGGGTTTATCGAGGCATCGGTCTGTATGAAGTCCTCGTAAGCCGCCAGTCCTATTGACGTCCTTCCGGTAGCACTTATTATTCCCGCAGTAACAGTATGCATAAGCTGGAAAGGATTTCCGTCGGCAATTACCCATTCGCCTATTTTCAGATTATCCGAATTTCCCAGAGTCGCGGCTGGCAGGTCATTTACATCAATTTTAATAACCGCGATATCGGTTTGTGGATCCGTTCCGATTACTTTAGCCTTATGCTTACTTTTATCGGGGAGTACAACCGTCAGTTTCTGGGCGCTATGCACAACGTGATTGTTAGTTAAAATATAACCGTCAGTGGTTACTATTACTCCCGAGCCCAGACTGTGAATGGTTTCTTTCTGGTTAGGCTGACCGAACATTCCCTGGAAGAACCCTTTACCGAAAAACTGCTCAAAAGGATTTTCCGGCGAATAGAAGGGATTCTTTACAGTCTTAACTTCCTCTGCAAAAATAGGAACGACAGAGGGACTGATCTTTGAAGCCGCCGCCTCAAATGCTTCGCTGAAGGCGTTTAGTAAGGCCCTTCCTTTTGCGAGATAAGTGGTATCCTGATATGCTGCTGGATTATCTACTTTGAAACCGGCGTAAAGATCAGAGCTTGAATGATATGTGAAATTTTCGGTGATCAATGTTGTTGCTATAACGATCACGATAATAACGAATGCTTTCCCCATCGATTTGATGAGATTCTGTCTATCCATTTTATGCCCTCAAATAATATTTTTAAAACTGAAATCAAAAAATTTCATTAATAAACCTAATTAGGGGGATAAAGAGCATTTGTGTGTTGTGTTACCTACTTTTCCATTACGTTTTTTTCAGCCGCCAGATCTGTGCCGGATGATACAATTCTTGCCAGGTTCAACCTTCGTATAGTAAAGTGTATCGTGTTTCCCCATCCTGGCTATTCAAAGAGAAATTAAATGTATTTATATTAAACCTAAAAAAAGGACCATATATGGTTTCAAGCATTCAAAAAGAAAAAGCTGAACTGTTCCTGAAATACCATCAGGACGAAGAAATACTGGTTCTGTTAAACTCGTGGGATGCGGGAAGTTCTAAGCTAATAGAAGCTTGCGGCTATAAAGCAATTGCAACCACAAGCATGGGGATAGCTGCTTCTTTGGGATATCCCGACAGCCAGGTAATACAATTATCAGAAATGCTTCTAGCTATTACGGGAATCGTTAAGGCAGTGGAGGTTCCGGTTACTGTTGATATCGAGGCCGGATACGGAAACAACACAGCTGAAGTAATTGAATCTATGAAGAAGATAATTGCGGCTGGTATTGCGGGAATAAATATAGAAGACAGTATCGATTTAAGTCCGGTATTAATCGATGAGATGGAATTCTGCGAAAGAATATCAGCCATCCGTTCGTTATCAGATTCACTGGGATTTCATTTAGTAATTAATGCAAGAACTGATTCATTTTATACTTCTACGGGTTCAGTTCAGGAAAAATTATCCGAATCAATTAAACGCGGCAATAAATACAGAGAAGCCGGCGCCGACTGCATATTCGTGCAGCCTGTATGGGAGAAAGAAATAATTTCAACCCTAGTTAAGGAAATAAATGCCCCGATAAATATTCTTGCTAACCCAACGATTGGTTCAGGATTACCTTTATCAGTCAGCAAGCTGCAGGATCTGGGTGTTGCCCGTTTAAGTCTTGGCTCAGGTTTAATGAAAGCCACGTTAGCATTAATTAAGAAAACGGCCGATGAACTATCTGAAAAAGGAACTTACAATATTCTCCTGGATGCTTTAACACCATTTAACGAGTCCGGGCTGGCATATAAAATGGCAATAGGCCAGAGTAAAAGAAGCGTTTCAGGATGACTGAAAATATTACTGACGGATCATTTTCTAAAGCCGTCAATTGCTTTCTTTGCCAGCAGGATGCCTCCTGTAAAGATAGATGCGCCGGCTATTACGGCGGCGGCAGTTCTCGCGATCCTGACGGATAAAGGAGGAGCGGGTTTAGGGGGAAGATCAAGCTCAGGATGAGGTCCTCTGTAGGCTCCGATACTGTAATCCCTCGCCAGCTTCATTACCTGCGCGGTATGCAGGGCTTTACGTCCAAGGTTCGCTTCTTCAATTTGCGTCTTGCATGAGAACCCGTTCGCCACGATGATTTTATCAGTATCCGCGTTACGAACAGCGGGGAGGAGGGCAACCTCACCGCAGTCCATAGAAATATCATACTTTCCATTTTCAAAGCCCCACGAGCCCGCAAGTCCGCAGCATCCGCCTTTCACCTCTTCAACATTCAGTCCCATTTTCTCCAGCAGCTTCTGTTCGGGAGCAATTCCCCCGGTAGCTTTATGGTGGCAGTGGCCCCAGAGAAGCGCCTCGCGATTAAGGCCGGGAACCTCAATCCCTCGCTCCATAAAAAAGTCTGACCAGTGATAAACATTTTTAGTAAGTCTGTCAGCGTCCTCATCGTGCGGAAAGAGTCCCGGCAGCTCATCCCGAAAGACAGCCAGGCAGCTGGGTTCCATCCCAATAACGGGAGTGCCCTTCCGTACTTCGTCCCGCAGAACTCTCATTGTGCGGCGGAGATATTTTCTGGCCGTATCAAGAAAGCCGTAATCAAAGAGAGGCCGTCCGCAGCATACATGCACTTCGGGTATAACAACGTTGAAGCCCGCCGCTTCCAGCGCCTCCACGGAGGCAGTACCTACATCAGTATGAAAATAATTATTGAATGTATCGGGCCAGAGGAGCACGCGTGGGCCGTTAGGATGCCGGGGACCTCCCCGTTTCCTGTACCAGTTCTGGAGCGACATCGGGGCAAACTCAGGTATCCTGCGATGCTGATCGATCCCTCCCATAAATTTAGCAAGGGACGAAAGAGGGCGAGTCTGCGTAATAAAATTTACTACTTCAGGAACCAGCGAACCGGCCCGGGCTACTTTGTCGATAAAGCCGAAAGCGTACATATGGCGCTGACGGTTACGGCTAAATCCCTTATAATAATGATGAAGGAATTCGGATTTGTAAGTAGGCATATCAACATGAACAGGGCAGTCGGACGTACAGCCTTTGCAGGCCAGGCACAAGTCGAGCGCCTCATAAACTTCCTTACTCTTCCATCCATCGGTAATAACATCCCCCTGAAGCATTTCGAAGAGCAGTCGGGTTCGTCCACGGGTAGTATGTTTTTCCTCTTTCGTAACGATGTAGCTGGGGCACATAACGTCAACCCCTTCAGGCTGACGGCATTTTCCCACACCCACACAGCGAAGCGCGGCATGCGCAAAGTCGCCCCCATCCTTCTTATACGCGAACTGAACCTCAGGGTGGGGGGGATTATACTGATCACCGAGTTTAAGATTTTCGTCGATGCGGTAAGGGTCTATCACCTTGCCGGGATTCATCTTCCAAAGCGGATCCCATATAAGTTTGAATTCGCGCATCGCGTTAATCAGTTCATCGCCGTACTGTTTATAAAGAAACTCGGCCCGCTGCTGGCCGTCGCCATGCTCGCCTGAAAGAGTTCCTCCGTAGGAAACCACAAGATCGGAAGCAGCGTCCAGAAAATCACGATAATGCCTGATGCCGTCGGCATGACGCAGATCAAACGATATCCTTGAATGAATACATCCCTGACCAAGGTGACCATATATAGCCCCCTCCAAATCATACTGCTTATACAGCTTCTTCAGGTCACGCAGGTAACTGCCTACCTTCTCTGGAGGCACGGATGAATCCTCCCAGCCGGGCCAATGATCCTTTCCGCCTGGAGGGAAAGCCGTTGCGCCAAGACCTCCTTCACGTACTTTCCAGATTTCCTCGGCGTCTTCGCCTGACTGAAAACTTTTATACACAGCCACACGTTCTTTTGAGAAATGCTTCTTCCTGTGAAGCCAGTCGGCAAACTTTTCAGCCTGATCATCTACCTCCGACGCATTATCCGCACCGAACTGCACAAGAAGCCAGGCATTATTACCCGGTCCCGGAAACCTTTCGAGACCTCCGGTATGCATCTTCTCAATTCCTTCTTCCTCAAAGAGGCGATGATCTATTCCCTCAAGGCCGATAGGTTTCCACTTCATTATTTCGCTTACATCATCCCCGGCCTGGCAAATATCGTCGTAAGCCACTATAACCGTAGCGCGTGTAAGCAGAGCGGGTGTCAGCAGCAGATCGGCTTTAATAACTGTTACGCAGGTACCTTCCGTACCAACAAGGGCGCGGGCAACGCTGAAGCCGCGTTCAGGGAGAAGTTCATCGAGGTTATAGCCGGACACGCGGCGAGGCAGCTGTGAAACAGGAGGGTACCTCTTACGGATGAGATCCGCGTAGCGGTCGCGCAGATCGCGAAGCTTAGCGTAAATCTCTCCTTTACGTCCTCCGTTCCGGATTATTCTATCCAGCTTATCTTCTTCATCAATCCCTACAGAAAATCGTTCACCATCGTAAGTAACCACATCCAGCGAACTGATATTGTCGGATGTACGGGGGCCCGGGCCATAGAACTGCGCCTGAACAGAATGAATACCGCAGGAATTATTCCCTATGTTGCCTCCTATCGTGCAATACCCATGGGACGAAGGATCAGGGCCGAAAATGAGTCCGGCCTCTCCTGTTTTTTTATTTACCTGTTCATTTATCGCCCCGTTTTCAACCATTACTATTTTATGAATAATATCGGGTTCACCTATATGGTTGAGGTACTTAGAATGATCCATCACCACGCCGAAGTTGACAGTCTCGCCCGAGAGACTCGTACCTCCCCCGCGGTTTACAATTGGTACTCTATACCTGCTGCAGAGCCGGTGGGTGATCACAACATCCTCCGGGGTTTTAGGGATTACTACTCCCACAGGAACCTGGCGGAAATTAGAAGAATCGGTAGCATAAAGCGCCAGTGAAGAGGAGTCGAACCTTACCTCCCCCTCTATTTCGCGGGACAGATCTTTATATAAACCCTCAACATCAACATCCTCGCGTCCAGACATTCCTCCAGGGCGGGAGGGATCCAGTTTAACAGGGATAGAAAGTTTTCGCCTGCTGCCCGGGGTCGCTGCCTTCACAATACTCATTTACAATCCTTTCCACAATTATGCTACTTAATGCTCAAACTTATTTCTTTACTTTAGATTTCAATGCACCCGTTGTTTCGGCTGTTTTGCCTTTAAAGACTTTTTTAAGAATGCCTCCCCGTTCGGGTTCATCGCTAAGCATAGCCTTCGACATTTTTTTAGCTTCACTGAATTTTATATGAGGAGGAAGCGGCGGCCATTCCTGGTCGACTTTAACTTCCAGTATCACGGGGCGGTCGGTTGTAGCAAGGGCCTCATCCCATGCCGATCCCATCATTTCCTTTTTATCGCAGTAGATGCCCTTCATACCCAGCAGTTCGGCATACTTATGATAATCGACGTTAGGGATGTACTGACTGCCGGGATACTTAGGATCGCCCGCGAGCACGCGCTGTTCCCACGTTACCTGGTTAAGGTCCTGGTTATTATAAATACAAAAAACGAAAGGCTGGTTATGGGACATAAGGCGGTCCATATAGCGTTTAATAGTAATCATCTCATTCATCCCGTTCATCTGAAAAGCGCCGTCGCCCACAATCGCTATTACGGGGCGGTCAGGAAAAGCAAACCTGGCTCCGATAGCGTAAGGAGTTCCCGCACCCATAGTGGCGAGGGTTCCGGAAAGCGAAGCATCCATTCCTTTCCTCAGCTTAAGAAGCCGAGCCCACCAGTTGGTAGAGGAGCCGGAATCTGCCGTAAGTATGCAGCGCGCGGGAAGGCGTGTATTAAGTTCGTGCATCACCCATTCAGGATTTATCGGATCACCTTCAAGCCGGGCTCTATCTTCAACAATCTGATCCCATTTCTTTACTTCCTCTTCAATCTTCTCCCGCCACGAACGATCCTCTTTCCTTTTAAGCAGGGGAATAAGAGCCTTAAGAGTTGACTTTGAATCGCCTATCAGCGGAACGTCGACGGGGAAGCGGTGCGCTATGTAGCGAGGGTCGATATCAATCTCAACGCATTTAACACTTCCTTCCTCCGGCAGCCATTCAGCGTAAGGGAAGCTCGTCCCTATCATAAAAAGCACATCACAGTTCATCACCATATAATCGCTAGCCTTGGAGCCCAGCAGGCCTATTGGTCCCGTTACAAACGGAAGATCATCCGGCGGATGAGCCCGTCCCAGCAGCGCTTTGGTAATTCCGCAGCCCAGGAGCTCAGCTGTTTCGATTACCTCATCCTCAGCCTTAGCGGCTCCCTGTCCCACCAGCATAGCAACCTTTTTCCCCTCGTTCAGAATCTCAGCAGCTTTAAGCAGCTCAGATTTAGGGGGAGTAACTTCGGGGGCAACATACCCAATAGAAGAAAAAACAGAACCATGAGAGCGCGGAGGCGCTTCCATAGCGCTGCTCTCCTGTACATCTTCCGGAAAAATAATCGCGCTAACCGTTCTCTGTGAAAGAGCGGTGCGCACGGCGCGGTCGATTGCGTGACGTGCCTGCCCGGGGTGCGTAACAGTAGTTATATAATCGGCCACGTCCTTAAACAGCGTATTAAGATCGACCTCCTGCTGGTAGGCGGCGCCGATTGAAAGGCGCTTCTGCTGACCAAGCAGAGCCACAACGGGCTGGTGATCGAGCTTCGCGTCGTAGAGTCCGTTAAGCAGGTGAATAGCGCCGGGACCCGAAGTAGCGATGCAGACACCCACATCACCCGTAAACTTTGCGTGGGCGGACGCCATAAAAGCCGCCATCTCCTCGTGCCTTGCCTGAATAAATTCAGGATGTCCCTCAGCCCGATCGAAGGCGCCAAGGAATCCGTTTATGCCATCGCCCGGGTATCCAAAAATTCTTTCTATCCCCCATTCCTTCAGTCTGTTCAGAGTATAATCTGCTACAGTACTTCCTGCACCGCTTCCCGTTTTACCTTTTCCATCCCGCGACATTGCCATAGATCATCTCCTTTCTTTTTTTATTTACCATGTCGTATTATGTTTTAATGTAATTATCCTTCGGTATCATACGTTAACCGGTTCAAAATAATCAAAAGATGAAAATTTGGGATTGACTTTGAATACAGTCGAGGGAATGTGTTGATGAATTAACGGATTCAGCGGATTATGGATTAACGAATTCAGCGAAGCGGCGGATTCATCAGATTGGCGAATTTCTTTATACCATTTATAATATCATCATCAGAATAAGGCAGGCTGCAGAAAATGCTTCTGTCATTGAGGATGATTTTCTTCCTGCGATTCTCCGGTAAAGTGCTTAAAAATATAGCGGGTGTACTACAGTTTTGGGAGACATCAAATACATATTTCTCTAATTCTGCTCTTCCAGATTCAGACATGTTTATTATTGCCAGGTCAGGCTTATGCTTATTAATGGTAACAGTTGAAAAGTCGTTATGCTCTATTTTAACGTCCGTATGACCAATGCTCTTGCAAAGAAATTTAAGATCAAGAGCTACAATCATATCCCTGGATAGTACTAAAATCTTCATTTTTCCCTCTCACTTCCAAAAGTGCCACAATGGAAGAACAAGAAATCCCAGGAAATAAAGCAAAACCGGCAGGATTGTTACTAAATGTATAATATATTGCCAGTAATGTCAATTGACGTTACCAGCCGAAAAACCCGCTATACATCAGTCATCTGAAGATACCCCTTTGAAACTATGAGTTTAATTTACTCCTTTGCTTTACGGGGGAACAGGTTTTCCATCATTGCAGCCTTATAGGCGAAGAATGCCATCATCTCTGCGGCCTGTTCAAGGTCATCTTTCTGCAGACGATCATAAACATCCATATTTGAATGATGAATACGACTATCGTAATCAAGCGGATCCTGAATAAACTGAAATCCCGGGAGTCCCGCGTTATCGAATGAAAGATGATCAGTCCCCCCCGTATTTGAGATACTTATCGTCTGCGCACCGGGATCATTAAACCCATGCAGCCATTCACGGAATACCGACCGGGCAGATTCATTCCCCTGCAGATAAATTCCTCTAAACCTGCCCGTGCCGTTATCGTCATTAAGATAGACAGAGAAATTTCTGTACTCTTTTTCCGTTTCAGTACTGGCGGTAGAAGAATCCTCTGAAGCATCGCTGTTATAGTCGGGCGACTTCTCCCCGAAATGCTGATCAACATAAGCTCTCGAACCAAGCAGACCTTCCTCCTCGCCGGCCCACAAACCAATTCTTACAGTCCTTGCCGGAGTCAAATTAAGCTTCTTCAAAATTCTCATCGCTTCCATGCAAACTGCAGAACCGCATGCATTATCGGCAGCCCCGGTTCCCGCATGCCAGGAGTCGAAATGTCCCCCTATCAAAACAACTTCATCCTTTTTATCTGTACCCGGTATTTCGGCAATAATATTAAATGCAGAATCAGGTTTAGAAACTTCCGTTTCCAATTCCATCCGCATAGTCAGCTTTTCCCCTTTTTCGATCATTCTTATCATCCGGTTATAATTTTCCGCCGACACAACAATTTCAGGAATGATCCGCGGTGCGTCAGGATCATAAACCGGGAGCGGTCTTCCGTTCCCGTTTTCCTGTTGAGGCACACTTGCCTGCTGGACAAAGACAGTTCCGTCATCACCGCTTGAAACAGTAAGCACTGCCTCCGCGCCTTCATCGATACAAAATTGAAGCTGTTCAGGTCCGAGAGATCTTTCGATAATAAAATTCATCACCCTTGCCGAATCGATATTGGGTCTCCATTGTTTAAATAATGTATACAACGAGTCGAAATTTTCCACTGTCATCCGGGGGAACCTGAATCTTCTTCCCCGCGTCTCCTGATACGCGTCGGCCAGCTTAAGCAGCGTTGAATCATTCAGCCGTTCCGCATCAGGAGTAAAATGCGGATGGAGGTCAGTTCCCTGGCTAAGCAGCACGAACCTGCCCTTAAGTTTTCCTTTATACTCATCGAAATCTTTCTCAGAAGAAGTATTCAGCCAGACAACATCGCCCGTAACAGTTCCCTTAATTGAAGGCGACCATGCTTCCGGGTACGCTATTAAGGGGAAGGCGGTTGGTTCGATAACCTCTGCATAAAATCCTTTTAAAGTCCAGCCCTTGCCTGCGGGTCCCCACTTTTCATAATGAACATTCTCCAGTCCCCATTCCTTCATTCTGGAAGCAGCCCAATCAGCGGCCCGTTTATATTCGTTTGAAAAAGTCAATCGCGGTCCGTAGACATCAGTAAGATAGCTGGCAATTTCCATTACCCTGGAATTACTCATCTCTTCATTTTTAATAAGCTGCGCAATTGAATCGGTAACAGAATCATTTCTCTGAGCGAACGAACTAACTGAGGCTGCGAGCGAGATACAAAAAAGGAATGATAATATTTTTTTCATGCCGAACTTCTCCCAATAGATGACAAAAAACATGAAAGCGAGAAATCCCCGTTTCCAGGAATAAAATTAAGCTATACCGCCTTAATTCGCAATAATTCACAAACGCCTGAGATTATCGCAACATTTTACCGGGTCAATAATAAAACGTTAATTTTACAGATTTGTGATGATTCTTTCATTCCTTCTTTTTTACCTTCAATATATTATCAAAAATGATAAAAGGTGATAAAATGAAAAAAGGATTCGTTACTATAATTCTGATTATGATCTTTCCTGTTCTTTGTTACTCTCAGATAAACTGGGTTTCTCAGAATTCCGGAACAACCGCTTCCCTGGACGGTGTTTATTTTGCTGATGAAAATAACGGCTGGGTTGCCGGGTGGGGACAGATAATTCTTCATACAACCAACGGAGGCGAAACCTGGGGCCTGCAGAATACACCTGTTACCTCGCTACACTGTATTTTCTTTATTGACAACCTCAACGGATGGGCCTCGGGGCCGGGCGGAGACGTGATTCATACAACCAACGGAGGCGAGACGTGGGTTTTCCAGGCTAACCTGGATTACCAGGATATCTTCAAGCTGTACTTTACCGATGAGAACAACGGCTGGGCGGCAGGGGGATTCTTCGACTACCTCTCGGGTTCCTACGGAAGAGCCATATACAATACAACCAACGGCGGTGCCGACTGGAACGTACAGTACGATGTTGTTTTTGAAACAGAACTGAAGAGCATATATTTTACTGACGGCAATACAGGCTATGCCGCTGGAGGAACGCAGATTATGAAGACAACCAACGGGGGCGGCAGCTGGTTTACGCAGCAGAGCTTTTCGTTCTTTAGTCTGGGCGATATAGTTTTTACAAACAGCACTACGGGCTACGTAACCGGGTGGTACACAGGAGTTCCGCATTATACCTCCATATTTAAAACCACAGACAGCGGAAACAACTGGAATGAAACCTCTCTTGGAATAGATGAGGACCTCCCGGGTTTATATTTTACCGATGAACTTAACGGATGGGCAGTCGGGCTCGAATCGGGCACGGGGGACGTTCTTGCGCTGATCTACCATACAACAGACGGAGGAGCAAACTGGGTAAAACAGAACATCCAGTCGTTCGACGGATTATCGCAGGTATTCTTCGTTAACGATACCAAAGGATGGGCTGTCGGCTCTCTCGGTACAATACTGACCACCGAAAATCCCGTACCTGTTGAACTCACTTCATTTACCGCGCAGGCAGGAGAGGGAGAAGTGAACCTGAACTGGGAAACCGCAACAGAGAAAAGCAACAGGGGATTTGAAGTAGAGAGAATGCGGAATTACGTGTCACCCGCAGATGGGGGTAAAACTGCAGGACTTCAGGATTGGGAGAAGATTGGATTTGTTAAAGGGAACGGTACCACAACAGAAAAGCATTTATACTCATTCACAGATAACAACGCCGCGGTGGGGAATTACGGTTACCGGCTGAAGCAGCTGGACCTTGACGGATCATATGAATATACAAAGGCAGTTGAAGTAAACGTTAATAATTATCTGAAGTACGAATTAAGTCAGAACTACCCGAATCCTTTTAATCCCTCTACGCGGATAACATATTCAATACCGTCAGCCGAATTTGTAACCCTAAAGATATATGATGCATTAGGAAACGAGGCGGCAGTACTGGTTAACGAAGAAAAGCCGGCGGGCAGATACACTATAAACTTCAACAGCCATTCTGAGAACGGGCAGCGTCTCTCAAGCGGAGTTTACTTCTACCGTCTGCGGGCAGGTGAATACACAAGCACAAAGAAATTAATTCTGATGAAATAGTTCTAGCTCATTCACCAATATGAAAATAAACCAAAAGTCTGTCAGATTGCCGTGGCAGACTTTTATGAGGTTTCCTGTGTTAATAAGTTTGCCATTCGGCAGCTTTCATTTCTTAGAAGACTTCGCATCCTTATGAATGCGAAACTGCAGGCCCGGGTCAAAGCGACACATTAACTTTTCGCCACTAACATTAACACACATTTATTGGCGAGTTTTTCATTATAAGACATATTTATCTCACTATTTTGAATTCTATGTTTATTATTTCCTGATGGCGATATTCAACGCAATCTGTTCATGGATGTTTTTAACGACTATCGCCCGGATATGCGAAAATTAAGATTAACGCTTTGTCTCTGCCAGCGGTTCTGCCAGTCCGATAAGGATCCCTTCAGGGCCGCGGATATAGCAAAGCCGATACGAGTCTTCATACTGAACTATCTCGCCCACAAGTTCAGCACCCTTCTTCTGAAGGCGGGCAACGACCTCGTCCATTTCCTCAACAGCGAACATTACTCGAAGGTAGCCGAGCGAGTTCACCGGGGCGTTCCGGTGATCGGAGGTTACACCCGGCGTAAGGAATCGGGAGATCTCGAGACGGCTATGGCCGTCGGGAGTGACCATCATAGCGATCTCTACCTGCTGGGTGCCCAGACCGGTAATGCGTCCCGCCCATTCTCCTTCAACCATAGCTTTGCCTTCCAGCGTCAATCCCAGCTCGGTGAAAAAAGAAACAGCCTCATCGAGGGATTCCACCACGATGCCAACATTATCCATCCGCAGCAGCTTATTTCCTGCCATAGTTACAGCTCCTTATAAATTAAAAGTAACACGCACTATACAAAACTGCCCGTTCTGAAATTGAAGTCCCTGACAGAACGCCGCCGGATGACTCACAATTTTCCACAAAATCTCTTAGTTTGAAATCATCTTTTTTTGTATATACATTATATATAAAAGCTGACAAAAATAAACTGGCCGAAGGCACGGGTGAAATAATTTGGAAATCCGGAAGTTAAGATTACAAACCACGCCATTAAAAAAATATTTGCGGCCTGAGATTCTAATAAACATACAATATGGAACCGAACGAAAAAATATTAAAACCAGACAACACCGCCGTAAGAACCGCTTTATGGAGAGCGCTTCATATGCAGATAGACGCAGAGCCTTATATAATTAAGGATGAAATAGGATTGAAACTTATAGATCCTCCTGCCGGCTGGAAAGAACAACCGGATATGAAATACACAAAAAGGCTTCGCGCCTCTGTGGCTGCCCGGGCACGTTTTATTGAAGATTTAATAATTGAAGAAAGCAAAAAAGGGATTAGTCAATATGTAATTCTCGGTACGGGACTCGATACATTCGCCCAGCGCAATCCCGATACTGCTTCCAGACTTCAGATATTTGAAATTGACCGGCCCGATACCTTAACCTGGAAACAAAAGCGATTAACCGAACTGGGTTTCGGTATTTCAGATCACCTGCATTTTGTGCCTGTTAATTTCGAGACTTCCTTCTGGTGGGAAGAATTATTAAAATCAGGATTCGACACCAAAAAGCCGGCTATAGCCGCCTGTACAGGAGTAAGTTTATACCTTACAAAAGAAGCAAACATCTCCTTACTGAAGCAATTCGCATCACTTAAGTCAGGTTCAACACTTGCTATGTCGTTCTATCTGACCATAGAACTCCTTAATGAAGAAGACAAGGCAATGCAGGAAATAGCGCAGAAAGGAGCCCGCGAAGCCGGCACGCCAATGATCAGTTTTTTCTCTCCCGGTGAAATATTAACTATGACCCGCGGAGTCGGGTTTAGGGAAGCAAAAATAATATCAACCAAAGATATCGAACAACTTTATTTTAAGAACAGAACTGATAATCTCGTCCCCGCAACCGGGGAAATATTCTTAGTTGCCTCTTCATAAGAATAAATATGCCGGCTGATTTGTCTGACATCCCCGGTTTTTATAATTCTGTTATGACCAGGGCATATCTATGTGCCTGCAGTTTTCGTATCAAATTAACCCAGCGAACTCATTAAATCAAAAAAGTACTTCGATTCTCTCGTTTTATATAAACTATACCATGCTTTCAAAGTTTCTTCTTTAAAAAATTGAGTAATCCGCAGAACCTCATAACTAAACTCCAGGGGTGCCAGTCCGGTTGCCGTTACCAGGTTTTTATCAATAACAACAGGTTCATTTATATAATTGCTGCCATTATAATTTGAACATACCATTTCCAGATATCCCTTATCGTTACTCGTATGCTTCCAGCTATTTAATATTCCCGCCTCTGCCAATGCTGCCGTAGCGCCGCATATTGCACAAACAACGACATCTTTATTCAATAATTCAGGCACCATATCTATAACTCTTTTGTTCTTTGCATCCATCCACGTATCGGCTCCGGGCAGAATTAAAATATCATTTTTGTCGAAATAGATATTCTGGATTGAATCATCCGGAGTAATTTCTATCCCCCCCATCGTTTTTATTGGTTTTAAGGAATCCGATATTTTTACAATCAAGACAGGTTCATTTTTTTTCCTGAAAAATCTTCCCGAATTCAATTCTGCTGTAATATAACTTATTTCCCAGTCGGCAAGAGTGTCCAGAACATATAGATAAATATTCATAATATTTTCCTCATGAAACAATGACTGACTATTAATTATACTGCACTGGATATTGTTTCCCGGATCATATATGCGTGCAGCTGCACCTGCCAGGGGCAGGCAGATATAGTTATTTATATTCCTGAAGAATTGGGCCCTTACAAAAGCTTAACACAATCATAACCCCAGGTGTCTTAAGTATATTCAAATGAAAAATAGGAGAAATTGGGGATAGTGGCAATAAGGAATTTTCAGTTAGTGTATCCGGATTAATGAAGCAGCCTGGTTCGTCAAGTTCATTAAACCAAAGCCTGAACTCAACCTGAATATTTTAATGCAATATAGCGTAGATTTAGGCCACAATTTTTAAGTCTGCGAGCTTTTTTTTGGTCTAGACGGGGAATTGGTCACCCTGGCAAAAAATAAGTCCTCTAGCCGGAAAATCACTTTATCCCAAGTTTTTGGATTTTGGCAATATCCAAACAATCCTTATATTTGTAGCCCGAAATGATGAATTTCAACCGGAGAGATGGCAGAGTGGTTGAATGCGGCGGTCTTGAAAACCGTTAAGGATGCAAGTCCTTCCGGGGTTCGAATCCCTGTCTCTC
>CAVYUP010000010.1:0-144372 GCA_963771705.1 uncultured Bacteroidota bacterium
TCCACGTGCAGAATCGGGGAACCTCCAGGAGCGCAGACGGGGGAAAGCAGGATAAAAGCAGGATGGAACCATTCCGCTGATCGTTTGGGGGCAGCCAAACGATCAGTTGAGCGTCTCTCTGCCGCTCTCCTCTCCCCGCCCCGAAAAAGTGTCCCGGTCCCCGTCCCGATCTTCCCGGCAGCAGGAGTGGGCCAGGGGCCGCTCGCCGGCGAGGAGAACGGTGCGAAGGAGGAGCCCGTCCAGCTCCCCGGAGAAACACCCTTTTCCCCACAAGCGGATGAGGTTCGAAGAACCCCCGCGGCGAGCCGAAAGAACGCAAGTGGCCGAGGGCCCACGTTCACCCCCGCGCTCGCAGCACACTTTCGTCCGGGGGGCGGCCCCACGACTGCCTCGGACCCCGTCACCACGTGGAAGTCGCGACCCACGCGCGCGCGGACACCTCCAACGGTGGGAAGCGCAGGAGCCGTACCCAGGCAGGCACGAGTCCCGGTACCGACCGCCGACCGGAAGTCGCCCCACACGGACAGGGAGCCCATCACCAATCGAGTCGGCGAGACGTTCGTTCTTACAACGGACGCCTAGAGCAGCAGCAACGAGCCCCAACGCAGCAAGGGACAGCCCGGACCGTTCACCCAGTCCGCGACCCACGCGACGGCAGTGGCACGACCTAGTGCTCCGGGAGTACCGTTCAGCCCGGCGATCCCCGACGAAGAAGCCGAGGAAGTACCCAGCCAGGCAGTGGAAGTCCCAAAAGCACCACGGACAGGCGCCCCCGAGGGGTCGCCAAGGAAAGTGGCACCGAGGGCCCGAGCGCGCGTCAGCCCGTGATCACGAAGGAACACGTCGCACAGGAGCGCCAGCTCCTGGCGTGGGGCTTGCGCGCAGCCCTGCACGAGGCGCTGGAAAAAGAAAGGGCCAAGTACGAACTAGAGGAAGCGCTCAGACGGGCGGCCAAAGAAGTGGCAGAGACACAGCGGCGAGCGGTCGCCGAGGTAGACCAGGCCCGGGAGGAGTCGCGCACGCTTCTCCAGGAGGTACAAGCGCAGCTGACCGAGCTACGCGAAGCCACGGACCAGGTGAGGAAGCTACGCGCGAGCAGCGTCGCTTCCGACACGGCTCGACGATCGACAAGCCGGGTAAGGGTAGTGACCCCAGCCGAGGAAGAACTCCTCGCGCTGAGAAGTGCCGCCCTCGAAGGACAGGCGAAGGCCCGGCAGCCGACGACGCAGAGGCCGCGGGCACCGCCACAACGGCGCACGGGCCCCCCTGCAGTCTCTGGGATACCTCCAGGGAGCACAACAAGGGCCACGGGGAAGGCGCCCAAGCAGGGAGTCAAGCCCTGGCTTTCCCGACAGACCCGCCCGCGGGTCCAAGCGAAGGGGGGAGCCCAAAGGCATACCTAAATCATTATCCATAAAATTCAGACGCTGAAAAATGATATTCCTTCTTAGCGCCGGAACTACTCTTACCAGGCTCTTCTGAGGATCTTTGCTCTTAAGGAAATAATTCTTTTTGAGATGAATAGGAATGCATTCAATCCTATCCATAGAGTACACTCCTGTTATTGCAGTTTCAAGTACTCTGGTAGATATGTCTGTAGCTAGAATTGAGTAGCTGTAATGACTTATATTTTTGCCGAATTCATTAAGTACTATTCCTATCGTGTATGGTTCTTCGCCTGTTGAACAGCCGGCGCTCCAAATTTTTATTCTTCTGTCCGTTCCTGCTCCATATTTATTTGCCATCTCCGGCAGAACCACTTGAGACATAAATGTAAATTGTGCGGGTTCCCTGAAAAAATCCGTTTTGTTCGTAGTAACTACATCAATCATATGAATTAGTTCTTCAGAAATACCTTTAGGACTGAAAAGGAAATCGCAATAGGTACTGAAGCTCTCAAATCCTGTTGCTCTCAATCTCTTCCTTAATCGGGTCTCAAGCATTGTTTTCTTTACAGACGGCATCTTTATACCGACCTGGTCATAAATGAATCTGCTTAAGTTTTCAAATTCCCTGTTTGAAAGAGGCTGAATGTTTTCCTTAAAGCTGTATTGCTGCATAAATCAAATAATTTAATTGTCTTTAACAGTTGTCCCCCGGAAGAGTGAAGAATCCCTGTTTCAGTTATTCTTCACTCATTCTGATACATCAATCATTACTAAAATTTTTCAAATTCTTGGTCGAATCCATCCCCGTTTTTTCCCATTTCAATGGCAAATCCATTTCCATTAGAGTTTATCCTGGGAACAGATTTGTTCTGAGAATGATTTTCTTTGCTGATATGGGCAACAGCTTTTTGGGGTGTACGCTGTACTGTGGACTGAACCTTTTTCAAAGATTTATTCTGTTTTTCGTCGACCTTGAAAAAGTCAATTGAACTCTGGAGCTGTTCGGCTTGGCTGGCCAATTCTTCTGCCGTAGAAGACATTTCTTCTGAAGCGGAAGCATTTTGCTGGATTACCTGGTTCAGCTGCTGGATTGCCCTGTTTATCTGCTCTGCACCTGAATTCTGCTCATTGCTTGAAGCGGTGATTTCCTGTACAAGTTCTGAGGTTCTCTGAATATCCGGAACTATTGTAGCTAGCATTTCACCAGCCTTCTCTGCAACCTGAACAGAGGATGAAGATAATTTGCTGATTTCTGCTGCAGCGGTCTGACTTCTTTCGGCAAGTTTTCTTACTTCCGATGCTACAACAGCAAAGCCTTTTCCATGCTCTCCTGCTCGTGCAGCTTCAATCGCAGCATTCAAAGCAAGCAAGTTGGTTTGTCTGGCTATTTCTTCTATGATGGATATTTTACCTGCAATCTGTTTCATTGCCTCTACGGTTTCAGCAACCGCCGTACCGCCTTCTCTTGCATCCTGAGCAGATTTTAGGGCTATTTTTTCCGTCTGCTGGGCATTGTCAGCATTCTGTTTGATATTGGAAGTCATCTGTTCCATCGAGGAGGATGCTTCTTCAGCAGCTGCAGCCTGTTCAGTTGCTCCCTGCGACATCTGTTCAGAATTTGAACTTAATTCCTGGCTTCCTCCGGTCACATTATCTGCAGCGGATTTAACATTCTCTACAACTTCCTTTATATGATCAACCATATCATTTAAAGCGGAAGCAAGCTGACCAATTTCATCTTTCTGATCAACATCTATTCTTTGTGTAAGATCTCCGGCCGCAACACTTTTGGCAAATTCCACACCCTTAACAAGGGGTTTGCTTATCATTCGGGATATGAAAATTCCAAATCCGATTCCAAGCCCTATCGCCCCTACTATCAACATTAGCATAAAGTTTCTTGCTTCGGCATACACCTCGTCACTCCGGGTGTAAAACGCTTTTCCTGTTCCTTCTTTTATTCTTACAAGCTGACTTAATATAGTATCTATTTCGTCTGATTTCTCCCTGGCTTTTGTTTTGGCAAGGTCCACTGATTCTCTTTTAGCAGTCATTTCTTCATTCATCGCAAATGAAATTACCTGCTGAACTGTTTTCTTATATTCTTTCCAGCTGGATTCAAAATCATTTATTAATTTCTTGCCTTCATCAGTTGCAATTAAGGGTCTGGCTTTTTCTACATTAGATTTTAGCAGGCTTTCATATTTGTCCATTGCTTCCTGATATGCTGACCTGTCTTCCGCCGATGAGGCAAGCAGAAAGTTATTCTGTGCTCTTCCAAAATAGATCAGATCTACGTTTGCTTCTTTTATATAAGATATTCCTACGGTCTCATTTGTATAAAGCTGGTTGAGCATATCATTTATTGAACTCATATTATTTAGGCCCTGGTATCCTACGAAGGTTGTTACCCCTGAAAGGAAAATAAAAGCGACAATTAATTTTGCGCTGATATTTAAATTATAAAACCATTTCATCTTCTTCTCCTTAATTCGTTAAATGCTTATTTCTTCTTCAATTTTCCGGGATTGTTGAATTATGTTAAGTTCTTCTGAACTGAAAACCCGGTCAATATTCAAAAGAATTATAAACATGTCGTCTCTTTTCCCCATACCCTTTATAAAGTCCGTATTCAATTTTGTACCGATTCTCGGTGCTGGCTCTATTTCCGATGGGTTGAGTTCAAATACCTCCTGCACGGAGTCAACAAGTGCGCCTAGGGTAACATTCTCTCCCTCAAGTACTACTTCTACCACAACAATGCAGGTGTTTACTGTCTTTTCGGTTTTTTCCATACCGAACTTCAGGCGCATATCCACAACCGGTACCACACTCCCCCGAAGATTGATCACTCCGCACATGTAGTCGGGCGTCTGAGGTACTTTGGTTATTTGTATGTAATCTAGTATCTCCCTTACCTGTGCAACATCTACTCCGAATATTTCGTCGGATAGTTTGAAGGTGAGATACTGCCGTATGTTTGTTATTGAGCTGCTCATTATTTCTCCTGTTTTTTAGAATTTCTCAAAACCCTTGTCAATGGAATCTCCTTTATCCATCTCCAGAGTAAATCCTTGTTCACTTAATACCTGATCAATACCTGGTTTCTTTTTTGCAGCAGCCTGGTTTCTTTTGATGGTGCTGTTTTTGAACTTTTCATATTTCTCATTTGTCTTAGCCTTATTTTCTTTCATTGCCTTGACCTTGAAAAAAGCGATTATCTGCTGCAGTTGTTCGGCCTGGCTTGATAGCTCTTCGGCCGTGGATGCCATTTCTTCGGAAGCTGATGCATTCTGCTGGATCACCTGATTAAGCTGCTGTATTGCGCCGTTTATCTGCTCTGAACCGCTGTTCTGCTCATTACTTGCCGCTGTTATTTCCTGAACCAGTTCAGCAGTCTTCTGAATATCAGGAAGGATCGTTGACAGCATCTCACCAGCTTTCTCCGCAACTTTTACGCTCCGTTCAGATAATTCGCTTATCTCACCTGCGGCTGATTGGCTTCTTTCTGCAAGCTTCCTTACTTCGGATGCTACAACTGCAAAACCCTTTCCGTGTTCCCCGGCGCGAGCTGCCTCTATCGCTGCGTTTAATGCCAGCAGATTAGTCTGGCGGGCTATTTCTTCAATTATCGATATCTTTCCTGCTATATCTTTCATCGCAACAACAGTTTCACCAACAGCTTTGCCTCCTTCTTTAGCATCTTCGGCAGATTTGAGGGCAATCTTTTCCGTCTGAAGCGAATTTTCTGCGTTCTGTTTAATGTTAGCACTCATTTCTTCCATTGAAGAAGAAGCTTCTTCTGCCGCGGCAGCCTGCTCCGTCGCTCCCTGCGATAATTGTTCTGAACTTGAGCTTAATTCCTGGCTGCCGTTTGTTACCCCTTCTGCGGTGTTCTTAACATTTTCAACCACTCTTGTCAGGTTATCTATCATGGTATTAAGAGCTCTCATCAGTTTATCCTGCGGAGATCTTTCTTTGGCAGAAACTTCAAGATCGCCGGCAGCTATAGATTCTGCAACTTCTGTAATCTGGTTCATTGCATCGATAAGCAGATTAAGGTTCTTTTTGATTTCATTAAAGTCACCGTTGTAATTATCGGTTATCTTTTCAGGGATATCGCCTTTTGAAATCCTGTCAACATAATTTGCAGAAACATTTAAAGGACCAATAACTGCATCAAGAGTATCATTTACTCCCTGTACAATTTTTCTGAAGTCGCCGTAATGTTTAGATGCATCTGCACGTGTAGCAAGCTTGCCCTGAACAGCAGCCTGTACAAGCATATCAGCATCTGTAATCAGCGCTTTAAGATTTTCACGTACCTGCTCAATTGTATCATTAATGAATGCTTTTTTGCCGGGGAATTTTTCAAGTGGTGCTTCAAAATTTCCTTTTCCGAATTCAGCAATACAAGCCATCGCTTTTTTCTTTACTGTAATGTGCCCCTGGACCATATTGTTTACTCCTTCAGCCATCACATTAAATGCACCTTCATACTTCTCAGCCGGAATTACAATATCAATATCACCCAGATCATGCTCTCGTGACATATGGTTCATATCTTTAATAAAGTTTTTTATGTTAACTCTTACCTGTTCAATAGTGTCATTAATGAAAACTTTTTTGCCAGGGAACTTTTCAAGTTCTGCATCGAAGTTTCCTTTACCGAATTCAGCTATACAGGCCATCGCTTTCTTTTTAACGGTGATATGTCCCTGGACCATCTTATTAACACCTTCTGCCATCGTCTTATACGCGCCCTGAAACTTATTAGCCTCAATAACTACGTCAATATCTCCCAGATCATGCTGGTGAGACATTTTGTTTAATTCATCTATAAGATTATTAATCGTTAATACTGCTTTCTGTAAAGCCCCAAACAGGCTGCCTATCTCATCCTTCGATGAAAAAGAGGCAGTAATATCTGTGTCTCCGGCTGCCAGCTTATCCGCAATAGCAGTAAGATGATTAACAGGTTTGCTGATTGTTTTTGACACAAAAACTCCTAGGATGACCGCCAACAAAATCCCGAGTATAGAGAATACCACCATAATCAATTGTGAAGATGAAGCTTTTGATAAATTAGCTGAATTCATTTCATCTGCTGATTTTGAACTTTTATTGATGAGACTTTTCAGGTAATTATGTGCCTGATCATACTGTTCTGCTGCAGTTTTTGTCACTGTTCCTATAGTTTTCCGATCTCCGGAAGTTATTGCTTTACTGATTGTCTCAGCGTTATTCTTATAATTATTCCAGAGGCTGATAAATTCTTCAAGGTCTAGTTTTTCACTGTTGTCGAGGTTAGTATTTTCACATTTTTCTATTATCCTGTCAACTATGGCTGATTGCCGCTGCATTTCCGAAAGATAATTTTCAGTTTTGAAGTTGTTTTCAGACATAATTGCATAAAGCAAATTAACCCTAACTAATAAAAATGCTTCGGATGCTGAACCTAATTCCACAATAGGAACAACATTATCTTCATAAAGAATTTTATTGTTATCATTAATTTTAACAAGGCTTGAATAGCCAATCCAGCCTATCAATCCGGCTATAGCCGCGATAAGACAAAAACTCCCAAGTAACTTTTGCTTTATTTTCAAATTATTGAACCATTTCATATTTCTTCTCCCTTTCCAACCGTTATACGGCGATTTCTTCTGTTATCTTTTGATTCTGCTGAACCAGGCTTAATTCTTCTGAACAGAAAACCTGATTTATATTTAACAGAATTATGAATTTAGCATCTCGTTTTTCCATTCCATTAATAAAATCGGTATTGAATTTTATGCCGATTTTAGGAGCTGGCTCTATCTCTGGTGGTCCCAGCTCCAATACTTCCTGCACTGAATCGACTAAAGCGCCTAGAGTAACATTCTCACCCTCGAAATCAACTTCAACTACAACGATGCAGGTGTTTACAGTTTTCTCAGATTTTTCCATTCTGAATTTGAGCCGCATATCAACTACAGGAACAACACGCCCTCGAAGATTGATAACACCGCATATAAAATGCGGAGCCTGGGGAACCTTGGTTATCTGAAAGCTCAAGAATTTCACGAACCTGTGCAATATCCACTCCAAATATTTCATCGGCAAGTTTGAATGTGAGATATTGTCTTATCTCATTTGTATTGCTGCTCAATTTGTCCTCTTGTTAATCAATTAAAATTTTTCAAAATTCTTATCAATGGAATCGCCGTTGCTTCCAAGTTCAAGTACAAATCCCTTTTCATTTAATGATTTATTTATGTCAGTCGAATTTTTTGTAGTGACAGCTTTCCTTTTATTTTCAAGTCTGAATTTATCAAGTGTATTCTTAAACTTAGGTTTGTTTTCGTGCATCGATTTTAGTTTGAAGAATGCAATAATCTGCTGTAGCTGTTCGGCCTGTCCCGATAATTCTTCCGCAGTTGAAGCCATTTCTTCAGAAGCTGACGCATTCTGTTGAATGATCTGGTTCAGCTGCTGGATCGCACGGTTAATCTGTTCCGCGCCGTTATTTTGTTCATTGCTTGCGGCGGTAATTTCCTGAACAAGTTCTGCAGTTTTCTGAATATCGGGAAGTATCTTTGAAAGCATTTCTCCTGCGCTTTCAGCAACTTTAACACTGCGCCCTGAGAGTTCACTTATTTCTCCTGCTGCCGACTGACTTCTTTCAGCAAGTTTTCTTACTTCAGAAGCAACGACCGCAAATCCTTTCCCATGTTCTCCAGCGCGTGCAGCCTCTATCGCAGCATTTAGTGCCAGCAGATTAGTCTGGCGCGCTATTTCTTCAATGATTGATATCTTTCCAGCTATATCTTTCATAGCAATAACAGTTTCACCAACAGCTTTGCCCCCTGCTTTAGCATCTTCTGCAGATTTAAGAGCAATCTTTTCAGTCTGTTGAGAATTTTCTGCATTCTGTTTAATGTTCGCACTCATCTCTTCCATAGAAGAAGAAGCTTCTTCTGCAGATGCTGCCTGCTCTGTAGCTCCCTGCGACAACATTTCAGAACTAGAGCTTATTTCCTGGCTGCCGGATGATACATTTTCAATCGCGTTCTGAACATTCTGAACCACATCCCTGAGCTTTTCCACCATTTTTGAAAGGCTTTTACCAAGAACATCCTCGTCAGATTTAATATTTACGATCACACTTAAATCACCCTCTGAAAGTCGTTCAGTTGCGTATGCCTGGCCTTTAACATTTTCAATCATTTTTCTAAAGGAATCAGATAGCATACCTATTTCATCTTTTGTTTCATTTTCAATAGAAACATTGATGTCTCCTTTTGCAAGCTTTTCTGAAACATTTGTCAAATGCATTATAGGTTTACTTATAAGCTTTGTTATAAACTGTCCGAGGATGAGAGAGAGAACGATTGCTACACCAATGAGAATTAACATTGTGGTAGTTGAATTGCTTGATATTTCAGAATTGTTATCCGATATCGTTTTAGCATCATTGATCGTCATATCTATAAGCTTATTAAGCGCTTTTTCATCTAAAATAGAGTGTTCTTTATTCTCCCCACTCAGCAGTTGTAATGCCTCTTCTTTTTTATTATCTAATAATACTTGATGTATTTTCTCTATATCGGAAATGAAAATGTCATCAGTGTTATCAAATTCTTCATACAGTTTTAAGTCAGCGGTACTAGTTAATGTTTTTTTATACACTTCCTGCTCTTTTGCCATTTGTTTATCAACATCCTGTATTTCCTTAAAAATCTTATTAATTTCATTTTTATTTTCCGCTAAAAACAGACTTTTAAGCTTTGAACGCTCTTTCTCGGCAAAAACCGATATTTTTTGAAGCGAAACCAGAGGAACAGCCGCCTTATTATATAAAAGCTCATCTGCGTTACTAATAGTTTTAATTTCATTTAATGCAAGTAATCCTAAAAATCCTGCTATAACTGCTACCAGAATAAAACCGATTATAAGTTTTTTACCGATTTTGAGATTATAATACCATTTCATTTTATAGTTCTCCTAAATCCTTATTTGAAATTCTAATTATTAATGGAAACCAATTGTAAAAGCTGAAAAATAACCTATATCTTTATTTGCATTTTTACCGATTACATCAAATTGAGAACCTAAAACAAACAGAAGATTATCCGATATTTGATAAGTTATTCCAGGTAGTAGTGCTAACTTATAAGATTGTACAATATCGTTAAAAGTTAAGAATCCATTTACTTCAAGCACTCCTTGGAAATTATCAGAAAATAATTCACCTATCCCTATTCCATAATAAATTTCATTATTTGCAGAATTGTTATCAAAATTTTTTGTATATGAAAGACATAGATCGGTTGATGAATTTTCTGAAAGTTTAACTGAGGCAGATGAGCCAATAGAGACATTGAAGTTACTTTTATTTGATAAAGAATCTGGAATAAATTTATTTCCGGCTGATAAGATTGTCCCGCTGAGAAGTGCAGCCTTAAATTTTTCGGAATCCATAATATTGTATTTTGTACCAATCGAAATTTGATCTATAATTGAAGAAAATATAGTTCCAATTTCAAAATTCTTAAAAATTCCTGCAGTTATTCTGAACATTAGATCAGAAGAGACATTTGTTCCATTCAAAGGTTTATCATTACTTTCCTTATCAAAATTTTCTGTTGATCTTATTACAGAAAAGGAAGGTTCAAATTCAAAACTGCCTTTCGATAGAGTTTCTGCATCTGGAACAC
Source organism: uncultured Bacteroidota bacterium (assembly GCA_963771705.1). Lineage (GTDB taxonomy): Bacteria > Bacteroidota > Ignavibacteria > Ignavibacteriales > Ignavibacteriaceae > DATFVA01. Next base: position 10,088 of record CAVYUP010000010.1, read on the forward strand.
TTAATTTTCCACCTGATATTCCATTTATTTGTGGATGCATAGTACCTGCAATGAATATAAAGAGAATTAATACTTTCATATTTATCTACTTATTAATTGTTATTATTTATTAAAGCTATTTTTTTGTAATTAGTTCAAATTCTTTTACTTATTTCTTTGCCTCAAATAACCAGCGAGGCTTCTTCTTTAATTTCTCTTTCTATCAATTTCGGAATGTCTATAATGAGGGCTACTGTTCCATTCCCCATTACGGTTGCGCCGGAAAGTACTTCTACATTTTTGTAGTATTTGCCTAAAGACTTGATAACGGTTTGATGCTGACCGATGATTTCGTCAACCAGGAGTCCTGTCTTTGCTCCGCCATTATTTATTATTACTACCTGTTCTATTTCCGGTTGATTACTATAGATTTCGAATTTTTTCCTCAGCGGGATAAATGGAATAATCTCACCCCTTACATTAATCAGGTTTCTACCGCCCGATCTCTTTTTATTATCTAAAGTAAATTCAATGCACTCCTCAATAAATGAGAGAGGAATTACAAAATGCTCTTCATCCACCCTTATTACAAGCCCTTCAATTATTGCCAGGGTGAGGGGAAGTTTCAATGTAATTATTGTACCGGAATCTTCTTTGCTTTCAATTTCTATAGATCCCCTCAAAGCTTCAATCGAACTTCTGACTACGTCAAGTCCTACCCCTCTGCCAGATACATTTGTTACCTCGTTAGCGGTTGAAAAACCCGCCTGGAAGATTAGTCCGAATGTTTCCTTCTCTGTTAGCTTGGTTTCTGGTGTGATTAAACCGCGCTCTACGGCTTTCTTCAGAATGGCTTCTTTATTCAGTCCTGCACCGTCATCTTCAATTTTTATCAGCACATGAGTGCCGGAATGTATCGCGGAAAGATTGATCCTGCCTTTTGCATTTTTACCTTTTTGTTTCCTTAGCTCAGGACTTTCAATTCCGTGGTCAATGCAGTTGCGGATTACGTGAACGAAAGGATCGTTCAGCCTTTCAATAACATTTTTGTCGAGCTCTGTTTCGCCTCCGTCCGTTACTAATTCCACCTCTTTGCCGAGTTCTTTCGAAAGATCTCTAACCAGCCTGTTAAACTTGTTGAAAGTTGAACCTATTGGAAGCATCCGTATATTCAATGCGTTTTCCCTTAGTTCCCAGGTCAGACGTTCAAGTACCTCGGCTATTTGGATAAATTCAGGGTCGTTTTTCTTTGCAGAGGACTGTGTCATTCTTGCCTGCACAGTCACCAGTTCTCCAACAAGGTTTACAAGCAGATCAAGCTTATCCGAACTTACACGGATGCTTGAAATATTCTCAGGTGCGCTCTTCTTTGCCTCCTTCAATTTTCTTGTATCCTCTGCTTTCCCTTTTTTATTGGGGGCAGAATTACTTGTGGTGGGCTGTTTGATTATATTTTCATAATAATCTGCGTTTCCCTTAAGGCTGCCATGATCAATCTCTTCAATCTCTATCCGGCAATCATCTTCAACAAATATGAAAACATCCTTAATAGAATCCCGGCCGTGAGAAGTAGAAAGAAATATTACCCAAGATGTGTATAATTTTTCAGAGTCTATTTGATTAAGAGAAGGGACTTTATCAGTAAGAGGCAAAACTACAGCTTCGCCAAGATCCGATAGTTCTTTCAACAAACCCTCGGGTCTTGTTCCTTTCATAAACAGATCGTCGGAGGGGGTAAAACTGATTTTATAAATAATATTCTCACCCGTTATTTTACTCGTCTCTAATTTTTGAGGTACGCTGTGACAGGTTTTGTTTGAGTCTGATAGAAATTCCCGAAAAGCTGAGAGTAGTTCGGATGAAGAAACAGATTCACTCTCTTCCGGTTCATTTCTTATCATCTGTGAAATTTGATCACAGGCCTTTAAGGTCAGGTCTATTATTACGTTGTTAACCTTAAGTTCATTGTTCCTGATTCTGTCATATACGGTTTCGATATCATGTACAAACTCCGCTACATTCTCAAAACCGAACATTCCGCCGGAACCTTTAATAGTATGAAGCGCACGGAATATTTTACCTACCAGATCTTCATCATCCGGTTTGGATTCCAGTTCAATTAAAGAGGATTCAAGCACCTCCAGAAGTTCGCTTGCTTCCTGCAGAAAAGCTTCAGTATGTTTATCAGTCATCCCAGCACCTTTTTTACTACGGCAAGAAGCTGATCCTGCTTAAACGGCTTAACTATCCATCCGCTTGCTCCGGCAGCTTTTCCTTCCATCTTTTTTTCTGTCTGTGATTCGGTGGTGAGCATTAGAATTGGAATAAATTTATTGTCAGTATCGCCCCTTACTCTTTTAATCAAACTTATCCCGTCCATATTAGGCATGTTCAGATCTGTTATTAAAAGGTTGATTGCTTTTCCCGAAAGCTTCTTCAAAGCATCAACGCCGTCTTCAGCTTCAATAACCTCATAACCTGCCTCATTCAATGTAAAATTGACCATCTGTCGGATGCTGCTGGAATCGTCTACAGTCATTATAACCTTAGACATTCTCCTTCTCCTTTCGGGAAGAAACCCTCGAAAACTCTTTTTTATTCATAAACCCGGAAGTATTAATTAGATTTTGTACTCTTCTATTACCATTATCGCTGAAAGTCACCGATTTGTTAAGTGCCACCGCGGTTTTGGATAACGAGAAACATAACTGCAAACAGGCTAAATCAAATTCCTCAACTTCAGATAGGTCTACAACAAGCTCATCAGTCTTATTAAGTGTTTCTATAAATAGTTCCCTGAGATCTGACGCTCCCTGAATTGTAAGCTCTCCGCTTAGTTTCAGGCTGCCTTTCCTGCTCAATTCATCTTTTTCAAAACGATGTTCATTCATTTTTTACCCTTAAAATTTTTTAGAATAGTTCAATATTGTCACCAAACTCACTCCCTTGTTCATCCGTATTATTTTCTTTTTCCTCAAACTCCGTGTCTGAAAATATTTTTTGATGAATTTCCCTTTGGATTTTCATGGTGTATTTATTACTGAGTTCCAGTAGGTTGATATCAGATATGATCTGTCCGGAGTTTTGTTCTGTTAAATGAGCAATTTCTTCCAGCATTTCAGCCGCCTCGCCGATTCTCCCTGTGGCATTTATATATGAATCGAACATTCCGATAGTCCCGCTTAGATCCTCCTTCAAATTTGATATAGATTTCTCCACTTCATTCAATTGTTCTATAGCATCATTAACTATTGCGTCCTGAAATGAAATCCTTGAATTCAGCTCCGAAGTTACATCTTCCAGATTTTGCTGACTCCGGCTGATAGTCTCATCGTTGTTGGAATTGTGCAGGGTGTCGGAAACATTTTTTACTGAAATAAGCTTTTCAATAACAGATTCCGTTTGCTTCTTTGAATCACCAGAAAGCCTTTGTATGGCTTTAGCCAGTACCCCTAATGCCGCGCCTTCGGTGCCGGTTTTCGCGGCCTTAATATTTGCATTTAAAGAGATGAGTTCAATCTCGGCTCCTATATCATCTATTTCGCTGATAAAGTGCGACAACGTATCTATTGTGTCCGCTACATTCTTAATGGAGTAAGAGAATTCTTTCCCTGCTTCCGAGTTCCTGGTAAATAACCTGATCGAATCACTTAATTCTTCAGTAGTTCTTTCGAAAAAGCTCTCACTGCCGTTACCTTGATCTTTTACAAGGTCTGTAATGGCTTCAGATATAGATGAGATCTCACCGGATATTCCGGTTAATCCCCTGTTTATTTCCTTCACGGCAGCTTCTAACTCATTTTTCGAATTCACAAGCTGGGCTGCTTGAAGTTTTGATACATGATTAACATAATGCATAAGGGCGGGTAGTTCTTTTTCAGAGCTATTCCCTGCGTTATATGCATTAATATTATCCAGCAGTTCGGCTATTATCTCGATAACATTCTGGAGTTGTTGACGGGTTATGTCGTGAAACTGAATAGCTGTAACGAGGGAGCTTACTTCTTTGTGGATTAAATCTATTTCCCCACTTATTTTTTCGGCTTTATCGGAGCTCGAACGATATTTTTCTATAAGGACCTTAATTGCGTTGCGTGTTTTATTTTCAATTAATCCGTTGTTTTTATTATGATATTCAAGAAGATTATTTATCTGGATTTTTGCATTCTCTATTGTTTTCTGCAGTTCAAGGCTCTTAGTCTTGAATGCTCCTGACTTTCCGGCAATTATTCCAGCGAGGTTATTAATGCTGTCTGCCAGGTTCGCAAATCCTCCAAGGTCATTGCCCGCCCTTGCACTTTCGATTTTAACTGATACAGCCTGAACTTCAAGATGCCTGACCAGTCTCCTGAAACCTGAAACGTCTTCCCTTATTTCATTGAGCCATTTGACTACTCTTGTAAGTTTTTCTTCACTAAAGGAAAAATTCTCTCCGGATAAATGGATCAGTTCTGAAATTCTCAAAATTGTATGTTTAAGATTTTCTAAACCATCAAGGTATTTTCTTGAAGAAAGTATTCCGGTAAAAATGTAGGAATCAGCAGTGATTTGTTTTGAGGCCGAATAAAATACCTGTATCTTCGAACTGATAACAGAAAAGTAATCGTCAGCGCTGAAGATTATCCCGTTCAGTTCTTCGGTAATTTTGGCGAACTTTTCTGAAATTGAATTTAATTCTTTCCCATCGCCCTTTGAACGCTCATTGTATTTATCTTGCTGTAAAATGGTTAACCCCGTTCTGGTTCTTTATTTAGTCTCTGTTCCGTAAAGTGCTGATTTTCTTATATGGTGCGGGAAATTATTTGAGCCGAACATCATTCAAGGATGAAAAGAATGCTGAATCATCCTGGCAATACGAGCTTGCTGAATAAGTTTATTTCTTCACAAGTGCCATAGATAAAAATATCGCTATAAATGTCATCGCAATAAAAGTTTCCACTTCAAAATTCCTCTTATTTCTTTTATGGGTTTAGTTCTTTTTGTTTTATAAGAACCTTAGAGCAGACCAACGTATTGCTTATCGCTTTTTTCAATATGGTTAACCAGCCATGTCTGCAAAAAAGTCATTATTTCGAATGTCAGATTTACTTTGCCTTCATTGTATTGCTGCTGAAAATCAATCACTTTTTGGGTGAGCTTATTATGTTCCAGCTTATGATTAGTAAAATTTTTATAGCCCGCATTCTGCATCATTCTTTCTTCTGTTCTAAAGTGTTCCTTTGTATAGGTTACCAGATCATCAAGGATCTTACTAAGAATGTTTTTAGCCTTTCCTTCTTTCATAGCCGAATGAAGGTCGTTTATAAAACCTATAAGTTTTTTATGCTGGTTGTCTATTAAAATATTCTTTACAGTGTATTTATCTGACCAAACTATAAGGGGCATTTACTATCCTTTCTGTTAAAAGTTTTTATGCTTCAATTAGCTTACCGTTCTGTCTTATAGAAAAATGCTTTTCATCATCCTGGATTTTAAATTTTTCAATAAGCATCTGTAGATCGTTTGTAAGCCTGTTAAGATCTTCGGCCGCGCCGGCAACCTGTTGTATTCCTGAAGCACTCTCCTGCGTCACATTGTTTATTGACTCAATGTTCCTGGTAATCTGTTCTGCCGCACTAGATTGTTCCTCGCTTGCTGCCGAGATTTGTGTTACCAAGTCAGCTACTTTTGTTGCTCCTTCGGTTATTTCTAATAGAAAAGCTTCAACCTCTTTGGTATTTTCCATACCTTCACCAACCAGCGCTTTAGCCTCTTCCATTGCCTCATCGGCAATTCCTGCTTCAGTCTGCACTGCCTTAATAGTATCGGCTATCTCTTTAGTTGCTTTACCGGTCCTTTCAGCAAGTTTCCTTACTTCATCTGCCACAACTGCAAAACCTCTCCCCTGTTCTCCCGCCCTTGCAGCCTCAATTGCAGCGTTAAGCGCTAGAAGATTGGTCTGATCGGCAATGTCATTTATAACTTGTGTAATTTCACCTATCTGTTCGCTTTGTTTTGCCAGTGAAGCGACAATTCCTGCAACTTTCATTGAAGATTCAACTATCTTCTCTATACTCTGTTTGGTATTGTTTACTTTTACCTTGCCTTTTTCAGCTATCGCTTTAGCACCATTGGCAGATATCGCCGCAGTTTCTGTATTCTTTGAGGTTTCGAGAATTGTTCTGGTCATTTCTTCTACAGCAGAAGCCACTTCAGAAGTTTGGGCGCTTTGTTCCTGCGCTCCCGCGGCCATCTGCTCGGTTGAGCTTGAAATCTCAGTAGCTGCACTGGCTGTGGCATGAACAGCTTCATTAACACTATTGATAAGGCTGCCTAACGATTCTGCAAACTCGCTGGCTCTCTTTTGTAGAGTTTTATAATTTCCTTTATAATCTCCTGTCATCCTGGCAGTAAGATCACCCTTTCCTATTCTTTCCACCACATCTTCATAATCCCTTACATTCTTCACTATAGTATCAACTGTTTTGTTGAACCCCTCTACAATATCTTTATATCCTCCGCTGAATTTTCCCGCGTTTCCCCGGCTTTCAAGATCACCGTCAATTGCCCGTAAGAACATACCATCAGTTTCAGATTTTAATTCTTTTAATGTCTTCAGGGTATTATTTAATGCGGGAGCTATTTCATCTTCTTTAGTTTTGGATGGAATCTGAAAGTCAAAGTCTCCTTCGGATATCCTGTTCATACTGCCAATAACATACTTCTGAAGATCATCGGCTAGCTGGTTTAATGCCATTCCCATATTACCGAATTCATCTTTTGTCTTTACTTCAATTCGGCGGTTAAGTATTCCTTCACTCAGTTCTGAAATCAACCTGGATGTTTTGAGAACAGAGTCTTTCGTTATTCTAATTAGATAATTGCAGACAATTACTGAGAAGATGAGAAAGGTAAGTAAACCTGCAGCGAGGTAGAACTTGGCTGAAGTGTAATAAGAGTTACAGTTTTGTGAATCCGCGTTAGCTCTCCTCGTGGTCAATTCTTCCATATTGTCAAGGATATTTCTGGTATTTATGAAAAATCCTGAGCTTTGGTTTATCGCCATACTTGTAATGGAATCGCTCTCGGAATTGAACTCAGATATTAAGCTGTTAGTCGATCTTTTCCAGGCTTTAAAAGATTTTTCAAATTCACCAGCTTGCGAAGTGATATCGGCTGAAAGATTAAGTTCTTTAAACTTAACCCATCTAACTTCAATTTGAGTCAAATTTTCATTTATCTCACTTTTTAGTGTCTCTAAGTTTTCCTGGTTTCCAGGTACTAAAAGTGTCCTTTCGGCAGCAAGAATTTGCTGCATATCTCTGTCTATATTCAAAAGGAGCTCGCTGGCAGGCATATATTTTTTAGTAAAAAGAGCCATATCCTTGTTCACCCGGGTTAAATACCAGATTCCCAGGCTTGTGATTACAATGGAGAGTATTACAAGAATTGAAAATATGGAAATCAGCTTTTTTGCAATTCCTAAATTCAGAAACCAAGTTTTCATAATTATTTTTATCCTGTTTTTTTAAGCATTCTTTATTATCAAATCTGAATAATTCTTATAGAATTTCCCTGATCCAAAATTATTATCGTATATATTCTGTCGATGTTAAGCCGCCCGAGGTATTTCCGTTGTTACGGGCAGCATTTTAATGAATATTTGGAACGTTTTCAGAACGTTTTCAGAACGTTTTCAGAACGTTTTCAGAACGTTTTCAGAGCGTAGTGGGAGGGTATGGCAGGCGTAGGTGGAGCAATTTTATTCGGATTAGGCGTTGGATTGTTTTCTGGATATCTACCTCCTCATCAGATTCATTATATCCCGTAACCACATGGATATTTCCCCTGTATAATTTATCATACACCTGAAAAACTACTCTGCCGTTCAATAGGCCGCAGATAGCTGCTCTTTCTGTTCGTTTGTTAGGATTTTCTGCAGATCGAGCAGGATCAGAAGCCTGTCCTCAAGTTTCCCGACAGATTTTATGAAGTCTGAGTTTATTCCCGATACTAGTTCGGGAGGTGCTTCAGTAATGTCTTTGGGAATCCTTAGTACTTCATTAACAGCGTCTACAATAAAACCAATGGTCTTATCATCTACCTCTACTACAATTATTCTTGTATCTTTATCGTGATCCTTTTTGGGCATTCCTAGTTTCGTCCGCAGATCAACTACCGGGATAACTCTTCCTCTTAGATTTATTACCCCTTCTATGAAAACAGGTGCGTTCGGAACTTTCGTTATCTGAATCATCCTGTTAATTTCCTGCACATAGAGAATGTCAACACCGAATTCCTCATTCCCTATCAGAAAACTGACAAGCTGAAGCAGTTCAGATCCCTCTTTCTTTTGTTCCTTTAATTCAGTCATAATTCTTCCTTTATCTTTCTTCCAGTTAATTATCGCATCTTTTTCTTACCTGTTTAGCCTGGACGGTATTGTTTCTTCTTTTCCTTAAAACTTCCGCCCCTATCTTCGATAATGAATATGATGTTATTAAATATAAGTTGGACTAAGAGTGACGGAAGAGAATCTTCATACTGAGGTTTTAAGGGAAAATTTATCCTTTCCTCCTATTAAAAAGAAAAAGAACCTTCAAGCGGTTGTTGCCGACTTGAAAAATTATTACGACTCAATTTCTACTGCCGTGATAATATTCAGGTTTAATGAGCTTATCTACACAAATAATGAAGCTGCAAGACTAACCGGCTATGATAAAAAAGAACTATGGCGGCGTATCTCTTCTTTGGAGATAATTCATCCCGCTTATGTAAATAATATCAGTGAGGTGATTTCTGTCTGGGAGAATGGTTCATTTAAGAAGTGTGAGTATGATTTTAAAATCATAATGGAAGACGGTAAAGATAGGTGGATGCATTGTTCGGCAGATACCATTTTCATTCATTCCATCCCCTTTATAATTATTACGGCTGAGGATTTATCAAAAGAAAATAATCTCAGAGCTGAAATGGACTTCTACCTTGCGGAGATAGAAAACGGGAAAAGGATCCTCGATCTGAAGGCCCGGCAAATCTCCAAACTGAATCTTCTTCTTACACAGTCTGAAAATAAATTAAAGAAGTTTATGCTCGACAGAGAAAGGATAATTTCAATCATTTCACACGATCTTAAAACGCCTTTTACTGGTGTTCTGGGATTTGCTGAAATTTTATTGAGTGATATTGAGAGCCTGACTCCAAATGAAATAAGACAGTTTGCCAGAAATATTCACGATTCAGCCAGTCTTTTGGTTCAGCTGCTTAACAGCCTCATGGAATGGGCCAGGTTAGGGAGTGGTAAAGCTGAATATAAACCAGGAAAAATTGAACTGGAAAAAATAGTTGATGAAACAATACTGGTATTATCGAATAGTGCCAGGAAAAAGAATATCCTTATTCAGAGGGATATCATGGAAAATCATTTTGTTAATGCCGATAAGAGGATGCTCCGCTCAATCTTTCAAAACCTTATCTTTAATTCGATTAAATTCACTTATCGCAACGGAAACATACTTATAACAGCCAGAGAAGAAAATGATTTTCTGATTGTAGGAGTTAAAGATTCTGGCACAGGTATACTAGGGGCTAATAAAGAAAAATTGTTTAATCCTGAGAAACACTTTTCGTCAACCGGAACTGAGAACGAAAAAGGTACCGGATTGGGACTTTTGATGTGCAAGGACTTTGTAGAACTGCATGGAGGCAGGATCTGGGTTGAGAGTGAACCTGGCTCAGGATCTGTTTTTTATTTTACCCTCCCCCTCTATAAAGAAACAACAGCTTCGGATTCTAAGTTATTAACATTAAATAATTAAATCATGGACTTACTACTAAATTATGAAGACCTCATTGAATTTGAATATTCTAATAATCCCGACCAGAAAGATGTTAGATATATTTTTGACTGGGATGAATTTATTTCAGAACAAAAAGCTGAAATAAAAGAAGAGATATATGAAATATATTCATCTGTACAACCTGTGTTTTGTTCTGCGTAAAAAGAATTACCTCGAATTATTTTGTATTAAATGGTTAAATTTTAGCCTAAATAATTTATTTTTAATCAAAAAATACGTCATTTCTGTTTTTATTCCTTAGTCCTATTCAAGTTTAGGATGGTTAAATTTTACACATCTTATGCCTCTTATAATATTTTAAGTATATTTTAAAAATCAGCTTACCCGATCTTATAAACAAAACTGGGAGCTGAACAAATAATCAAAGCAGGATAGCTCATAATGCAGTTCGATAATTACAAGGAGATCGTTGAGTTTTCCCCCCTGGGGATCTTTCAGATAGATTTAAACGGGATTTTTCAGGCTGTCAACAATTCTTTTACAGCACTACTGGGATATACAAAAAAGGAAGACATCCTTGGTAAGAATCTGTCAGATATCTTTTTTGATATCCTTGCTGAAAAGGAAGTCCTGTCGATTCGAACCCGCCAGGAAGAGAGCAGCTTTGAGGTAAGACTTAAAAAGGCGGATAATGAGCCTCTATGGGTTCAGATCAATTTTAAGAGTATTGGATCTTCTGAGGATAGTGGCGCGTATATTTTAGGATTTGTTGCTGATATTGATTATAAGAAAAAAATAAAAATCAGTCTTACAGAGGTATCAACCAGATTTCATGCAACACTGGCAAATAATAAAATAGGATTATGGGATTGGGATTTAAAATCTGATTTACTCAATGTATCTCAGGTTTGGAAAAATCAGCTTGGCCATACTTATGAAAGAAGTACAGTCACCTTTGAAGAATGGAAAGAACTGATTCATCCTGATGACAGGCAGGAAACTATTTCAAAGCTTCAAGACTACATCACAGGCCGGATTCCGGCTTATGAAACAGAATATAGAATGAAACATAATAATGGAAAATATATATGGATTTTTGATCGTGCTAATTTAGTTAAGAATGAAGATGGAAGTCCTGATAGAATACTTGGAACACATCTTGATATTTCTGATCGGAAACAGATTGAAAAGGAACTCGCTGTAAGCAGGATAAGGTTTGATCAATTCTTTAACTCTTCTCCTGTTGCGTTTTGTGTAGTCAATAAGAATTTTGAATATCTTAAGATTAATAATGCAATGGCGGGGTACATGGGCATTGCAGCCCGTGATTTAATAGGTAAAAAAATAAAGGATGTTTTTCCAGGGAATCATATCGCAATAGAATCAATCCTGCGACGGGTGGTGCAGGAGAATAATTTTTTTGTGGACGTGGAATCCTTTACAGGGAATTCCGGCCAGGATATCCACGCTCTTGCTACTTATTTCAGCCTCCCCGATGAGGAAGCAGGAATAATATTACTGGATATATCAAATACAATAAATGCCAGGAAAGCCCTGGAAGTAAGTGAAAATAAATTCAGAACAATATATGAGCTTTCCCCCCTTGGAATCGCCATCCTGGATTCTGAAGGGTGTTACCGCCGTGCTAATAATGCTTTTCAAACTCTTACAGGATATCCCGAAGAAGATCTAAAGCGGATGACCTTCAGGGATATTACTTTCAATGAGGATCTTGATGAAAGCGATTTATTTTTTAATAGACTCGCAAACGGAGATCTGGATAATTATCATCTCGAAAAGAGATTTATAAAAAAGGATGGGGGTATCATATGGACAAACTCCATGGTTTCTGTTTTTTATGATTCTAATGAAAAGGGTCTGCGTATAATAAATATGGTTCAGGATATTACCGGAAAAAAAGCCGCTGAGCTTCGGCTGAAGGAAAATGAAAAATATTACCGTGCACTGTTTGAAAATTCGAGTGATTTAAAAATTATTGTCGATAAAGATGGGAAAATTACATACTGGAGCAAAGCTGTTGAAAATATTCTCGGCTTCGGAAGGGATGACCTTTTTGGTAAGACAATTTCAAAATACATAACCCAAAATGAATATTTGTCCATACTGGGGTTTATCGGCCGAAAGAAAAGCAAGCCCGGTGTGGCGTATCCTTTCGAAGTAAATCTGAAGGACAAAAATGGCGATCTGCATTATATGGAAGGACTTGCCAATAATTTAATTAACGACGAGATTATTCAGGGAATTATCATAAACCTGAGGGACGTTACCGAAAAGAAAATAGCAGAGATGGCCATCAGTGAAAGCGAGGAAAAATTCAGACAGCTGGCTGAGAATATTAATGATGTTTTCTATATTGTGTCTCCTGACTTCAAAACTCTGTATTATGCCAGCCCTCTCATAGAAAGTATATGGGGTATCGAACCGGGGCAATTATATACTTCACCCGAAATTATGATTGAGTCTGTTCATCCTGATTATAGAACCCGTTTCAAAGAATTATTTTATCATTTACCTTCAAATGGAAAGTTTGACTACGAGCATAAAATTTTAAATCATAATGGTTCGGTTCGCTGGATTCGTACTAGAGCTTTCCCTATAAGAAATTCTGATGGTGAAGTAAATAAAATTGCCGGAGTTTCCGAGGATATAAGCGATAAAAAATACTGGCAGGACCAGGTACTGAAATTATCAAAGGCTGTTGAACATAGTCCTGTTATTATAATGGTTACAAATGTTGAGGGATCGCTGGAATATGTAAATCCTAAGTTTACTGAGGTGACTGGTTATAATGCCGCTGAAGTTCTCGGTAAAAAGCCGGGCATTGTAAGTTCCAAAAAGAAAAACAAATCAGACTATAAAATCATCTGGGATACAATTCTGTCAGGTAAGGAATGGCAGGGGGAATTCGAAAATATTAAGAAGAATGGAGATCATTACTGGGTTTACGCTTCAATATCCCCCATAATAGATGATAATGGTGAAATATCGAATTTTGTCGCTGTAGAAGAAGATATAACTAATTGGAAATATTATGAAAAAGAACTTATCAAAGCTAAAGAAAGTGCTGAGAATTCAGACAGACTAAAATCCATATTCCTTGCCCAGATGTCGCATGAGATCAGAACCCCTCTGAATAATATACTAACATATACCTCACTACTTGAAGAGGAACTGGAGGATAAACTCCCGGTCGGATTGGAATCAACTTTTAGCATAATAGGCAGCAGCGCCAAACGCTTAATGAGAACCATCGAGCTTATACTCAATCTATCAAGAATACAAACGGGTAACTTTGAGTTTGAATATAAACAGCTTGACCTTGATAATGACATTCTGTTTGATATAATACTCGAATTTTCACTGAGAGCACGTGAAAAGGATCTCGTTCTTCACTATGATTGTCCCGCTGATAAAAGGGTAATTATCGGAGATCCATACACACTGGGACAGATTTTTGTGAACCTGCTTGATAATTCGATAAAATACTCCCATAAGGGGGAGATAAATGCCGTCCTTTATAATGAGGATAATAAAGTCTGTGTTGATATTTCCGACTGCGGGATAGGAATTTCAAACGAGTTCCTTCCAAAGCTCTTCGATCCCTTTACGCAGGAGGATAGCAGCTCTACAAGGAATTATGAGGGCACCGGACTTGGGCTGACTCTCGTTAAGAATTATGCTGATATTAATAAGGCATCTTTGAGTGTGAGGAGTGAGAAGGGAAAAGGGACTACATTTACGGTAAAATTCGACCCTGCAGAATAATTCTATTGTATATTTTTAGTTACTTCTATCCCGAGCTGTTCCATCCTGTATCTTAGCTTGGATCTCGATAAACCTAGAACTTTAGCGGCTTTTACCTGGTTGCCGTTTGTTATACTCAAGGTTTTTAATATTAAGTTTTTTAAGACCACATCGATTTTAATCCCTTCAGAGGGAATTTTCAAAACAAAACTGTCTTCTTCAGAAGGTTTTGATTCACTGGAAAATAGTCCCGAAAGGTGATGTTCCTTTACCTCATCTTCTTCAATCAATAAGGCTACCCTTTCAGTTATATTCCTTAACTCTCTGATATTTCCTTTCCAGTGATAACTTTCAAGAATAGAGAGTGCTTCAGAACTTATCCCTCTGATTTCTTTATTAAACTTGCTGCCGAATTCTTGAAGAAAAGAAAAACTTAAAAGTGGAATATCCTCTTTTCTCTCTCTTAAAGGTGGAACAATAACCTTTGCAACATTTAAACGATAAAAAAGATCCTCACGGAAGTTTCCATTTGCTACTTCCTGCTCCAGACTTTTATTCGTCGCTGCTATAACCCGGACATTTATTTTTACTTCCTTCTCGCCGCCCACCCTGTAAAACCTTTTTTCCTGTAGTACCCTTAATAATTTAACCTGGAGTTCAGGTGTAAGCTCGCCGATCTCATCCAGAAGAATGGAACCGCTTTCAGCCAGTTCAAATTTACCAAGCTTCGTTTTCTGCGATGCTCCTGTAAAAGCTCCTTTTTCATGTCCGAATAGTTCACTTTCTGCAAGTTCCTTCGGAATTGCAGCACAGTTTATCTGGATGAAGGGAGCATCCTTAAGGGGACTGTTCTGATGAATGAACTTGGCAATTTCTTCTTTACCGGTTCCGCTCTCCCCTTCTATCAGAATTGTGGTATCCGGACTTTTCGCAAGCTTTTCTACAGAAGTCAATAGCCTCTGTATTTTCCGGCTTTTACCGAAGAAATCCTTTGTTAATTCATCTCCCCGAAGGATCGCCTGGTATTTATCAACTTCCGATTTCAGGTACACATGTTCCGATGCTTTGTTTAATACTAGTTTGAGCTGGTCGAGGTCAATTGGTTTAAGTAAAAAATCAAAAGCCCCCGACTTAATAGCTGTAACGGCTATTTTAACATCAGAGTAACCCGTTATCATAATAACAGGAATTTGCGGAAATTCTTTCCTGAAATCTTTCAGAAGATCAAGGCCGTTATGAGAAGTAAGGTAAATATCAAGGAGGATTATGTCAGGATCAAATGTTTTTATTCTGCCAAAGGCTTCTCCCCCTTTCATACAAACTTCAACTTCATATCCAATCTTTACGAGAACCTTTTTTAATGAGGCACAAACCAGGTCATCATCGTCAATTAATAGTAGCTTAATGTTCATTTTCTACAACATTCTCATCCAGGTTAAATTTGATAAAAAAACTGGTTCCACTTCCGGGGACAGAGCTGAATTCAAGAAGGACTCCTGATTCATTAAGAAGTCTTTTACAAATACTCAATCCAAGTCCTGTTCCATTACTCTTTTTTGTATAAAATTCATCAAAAATCATATCCTTATCTTCGTCTTTTATTCCTGAGCCAAAATCCTGAACCTCCCAATGAATAT
Source organism: uncultured Bacteroidota bacterium (assembly GCA_963771705.1). GTDB lineage: Bacteria > Bacteroidota > Ignavibacteria > Ignavibacteriales > Ignavibacteriaceae > DATFVA01. The sequence goes on from CAVYUP010000010.1 coordinate 25,248, forward strand.
ATGAGTTACAGACATAGGTCTTAACTATTACATTCCGCGGTCCTTCCCCTGCTTCAATAGCATTAGTCACAAGGTTCAGCATAACCTGCATCAGTTTATTTTTATCAATTAATACCTGGGGAAGATTATCCTGAAATTCTGATTCAATCATGCAGTTTTTTTTATTGGCGTATCCTTCCAGCAGATGGATCGCTTGCCTGGAAATATTATTAAGAGAGCAATAGACAGGCTCGGTATAATTTTTTCGGGAAAAACTAAGTACATCTTCTATTAAAATTTCAATACGTTCAACTGCCTCTTCACAAGATTCGAAAGAATCTTTTATATCAGGTGGAATTTCTAATGATTTGATATAATCCAGGTTAAGTTTGAGGGCAAAAAGAGGGTTTCTTATTTCATGAACAAAACTTGCATTTAGCTTACCCAACAGTTGCAATTTATTGTTTTGAGAATAATCTTCGAGCATCAAAAAGAGAAGAATTTTTATAGTGTCATATCATAATTAAGACTAGCAAAATAACATTTTTAAGTTTGTCTGCCAAGGGATATTTATTGTTACTTCCCTATTTCTTTCAATATTTCCGTGGAAATTTTTTTGACCAATTCATCTGAATCATAAAACTTATTCGCAATCTTCTGCCGGTACTCTTCTATAGATGCGTCGTTTTTGTTCAGCTTGTTCATTTCTTTGGCTTTGTCTGAAATTTCCAGTTTATCAGTTTTATCAGTAGCTTTTTTATTATCCCGCTTCTGATTGTTCTCTATATTGTTATGAGTATAAAGATTATTTGTTACTGACTTCACATCCATATCATTCCCGGTTATATGTTATTAATTTCTTTGAATTTTGTAGATTTTTAAGCTTGGTACGAACCGCCAACATCTCCAGCTTTTTAATCCTGGTTATATTATCGAAACTGGACTGAATTTGTTTAGCCTGAACTTCAAGTTCCTGAAAATACTTTTGCTGATCAAGCTTTGTGCCAGTAATCAGCTCTTTTTTTAGAACTTGAACCTCTTCGACATCAGCTTTTAGGTCACCTAGAACATCAAAAAAATGTTCTTCATTTTCAAGATCATTTACTTTCTGATCTATCTCCGCAAGTAAAAATTTCAATCGGGCGTATTTTCTTCTTGTTTCTTCCATTTAAATACAATCTTTTTTAGGCACTAAACATATTCTGAACTGTCAATAATGAAGCCAGCTGTGCCTGCAGCTGTTCATACCTGTTTCTTAATAGCTCGGCACTTTTATCAATTCTTTTCTGGTATGCCGAGTTTTTATCACTCAGCATCTTTACATTTGAATCAAATCTGCTCTGTCCTGCTGCCAGGTAGCCTGATGCACCGAGATATGGATTAATTTTATCATAAAGGCTTGTAGCAATACCATTGGTTGAATTAAATAGTGTCTCAACCTGGGAAATATTGTTTTTAAGCTGTTCATCGAGTTTTGAAGAATCAGATATACTAAGTCCGGTAGTACTGTTAAATGAGATGCCCAGCTGAGAAAGCATTTTAAGATTGCCCGCGGGGATCCCGGGAATATCAGAATAAGTTATAGAACTTAGCATGGACAAAATAGATGATGCATTGGAATCTCCCGAGAATACTCCCCGTTTTTCGGAGCCATAGGAATTCTGCGATTTAATATTGGTGTATACGTCATTAAACTTGGTTATAAAGTCTTCTATCTTAGATTTAATGGATGAATCGTCATTTCCAACTGATACATTTACATCCTGATCAGTCACCTGCATTACAGATTTTAGCGAAAATGTTACACCATCAGCAATGTCGCTTATAACATTAGAATTTCTCTGAAAATTCAAACCATTAAATGTTATACGTGAATTTAATAAAGTATTCTCAGTTATGTCCGCATATACATATCCGGAAGTATCGGGACTGGTCGATTGATCAAAGACGGGTCTGCTGGAGCCAAGGTTTAACCCTATGGAATTCAATGCGTTTGATGAACTGTCATCCATCAGGCTGGTTATCCTGAAATCAACTCCTGTTTCTTTTGAAGAGAGAGAAAACTGAGTTTTCCCTGAAATAGGGCTGAATGCGGAGGCAGTAACCATGCCGGAGGTACCTTTTTCCTTATTTAAGGAAATGTTCAGATCGCTTACAATATCAAAACCGCTCACCTGGGAAATGGAGACATAGCTGGATGCATCATTCCCGGTAAATTTTAGACTTATATTATCAGGATTGTTGGGATCAATAATTTTCTCTGCACTTACACCAGGCACCTGTGCCGATATTTTAGAAATTAATTCATCCATCAAATCTCCGTAAGTACCTCCCCCGTTAACAGTAATACTTTTAACAGTACCATTTACATCAATTTGAAAGGTTGAGGTTCCGCCCCCGTAAGAAACTGAAGCACTTTTAACGTTGGATGTTACAGAAGCCTTATCTGAATTTATTGCGTCCCTGATTTTTTCCATCACTGACTCATTGGTTTCCGAATCGGTGAACGTAACTTCTACATTTCCCGAATATTCACCGCCTTTGCCATCACCGTTTTTAATGGTGAATATATGCGTCCCTGTAATTGAGTTTGCAGTAGAAGACGTAGATTCCTGCGAAACGAGTAGATCATTTTTAGCAAGCTGGGAAGCTCTCAAATTATATGATCCCGCGGCAGCATTGTTTGCAGCAGAGGCATCAACAAATGCAGTATTTGAGGATGCGGCAGATTTGTAAGCAAATATAGAATCATTTCCGGTCTGCCTGAAATTATCAAGCAGATCCCGCAATGAACTCAATTTTGAGCTAAGTGTTCCGTATGCAGTTGAAAGACTCTGGTACCAGCTTTTTTTCGTTGTTACCGGGGTGATAAGTCTGGTGGTTTCCGTATTAACATACGAACTTATCATGGAATCAATATCGGATGTGGTTAATATCGAAGCCATATTATTTTTTACAGCTGTTAAAAGCCGCTATCCATGTTTCTTTTAATTCAGTTAGTATTTTGTATACGATATCATAGTTTTTCCGGCGCATTTCTTCCTGGCAATACTGGTACAACTTATATAAACCTGTCGATACTCCTTTTACTTCATCATCGTCAAATCGAAGAGCGTTCATCAATACCTGAAGTGCATCATTCGTTTTGGTCATATTTTGTTTCCGGCAGTTAACAATAGCAAAATCATAAACCTTAAGAATTAGCTGCTCAGGAGTTGCTTCCATAATTTCTTTTACCAGGTATTGATTTGTCCTGTTTAATTTATTTCCGGCGTAAGATGAAGAAAACATTTAAGATCCGTAATTGTTGTTTATAAAATATCTCCCGGCTTAAAAACCGGGAGATAATATTTGGCTATTTTATCTGAAAAGTGATAAAATATTCTGCGGTGCAGAGTTAAGTTGTGAGAGCATTGCTGTTGCCACCTGGTTTCCGATTTGACCTTTTGTAGCATTTAACTGCTCCATTGCCATATCAGCGTCGAACAACCGGCTTACACTTGCTGTAGCATTTGAAATAGCTGAAGATAAATAGTCTTCTTTTACATCAAGTCTCTGGGTATAGTTACCAATACTTCCGAGAGCGTCTTTAACAGCATTCTCTATCGTTGTTACATCAATAGTAGAAATATTCCCAGAAGCTGCACCTGATAATGAAGAAAGATCAAGCGTGTTCAGAGTACCGAAATTGATTGTTGTAGTTTCGCTTTCTCCGGTTTTAAAAGTAAAGTTACTTGAACCAGGGAGCCCGGTACCGCTTAACAAAGCTGTATCGTTGAACTTGGTACCAGTAAAGATTGAGCTTATTTCACTTCCAAGGGCTTTAACGTCCGAAGCAAGAGCACTAAGATTCTTCGTAGGATCGATTGAATCAGCAACTTTACCTTTTACCTGGATAAGCAGATCATTTATGCTTGAAAGTGCTGTTTCAGCAGTAGATAACATATTCTTTGCAGCACCGATGTTCCCCTGAGCAGCTTTCATAATAGAAATCTTACCTTCAAGTTCTTTACCAACTCTGTATCCTGATGTATCATCAGCAGCGGAATTGATTCTTTTCTGTGTAGCAAGACGAAGCTGAGCTTTCTCGGTCTGTGAATTAATTTTTGCTAATGCATTGTAAGCGTTTAAGGCTTCAACGTTTGTGTTAATTCTGAATGACATTTTATACCTCCGTGTATAGTTTATCCTGAGTGTCCATACTCAGGTTTGGTTATATAATAATGCAACTTTTACGTTACAGGATTATTATCGTGAGGTCTTCTGAAATGTTTAGAGTTCAGGAGGTTTGAGAAATTAAAGGCTCAACTTTCTGCTTAAGGAGCTTCAATCTTGCGGATATTTCCGGCTGTTTTTGGTATTCAGCCTCAGCTTTTTCAATTATGGGCATTATTTTTTCGAAGTCGTAGGATTGCAGATAATTTGAAACAAGATAAAATATTATCGAGGGATCCTTCTTTAATGAATAGGAGCATTCAAGCTGTTCCGCCGCTTCAGAAAATCTATTCTGTTCAGACAGGTATAAACCGAAGTTTAGTTTTATATAAGGATTATCGGGAAAATTATTGTTCAGACTGCTGAATAGTGATTCTTTACCTGAGCCCGTATATTTATTTAAAAGATTTATAATCAGATCAATATTTTCAAAGGATATTTCTTCTATACAGACTCCATCATCTATAACCGGCCTGTTATTTAGAAGCATTTCCACTAATTTGAAGTATTTTCCGGGCTCACCATTTTTGCTGATTTCTATTTCATTAAAAAAGAAGTTGAACAGATTTATATTATTTATTAATAAAGCAATATTCATACATTCGCGGACTATGACCCCTTCATCAAGGAGCATTACCTGGAAAGAATTCTTCTCCCTGCCGAGAAATTCTTTATTGGCTTCATATGCTTTCAGGCAGCATTCTTCGGCGCTTTTAATATCCCCCTGATGAGCTTTTATTTTCGCAAGGATTAGTAGTGGTAGCGGTTGTCTGGGATCGCATTTCAGGCTCTTATTAATAAAGTCCAGTGCTTTATCCCAGTTCCTTCTTTCTGCCTCCTTTACCGAGAGGTACCTGAATGCGAGTGATCTGTATTCTTTTTTTAATTTTTCATCTTTCAAAGAAATGGATAGGTACTCCGAGGCTTTATCATCCATTTCAAGAATGCCGTATGTTTGTCCCAGCTGGTAAGCAATATAGGAAGATTTCAAGATATCATATTCATCGAGCAGAAGTTCAAGGTTCCTTTTGGCCTTATTTTTCAATTCGGTTTCCGGTAAGCTGTACCCAACGTGGATTATTTCTATCCTTGATTCATACACTTTATAATTGTTTTCAAGCAGAGATGGTTCTATCTGTTCATGAACTTTACCGGTAAACTTAATTTGAGGTGAATGTGGAAAGAGCCGTACGTATTTCATTACCGAAGGTCTGTTCCTTACCTCATCTATGTTATGTATGGTACAGTAGTAGGCTCTTTCAGCTTTATTCCCGATTATTTTCTTTAATTCTTTAACTGAAGCAGGGGTGAGGCGTTCATCAGCGTCAAGATATAAAATCCAGCTGCCGCTTGATTTATTGAGGGCATAATTACGGGCAGCACTGAAATCATTGCCCCATTTATAGTTGTAAATTCTGGCACCATACTCCTTTGCAATTTTCATTGTGTTGTCATCAGACCCTGTATCAACTATTACAATTTCATCAACTATGTCCTTAACTGAGTTTAGACACTCTGCCAGGTGTTTTTCTTCATTTTTCACTATCATAGAAAGCGTTAGCATAAACATCCCTTCATAATGCAGGTGATTCTCCGTACGCCAGACTTATTCTTCCCTGACCGGTAAGTTTTTTCACTATTTCGTTTCTTAATTGTGCACGTACTTCATTAAAAACTCCATCCCAATCACCCGGCTGATGCTGTCTGAACAAATGCGTATTCGGATACCATGGAGTATCTTCCCGGTCTAGCATCCATCTCCAGTCAGGAAGAAAAGGGAGCAGCAGCCACACAGGCTTGCCCATTGCACCTGCAAGATGAGCGATCGAGGTATCAACAGAGATTACCAGATCCAAACCGTCAATAATCACGGCGTTATGTGCAAAGGAATTTATACCTAATTCCTCAAGATTAATTATCGGCATATTAAACTTTTCAAGTTGTTCCAGCCCCTTCCCTTTTTGTAAAGATATCAACTGGACATTTTTGAACCTCTCAAGTATGGAAAAATGAATCAACGGACAGGATCGTTTTTTGTCATTGGTATTATTTGGATTGCCTGACCATACAATTCCTATGTTAAATTTTTGTTCTTTATTTAATAATATCCTGACTTTCTGTGATATTGAAGCATCAGGTTTTATATACGGTATCTCAGAGGGAATATTTGTTTCATTCGTATTAAAAAAACGGGGAAGACTTAACAATGAGATATGATAGTCAAAATGAATGTCATTAAGAACTATCCTCCTGTCAGGAATATGAATATATATATCTTCAATATCTCTGAATAAAACAGCAAGGCGCTTATCATATTGAAATATTACGCGTGCTCCAAGATTTGTTAATAGTTTGAGATAGCGTACAAACTGAATCGTATCACCCAGGCCCTGTTCATCATAAACCAGAATAGTCTTTCCTCTTATATCCTGGTTGATCAGTTCAGGCTGATCGAATTGACGTTCTTTAAATTCTTTTTTCTTTTTACGCCACTCATAGTATTCCCAGCCTTCCTTAAAGTTTCCGAGAAGTAATTCTGCGTGGGCCAGGTTATAATTTACTTCGGGAATGCCTGGTGATAATTTTCGGGCTTTTTCCCATAATTTAACTGCCTCTTGAATGTAGCCCTGCTTCATTTTTATTAAACCGAGTTCTGTAAGCATAAAAATTTCTTTTTCTTCTATATCCTTTAACGAAACGAAACTTTTCGGGTACGTTTTACGGATCTCATCAAATAAAGGCAGGATGTTTACCAGAAGGTGTTCTGGATTATTGTCGGGGATTTTTTTTACAGCGGAAACAGCCAGGTTGATTACTTCGCTGGTACAGGAAGGATCTATCTCCTGTGCCCTGCTCAAATACTTAACCCCATCCGGAAAATACCCGCTCAATAAGCAGGATGCACCAAGATTAAAATTGACATTGGCATTGTCCGGTTCACGAGCTATAATTCGTTTGTAAAGTCTGAGGGCTTCACTAAATTTTTTTTCTTCATATCTAATACCTGCCAGGTTCAAGGAAGCATTTGTGTTGTCGGGATCGTATCCTAATATCGTATTGAAATATTTCTCAGCTTCCTGAAATGATTTTTTTGCCTTATAAATAACCCCGAGATTATTAAGTGCGTCTGTATGATGAGGTTCTATCTCAAGGAGGTTTTTATAATGTATTATCGCAGGGTTCAACAGATCCAGTTTTTGATATGCATACCCTGTGTTATAGAGGGCTCCGGAGTGATACGGTAGCATTTCAAGTACAAGCTGAAAATAACTGATAGCGGAGGAATAGTCGCCCTGATTTAGTTTAACTACACCTAAAAAATTTAATGCGTCAAAATCGTATCTGCTGGTGGTGATTATTTGAGTTAGTATCTCTTCAGCATCTTTATATTCTCCGGCGGCGAATAATTTCTCTGCATTTTGGTAAGATTCTGTGTTCATATTTCATTAACATCTTCAGAGTTGAGGAAGTCTAATTTTTTCCGTGCGTTTGAATTCATAGGATCTAATTTTAATCCCCACTCAAGCATTGTTTTAGAAGCTTCATAATTTCTATCAATCAGGAATAATTCTGCAAGACCAGTACAGGCTGCTGAAGACTCAGGATTGAGATTCAGTGCTTTTTCAAAATACTTCTTCGAACCTGTGTAATCATTCATAAGCAAAGCCAGATTACCCGACAAATTATACAGGCTGTCTAAGGCTATATCTTGTGTCTCAAACTGATCCTCTGCATAACTTTCGATTGCCGAAATCAGACATTCCTGAGCTAATGAATATTCTTTTTCTTCCAGATAAATGATTGCCCGATCGTAATAAATTTTAAACTTTGAACCCTTTATAGGATATTTTATTATTCTATTTTTAATTGAAGCACCTTTTAACCATATATCTTCGGGTGCTGAACCCCATTTCTCAATAAAAATCTTTTTGTTTATCAGGAGTCTCTCCTGGTATTTCTCAATACCATCAGCGGTAAAACTCTTCGAACCAAAATGATGAATGAACACATCATTAGCCACAATAGTTTTAAATCCTGCTGCCTGAGCACGTAAACAAAAGTCATCATCTTCATAATTTCCAGGGGAAAACCTCTCATCCAGACCACCTATAGCATCAATGACTTCATTTTTAATCAGTGTGCACAAAAATGCGATCCGGGGAAATACAGTAATCGTATTCGTAACTTCACTTTTCCTTTTCCGGGCAAATTCATGCATCTCCGTTTCGGAATTATAAGTCGTTTCTATTTTTTGAATCCCGCTCACCTGGTTCGATACCGGTCCCACCAATCCAATAGGGGGTTCAGAGCAGGATTTTTTAATCAATCCATCAAGCCAACCATCCGTAACGATAGTGTCGTTGTTTAGCAGCAGGATATATTTGCCCTTGGCGGATCTGATACCCTGGTTAACTGCAGCGGGAAAACCTAGATTATCTTGATTGAAAAGCACACTTACTTTTTCATTCTGCCTGCGCAGTCTCTCAAGATACTTGATGGTAGTTGCATCACTGGCGTTATCAACTATTATTAATTCATAGTTTTCCGGTGTATGTTCTGTAACCGACTCTATACATTTCTGAGTATATTGAAGTTGATTATAAGTGATCAGGATTATCGAGGTCAGATCTCCGGACTGTTTATTTATTATCCTTTTTGGTCTCACATATCTGCTTCTAAATTCAGAAAACTTTAATTTCGTATTAAAGTCTGCACCATCAACAAAACAAAATGTTTTTCCCCAAAGTTCTTCAGAAGATGGTATATCATTGTTCTGTTTTTTAAGAGAGTATATGTAATTCCTAAATTCTTCATCTTCGCTGAAGGCTGGAGTTCCATTATACTTCTGCAAATTATATTCCACATATGTATCCTGACTTAAAACAGTCTTAATCCCGAGGCTTCTTAAGCTGAGAGAAATATCCAACTCGCTCACATTTTTTGGACCAGCATAAAACCCGCCTATTCTGTCAATGAAAACTCGTCTTAAGACAGCACAGTCTAGCCCTATCATTTTAACATTTTTATTCTGATTTTTGAATTTACTTTTCAGCTCCTGGTTGATTATCTCAAAGTTTTGTTGTCCGGAGCGGAATAATTTCTGTGTTCTCCCGTTCAGGTTGTTTTCAGAAATAATAGGGGAGACTGCACCAACAAGCGGATCAGCGAAATGGTATAAAAGATTAACAAGCCAATCCTGTGAAAATTCAATACCGTAATTGATCAACGCAAAATATGGCTTATCACTTCTATCAATAGCCGGATTAATACCTTCAGAATAAGTAAGGTTCGATACACTGATTAAATTATATATCTTTTTTTCTTTTATATAGTTCTCAAACTTAGTTCTCTCCTCATCTTTAACTCCATAATCTAACAGCAGGATGTCATCCTGGATTCTTATTGATTTTTCAAGCCTGGACATATAGTTTTCATCAAAAATACATCCGTTATATAAGCAGACAATTATTGAAGCAATATCATATCGTATTCTTTTATCATTTTTTAGATATGAGCTAAAATCTGATCCTGGCTGCATCGGCACATTTTTAACTTTTTCTTTTTGTTTCAATGCCTTCCTGATGAGCAATATTTCTGATATAGCTGCCTTCCTGATCGAGTATTCAGCGGCTTTTTTCACCGCGTTAAACCTGATCTTTTCAATTAGCTCTGCATCATCTATTAATATATCAATTGCATTACAGCATTCGTCATCGTCAGAAGTATCAATGAGTAAAGAGTTCTGAAGGTGTTCTGCATATTCGTCAGTCCCCCCTTTTTGCGGAAGAATTACAGCACATCCGCATGCCATAGCTTCCAGACCGGTCCTTCCAAAAGCCTGATATACGGAAAGATCGATGAAGATATCAGTTTCACGGAATAATGAAGCTGTCTGTGTCCGGTTTAATAAAGAAAGGTTCTGAAAATCAAAATCAGTTTCAAGGTTATAAAACTGTAATAATTCGGTTTGACTTCCGAAAATTTTTATTCGAACTCTATCTCCGTGCTTTTCTTTTATTCTTTTCAGAACTCTCATTGTCCTCTCGGCACCCCTCCGGGGAGTTGATGGGCGGACCATAGCCGAAATCACAATACACGATTTATCCTCATTGCTTAGGAAAAGAGGGTAGTAGAGCTCTGAATCCAGGCTGGGGGAAACTTTTTCCACATTTATATTATGGAGTTCACTAGTGATATCCTGAAGCCATTTTGTCTTTGCAAATAGCAGAGCCCCCGGTACAAATGTATATGATTCAACTGCGATCTTCCAATCTTCAGAATGTTTTTCGAAAAAAAGCGGCTCATAGTCCTGAATATAATATGCCGGAAGGACAGCAGGATTTCGATGACAGATTTCCTTAAGAAGAATAACTGAACTATGAATGGTGGCTATAACAGCATCCATCCCTGAGGCGTATTCCAGAAGCTCTTCAAATTCATTGAAAAAACAGAAAAGATCCTCCTTATTGTTTAATTCGGAATAAATGGTAAAATAAGTTTGCCTGAAATGATCCCAGGTTGCAATCCTGGCGTCTATTCCCAGTTCACGCATTCCATTTGCTTCCTGTACAATCGAATGTATTCCTCCGGCCAGACCCGCAATCGGCAGCAGGAAAAGAATCTTCAATTTATTGTCGTCCGCTTCTTCCTGCAGGTTTGGCGAAGAATTAAGAATAGCCTTCCGCAGCTCAGCAAGATAAGTATTTTCATTGAGCAGCCTGACAGCCTTGTTAATCTTACTCTTACCATGTTTTGCTTCCAGGGCCTTGCTCCCTGCTTCAGCAAGTTCGCACCTCTTTGCTTTTCCGAAACTTTTTGACTTTGCATGAAAAACGTAAACGGAATCGTTAACAATCAATTTATATCCTGCCGCACTTGCTCTGAAGCAGAGATCATTCTCTTCTCCATATCCAACAGGGAAAGATTCTTCATCGAGGTAACCTGTTTTTTCAAGTACTTCCTTCCGTATCAAAGTACAGAAGCCGTTAAGCAGAGGCACTTCAGGATACCTTTTCAGGGAAATGCGCTGTATTTTTTTATCGTAATCATTTACATCCATACCCTCAGGAAGCGCATTGATCTTCCACTCGCCGTTAGAGTCGAATCTTTCAGGGACTGATTGCCAGCTTGCAGCGTTCGACACGGGTCCCGCTAGCCCGATTTTATTCTCCTTTAACATTGGTTTCATAAGCCTGTTCAACCAGAACTCGGGAACTATCACATCGCTGTTCATAAGAACGACAAACTCAGTCCTTGATGTTTTTAATCCCTGATTCGCCGATTTCGTGTATCCTTCCGGTCTGATATGCTCAATCAGCTCAATCTCATTCTGTATACCCGCTAATTCTCTTAAATATGAAGAAGTCTGGGCATCAGAACCATCGTTAATAATAATCAGATGAAAAGGGGCGGGGGTATTTCGAAAAACCGACTCAAGACATTGTCTGAGATCGGAGAGAGCATTATGCACGCATATTACGATATCACATCTTGAAATTATTGGTTTATCCGAAATACTTTTCTTTTCGATAGAGTTTTTCATGCATCTTTTAGGGATGTTTGTTCTAATTTTTCTTTAAGGTATAAAATGTTTTCAATAACAATTTCATTTTCTGGTTCAATTTTGTAGGCACGGTTGAGGAGTTCGGCGGCTATTTCATAATTAGAAAGCATAATTTCAACTACAGAAAGATCAACCAGAACATTTATATTATCTCCTCTTTTCAGCAGTGAGTTCAATATTTCTCTGGCTTGCTGAATTTTACCCTCTTCAATTAGTTTTTCTGCAAAATCAAATTGTTCTTCATGATTCAGAACGGATTGAACTTTACCGTACCGCTCACAATTATCGCACGATTCAGGTATCGATTCTCCACGTCTCATCCTGCCACGGATTGGTCCGAGCCTATTTACCCAGATATCGAGAAGCGGTTCTTTCCTGGCATCCGCCAGAATAAAATCCCCGTTCAGATCAGCACAGCAGACCGGCACTCTTCCGTCAGCATATATGGATAGATTTTCAGAAGGAAAGCAGGCTTTGACTTTTTTGTTTATTGTACTGAATCCGGTAATTCCGTCTGCAGTATTCCAGTTGTGAGGGTAACGAACAACGTAGGAATCGGCTCCCGGTACCAGTTCCTTCATCTTTTTTTCATAAAATACTTTGTCCTCTCCGAAATCTATTATAGTTTGGACAATCGTTTTGGTCCTGAAGGATTTTGCTCCCGCCAAAAAAGATCTGGATCCTGATATTACTTCCTCAAAGTCTGCATTCACCCTTACCTTTTCATAAGTTTCTTTATCGATACCGTCTATTGAAATGGATATCGACCCTAATCCGGCGTTCAATATTTCTTCCCCATACCTCTTCAGCAGAGTGCCATTGGTATGAATTAATGTATTTTTGAATCCAAGTCTGTCAGCCAAAGAAAGCATTTTTATTAGTTGTCGGCCTGCAATAAGCGGTTCCCCTGATAAAAAGAACCTTATCTCAACGTCCTGTAGCCCAAGATTGAATAACTGGCTGAGTATACTGCGGTAAAGCCACATATCCATAGCTTTAGTTGATCGTGCATTATCGTCACGAGTACAAAATTTGCAGGCTAAGTTGCAGGCCGCCGTAGGTTCTATATTTATTCTTTTCAGTCCGATCTTTGTAGCTTCCGCACGAAGGGAGGGCTCATTTAATATATGCGAATCCGTGCCGTCAGATATTTTTATATTATGAAAACCAAACTCTTTTAAAATAGCTTTCATACTCTCTCTGGTATAGCCCCACTGATGCTCATCGCCTGGATACCTGTCCAGGCCGAAAACATGATCCATCATCTCTTCGTTTTGTTTAATTACCAGTTCATTCATTACTCCTTTAAAATCGGGGCATTCTATGATAAGTTTTCCTCCAATCTTCAGAGTCCTGTAACACTCTCTAAGAAAATCTTCTGCATTGAGTCTCCACTTTTCCGATTTCCGTTTATTTGCAGGCCGCGGCATATGTTCAATAACATGGTAAGATAATATTTCATCCAGAGATGAATCTTTAAAAGGAAGACTCATCCCATTGCCGATCAAATCTACTTTAAATGAGTTATTTGTAAATTTTTTGGCATACTCAAGGTTGATATAACCAGGGAAATAATTGCTTCCACAGCCAAGATGAAGTTTGCTCATAGGTTAGTTCATGATCCTTATTAACAATCAAATTCCCCTGAGTAATTGATTTAATACATTAAAATGAAATGAAATAATCGAATATTATGCCAGCGAAGAATCGATAGGAGAGGTATATGGGAAGTTATTTAGCAAGATATATTTCACCTAATGGCTAACATTAGCCACATTGAAATGAGGGACTGCACCTCGTATGCTGTCTCAATTGATAAGCATTTCAAAGAAAGCTGACTCTTCCTTAAAATACTTTTCTGCCTCTTGTTTCAATTTATTTTCATTTGTTTCTTTCTGTGAGGTCAGTTCTTCGATAATGCTTTTTATTTTGATAATCGCTGTGTTATAGTCCTCGGCGATTTTAAGTTCTTGTTTTTCCGCCTCTTTTTTTATGCGTTTTATAGTTTTCTCAGCCTGAACCTTCAAATTATTTATCCTCTTCAATAACTTCTGTTTGATTCCAGCTTTTTCAAGTAAAGTAAATGCGGCGGCTATTGTAGAGATCAGTATTCCTGCTAAGAATACAATAATACCCCATTTGATGCCCGTTAATAATGACGACGCAAGAATGTCTTTTAGCTGAGTATTATTGCTCATGCTGCTCCCTGAGTACCCCGCACATCCTCCCATAAAAGAGATAATGATACTAAGAATAATGTTATATCCCATCGTCTGTTTGAAAATAAGCAGGGGATCATATTTCATATTCTCTTCAAGTCCGTTTATATTTTCTTTCAGTTCCGCAATCTTTTCTGACTTTTGCTGTTCTATTGCATTCAACGTATCGGAAAGCCTGGTTTTCAGGACTGATCTCTTTTCTTCCGTTTCGACCTTCAACTGTTCTATCTGTTCAGAATATTCAGTTATTTCTTTTTCCAGAGGTAAAAGTTTTTCTGGAATGCCGCCATAATACCGCTTTCTTATACTGCTTATAACCATTTCAATAGAATCTACGAATTGCTCCTTAAGGAATTCAGCGCAGCTATATAAATAGATATGTCCCGTCTCTTCGGTAAGTTCAATAATTTTATTAAGGAACTGCAGCTTCGTAAGGCTTTCTCCGCTGTATTCAGATATAATTTTATAGTCATCTATACTTTCAAGTTTCCTTTTAAGGAAATGAATTACCCGCTCATTTGTATCCTTTATGGTTTCGCAGTATTGCACAATACTCTCTATACACGGAAAAAATTCTTTATGTTTAGCTGACCCGGGAATTATTGAATGTCCGATCAGAAAATTTACCTGGTGGGTACTCCCTGCACTCAGTGCATATCTCATCCTGTCTTTCTCAGTATCAAATAGCTCTTTCAGCAGAGATTCGCAAGAATCCCAATTCCCTAAATGTGATTCTGAAAATGCAAGATGATATTTTGCGGTGATTCCGCCGGAATTAACTGCCAGTGCATTTATAAAGTGTTCTTTAGCATTAGTTATTTTTTTGGATTTGAGAAATGCATAGCCTGAAAAAAGCTCAATCAGGTAATCAAGCCGATCCTTTATTTCCTTATTAATCTTAATAGAACTAAGGACGCTTTTTGCCTGGTCAAATAAACTTATTGCCTTTATAGGGTTTGAAAGATTAGTATCATAAGTTAATATGACTCCGTATAAAATTAAACCAAGGAAATTATTTTTGAGTACGCTTTTTTCAACTAAGCTTATCACAGTGGAAGCATAATATTTTTTCTCGGCTTCGGCTTTGATTAAGAGCCATTTAGAATAATTATCTTTTAACTCTCCAAAAGAATCTACACCATTGATCCCCCGGAAATACTGTTTATAAAAATCCTTCAGATAAAGATTCAGAGGAACCTCACATATCCAGTATAATGGGGCGTCATCGTAATCGAGGAAAAATTCGTTTAATTTAGCGGGAAATGAAAACTGCGTAAAGCGGGAGACTGTCTTTATCTTTTCCCTATATGATATTTCGATAGTATTCTGACTATAAAAATATTTTTTTAACAGGGAAATAGTGTCTGGGGGCACCGTCTCAATAAGATCAATACCTTCAGCTGATATATCATTTAATTCTATCATAAGAGATTCATAATCGAACGCTTTACACCATATCTTATATAATCGTAGAAAGAGATAATAACTTAATAGCTGAAATAAAATTTTTTGAAAAACTAAAGTAAAATCTTTCGATCACGATAATGACGTAACGCAGGAATAAAAATTTAGTGAATTACTTTGAAAACTACTTTACTCTTCATATGTCTCACTGCAGTCAGCTGTTTTGGGCAGGAAGTTTATATCGGTAATGCCATCTTATATTCAATTACTGCTGGATATACCGAAGGACTTCAGCTTAAAGAAAGATACGACACGGGTTCTTCTCTGGAAAAGAGAAGGCTGAATTCCTTATGGCATACTACCCAGGTGGCTGAAAGGGCAATGGGAATATCTCTTGGAATAACAATCGGCGACTATTCAAAACTTGAGTGGAAGAAATTATTACTTTCCGTATTCTTAAGCGCGGCGATATATTGGAACTTGTACGATGGAACAATAAACCTTGTCAGAAATAATTCATTTTATCATATGTCTGATACGTCGACGGCAATAACGGAACAATATGGAGCATTTAAAATCCCTGTACTGGCAATTGCTTTGGGATTGAATTTCCTTATGGGAACCTTCTCTAATTAACGGCTGGTACGATATATGATTATTATTAAACAGCTTAAACTTAGTTGACTTCAAAGAGGTAATATATTTTATGCAAACTGTAATGAAACAGAAAGAACCTGTAATAAAATCCCTGCCGAAAGTAATTGATCATTCTTCTCCTGATTTTCAATATACCGTGAACCGTGAGTATAATCTGAAGGAAAGAATGCAGGAACTTATAGGCAGGAATGATGATTTTTCAGGTGAGCTTGAAGGTATAAACCTCGTTATCGGTATTATCCTTTCTATTGCCCTGATAATTTTTGCTGCTCTTTAGCTGACCATTATTATCCAGGTGAACAAAATTCTACTTCCTTGCTGACTTGAGTCTGCCGCAGGTTGGGGATTAAATTGGGGCTCCCTCTCTTTTTTTCTTAATTCGCATCGATATTAAATCCTGAAGTGTAAGGTTTTTAGCAGCCGCAACTTCTGTTAGCTGAATATGATTTCCTGGTTGTTTATCTTTGTGGACTCTGCATTACCTGGATCTGCAACATTTCTAAGCATCGGAATCTCACTCCCTCTCGTCTTAATAGAAGTATACCTGGACAAAAAAAAACCACACTGAAATAGTGTGGTTTCACTTATCACAACACCGGGGGAAGCTTCAATAAGCGTTTGGGTCCCCGGCAAAAGTACGATATACTGTGAGGATAATTATCTGGATATCAAGCCAGAACGACCAGTTTTCGATATACCATAAATCATAACCTACTCTCTTCTCCATTTTAGTCTCATCATCCTTTGTTTCGCCACGGAAACCGTTCACCTGGGCCCATCCGGTAATGCCTGGCTTCACAAAATGTCTCACCATATAAAGATCGATTTTTTCCTTCGATTCAATGTTGAGGGGAATCGGGTGAGGACGGGGACCAACTATAGACATATCCCCGCCCAGTACGTTGAGGAATTGCGGAAACTCATCCAGGTTAGTTTTTCTTAATATTCGGCCGATTTTTGTTATCCTTGGATCATTTTTGGTTGCCTGCTGATATCCCCCTTTTTCATTAACATCCCTGCTCTCTATCACCATAGATCTGAATTTATAGGCACTGAACTTCTTGTTATTTTTTCCCCATCTTTCCTGCTTAAAGAATACAGGTCCTGAGGAAGAAATCTTAATAAGTAAAGCTATAAGTGGAAAGAGCCAAGAAAATATGGTGAGGATAATTACTGACGAAAATATGATATCGAATGTTCGTTTAGCGATACGCCATTGAAGTTCATTAAGCCGATCCTCCCTGACATTGATAACAGGGAACCTTCCGAACATTGATATTTTATAACGATCCGATACGAATCTCATATAATCCGGAATAATCATCACTTTTGTTGTATAGCGGTCACATAGCCGGGTTACGAGCTCTATCTTCTGTTCCGCATAATTTGGAAGTGCAACGACAACAAGATCAATCGGCTTTGAGTTAAGTATCCTTTCAAGTTCTAAAATAGTTCCCAGATATTGTCCATTTAGAAAAGGTTTCTTCTCATCATCAAGGAACCCCACTATTTTATAACCGAACTGCGAATTACCCTGCAGGACATCATGAAATTTTTTACCCACATCTCCAGCCCCGACTATCAGCATATTTCTCAGGTTTCTCCCCTTTTTTCTTAGCTTATAAAGGTATTTCCTGAGCAATAATTTTTGTGAAGCTATAAAACCGAAGAGTACAAAAGCATACATAAAAGAAAATGTTTTGGAAAGATATATCTCATTCATCAGATAAAGAATAATTATCGCGGCAATAAGCTGAACAAATACATTCTTAAATAAAGTAAGCAGCTCAAAGCTGAAGTTCCTTGAACGGAAATCATCATACAGCTTTGTAGAATTAGCTGAAAAAAACCAGATAATCATAAGAATAAACAAAAGCAGGTAGTGATTATTCCTTATATCCGCAGGCAAAGTATGATCAAAAAATATAATAACAAACAGGAAACTGAATATCAGCAGGATGTTATCAAATGACAACCTTACAAAGTTTATGATTTTATGCTGTACGTACATGGGGATACTAAATATTATTTATTTTAAACGTGATTGCCGAATCTTTTTATTCCTAAAAACTCAGCGATTATTAGAGCAATGAATAAGGAGTTCGTGACAAGGTATCTTTTCCACAATCTTTTTGGCTCCTGAACTAATCTGTACAACCATTCTAAAGAATAATTTTTCATCCACTCCGGAGCATGTTTGGTTTTTCCGGCAAGATAGTCGAAGCCGGCACCGATTCCGATCATAATTCCACTATCTAACTTTTTATAATTCTCATACATCCATATTTCCTGTTTCGGTGCACCCAGCCCTACCCAAATAATATCAGCTTTACTTTTATTAAATAATTTAAAGTACTCTTCAACTTCTGAATCTGTAAAGGGACGGTAAGGCGGAGAAATCATTCCAACTATTTCAGCTTCTGGATATTTTTTTTGTATCATCGCTTTCATTTTATTAATTGTTTCTTCGCAGCTTCCGAAGACAAAATGTTTGAGCTTATCTTTTTGTCCCCATTCCAAAGTTTTTTCCATCAAAGTAGGACCGAAAATTCTAAATGAATCCTTATAGCCTTTTATTTTAGAAACAACTGAGAGCGGTTTCCCATCAGGCAGTGCCATAAAAGCATTATTGATTGAATCCTGATAATTACTATTTAGGAATCCTTCAATTACAGTATGAACGTTATTTACCGTAATATAATGAGCCTTATCTTCTGATATCGCAGATTTTATATTACTATATACAGATTCAAACGATTCTACATTGCTGATTTTACAGCCAAGTATATTTGTTTTCATAATCTCATTTTAGTTTATTTTCAATTTGAAGAGCAGTTGGCGACGAATATTTTTCGTATTCTTTCTTATGATTTTCCAGATCGGTTTCACAATCAAATCTACTTTTGACTTTTCTTGCCGGTACGCCAGCATAAATTGAATATGGTTCAACATCCTGAGTTACAACTGAGCCGGCTGCAATAATGCTTCCTCTACAGATTCTAACCCCGGACATAATTATTGCTCCAAAGCCAATCCAAACATCGTCTTCAATAACTATTAATTCATTCAAACCTTTCCAATTATAATCTTTATCACGTATTTGAGAGGCTAGCCGAATCGGCATTCCTATTTGTTGATAATTATGATCATACTTTCCAACAAGAGCAACACGATTTGCCATAATTACATTATTACCAATCATTGAATCGCATTCGATTTGTGAGTCCCTTCCTATATAGAAATTTTTACCTATAACTATTTCTTGTTTGCCCCATATTCTTACTCTAATTCCGGCATGAAAACCTTCTCCAATTTCATATTTTCTCCACTTAATTTTCACAAGGTAAAAATCTCTCAATTTATTAGTATAAAAAATTATCATTCCAAGCATTTCATTATTCCATTTTTAAAATTACACACCATTTTTTCTACAGTATATTCAGCTGACGATTTTTTACATTCCCTTTTTATATTATCAAGCACAAAAGGATTTTCCAGAATTTCTACTACTGATTTAGAATATGCTTCAACACTATTATCAGTCATTACGCCATTAACACCATTAGACAAATATTCTATTTCTGGACTGTGGTATGGATAATTTGTAGTTACTATTGGCGTCTCCATAGAAAAAGTATCGAGTATCGCTAGACCTACTAAACCCGGCATTAAGAATACATCTGACATTTTAAAAAATGGCACTTTTTCTTTATTAAATTTTGTACCCAAGCAATGTAGCCACTTTAATTCACTAGCTTCTTTTTTTATCTTAAAATCCTCTGGACCAGCCCCAATAAATATCATTTCAAAACCCGGGATTTTCTTTTTTATATTTTTACACGCTTCAAGTAAAAAATCCAGTCTTTTTTCTTTATACATACCACCACAATATATTCCTATTGGTCCTTCTCCAATTCCATATTCTTTTTTGATTTGATTTAGTTCATTAAATTCAATTTGATTATAAGTATCAGTTAAATATTTTGTATCAATGGAATTTTGGACAATTGTAATTTTATCATCCGGAAAACCTATTTTGCTGATCCTTTCTTTTACATTTTTTGTATAGGCAAACCACCAGTCACACTGGTTGGAATAATTTATTTTAAATTTGTTTGCCATACTTTTAGGATTATCCTGCAGGTTCAAACCGTGCCCCCATAGTGCAAACTTCGTTTTATTAAATTTACGTGAAACCATTAAATAATAATTTACCAACAATTTATTAGCTTGTTCCGCAATAATGAGGTCAGAATTTTTGATTTCTTTTAAAACGGGTTGCCAATACAATTCTATTCCCCCGATTTTAAAAACATAGTTTGGCACATATTTTCCCCAGGCTATTTTAACTTCATCTTTTTTTGCAGTATCTTTTCCATTAAGCTTTCCGTATATCAAGTTCAATTCAATGTTATCATTAAGTAAAGAGCTTTTAAGCAGATTAAAAAAATCAACTCGCCACTGAGGTAAGAATTTATAGATTATCGTTACTTTTTTCATTGGATATTATTTAGAAAGAAAATAGCGCGGCATTAATATGATGCTACTTATACCAAACTGTTCTATTTATTTAATCTGCTTCTTTGATTGCAAGATCCCAGTTTTTTGAAACACCTAATCTACAGTGCCTGAAAATCGGTTTAATTATAGAGTATCTTTGGGCCAGATCTTTTATTAATTTATTTGATCTATCTATAGAATTATCATCAGCAATGATAATCTCTTTTACTTTATAAGTTTGATTGATTACACTCTGCACTGTCTTTTCAATAAATTCAGCATTATTAATTAACTATAATCCAAGAAATACCCTTGAGGTTATCCAACTTTTTGCAGCTTTTTCAGTTTGTTTAATATTGTGTACCTGTTTCTGATAGTTATGCTTTTATCAAGAATATCATCGGCCTCGTCTTCTGTAAAATAAATGGTTTCATCTATTAAAGAGGAGACTCCAACTTTATCAAAATAGTTTTTGATTTTGTAAAAATTTTTGTGCCTGATTCTTTCCTCGATCAGAAGCAGACCATAGGCAACCTGTATTCCATGAAGTGTGGATTTCTCAGGATAATATTCATCTATTACGTGACTGATATGATGTTCTGAACCGCTTGCCGGCCTTGAGTTTCCTGCAATGCTCATTGAGAGTCCTGATAAAATTAATCCGTATGTAAGCCTTTCCAGAAATATCTCAGAAGTGATATCTGTTTCTTTAAGATCGATTAAGGAATTTGCGGACATCAGTGATAAACTATACGCCAGATCATTTTTATTTTCATTGACATCCCTGCAAGCAAGGTCCCAATCTTCCAACGCCCCGATGTTTGAAATCAGATCCCCGACTCCAGCAAGTATATTATTCCGCGGAGATTCTCTTACTATTTTCAGATCGACTATAATTCCCAGCGGAGCTTTTACACCATAACTAAGTTTCTTTCCCTGAACATTTATTCTGGATATAGGTGAATAAATACCATCGTTAGACAAAGCTGAAGGTATTGAAATAAATGAAACTGATTTTTCTGAAGAAAACAATTTTACAATATCAAGAATCTGACCGCCTCCAAAACCCATTATCAAACCTTCTGATGACAGTATTTTTCTTTCTAATTTAATTTTTTCGGTTATATCACTGCTTTCAATAAAAAGCAATTCTGAAAAGTTCAGTTTTTTAAGATTATTCTCATACAATTCATATAATTTTTTGCTTGTAACAAGTATTTTTTCTTTAAAATAAAGATGATGTCTTAAGAGTATTTCATCCAGACTCTCAAGTTTATTATTTCCGACTTCAATTATTTTCGGCAGATTTATATTATTGTAAAACATAAACTTTATACTTTCGCTTTTATTTTTTCGATGATTGAAGAAGTACTTACCCCGCTTGTATATGGAAGGAATACCATATCAATATTATTTTCCTGCAGAAATTCTTCACTAACCCTTATCTGTTTTAAATAAGAATTCAATTCCCAGTCTGAACCGTGAATTACAGCATCAATTTTATATTTCAGCAAATACTCTTTATTATCAAATTCATTTATGATAAAAACATCATCTACAAAACGGCAAGCTTTAACAATTGCCAGCCTGTCTTCCTCAGAATAAACAGGCGGGCGTTTGTAAATACTCACAAGTTCATCGCTATTGATAGCAACAATCAGGTTATTACCAAGCGACTTAGCATTTTTTAGGAGTTCAATGTGACCGCGGTGAAATAAATCGAATACACCGATGACGTAAACATTTTTATAGCACATAATTAATTCAGAGATGGATTTAGAGTGATAAAAGGATTTTCAATTTATTTTATAATTTGCTTCGGAGAGTTTGTTCCAATAATATTCAAATAGTGTCATCGAATGGGAAGTCAATTGCCTGGATTTTGCAGCGGTACGCATTGCATAAAAATTATTGATTAAACTATTATCAAGAGGATTTCTTTTCTGCAGAATTTGCGATTTGAAATTTTTAATTATCAAATAAAGATATCTCATAAAATGGAAATAATTCAATTTTTTTGCAGATCTCATAAAAACAATAATGGATTGCCAGATTAATAAGAATATGAAATCTGGTTTAGGAAGATACCTTAATTCGGCTATCAGCATATTTGTTATCATCAGAAGAGCATAATCTTTTTTTCTTCCTGATTCATGTGGCTTGTGTATTACTGCAAGGGCGTCATTTTTAGCAAATTTTATTTTCGCCTTAAGCAGCCTGAAAACCATATCCCATTCTTCACCGCCATAGGAAAAAAAATCATCATAGTATCCGACTTCCATAAAAACTTTTCTTCTGCAAAAAGATGCACCTCCATAAAAAAACCAGTAGGAGTAATTAAAGTCTTCCAGGGTTAAACTATTCTTATTATATTCTTCAAAACTTCTATGTTGATAACATGAAATTATACCATATTCAGAATTATCCAGTTCATCAACTGCATTAGAAAACAAATTCGGATCAGGTAGTCGCAGATCATTATCAGGAATAAAAATATATTCTCCCTCAGAATTATTGATTCCTATATTTCTTCCGACTGAAAGACCATAATTCTGATGGAGTTTTATATGCTTGCAGTTAATTCCCAATTCGGTAGGAACATTTACGGCGCCATCTGTAGAACCATTATCAACAATAATTATTTCATAATCTTTATAATTCTGATTAGATATATCAACCAGAATTTGTTTCAGTAATTCTTTTCTATTCCAATTGACAATTATAACTGATAGCTTCTTCATTTGATTCTTCATTTAATTCTGAATTTATTTTTAGGTGAACTCCAAGGAGTATAAAAAAGAACAGAAGCAAATAACTATAACCCATATCTGTAAAACTTGTAAATAAAATTAGAATGAAAAGGACCATCAGATATGAATTATCTTTTATCTGCTTAATGTTTTTAAAGATTTTTATATTTAAAGTTCCCCATACCAGAAATCCCAGCAACCCTGTTTCAACCATAATAAGCAGGTAGTAATTATGCAAAGCATACCCAAGAGCTTCACCTGTGGATGAATAAAAAAGTCCCATTCCAAGTATTTGCGAAGTGACAAGCCGGGATGTACCAAGCCCTATTCCAAATAAAAAATTAGATACACTGGCATAAATTGAAGCGAGGGCAGATCCGTATATATATAACCTGAACAAGCCGGTTTCCCGTGTTGATGCATTTTCAAGTCCTGCAGATATTTGGGGAAGTAAGATCAGAAACCCAAGCGATAAAAGAATAATAATAGAAACCAGAACTTTTATTCTTTTATGCTTTATTAATAGTATTCCAAAAGAAATCAAGATTGAAGCATAAGCTATACGGGTGAACGTAAATAATAAACAGATTATCCCCATTAATACCCAAAACAGATAACTGATTTTCTTTTCATTTAGATATTTTGAAAAGAATATGACATTAAGAAAAGTCAGAATTAAAGCATAATGATTCCATGTTTCAAATGTTCCTATTAACCTGAAGAAATCTTTTCCTTTAAAATATTCAAGGCTGGGAAATAATTCCGGGTATAATAAAAACTGGTTAAAGAATAATATCTGGATAAAACCCACGGCTATCATAAAAATAAAAGCTATAAGAAAATATTTTTCTATTGTTTTAAGATCAGAAGCTGATTTTGTATGTTGATAAGCATAGAAGAAACTTAAGTACTGAAGCCCGTCAATGAAAGTACGAAATGTAAGTTCTTTGTCGATGGTATAAGTGAAGGTAAAAAAGAAAATGAAAAGCAGATACAGGATATTTTTTGCAAAGTTTACATTATCAGAAACATCGCGAAAAGAAAAATACATCGATCCAAGAAATAATAATCCGACTAATACATGAAAAATACCTGCTATTGTAATATTCAAACCGGGAAAACGAAAAATATCGTTTCCTAAAATAGTGTAGAAAGTCAGGTAAAAGAAACAAATTATTCCGAGAAAATGTATTTTGTAATTAATACTCAATAAAATTTCATCTCCCGGACAAATCTGGTGATATACTCACTGGCGTTTTTAATATTTTTTCCCCAGAATTTGTTTCTTATGATTTCATAATTTTCATTCTTAAATGTCAGATCATCATCTTCAAGTAATTGTTTAAGTTGATCAAAACTGGTAGTTTTTTTTGCAGGCATAATAGTGTTGTAATCAAAATACATTTTACGGCTTGAACTAAGATATTCCTCCAAATCAAAAGGATAAAAAAGTAAATCTTTGCCCGTCAGCAGGTAATCAAAAAATATTGAAGAGTAATCGGTTATTAACAAATCGGTATAGTTGAGTAAATAATATATATCAAAATTATTTTTAAGAAATCTTATGTGAGAATAATTAAATTCTTCATCAGGCATTTTTGTATTGGGATGAAATTTCATCAGAAACAAAAAATTTTTTCGTGCACAAAGATCATTAATATCAGTAAAACAGATTCCTGAATCTCTGATAAATTCGGGATTATTGTCGCGCCAGGTAGGCATATAGATTATTACTTTACTGCAGTTCTCAATCTCTTCTAACAGTGGTAAAAATTCACCCTGAGTCAAATCGTCGGATAGTTTTTTTCTAACCTCTTCTTTCTCCATAAATAATAAATCAGTCCGGGGCATACCTGATACAATGCAATTTTCTTTTTTAATTCTGAATGCTTTGGACATAATTTCTGCTGTATATTCAGATGAAGCTGACAAATAGGATGGTTTTCGGAAAAGATGTGGAAAAATAATTCTGTTATATAGTCTTAAGTACCAATTCTTATTATGATATCTCTCTGCCAATGTTCCTTTAGTAATATCAAACTCAATTTTTTTCAGAATAATTCCATGCCAGAGATTTACAAGTATCGTGCTACCCGAGAACCAGAAATTTATATCACTTATGTAGGAGCTTACAAAGTAATACTTTGCTCTCAGACAATAGAATATTCCCGGAAGACTGAACTTATAAAATGAACTATAACCTTTTTCCCTTAGTCTTTTAACAAGAACCTTATCGCCGGAAATCCATATTGCCTTAATATCCTTATAATTTTTTGAAACATGAAGAAACAAGTATTTTGAATTATCACTAAATGAATTTTTATAACTCCCGAACAACCAGATGTTTTTATTTCTTACTGATAAGAAACTCAGAAAATAAAGAAGGTATAAAAAGGGATATGATATTTTTTTCATAATAAATATTTAAAGCAGCCGGAATTTTCGGATAATATAAAATCTGTAGGATGTCTGGACTGAAACCGATAAAACCACAAGTAGCGCAGCTATTTGAGCAGTCCAATGATCAATTAATATCAGAAAAATTGTAAGCGCAGTAAAAACGATCATCTGAAGGATAACGCTGAAATTAAACTCATAATTCTTATCCATTACAACAAGTACCGTATTGCCAAGAAAATACGAGATAGATAAAACGACGATCAGGAAACCTAAAAGAAATAATAATGGGATTGCCTGGTTAATTAGTTCACCTGCAAATAAAATGATAACCTTCTTCGAAAATAGTAGCAGAAAACCGTATAATATTACCGAACTGTAGGCAACATATTTTATAATCCTCTTCATCAGTTTCATGTCTTTGCTCGCAACAACATTTGGATATACTGCCTGGTTTAAAACATTATAGGGCATTAAAAAAATATTCGCAACTTTTTTGGCCAAATCATAGTAGGCTACTTCTTTTAATCCGATTAAAGAACCTATCAGAATACTATTAGCTTCCATAGTGATGACACTGGAAACCCGTGAAGTAAAAAACGGAAAACTTATTTTAAAATGTCCCCAGATCTCAGTAAAAGGTGGAAGACACAGTTTCACCTTCTCCTTGGAAAAAAGTATATACACAATTATAAACAAGCTTACGAAAATACCCACTAATTGAAGCTGCGGAACCAGAAAAAAATCATTCTTGGTTCTGATCAGTAATAACATAAGTAAAACAAAGATCAATTTATTAAAGAAAGTAACAATAGAGATGAATTTTAATTTCTCAACTCCCTGAAAATACCAGACCGGCATGATGATATCATTAAGGGCCAGCAGACCGAAGATTATAAAGAAATTAAAATTATTATGCAGGTTTGAAAAAAGTATAACCAGCGTATATATAAAATAACAGGTTATAAAAAGTAAAAGTTTAATGATGAAGATTGATGAAACGATCCTGTTAATTTTACCTTTATCTGTTCTGTTTAACGAAACACTTTTGGTTGCCGTAATATTAAAACCAAAATTAATAACTATAGTAATAAAACTGACAATGGAAGTAGCATAAATAACCAAACCATAATTCTCTTCGCCTAATGTTCGGATCAAATAGGGATAAGTTATAATTGGAAAAATCAGATTAATGAATTGAATTATACCCAGATAAGAAAAATTCTTAAAGATTTTATTATTTCTGAGTATTTTTAAAAACGAAATCATTACTTGATAATCAAGGGTTTATAATAAATAACTAAAGTTTAAGCAGACTTTTATATTTTATAAATTCAGGTTTAAAAACGGAATAAGCCAGGCTCCCTACGAAGGAAAAGAAAAGAATTATTATTAACAGAATCATTTTCGAAGGACCTTTTTTCTCAATCGGATCAAGTGCAGCTTCTTTAATATTAATAACAGGGGCATCTTTTATTTCATCTATTTTGGCTATCTCAAGTTGCTTTGTAAGTTCAGTGAAAACTGTTTCTAAAATATCTACCGATCTGACTAACCTTGCCTGCTCAAGTGTAAGCTCTGGTGATTGACCTGTAACTCTGTTTTTCTCCCTGAACCTTTTAAGTTTTTCTTCTGAAAATTTCAATGAATCTGAAACCTGGGAAAGCCTTTTTTCGATATAAAATCTTTGTTCAGAAGAGTATGATTTTCTTTGTGTCCTTACATATTCATCCAGTGAATTGGCAAGATTGTTTACAACATCTGCAGATAGTTTTGATTCAGGCATTTCAACCGAAACCGTTAATATTTTGGTCACTCTGTCTATAGTAGTATTAATTTTTTTCTTAGTCAGCAGACTATATATTTTGAGAAACATTTTTCTCTTCTGAAGTTCAGGACTAAGATTATCATCAGGTTCAACTTCAAAATACTGTATTAAGTTTACTGAGTCAGCATATTCTTCTGTTTTATACTTCGAATAAACCACAGGCTTAATTACTGATTCACTCATTAGAATATTCTGATAAATTTCTGTAGGCTCAGCATCACCCATATTAACTCCGGCCATAGCAGCAAGGTTACTCAACTGTCCTAGCATAGAAGTTTTACTTCCGTATTCAGGTAAAATGGAAATGGAACTTTCAAAGTAAGGTTTAACAAAAAAGATAAGCGCTGCTATTGCAATCAACGCAACTATGGAATTAAAAGTTAAAATTCTTTTTTTGTTTTCCCAGGCTCTTTTTATGTAGGGACTTATTTTCTTAAAGAACTCTTTAAGCTTCTCATCCGTTGTCTGTGGATGAGTTTTACCATTGCCATTATTGTTCTTCAGTAGAGTATTAACTTCTTTTTCCATCACTTCGTCAAATTTAAAACTGTTAATATTAGCACCGCCGACGCGCTTACTACAGACACAACATCCCTGATAACCGGCCAGGCATCGGATTTCATTTCAATTTTCCCCGGGACAAATATTGTGGCACCTGATTCAATATCAGCATTCGGAATGAAGAACCAGCCTGAGCTTTCCCATTTTTTCCCATTTGGCTGAATAACAATTTCATCTCCGTCTGATGAAGATTCCAGGTAGCCGCCAGCTTGTTTAATGTAGTATGAAAGTCCGGCTCCGTCTTTATAAGGTACGGTAGAAGGAATTCCGACTTCTCCCATTACATAAACTACATGAGGATCTTTTGGAATTATTAATTCATCACCTTCTTCAAGGGTTATGTTATAGATTGAATTCTGATTGTCTTTTATATCTTCCCAGATAATCGGAATTCTTGAGGCATATTCTTCATCAAGTAAAGATTGATTTATTATTGTTCTTCCATTTATATTTTTCAGCAGGCTGTCCGGGACCATCAGTTTCTGAGTTTTCATAAATGCAGGATTAGTTCTCTTTACATAAATTCCTTCTTGGTATGCTGTTGTTTTAAATCCGCCTGCCCTTTCGATAAAATCTGATATTTTTTCACCCTCGTGGAGAATTGAGTAACTACCTGGATATTGAACTTCTCCTGATATTTTAACCGTCTTTTCGAACGTTCTGGCTGGATCCGTTTTGACTAATACTCGGTCATGATCCTGTAAGATAAAGTCATCTCTCTTATCTTTTTTCCAGAATTCAAGAGGTAGATCAACGGTCATCTTTTGCGAGTAGACGTCGTTACTGAGTGTATCTAATCTTGTTATTTCAATTCCTTTTGTGGTTGCTTCATCCGTTAAGCCGCCTGCAAGTATTAAAACTTCGGATAAAGTCATTTCATTAAAACGTGTATATACTCCCGGATTTTTAACCGCACCACTGACCTCAATGCTCTTTGTTGGAAAAAATGTTTCCTCATTATAAATTTTGACTTCATCACGGTTTTCCAGCGGTAAATTATTTTGCGGGTCTCCGGCAAGAGCTTTTGCAACATCGAATGAAGTTATTTCTTTTTTCTCTGAAGGAAGCGTCCTGATTAAAACGGCTTTACCAAGAAATGCTTCAGGTTTAAGACTATCAGCCTTTAGGATCAGGTCTTTAACCGTCATCAGGCTGTTGGACAACTGGTATGTTCCCGGTTTTTCAACATAACCAGAAATAACCACTCTGTTTTCCGGCATTTTGTTTACGCCCGAAATACTAATTACATCACCGTCTTCAAGTCCGAATGTACTGTTGTTAAGCTCATCTATTGAACTGAAGTTAAGATCAAGATCCAAAATATTATTCTGATAATTTTTCCGCTCGCTGAAAGGAATTAATCTTTCAATTAAAATCCTGTTGAAGTATGCGTTATAGGTAATGCCGCCTGAATAATAAATAGCATTCTTAAATGTTTCATTATCTTTCAATTCATATATAGCAGGGCGAAATACATTTCCTGCGACGGCAACTCTCTTTGCTGCCGGCGGAACAAATATTATATCTTCATCTTCAAGGTTCACATCTTTTGATTTATCACCTGAAAGCAAATAATCATAAAGATCGATTGTGGAGACGCATTTTCCTTTTCGTAAAATCTGAATTTTTCTGAGTGAACCGTTTATTGTTGGCCCGCCGCAATAGTAAAGAGCAGTAAAGGAAGTTGATAAAGCGGGGAGTGTATAACCTCCTGGAGTGTTAACTTCGCCAAGGACAAAAACTTTTACACTTCTTAGTTTGCCGGTTGAAACATCCAGATTCGTTACATTTCCCTCTGCTGAAACGTTGAGAGTAGAATATTTTTTTGAGAGTATTCCGTATAGTTTATTTTTCAAGGCCGCGAGACTGAGTCCGCTTACGTTAACAAGCCCAACATCCGGGATCATTATATCTCCGGTATTGGATACCACCAGGTGATTTACCAGCTGGGTTTCTCCCCACATAGTAATGATTACTTCATCACCGGGTCCAAGCACATAATTTTGAGGAGCAGGAATATTTACGGAAGGTTCAAAAGTATTTGGTGAATAAGTAAAAATATTATATCCGAACGCTGGAAGGTTCTTTGCATTGTCATTTCCGCTGAAGCCAGGGACGTAATAGGAAGATTCTGATTTCTTTTGAGGTTTATTCAGATAAACTGTGTCTTCGGGTGTCTGCTGGTTCAGCACTTGAGGTTTAGATGAATTGTTGTAGTCATCTACATTGTAGCCCATCGACTCTGCTTTTTTCTTTATTTCGTCCATTGACATATTATCATACTGCGAGTATGTGCTGCAAACAGGAAGCAGGACTGCAGCTAAAAGAAAAATATAAAGCGTCTTTCTCATTTTAATCGGTTCCGGGGGTTTTTAGATTTGTTTTAACATTTATTTACAGCTTCGCCACGTCAGTCACATCTGCTGCTTTTACGATCTGCCCTGTTTTTTCAAACAAGGTGCCATCGGAAACATCTTTAAGAATGGGACAAATGATATATTTCATGATTTATCCTGTGGCTAATAGTCACCAATTGTAGAAACTTGTACGAATTTTATTTGGAATTTTCTTCCGAAGAAAATTGAGGAATGAAATATCAGGAATGTAGTTGAGCTTTAGATTTTAGCTATGCTAGCCATAAGTAACCATTTCTTTTCATATAACCATATAGTTCCCTTATCAAATATGCTCATAACATATAGAAGAGATATCCTAAAGCGGCGCCGCCGAATACTATGTAAGCGGAATTGATTCGTTTGAAGGTCAGGAATGCGGCCGCACTTAACAATGCAATCAACAGAGCCTGCCAGCTGAGGCCTGCGGCAGGAATAATTACCTCTGCCCCCAGTTTAACGGCAACCACAAACATTACTGCCAGAGCACTTACATTTACGGCATCCAGAAATTTGGAAAGATAAACGGAGCGCCTTATGCGGGGAACTATCGGGTTCAATATAAGGACAAAAATAAATGAAGGGATGACAATTCCGATTGTTGCTAATACCGCACCGTAAATACCGGCGATCTGATACCCGATAAAGGTGGCCGATGATAGAAGCGGACCCGGAGTAAGTTGTCCTGCTGCTATTGCATCCAGCAGTTCCTTTCTTGTAAGCCAGTGGAGGCCCTGCACTAATTCTCCGTTGAAATACGCCACAAGAATATAGCCGCTGCCGAACCACACGGCTCCTATTTTCAGAAATGTTAAAAATAATGTTGAGAGTGAAACGGCTGTTTTTTCGATTGTCTGCGATGCGGTTTTCAGAATAAATAAAGGAAGCAAAATTAATGGAGAGAAGGCACTTAGCTTTATATTTTTCCGCGAAACAAGGAGGAATAAAGAACCAGGAATACCCCCGGCAAGGATAGAGTATATTTCATTAAGTCCATACAGATTTAAGGCTGCAACGATAAAAGCTATTATTACCAGCTTTACCTCAAGCGATTTCTTTTCCCTCTTTACAGATTTAACTCCAAGTTTGTAAACAGCGTTAAGGATAATGATTATTACAGCGGGCTTTATCCCATAAAGGAAAGGTTCAACAGAAGGCAGATTTCCATAAAGAAGATAAAAGTAAGCCAGTAGTCCGGTGATGATTACAGAAGTGAACATAAAACTAATACCACCTATGAACGCGCCGGCAATCCCTCCCCGCTTATACCCTACATGGATAGCCATTTCAACAGCGTTGGGACCAGGAATCAAATTCGTCGCTCCAACCATGTCGAGGAATTGCTGCCGGTCTATCCATTTACGCCCTGTCACCACTTCATCTTCCATCATTCCTATAGAAGCGGCAGGCCCTCCGAATGCAATACTGCCGAGCTTAAGGAACAGTCTGCCTATTTCAATATGATTTGAAGTGCTGATCTTTTTACCTCCCCCGGGGAATAAACAATAGAAATAGTTTAATTATTAGCTTAAAAAGTAATCACTTTGTCAGATTCGATGGTCCACTGAGTTAGTTCAGCCATTGTACTGAGCTGTGCACCTTCAATTAAAGGGAGATTTTTTATGCCACGTGCATCAGCGCAGCTGCCGCAGATTTTTACCTCTCCGCCTTTACTTAATACTGATTTAATCATTCGTTCGATATTGTAATAACCACCCGGGGTGTTTTGACCCGGAAGGGCACAGAACGCTGCATCGGCCATCAGGAATATTCTTACTTCATTTTCGGAAAAATCTTTTTGAATCTGCATTGCCAGGCGCAGTGCATTGTACGCTTTTTCGGTTCCGTAGGGGGCTTCATTAATAATAATAAGGTATTTCATGTTTTTCCCTCTTTTTCAGGATATGGATTTTTATTTATGATACTAAATTAAAAATCCGCGGAACAAATATCCCCTGGTATCAGATTCAAAACATAGGAAATTCAGCAGCGGTTCTAAGTTCTTTTGATGAGGATCATGGTTGCATCATCATCACGTGAGCGACAATAGGCAGAAAAGTCGGCCTTAATTTCATTAAAGATTTCTCTTGCTGAAAGATGCTTGGTAAGGATCAGCTTCTGCTCAAGCCTGTCTTTTGTATAATTTTGTTCACCGCCGTTCTGTTCAGTGAAGCCGTCGCTGAAAAGCAGAAGTATATCACCCTTTCCCATTACGTTGATGCTGTTAAGCGAATACTTCGTCTTATAGCCGAATATGCTTTTTGTCTGAACGCTGTCGACATCGGCTTCGGAAGGGAGAGTCCCTATAGGAACAAAGTTGATAAAATTATGGTTATCGATGTTTACTATTCTGTTAAATTCATTAGAGAATACAAGAGGCAGCGGATGGGCGGCAGAAATGAAACTGAACCTTCCGTCATTCTGAATTTCTCCGTATATGAGTGTTAAAAATTTATCAATACTGGATGACTGGTGAAATCTCTGGTTGATCGTTTCAAAAAGGTCGATTGTTATTTCGCCGAACATTGTAAGTTCATAACTGGCCCCGACAAGAAACGCCTGGTGCAGCATAGCATTAAGGAGATGATCTGTTATGCTGTGGCCGGAAACATCCGACAGCATTATACCGGCTTTATCTTTTAAGCCCCGCAACTTATTGACAATATCTATACGTCCCGCGGTTTCAGCCCGCCTGATCCTTTCAGGAAGATTGAATCGTCTGGCAAAATCAACATATATTATATGATCACCGCATACTTCACCCGATAAGGGAATCGTTTCACCGTATATATCGAGTCCGGTTATTTCCGGAATTTCTCCCGGAGAAGGGATAATGTTCTTCGCAATCCTCTGGAAGTTTAATATTTCACTTCTCTCATCAATATTCTGCATATTTTTCCATAGATGTGAATCTTAAAAATACAACTTTTCCGGCTGACTTCAGCACTTTTCAGATTATTAAATGATTAAATAAGTCGGGGACTGCTTCTGTTTCTGCTTAAATTCATTTCAAATAAAGCATCTTCTTTGCCTGTATTAACCCTCCGGCGCTAAGTCTGCAGAAATAAACGCCGCTGGAGACTGATCTGTTATTGTCGTCTTTGCCGTCCCATCTAGCTGAATATGAGCCTCCAGGCCGGAAATCATTGTAAAGGGTTCTTACCCTTGTCCCGAGAGCGTCATAGATCTCAAGGGTTACTCTGCTCTGTTCTTTGATTGTGTATCTGATATTCGTCTGCGAGTTGAAAGGATTAGGATAATTCTGCATCAGCATATATTCTAATGGTGCCTCTGCTGTCCTCTTATCTTCTACTCCTGTTGATATATCGTAAAGTGACTGAATGTCCGAATAGGAAATAGCGTAGTTGTAAATCCTGATATCATCCAGTACACCGTTGAAGTTGTACTGGTTGTTGCCCGGCAGAACCTGTCCCATCATAAGATCGATATTTGTAGTTAAGATCTGTCCCGAAAATGTTGTGAATGCATCAAGCTGCCCGTTTATATAAATTTCATAATCGCTTCCGTCGTAAAGTACGGTAACATTGTAGAGACTATCAGCTGCCAGCTCGGTTTCCGAATCAAGGTCCTTTGTTCCGTCAGTGGTCTTCACCGTCCAACGGATATGTTTATCTGTCAGGGAGATTTTCCACCTGTTTTCCCAGTTGCCATGCGAAAGGGGGTATGATTCCCTTTCAAAAAACTGACTCACCCTGATCCAGAAGTTAATGCTTACTGAATTCTGAAAGTTTAAACTTGAGCTGCTCGGAACACTTATATAGTCATTAACCCCGTCAAACAGATATGCGCTTGATGGATTGCCATGCCTGTCGGGTACAAGTACCGCCCCTGAAACAGTACCATTATTATTAAACCCGCTCTCATCATCTGCGCTGCCGTTAAAAGGATAATATGCGACGAGATCTCCCGACTGGTGAATTGAAGTATCACGCACAGATACTCCGATACTGTCCATTGCCTGTCCCCCTCTTCCGTCGCTTACGAGACAGGTTATATAGTAATTTCCCTCAGTTATAGGAGCCGTCCAGGTTACAACCGCTCCGCTTCCACTAAGTGTTCCTGACCCCGGGTACCATGTATAAGTTAAGGTATCTCCATCAGGATCTTCAGCGGCACAGGATATTTGTGAATCTGAACCCAGGTTAATTTTCCTGGGATGAGCGGTCATTCCTGTAATGACCGGATCATTATTAATATATTCCATTACATCGATATAAATTGAATCCGATGATGTTCCACCATTTCCGTCATCTACCGTGCAGATAACAAGGAATGAACCGGCTGAAGATGGTGCATGCCAGCTTATTTCAGGCCCGGAGCCTGTGAAGCTTCCGCCAGCTGCCTGCCACTGATATGATAAGGAATTGCCGTCTTTATCTTCCGCGCTGCAGTAAATATTTGTTGAGTCATTGAAGGTGAGTACCTGCTTTGCAGACGATAAAGACTTTATCCTCGGCGGATAGTTGGATACAGGCTGCCCGGAAAGATAATCGATAACAATACCATTTACATAAGCCTTATCGAGATCATAGGTTATTGTACTTCCGGAGGGAATTATCACAGCGATTACCGCGTTATCCCCGGGAATTGTAATTAGAATATTCCCGCTAACTCCTCCGGCAATAACAGCGTTGGAAACCGCATCATAGATATCATGTGAACCGGATCCGGCATCAATTGTAACCTGCTTGTCCGCCGCATAGGGATTATAGTAAAGAAAGCTGGGGTACGCATTGGAGTGGAAGTAATCGGTCTTAAGGAGATCAAGTTTCAATATCATACTTACATCGGTTGTATCAATGATACCGCCTGCAATACCGATGTGCGATGATCCATACAGAGCAAGGTTTGTTAATCCCCACCCTCCGCTGATCGCATCGCCGGTTGCGTAAGGACTTACTCCGCCCTGAGACTGCCGAAGTGCTTCATGACCAATGAACGATTCAGGATCATATTGATGGGCCCACGCCTCGCTGTCCTGATTCAGATCCGGAAGGTAATTCGGATAAAAAAGTCTTGCTGCATTTGCCGCATTGAGCACCCACTTCCCTATAGCACGTGCAAAGCGGTCGTCATAACGGGTTAAAGGTACGAGTGCCCCGCTCTGCTCAAATGTATTCATCAGGAAGGCGTAATTATTGGAACCATTTACCTCACCGATTAAACCGTCAACATCATACCCCCCCCAGTTACCAACCATAGCCCCCCACTGCCTGAGGGGACCAACATCAAAACACCAGTTAACCATTTTTGTAATATTATAGTTTGTTCCAAGTTCAGCGTTCATCCTTGCGGCTGTCAGTACCCCATACGGGAGCTGAAGTTCATAAGATGGATTTGAAGTGAGAGAATTGAGGAACTCCATACACCATTCCGCACCAATCCTGTAATTCTGGTTACCTGTTTCCTTATATGCATTGTAGAAAATCCAGGCAAGGGCTCCAGCTGCTTCAGGCTCGGGAACACCCGAGGCATAAGGCGTCATCGTCATAAGATTAAAAGCGCGGTAATTCATATTGGGAGTATTCCAGGGAGTGGTGCTCCCTCCCATAACCGACGATGCCTCCAGCCAGCGGTCAGCAATTTTTGTGAACTGATAGGAAAACTCACCAAAGGGAGAATACAGATCATAGAGCTGGTAGAAAAAGACATTCGGCATAATATCATACCACCAGTCATCCCAGTTGCTGCCCGAAGGATGGTTCAGGTAAACATCGGCGCCGTTTTCCTTATTAAAATACTCTTCGCTCATCAGCACAAAATTATAACCGTTCTGACTGCTCTTATCAATTCCGGAGAGTGTAGCGCCAGTTACAGCAGGAATAAGGTTAATAGCTTCGGAGGAGGAGGGAACGGTAGTTCCGACTACGGTATGGAGTCCGAAACTATTATGTTCCGGATAGTTAATAGTATTGGTATTAAGCCAGATCAGCGGAAGATATTGTCCGGTAAGGTTAAAGTCGAATACAAGATTATCATAGCCGGCAGCGGCCTGTTTCCAGTTCCTCATCTCATAAGGTGACGGTATATTCGGCATCAGTTCTACCCTGTTGATATTTATCTGCTGGGCAGGAGCCTGACTGACAAAGAGCAAAATCAAAAGCAGGCAGTACGTGCTACCCAATGATATTAATTTTATCTTCATATCATTACTCCAGGTAATTATTCAGTGAATAGATCCTGATATTTTCCCTGCTGATTCTTTTATTTCCCTTTACAATGCTAAGCTTTTTCTTTTCTCCCGGAAGCAGAATAAATCCCTTCTCACTGAAGGTAATCCCCGGATGGTAAATATCCACAAAGAATGCTGGTTTGGTGGCTGTAAGAATAATAAAGTCAGTTACCGATCCTTCGGGTAAGGATATTTTTAAGCCGGGATCGGCCATACTGATATGTTTCCATTCTTTATCAGTATAAAAATTTCTGTGTATGATACTTCTATTCTCGTCATAGAGTGTCGCAACAACAACCCGGTTTTCTGTGTCAGAAAACTTTAAGGTATTTATCTTATCAGCTTCAGCAGACCTTCCTTTAGATGCAGATAACTTCTTTGATTTATTATAAAGCATTCGGCCGTTCAGGGAGTCGAACACGTTTGTTTCAAGAGTATACTGCGCAGTCCCTTTATCATTCAAAACAAATATTTTTAATAATGTCCCCGACTTCCTGAAATTTATAACGGTATCCGAAAAGGCCTTCTTAACGAAGTAATATGACATTTTAGGAGTATTCGACGCATCAATTAATGACCAGCTGGTTACCGGCCAGCAGTCGTTCAGCTGCCAGATAATAGTGCCGCTTGTTACTTTATTGTTCGACCTCCAGTGCTCAAGGCAGCTTTTTAATGCGAGTCCCTGATTTAACTGGGCCAGGTATATGAAATCCTCCCACTCTGTTCTGAGAGGGAGATGAGCCGTAAGAAAACGGATCACCCGTTCGGGGCCTTCAATCTGTTTGTTATAATACTCAAACCCTGCACTTTGTATTTTCCTTTTTCCCGCGGGGAGTATTTTATTAAAAGTATCAATATTGGCAGGACCCTGGAAACCGAATTCAGTTACAAATAAACTTTGGTCATTTACTACTTTTGAATAGTCGATCCAGTTGCTCCAGATATCCCATTGATGGGTGTTGCCTGAAGTCTGCGAATTGGGATCTTCATCTTTTCCAAAAGGTGAGGATGGCCGGTATGGTGTTTGAGGATCGAGGGATTTCATTAAAGCAGGTATAACCTTATGAAATATTTTATAACCGGGCATCTCTCTGTAAGAACCGGAGAGAGTCCTGTGCCAGATCCATTCGTTCTCATTATTACCGCACCATAAAGCGATACATGGATGAGATCGCAGTCGTTCCACGTTCTGAGTAATCTCTACAGAAACTGATTTTATGAACTCATCATGCTCGGGATAATTTTCACAGGCGAACATAAAATCCTGCCAGACCATTAGACCAAGCTTGTCACACAGATTATAAAACTCATCATTTTCATAAATGCCTCCGCCCCATACTCTTACCATATTTGCATTGGCATCTGCGGCAAGAGTTAAAAGCTCACCATATCTCTTTTCGTTAACGCGGGTCAGAAATGAATCGGCCGGGATCCAGTTCATCCCTTTTATATAGATCCGCTTGTTGTTAACCCTGAAACGGAACACAGGCTTATCGTTATCGGTAAGTTCGAGTTCAATTTTTCTGATGCCCACTTTCTTATTTACTTCATCAAGTATTTCACCTTTGCCGCCTGTTATACTTATCTTAAGATCGTACAAATTCTGTTCGCCGCTTCCGTTCGGCCACCATAAAGAGGGATTGTCTATTTCAAAACT
The DNA here is from genome assembly GCA_963771705.1 of uncultured Bacteroidota bacterium. Taxonomy (GTDB): domain Bacteria; phylum Bacteroidota; class Ignavibacteria; order Ignavibacteriales; family Ignavibacteriaceae; genus DATFVA01. The sequence goes on from CAVYUP010000010.1 coordinate 63,565, forward strand.
CACCGTGTGCTTCTTGTTGTTACCCGGAGTGATTTCTTTTGAGTACGAAGTGTCCTTACCGGCTAATGTAATTACAGCTTTCACAGGTTCCTTAGTATAAAGGTCCGCCTGGAAACTTATTTTAACTCTGGCTTTTCCGGCTGATAGTTTATCAGTATTGACCCTGACAGCTCGTATAGCGGCCTTTTCTACGGCAGTCAGATAAACGGGACGCCAGATACCTGAGGTCGGGTAAGACGGACCCCAGTCCCATCCGAATGAATATTGCGCCTTTCTGATATGAACCCTGAATGAATCTTTTGCCGGTGACAGCCGTCCGTATCTTTCTTCATTTTTTTTAGCCACACTTAAAGGTGAATCAAACCAGAGCTCTAGTACATTCATCCCTGTGTTCAGTACCTGGTCAACATTAAATTCATACCGGATAAACATATTGTCTGCCCTGCCGAGAAGCTTGTGATTCAGAAATATATCCGCGGCGGTATCAATCCCTTCAAAAACCAGCTTTATAACAGAACTTCTGCTTAGTCCTTCCGGGTAATTAAATTCAGTTTTGTACGTCCAGCTGCTCTTCGATATCCAGTTATAATTGAATTCATTCTTTTCTTTAAAAGGATTTTCTATGATGCCGGCATTCAGAAGATCAGTATGAATGGTTCCCGGAACCTCCGCCGGTATCCAGTTCTTCAACTTTTTGCGCGGAACATCATTATCATTTGATGTCTTTCCGGTCAGCTTAACGCTCCAGTTATCATGCAGGTAGAACTTTTTACTCATTATCCTTATTAAACTCCATTTTAATATTTGCTCCCTGGTTTTTATATACAAAAGTGAAACGGATAATTTTTGTTCCGCCATCGTCATCAATTTCAGCCTTTTCAACAGATTCTTTCCCGTCAATAAATATTTTTGAAGGAATATCAGGGGATATGACCGTAACCTCGTCTGAATGACCGGGGAAGCTTTTCAGGGAAAGCTCTAATGCTCCGGAACTGTTATCATACCGTGCTGACTCAAGCAGCGATCTGCAGTCAGCAAGATACGGAGCCGAAGGTATACCAGCTTCCAGTTTAATGTTATCATACCTTCCATGGTATGGGATGACGGCAGTGGGTAATTCTACTCCGTCATATAAAACGCTTCTTAAATATTTTCCGCTGCCTGAAACCTGTACTTTAGAAAGCCTGCCGCTGCTGTAAAGATCCAATGAGACAGGCATCTTACCCGGATTATAAGGATCAAGATGAATGTTCCATGCATTTTCCTGAACGGCAAAGAGGTGATATAACGAGTAAAGATACCATCCTGCAGCCCACAGGAACTGAGGCTTATCTACTGTTCCATAGGCAGATGGATCGTGGAAATTTCCGTCTCTGACTTCGTACATAGCAGGCTGACCATTTGGTCCTGCCATAACCCCCTCGACTGTCATAACATTTTTAATAAAGGAAAATGCCTCATCCTTTTTCCCGTCAGCCATCAGGGCAAGCCCGTACCATGCATTTCCGTGGGGCCAGATACCGCCGTTGGCATAAAGGAAGGGGGCGCCCGCTTCATTGCCTACAAATTTCAGGTAGCTGCCAAGTGTGTCAAAATCCATAGGGAAAACATTATAGATACCCACCTTTTCGTCTAATAGTTTTTTATGGGCCGTCTGAACGAGTTCATCAACCCTATTTTTATTCAATAAACCGTAGTGCGCTGCCAGAAGTGAACCTATATAATAATGGTCATCTTTCTTTCCGGGTTCATAATAATTAATAAGGTATTTAAGGCTGTCATCCCAAAGTACTGAATTAAGCTTTTGCTGCATTCTGCCGGCCATTTCTTCATAATCAGGCAGTTTATCAAGGTTATTTCCCAGAACGGCGGAGATGAAGTTGAATTCTCGTATTGCTTTTACCGCAAGGATTGTCATATATGCTCTTGGACCAAATCGGTTGCCTATATCCCACCAATCGGGCCTGTTTGACCACATCAAATCATCATCTCCTTTGGTCATCAATGCCTGTTTAAGACTTTTCTGAAGATAAGGATAGAGAGTTCTTACAAAAGTTGTATCACCTGAATGGCGGAGATATGAGCCGGAAACAATGATCAGCCAGAAGTTATTCCAGTTGTCGTGTGCCGCAAACTCGGTAACATATGCGCTGTCTTTCCAGTAATAAGCATGAGGAATGATTTTGTTTTCGTCAGCATGCCTTATGATAAAATCAAGGTCGCGTTTAACCCGCGCGGTATCAAAATTAACAGCAGCAAGATCGGTCTTCAGCACATCATGAGTGAAGTAGAAATTATACTCTGCAGGGCATGGCATCGGAACAATCTCCCCGTCAATGTAATGTGCGTTAACTTCAAGGATTGCCTTTGCCCAGGAAACTGATCTGTCAATTACCGGATCTCCCGAAATCAGCTCTGTTCCCTTATATACCTTTTTCAGCACTGCCTGTTCGTAAGCATTTACTTCTTTCTGGTAGTTCGCCCTAAGGTAATCCGCAAGTTTCTTTCCTTCATCCTGCCTGCACATACCTATAACCTGTACGACGGTCATTGTTTCTCCGGGTTTCAGAGTTTTGCGGTAAAGGAATTTTGCGGCAGCACGTTGCTGACTTTTCCGGGGTATAACTTTATTATCCAGATTATCCTCCGAGAGCCAGTCATTGTCGGGATTAGTCAATCCCTCTATAGTGCTTATTGTGCTGAATGAGGACGGCTTTTCTGCTGCATTAACAATAAATATCTGTGCACTCTGCGTCTGGGGATCATCAAAATTTGTAAAGATCGCAGGAATGCTTCCATCATACTCCGTCCAGGCCTTATCTATAAAATTAAAGGAGTGGCTTGTTCTTAACGCAGTCTCAAGATCAGTATAGAATTCGAATGGAGTATTTTCGTTCCTGTTATTTTTCAATTCGTATTTCACAACCATGGAGGGTTTTGTACCAGTAAAAGAATAAGAGACTGAAACAGATTTATCGGCGTCATCATTGTGAAAATCGACAGAGTAAGGAGTTAACGAAAATTCAAAAGGCTGCTTACCGATAAATTCTTTAGGACCGCTCCCGATTTTTAGTCCAAGCTGCATAATGAAAGAAGTATCCCGTTTCCAGTAATCGGTACTCTCATCAAGACTATTTGCCACGGGATAATAAAAGCTTATCCTTTGAAGGAGCGGTGAACTATGATGCAGTTCAATTCCGGCGAAAGGTCCGCCCACTTCAATTTTTGCATCCCCCTTGTAATCAATCTTTAATTTTTCGTCGGAAATCTGTCCTTTGCTTACAGAAGATACCAGCAGCATTAGCACAAAAATGAGCATTGAGAATCTTACCAGTACCTTTAACATATAAACCTCATTCGGATTTTAATTCATTTAACAGATCTGACAGATTTACCTTTGCAAAGCTGCCCGCATAATCAGATACGGCATAAGGAATAATTAATTCTCCGTCTTTTACTATACTGCCGCAGGTATAAACTACGTTCGGGACGTAACCCTCTCGCTCCTCTTCATCGGCACTAATAAGAGGTTCTTTGAGCCGGCCGATTACTTTACCCGGATCATTTAAATCCAGCAGCATAGCGCCGATGCAGTATTTTCTTACCGGACCAACTCCGTGTGTGAGCATCAGCCATCCTTTTTCCGTTTCTATAGGTGATCCGCAGTTCCCCTGCTGTATAAGTTCCCAGTTAAATGCCGGTTCGGATAATAGTTTTTTTGAATTCCAGAAAAGCAGATCATTAGAGTACATTATATAATTATTTTCGTTATCCTGCCTGGAAAGCATGACATACTTTCCATTGATCTTTCGCGGAAAAAGGGCCATCCCTTTATTACTTGCTTCAGAACCGAAAATTTTATTTATCCTGAAGTGCAGGAAGTCATTCGTTTCAAGAAGCTGCGACTGGATTCTCCTCCCGTTATAGGCAGTGTAGGTTGCATAATATGATTTGATCCCTTCCTCATTACAAAATTCAACAAAGCGGGCATCTTCCACGCCATTGGACTCGGCAGGGCTTGCGGGGAAAATAATTCTTTCAGATAAAGGAATTTCTTCATTGTAAAATATTTCATATTCAGAACGGGAAAATGAGAGAAGCTCTTCCGCGGTTAACCTGCTGTCTTTATTATCATAACGCGGATCAGATAGTACTTGCTTAAGAGTATCTTCAAGTTCGTTTAAGGTAAATGTATTCCCAAGGTTTCCGGATACTTTTGAAGTGAACTGGCCAGTAAAACCTGAAGCTTCAGCTTTCCTTATAAAAAGATTTTTATCATAAACAGGGTTGGCGCCGGAAACCGGTGCTGAAACGAATTGTCCCGTATCATCAAGATTAATTTTATTAATGCCGTCAATTACACCGGTGCGAAACAAAATTGAGGATATATGCCCCTCTCCCACTCCTCTGAGACTTAGTATAAACCTTCTGCTTCCTTCCGGAAGTCCCGACTGAACAGGATGCCAGATAATAGAAGGATTAAATAAAGCTGTCGATTCAAGTGAATATTCCATTGAAAATGACGCTCCGGCAAGAAGCTTTCTTTCTCTGCTGATTTCCTTATCAGCTGGAAAATATGCGGCTATCTGGTTAAACCGCATCCGGAAAAAATCTTCTGTATTCCTGTGCCTTAGGTTAAATTCTTTACTGACCCTCTCCCATTCATTCCTGACTTCTGTCTCGCTGAGCTCTAGTATCCTGTTTATGATATTCATCTTCTGGTTTTCCGATGACGGCTCCAAAGGACGAAGCAGTACTTTTCTAAAATCAGGTTCTATAAGAGTCCGTGTTTTTTCTACCTTCATTTCCCGGATCATTCCTCTTCAGATTTCAAAATATCTTTTTTTGTTAAACCATACTTGCTGAGCATCTGCATCGAAAGCAGCGCTTCTATTGTTGACTCGGCTCCCGAGTTAAGGTTGATCTCACTTTCGGAGTTTATGCCGTCATAGCAGATCCCGGTTGATGGATTATACATCTGTGCATGGGCCGGGTTATTACCAAAAAACCAGCGGGCAATTTTAGCGGCCTTTAATTTATAAAGCGAATCTTCTGTTAAAGAAAAAGCTTCCAGCGATGCGAACAACATCGGCCTTATTCCGTAAGCGATCTGTGAAAATTTATCCTGCTTTGAAAAACTGAATCCTTTTCCTTCCCTGGCGATCTCAAAGCCGCTGAGGTAGTTGTTTTTAAGCAGGTAATCATAAAAGAAATTTATTTCCTTTACAGCCGCCTCCCGGATATCTGTCCTCTTTAATATTCGTGATGCTTTCAACAGTGCGTATGACTGACTGCTTCCGTACGCATGCCATTCATTCTGCCAACTCAGAATAGCTCCGTAAGGAACCTCCTCAGAACCGCCCTTCTGCATCATAAGAATACCGTCACTCAATTTATCCATATACGGAATAACGGACGAGTCCTTCATCAGCTCATACACATTCGCAAAGGCAAGTAACAAAACGGCAGCCTGGTCTGATGCGCTTCCATCAGGAAGCCACCCGGGAATTTTAATACCATTTATGTCTCCTGTTTTCTGATCACCCGGGAAAGACTGTTCCGCTGCGCGAACAGATCTTTTTAAGGAAGCCTCAATCCTTACAGCTAAATCGGGATTAACGTTTTTAAGAACACCATAACCTTCAGAAAGTGCCCACATCGCGCGCCAGCTCCACCAGCCTGCCTGGCTGACGCTGTTTTTATGGGTCTTGTTTATTGTATGATCATCAAATATGAAATTATAAAAGAAGCCGTTATCTGACTGCATAAACAAAAGGAAGTCCATTAGTCTCTCCGCTTTTAAGAGAGCCGCGGTATCTTTCCCGGCGTCATATTCTTTCAGATAAAAAACTGCGGCCCTGGAAGCATCATCAACGCATGCAGCTCCTTCATCATCATCTGAGATCCATTTATAGCCGGGATAATCACTATATATGTGTATAATCCCCATTATACTTTCATTTATATTGATCTCCTCATATAGAGAATCCAGATGAGATGTATTCACCAGGTTCTTCACATGCTCCGGCTCCTGTGCATATTCACGGGAAGAAAACAGGAACAGGATAGAAAACGTTAAAAGAAATATTTTTATTTTTTTTATTTCAGACATAAAGACACCAGATATTCTTTTGTTGTAACTGCAAGGCATACGTTGGAATCGGCACCTGAGTAATAAATTTTTATCTCGCCGTCGGGTTCCATTATCCAGCCATTTGAAAAGACAACATTCATAACATCACCCGTTCTTTCATGATCATGATCCGGCACAATTATCGGCTCACGGGTTCTGCCTTTTACAATCCAGGGTTTTTCAGAATCAAGAAGAACTGCACCAAGTTTGTAAATTGAGCTGGCAGGGAATTCTCTGACCCCATGATAAAGCATAAGCCAGCCGTTTTCCGTTTTCAAAGGATTGCTCGACGAACCTATTTTAGTGGTTTCCCAGGTGCCTGGCATGGGCTGCATCAGGATACGAGGCGAGCCCCAGTGAATAAGGTCTGGACTTCTGCTTATCCATACATCCTTTCTGTTTCCGGCAGACGGCCTGTCGACCTTCCAGTAGAAACCGTCTATTTTTTCAGGGAAAAGGGAACAGTCCTTATTGGATGGCTCGCTAATCGGACCATGGATGGTGAAAGCTTTAAAGTCCTTTGTTTCAGCCAGGATAACAAGGGGTTCATACTGCGAATAGCCGGTATAGGTTATATAATATGTATCTCCAATAGGGGTAATTCTGGCATCTTCAATTCCCCACTCAACATACTCGAAACAATCCTTATGATCCCCCGGCATAAGGCAGGGTTTATCTGAGACAGTAAATTTTATTCCGTCAGTACTCTCAGCCAGCGTAAAGGCCGATCTTCCGTCAGGCATCTCAGTCCTGCAGAGCAGCAGATAGCGCCCATCTAATTTTACAGCACCCGCATTAAAGATAGAGTTAACCCGGAACGGTACATCATCTTTCGTAAGTAAAGGGTTGCCTTCATATTTAATTATTTTATCCATTTATAACACTCCTTGTTCTACCTCTATGTTTTTGCGGACTGGTCTTAAAACCTGTTTATTATTTATCAATTTCTTTTTGTTTCCTTATTCTTTTAAGCCTGTTGAAGTCATACTCTGTATAAAATATTTCTGGAAGAAGAGATACGCTAATACAATAGGCAGAGCGAGCATTACTGCCGAAGCAAGCTTTACACCAAGCTGCGACTCCGCTCTGCCTCCGACAGAAAACAATGTTACGAGCTGCGGCATAGTCATCAAGCTTTCATCACGTATAACAATAAGAGGCCACAGTACTTCGTTCCATGAAGCCATAAAAGTAATTATCGCGATAGTAATTATAGCGGGTAGAGAATTCGGCCATAATATTCTGAAGATTATCTGAAGCTCATTACAGCCGTCTATTCTGGCAGCGTCAATCAGGCTGTCGGATATAGTCTTGAAATACTGCCTGAACATAATAATGCTTAAGGCATTTACAAGGTACGGTACTATAAGTGCGAGGTAGGTATCAATCCATCCGAACTTTACCATAATTATATACTGCGGAATCAGGGTAATCTGAAAAGGGAGCGTCATTGTAAAAATTATTATGTAAAATATCAGTTCCCTTCCCCGGAATTCAAGTTTGGCGAGCGCGTACCCTATCATCGAGCCGAAAACAAGTACGCCGATCGTAATAGACAAAGAGACAATCATACTGTTAATAAATGCCCCCCCTATAGGGATCTTGTCAAACATCTGGGAATAGCTGCTCAGTGTTAATGAATCAGGCAGCAGTGTAAGACTGCCGATCTCATTTTCGGGCGACACGGAACCCATTACCATCCAGTAAAAAGGGTAAACGAAGGTCAGAGCACTGACAGAGAGAGCGAAGTAAAACAATATTTTTTTTATGTATCTCAATTATTCTTCTCGATAAACTTTTTCTGGATCACTATTACAGCAAGAATGATTAGAGCAAAAAACAACCCCAGGGTAGCTGCATATCCCATATGATAATAGAAAAATCCCTGTTTGTATATATACAGTACAGCCGACATTGTACTGTTGAGGGGGCCCCCGCCTGTCATTATATACGGCTCAATAAAAAGTGAGAATCCACCTATGGTTGAAAGGATAACTACCATAAATATAGTCGGGTTTATCATCGGGAGGGTTATCTTAAAAAACTTCTGGAAATGTGACGCGCCTTCAAGATCAGCGGCTTCGTAATATTGAACCGGAACTGTCTGGAGTCCTACCAAAAATAGTATTATATATAATCCAACGTTTTTCCAGGTTGCCATTAGCGCTATTGAAGGCATCGCAACTTTAGGATCAATCAACCAGCCTACCTTATCAAGTCCTATTGAAGTAAGAAGCCTGTTAAGCAGCCCAGTGTCGAACCCATACAGTTGCTGCCACAGCATAGAGACAACCACACCGGAGACAATCACCGGTAGAAAGAACGCTCCCCTGAATAGTCCTTTGAGCCTTATATTCTGATTTAATACTTCAGCCAGAAAAAGCGCGACAACAATCTGCAGCGGAATATGGATAATAAGGAATATCAGGGTATTGAGGATGGATTTGAAAAATGTCTTATCCGCGAATAATTTAATATAATTTGTTACCCCGGAGTATTCCATTGGTGAAATTATATTCCACTTATGAAAAGTAAGTACTACCGAAAAAACAACAGGAAAAGAAACAAACAGCAGGAAATGTATTATATAGGGGGAGACCAGGAGATAAGGCAGTATTTTTTTTCTGTTAGACATTCCTGCTTTTCTATTTAATAAATAATAGGTTAACTGCGTCTGCCGCATCTTTTACTGCCTGCTCTGGTGTTTTTTCACCATAGATAACGCACGCTTCATACTGCTGTGATATCAGGTCAAAAACTTCCTTAAGTACAGGTGAGGCATCCGTCCCTCTTACATATTTTGACTGCTGTGCGAATATTCTCATCTTAGGATTTCTGCTGAAATATCCGCTGAAGAAGGGGTCGCTTTCTAATTCTTTCCTTCTCGGGAACTGATTTGATATTTCCAGCAGTTTAAGATCTCCCTCCTTATTTATGAGAGTCTTTATATAGTTCCACGCAGCGGCCGGATCTTTACAGCTTTTAAATATGACTATGTTTTTCGGATCGCCGTAAGTATAGACAGGACCTTTATGATCATCCGGCACAGGCATAGTTGTAAAATCATACTTAAAACCTTTGGGCTTAAATTTTTCAGCATGAGCAATTTCCCATGGGCCTGTGAACCTGGTAGCGATTACGCTCGATAAAAAAGGATCCTGCCTGGCTGTCAGTTGTTCCTTTGCAAAGTATTTTTTTTTGTATAATGTCTGAAGAAATCTGAATACTTCCACCGCATAGCTATTATCAAATACGGCTTTATCCGCTTTAACCAGAGGTGCGCCGCCTGAAGCGGCAAGGTAGAGAGGATAAAAATCAAAGAACCTCTGCCACCAGGTCACCAGCACTTCTGAGTATCCGAACCACTGATCAATATAACCGTCACCGTTGATATCTTTTTGAAATTTCTGCGAAGCGTCAAAGAACTGATCATAAGTCCGGGGAGGACCCGACAATCCAAGATTGTTTATGATATTAATATTATAGATGAGCATGATGGGATTTATCTTCCATGGAACCTGGTAAATGTGTCCATCGTTCGATGTAATTTCCTTAATCACCGCGGTGTCGCACCGGGTGTACATGAAATCCATGAATCCGGGAAGTGAATCGAGAGCTACGAGAACACCAGCCTGTGCATATGCCTCCACGTCACCCTGCCACATATTAGAATAAATATCAGGAGTTGTATTGCCTACCACGGCAGCGAGAATAATCTCTTCGCTTGAACGCCCTTCAGGAACAGGCTGATATTTAATCTGGTTCCCGGGGTGGCTGCTGTTCCATTCATCGGTACGCACTTTCGCGAAATTTATCTCATCAGTATTATTGGAACACCAGTAGAGAAGTTTATCATTCCCTGTTTTATCGCTGCTGCAGCCGCTTAAAATAAGGACGACAGTAGTGATGAGTATGATTAAAATCTGATTTCTCATCATTATTCCCAGCTGAGCCAGTCATTATCAATAGAGGGGAATAATGACCTTGGAATCAAATTACCCCGTTTAACAAAATAAATATCTATGGCTTTTTTATCATTTTCAGATGATACTTTTATTTTATATAGTACATCTTTGTTGATAACCACTTTATGTTCCTGTCGCAGTTGAAGAACCTTATGGAGTACTTTCTTAGAAAGCTCCTCGCTCATAATATCCGATTCAGATTTCTTATTATCATTCACCAGGTTAATTTCATCAGAAGTAAGCTTTATCGAATTCTGAAGCTGATTCCTGTAAGCACTGTAAGCAATTTTATCTCTCCACCAGGAAGTCTGTTTTTTCACCCATGGGATGTTATCATAACCTTTCTGAGCAGCGACACCCCCCAGCATCCGGTCTCTTACCATTAGCCAGATCAAATTTTCAAGCGACATAGAAAAGCTCCCGGGATCATCATCTGAAAATTTAATATACTCTGCTCTGTCCCTGTACCATTCGATAAATTCATCCAGGGAATAATTGTAAACCTCGCCGCTTACCAGAGTTACACCCGGATATTTATCACCCCGTTTAAGGTTCAGGGACGACAAAGCTGAATCCAGCTTTTCTTCAAATGCCCACTTACTGTACTTCTCAGGACCAAGTACGAATTTTCCCAGGTACGACCTTAATAAAATAAAAGCACTGCGTTTAATTACTGGCTTTTCCTTATCAAAAAGACCTTTTATGAATTCATCCGACATTTTCCCTATTTTGCTTTTTTTAATTCCCTCAACGGATTCTGAACGAAGTTTATTAATTTCAGCCTCGCCGGTTATAAGATCTCTTTTAATATTATCAACCTTTATTATATACCAGCCGTCACCGGTATGAATGGGAGGAGGAATAATCCCTGCCTTCAGCGTATCAACTATACCTGCCAGAAGAGGATTTTTCATATATATATCATACAATGTACTAGTCATCTGCCTGTCATCAATTAAAACCGAGTCATTCAGCTGGGCATTAAATAATGTATCAAATGATACGCCCTGCCTTAACTGATCAAGCAGACCTGCTGCAGATCCTTCATCATTACTATAAAGCCACCTTATATCGTACTCAATAAGCTTTTTTTCAGTGACCTTATCAATTTCCTCTTTTGTTATTTTCACATCCGGCAGAATCTCCTGTTTGAACATTTCCTCGGAAGCAAGATCCGACTTAATGTCACTGAACATCCCCTTTACATCATTCTGCTCCATCACGCCGTTTTTATACCCTTCCTGCGCAAGGAGTTTTTCATTTATCAGATATTTCAGATGCACCCCTTTCGAATCCCTTTCCCTTTTAGGGAAAGCAGGACCGAATTCATACGAATAATAAAATTCTTCAGCTGTTATCTTAATAGTATCAACCTGAGCAACTATATCATCTTTACCGATATTACCCTGGTTTGCTTCACTGAATAAATCCTGTGCATATATGCCGCCCGCGTTTAATATAAAAAATAGGGACAAAAAAATTTTCTTCATCATATCCCGAAACTGTGCGTCATTGGAACAAGGACTTAAAACCTTATTCCGATTGAAAAATTATGTACATTATTGAGCCGGCCGAAATCCCTGAAAGCATAATCGAAATAAACTGTAGCTACGCTTAAAAGCATTTGAGAATTCACTCCCACACCCAGCGACAGGCCGCCTTCCGCATCCCGCAGAAACAAGGAATTATATCCGCCTCTGAGAGATAAAACATCCATAAAGGTAAATTCAGCACCAACGTTCAGACTCTGATAGTCGTTATTAGGAACGAGAGCATCAGCCGAAACATTCATTTTATAATCACCGTAATTAAATACAGGAGATGAAACTCCTATCTGGAAATACAGCGGCAGATCCCAGGAGTCAAGGTCAATGTTTACAGGTATGTTATCATTTGATCCCTGCTTTGTTGGATCAACCCTGATAAAATATCGGGAATCCCTTCCCTGAAGCTTCATCGGGGTTCCAAAATTTGAGAGTACAGCCCCGATAGTCAACCCGCCGAGCAGATCAGTTCTGAATACCGTTCCGGCATCGAAAGCGAACGCAATAGCATTCATATGCCAGATAGACTGCTGAATATATTTTGCTGTTATACCTACAGAGAACCTGTCTGTTAAATATCGTGCATACGAAAGACCCACAGCGATATCCCCGGCACTGAAATATTCACCTGTCCCCTCCGGCTTTTCAACCGTTCTTACCTTCATATCGGCCATTGAAAGAGAAGTGAAACTAAAACCAATATTGCCGAAATCACCCAGGTTTAATACCAAACCGGCAAAATCAAACCTTGTATCTGCAATCCAGCTTGTGTGAACCAGTATAACTTCATTTCGGGGACGTGAAGCTATACCACCGACATTCCAGTATAACGCTGAAGCATCATCCGCACGGCCCACAAACGCCCCGCCCATACCGTTAGCTGCTGCGCCTACACCTATCTCAAGGAAAGAGGCTGCGGTGGTTCCTGTCTTAGAGACATTCTGAGAATAAACATTTACATCCCCCAATAATAATATCATCAATATTAAAATCATTATTGAATGAGATAGATTATGCATGGCATCCTCTTGCAATATATTTTAAAGATCTCATTATTTTATTACAGCAAACTTTCCTATATACTCGCCAATACCCGGAGCATCAACATGGAACACATAAACTCCGAAAGCTATATCCATTCCGTCTTTCGAAACAAGGTCCCAGCTTTCCTGTCCGTTTGAAATTGAGCTGGAATGCTGTATAGTATTTACCAGTTTTCCGCTAATAGTATAAATTCTTATCGTACATTCCTGCGGGAGGTGAATGAAGAATATCCTTCTCTCTCCCCTGCCGACCTCAACAGAGGCAGGTTCCCAGGAAGCCGCCCCGACATATGGATTTGGAACAACGGCTATTCTGGAGAGGTCCTCCGTGGCTTTCGACTTATCTAGGCCCTGCGCCTTCGTTTTGAACTCATAAAACTCCCCATCTCTGAAGGGTTTTGTATTAATAACCTGATATACATCTCCGGGCTGCGGCGGCTTCTGGTCCGCTTCAGCTATCGAAGTATCCTTCAACAGGGTAACAGACCAGCTTACATGGAGATTTGAAAAACTTGTTGCTGGTTTACCGAGCGAATCACCGAATACAAAGAAAATAGCATCGCCGGCATTGAAGAGCTCATCGTGATTCTGATCGCGGAAGATGAACTGGAAGTGCTCATTATTCTCGGTAACATTCTTAACGATTATATTTGATTGTATAGGATTACTGAACGAAGTAGCAGGGAATGAAAGATCTCCCTGTCCAGGCTCAGTAAAAGTTATCTCATAATCGGCGGGGTAATTAATTTTCTTACCTGAGTAAGCTGAAGCAAAGCGAGAATCAAATCCCAGCTGTACAACATAATTACTATTGCCGTTAACCCAGCCTGATTTATTGAAATCAATGGTTACAAGGGTATCGCTTTTAATATCAATAGTATAACCATCAAGCACAGGCGATTGCTCATTAACTCCCTTTATAGTCTTCATGTTCAATAAAGTATCTCCCGATACCGCGTTGATCACCGAATACTTAGGATGAGCAGAATTGTGGTAGGGAGTATTATCGTAAAATTCGAGCCTGTAAGTATTGTTGTTTTTTATAGAGTCAGGATTAAGAATAGATATCGAAATGTTTCCGGTACCTGGCCCGGTCCCTTCAAATGACTGTATTTCCGGAGCGATATAACCTGCTGCAGGGGCTCTTGGTGTTACCACCGCTGTATTTATATCGGTAGTAATGTTTCCGCTGATATCTTTCTTCAGAATAGTAGTTGTTTCAGATGGAGGAATTCCTTCGAAATTTCCCTCAATCGTTACAGTCTCATATCCCTTATCATATGCTGCTACTGCATAATAATATGTCTGTCCGTTCTGGACGGTAGTATCAATAAATGAATGCTTGAGTCCCGAATCATCACCAAGGTAGAACTTTGCGCCGTTCACATCAATCGGATGCAGTCCCGTAACCCCGTCTACAAGGTCAAACTGAGCAATAGGAGAGCGGAAAATAGGTTTACCATAAGCGTCGGTTATTATCTTATCCTCAAGGAAATTGGGCTCCGTTGAACGGTATACCCTGTAACCCTCAAAATTTATACGCTGATAAAATTCATCAAAAGTTTTCTCTGCGCGGTCATCCCAGTATAAAGTAACTTTATGATCGCCGGGCACCGCGGTAAGTATCGGCTTTTCCGGGGGCTTGGCAAACCGGTAATTAGCATTATAGATCTGCTGAACAGTTTTCTTCCTCCGGAAAATATCGCTCGTATTGATTCCAAAGATCATCGACATTGAGAATCTTTCAGTCTCACCGGCCTCCTCGTTCTGCCCCGTAACAGCAGAATAAGTATTACGTCCATTCAGACTAAAAAGGTAGCTTGAAAAATAATTAGCCAGGTTGACATTTTGGAGGACCTGTCCGTGAGGTGACGGCAGCGCCGATAGTACCTGCCAGTTCTCTTCATCATTATCCAATTCATACTGATGAACCGGGTATATCGCAAATCCTGTAAGACCAAGTTGATCAGATTCATCTTTATCTAGCACTCCGAAATTAGGTTCGCCCTGATCCGGTCTTCCATTACCTTCCGTACCATCAGGATCAGGTCCGGTATATCCTTCATCATAAGGCCCAATTCCGTCGGTTCCAACATCATCCCGGAGAAGCTCTCCCTCATCCCAGTGTCCATTCTCATTTAAGTCGAAATAAGATCTCCAGTTGGCATTCTCATCGGCATCCCAGTGAGGCTGCCACGAATAGCCATAAAAAATCTTAAAGTTTGTGGTATCTTGAAGCGGGTTCCGTAAAAAGGGATCCTGATCAGGTGAATTTATAAAATTCACAGGAAGGTTATCTCTTTTTTCGTCTGTAAGTCCATCCTGATCATTATCTATATTGTCATCAGGAACACCGGGACTCTCGAGGAATGCGTAGCCGGCATAACCTACAGGAGACCAGTTGCCTGGACTTCCGAAAGGTACTGTCGACCAGGCATATGAAATATCCAGCAGTTCATTATAATCGCCTGCATTATTCGAAGAGTTGTCGTGCCCGCCGATACCCCAGTCGACATACTGAGCAAATAACGTTTTATGATAATCATAGGTACCCATATTGGTTATCTCATAATACCAGAAGATCGCATCCTCGGCAAGAACCTGCGACCACTGAAAACCTCTTGCCCTTACCTGCATTCCCAACCCCCCTCTTGAGGGATCATCTGCGTCAGGATGAAAATTATGCTCGTTTATATACTGCCGATCCTCATTATCATCGAAAACGAAATACGTTTCAACATCGGCATTGAAGATACCTTTACCAAAAAATCCGTTCCAGCTGTTGTTCCAGTCGGCAGGCCTGTCAGGCCAGGTGGTCGGCCATGTGGAGGCGTCATCGCTTCTTGCAGGGGAATTGCTGAAAGGGCTGGAATATCCGGGTAGAGGCCACCAGCCGTACGTGACACCTGTAGCGGGATTATAACGTGTAAACTCGTAATAATTTGTTTCAAGGGGATGAATAAGATTTCCCGCAGGATCCTGTGCTTCTGCCTGAACTATTATTGCAACTCCGTCAACATAAGTATGGTTTGTTCCCTTCGGCCATACACCGCTTCTGGTCGGTTCATTCTGCCAGTCAGCTATTTCACCGAAGTTGTAATATACAGTGGCGGCAAGGTTTCCATCCATGAATCCTTTTTTGGTCTGGTTATGATCGCCTTTATGTTTATCGACAATCCTTTGACCAAAAACCGGGGAGGAAATGCTCAGCAGAACAGCTGCTGCAAGAAATATAAATCCGGTATTAATTCTATTTAATAACATTCTTACTCCAATAAAAAATCGGCTAAAATGATACTTCCGCCCCGATTATAATCTGCCTGGGAGCCGAATAAAAATCGGGTCTTGTAAAAAATTCCTGAATGGTGTTAACACCTCTCGGAGGCGCCTGGTTTCTTGTAAGCTCCAGCGTATAGCCGGCCCGGCCGGTATCGCCGAAAACATCATTCTCATTTAGTGTATCAAACAGGTTATATATCTTTGCAAAGATAGAAAACTGCTGTCCCGCAATATCAATATACTTAGTCAGGTAAACATCAACATCGTAATAAGATGGTTTGTTGTCGCTGTTTTCAAGTCCCGTTCTCTGATTCTGCAGAGAAGGCGTATATGGCAGACCCGAGCCAAGTCTTCCTATAAAGCTTGCGATATAATCTCCCGGAGTACCCAGCGTCAATGTAAATCTTAGTGTATGTCTTCCATCCCAGTCAAGAGGCACAAGCTGTTTATTCTGTTCAATCGGGGGATTGGCCTGAGCATTATTAAAAGCGGCATTAGGATCAGACGCGCTTCCTTTCGCAACCTGGAAGGTATAGTCAATTGATGCGCCCATTCCTCCGCCGAATCTTTTCTCGAGCGAAAGTGTAATTCCTTTTACTGAACCATAATCCCGATTAACAAGTTTACTGAATTTTCTGAATTCATTCTTTATATATATTTCTGTACCCAGCAGGTTCCTGATATCCTTATAATAGCCTGTTATAGTCATTCCGATATCATCGGTCAATGCCTGCTGCAGCCCGATTTCATACATAATTGTCTGCTGAGGTTTGAGATCAGCGTTACCAATTACATTACCGATGTTCTCGGGAAAATCTCCTGTAAGGGGAATTCTGAAATTAGGATTGCGGTATAGGTTTTCAAAAGGAGGTATCTGGAAAAAGTGTCCGTATGAAATATGTATAGCACCCTGGTCGGAGATGGGATATGAAATTCCTATCCTGGGACTAAACTGATATTTAGTAGATGCGTTCAGCATCAGAGAATCCGGGAACGGAGGCTGAAGCGGATCAAGCTCATTTATTTTGTTCGGGTCTTTAAGGTACTGTCCATCCGGTTCAAAGTAATCAAACCTTACCCCCGCATTCACTATCAGGTAATCAATCTCTATCTTATCCTGAATATACCAGGCAGCCTGGTAGGGATTTGCATGATAAGTATTATAATTAAAAGCACCAGGAGAAGGAAGCATAGGTTTAAAGTTAGAAGTTGCATCAATTATTATCTGGTAATCCTGGTATTTCAAATCATGTCTTATGAACTCTACTCCCGTTTTTATTTGATTGATATTATCGATCTGCCAGGATAAATCGACCTTCCCGGTATAACTGATTGTAGTGTGATTAAAGTGCCAGTTCTCTGTTCCTCCTGTATAAAAAGCACTGCCGCTTACATCCTTTTTTCTATCAGGATTAACATAACGCGGATCGAGCGGGTTTGAATAAACATACTGCTTGTACTCCGCACTCAGCCCTGAAGCCGAAAAATCTATAAATGCGGAATTGCTTAATAAAAGTGTATAGCTGGCTATGCCCAGCATACTCTTATGAAATTTTTTGTAGTCACCGTCGGGATTTAGTCTGTACAAATGGTCATAATCTTTGTACTGGTTATCCTGATATAATCCGGTGAATACTATTCCTCTCCCTCCGCCCACATTGACCGCCAGCTTACCCTGCAGTGACAGCTGATGGTGATAATTCATAGGAACATAAGCCCTATCGCCTGTGGCGCCTACATACCAGTCGGCCGGATTATTAGCAGAAAAATCAGAGGAATCCTGCGGATTAAAAATCCTGTGTCCGTAGATATAGCCCTGATCTCTGTTGTATCTCCCCGAAACAAAGAACTTCAAAAGATTTCCAATTCCGGGAACAGGACCACTCAGATTTCCTTCCAGGTCATACACATCGTTGGGACTAATATGATTGATATATGGAAATATACCCTTGTGAGAGCTTACATAATCTCCGGAGTAAGCCGAGATACTTCCGCTCAGTTTATCGCCCGCAATTTTTGTAACCTGATTAACTACACCAGATTGCGCATCACCGTACTCGGCGTTAAACGTACCGACAAGCACCTGGACTTCCTGGATACTATTTACTTCTGCCGAAAGTGACGACTGCCCTGAGTATACATCATTAACCGGCACACCATCTATCAGGTAACGAACTTCATCGCTTCTTCCCCCTCTGAAATGGCCATTAATAACACCTGCCTGAAGGTTAACCACAGAGGCAACATCCTCAAGAGGCAGCATTGAAATATCCTCTCCGCTTACTGTCTGTTCAGTAGAAGTAAGATCCTTCCTGACAATCGGTTTCTCAGCTGTTACTACTACATTTTCAAGCTCGATTGATTCAGGATTGAGTTCAAAATCTATTTTGGTAGTTTGATCAACCGATACTTTAACATGCTGAAAAGTGACAGAAGAATAGCCGATCATTGAGGCTTTTACCTGGTATTCCCCCGGCGGGATATTCAGAATAAAATAATTTCCATCAATGTCTGAGGACGAGCCCATGGAAGTACCCACAATAAGGACATTGGCACCTATAAGAGCTTCGCCTGTGCTTTTATCAATAATCTTACCGGAGATCTTTCCCGTTGTCCCGGCAAAGGCCTGATTTACCGATATGCAGATCAGCAAAAACAAGACCCACATCCGGATTTTAATAAAGTTTTTCGTAGTGAACATTACATCCACCTGTATTACCTGAATAAAAATGATTATTTAACTGAAACGATAAAGATTAAGGGTGCTGAAGGACCAGCACCCTTAACTGTGTTTTCTATTTAATCAGGAGCATCTTCTTCGTTTGTATGAAGTCGCCTGCTTCTATCCTGTAGAGATAAATTCCACTGGATACTTTGCTTCCGTAGTTATTATTTCCGTCCCATTGAACGCTATGAAGACCAGTATTCTGGTCAGCACTTACCAGGGTTTTAACCTCACGCCCCAGTATATCGTATATCCTCAGGGTAACGTGAGATAACCTGGGTATAGAATAGCTTATAATGGTAGTCGGATTAAACGGGTTCGGATAATTCTGGAACAAATTATACGAAACAGGCTGGAATTCTTTTTGGGTAACACCAACAGGTACTTTTGTTACCTCAAGCTTATCCATCCATACTGTACCGGAGAATCTTCCAAGCGGATGTAATCTTACTGAAATTGCTTTTGCTGTTTCACCCGAAGGCGGATCAGGAACAATCAAATCAACATGATACTGCATCCAATCGAACTCAGTTGCGTTAGGGAACTGCAGCGGTATATCATCACTTGCCGCATATTGTCCCCACCCTGCATTATTACCTATAGTTGTATGATAAATGGTTGTAAGCGAAACACTCCAGGGATCACCTACGACAATTGCTGAATCCGGCTGCAGGTTAGCGCCTTTAACCCATACACTTACTCTGATTGCGTCTCCGGGTTGAATATCACCTAGAGCGAACTTTTGGGTTCCTACAAAACCATCACGTGAACCAACAGGAATATCGAATTTAAGTGAATAATTACCGTCATAAGCATATTCATCTGTAACTATAGTATTCTGATATCCGTAGTCCAGTACACCATCATTTCCTCCGATAGGCGGCAGCCAGTAGAACCATCCGGTAGGAACTCCTACTGCTGTATTCCAGTCCTGTCCTGCCCAGCCTCCATTCCTACCTACAAATATAAAGTCATCTGTCCATACTGTTCCTGTTGCGTTCTTTCCTCCGACAAACCTGATGATTGTCTTGAATGCATTCTCAGGAAGAATAACCTCGCCTATTGCGGTTGTATCTGCTACCCAGCCGCTCGTGCTGGCCGTACTCTGATCTAATTCGAACTTCTTCTCTCCTATCATAGCATCTAAGCTGTCATAGAAAGTATATGATACATACCATTTCTGATCATCACTTGCCGGATTGGTATTTACTCCGGAAGTCATATAGTACATCCCAAGGTTGATGTCAACATTGGCGAAATGCCGCTCAGACCATAGATCAACCATATTATCTGATTCCCACATAGCGGAATCTGCTGTGGCTGTCTTTTCTATCTTCAGGGATTTTCCCATTGAACGGTACTGATCTGTGGCCCACGTTAAAGCAGAACTTGTGGGTTCCGATCCTTTATGCCAGTATGACGGCAGAGTCTGTTCGAAGCTGCCGATCGCGTTAAGATCTGGGAGAGCCAGTTTTTCAACGGTCAGATCATCCATCCATACTGTACCGGAGAATCTTCCGAGAGGGTGCAGTCTTACAGAAATTGATTTAGCTGTTTCACCTGATGGAGGATCCGGAATTGTGACATCTACAGAGAACTTTCTCCAGCTGAATTCAGTTGCATTGGGAAACTGAAGGGGAATATCATCACTTGCTGCATATTGTCCCCATCCGTCATTATTATTTATTGTAGTGTGATAGATTGCTGTAAGCGAAACACTCCAGGGATCACCAACCGCAATTGCTGAGTCAGGCTCAAGGTTAGCACCTTTAATCCAGACACTGATCCTGAGAACATCACCAGGCTGAGCTTCATCAAGCGCATACCTTTTTGTTCCAACAAATCCGTCACGTGAACCAACAGGAATATCGAATTTAAGTGAATAATTTCCCGTATGAGCATACTCATTTGTAACAACGGTATTCTGATATCCGTAGTCCAGTACACCATCATTTCCTCCGATAGGCGGCAGCCAGTAGAACCATCCGGTAGGAACTCCTACTGCTGTATTCCAGTCCTGTCCTGCCCAGCCTCCATTCCTACCTACAAATATAAAGTCATCTGTCCATACTGTTCCTGTTGCGTTCTTTCCTCCGACAAACCTGATGATTGTCTTGAATGCATTCTCAGGAAGAATAACCTCGCCTATTGCGGTTGTATCTGCTACCCAGCCGCTCGTGCTGGCCGTACTCTGATCTAATTCGAACTTCTTCTCTCCTATCATAGCATCTAAGCTGTCATAGAAAGTATATGATACATACCATTTCTGATCATCACTTGCCGGATTGGTATTTACTCCGGAAGTCATATAGTACATCCCAAGGTTGATGTCAACATTGGCGAAATGCCGCTCAGACCATAGATCAACCATATTATCTGATTCCCACATAGCGGAATCTGCTGTGGTTGTCTTTTCTATCTTCAGGGATTTTCCCATTGAACGGTACTGATCTGTGGCCCACGTTAATGTTGCCCCGGATGGTGCTGAAGTCATATTCCAATATGACGGCAGAGTTTGCTCAAAACCGCCGATATCGTTTATCCCGCTTTGGGCGAACATGGCTGATTGTAAAAATAAGATGGACAAAATTCCCGCCCACCAATTGGTAATGAAACCTCGCATAGAACCTCCGATAAATTAATTATTTATTATTTGTTGTTTAATACTACTGTTCGAATAATTGAGAAAAATGCTGCTGATATCATTTAATGCTATTCTGCCGGAAATGAGTTTCCGAACGTCAACCTTCCCGTTTACCAGTAAGTCAACAGCTGGAGCAAAGGTAAAGGGATTCAGATATGAATTATAAATCGCTATTTCGTTTTTAAAGAGGTACTGAAGATTGAATGTAACTTCGTGGTCAGCGGGAGCTAGTCCGAAGATTATTACTTTCGTACCCTTCCCCGACAGCTGAACAGCTAAATTTACTGTATCGCTCTTTCCAACACATTCAATAATTACATCTGTCTGTGAAGGGAGATTATCTTTTATTTTAAGGCCAAGGTCGGGTTCAGAAGGATTAAATGCAAAGTCGGCACCCAGTTCTTTTCCCATAACTCGCTTAGAAGCATCAGGCTCCACAAGCGTAACATTAGCCGCCCCTGCGTTCTTCGCCAGCTGAACCATCAGCAATCCTATCGTTCCGCCTCCAATAACAATAACCTTATCTCCCGGTTTGATATCTGCATGATCTATTCCACGGAGACAGCATGATAGAGGTTCAGCAAATGAAGCAATTGAAAGATCAAAGTCATCGGGAAGCAAATATGCCTGTGTTTTAGGTACGATGGCGTATTCCGCGAAACCGCCATTTAAAGTAACTCCCAGCGCCTTATGATTTTCACAAAATTGTATTTTGCCTCTTTTACAATAGTCGCAATATCCGCAATGGATATTAGGATTTACGGCTGCCCGGCTGCCAATGGTGAACTCAGAGTCCTTATCACCGCTGTCGGCTATTATTCCGCTGAATTCATGGCCAAGAATAACTGGAATACGTGATGGAGCTTTACCTTCATAGATGTGCCTGTCCGTTCCGCACACTCCGCAGCAGGCTACTTTAATAAGCAGCTCATCTTTCCCAGGAGTGCGGAGAGAATAATCACCCACTATAAAATTTTTATTGCCTGTAAATAGAGCCGCCAGCATTTCATCTCACTTTGAATTACAAAATGAAGTAGAGTCTCTGATGGTTAATTCAACAGGAACAACTACTTTTTTGGGTAATGTTTTTTTATTCTTTAACGTATTAGCTAATAATTTAAGAGCTTCCACACCCAGTTCTATTTTGGGAACACTGATTGTGGAAAGAGGCGGATCAAGCAGAAGATCTGCTTCAATCCCATCAAATCCTATTACTGAAACATCGTCGGGGATCCTGTAGCCGTTCGATTTAAGGTAATGCATTACTCCAATTGCAAGCGCGTCATTACCCGCAAAAACTGCAGTTACATCTTTACTTTTTGAGAACAGCCTTGCGGCAAGGTCTATGCCTGCCTGTCTCCCTTCATATTCCGAACTTGTTAAGATTAAATTGGATTTTACAGGAAGTCCTGCATGTTCAAGAGCTTGTTTGTATCCGTTTAACCTGTCGGCAAAACTTGGATGTTCAATATCGCTTGAAACATAAGCGATCTTTTTATGTCCCAGTTCTATAAGGTGATTAACCGCCTGTAATCCGCCGTCTATATTATCAATAAGAACGAGGGGATAACCGTTATGCGGAGGCACATAATCAACAAAGACCGTAGGAATTTTATAAGCTGCTAACCTGTCTATCAGGTTATTCGGAATTTTACCAGCTATAACTATTCCGTCGACGCTCTTATTTAAAACAAACCTGGGGAGGTTATCTTTCTTGTCAAAATCTTTTTTAATCGAGGTAAGCAGGATGTAGTATCCTTCTATCCTTGCCTCAAACTCAGTTCCAAGAAATATCTTCGTATAAAATGGTTCGGTTCTGAGGAAATGGTCATCAGTTAATATGAAACCTATATTGCCTGTCTTTCCGGTAACAAGACTTCTGGCAGACTTAGAGGGTTGGTACCTGAGCGTTTTTATGGTCCTTTCAACTCTCTCTTTGGTCTCGGGAGAAATTGTTTTTGTATTATTAATTACGTAGGAAACGGTAGCTATTGATACGCCTGCTTTTTCCGCAATGTCTTTAATGGTCGGCTTCATTTATACCTGGTTAAACGTTTAACCAGAACTTAGGTTATTTAACCTAATATGTCAAGAGCCGGAGGTAAAATTCTGGTGCTCCAATATTTTTGGTCACCTTTTTTTCCGGTCCCAATTATGCCGTGATTTCCGACCGACTTAACATGAATGATTGGAATCTTTGATTTTGGGACTAAAGCGTCTATTTTAACGGAAAAAAGAAATTGTCTTATGCTTTCAGTTAAGGATTTGCTCCCTTTTATTAAATTTTTAGCCGGGGAATCGGGTGCCATAATTAAAAATTATTATCGTGTGCCGGTAAATATCGAAACAAAGCCGGATAATTCACCGGTTACAATCGCGGATAAAAAGACGGAGGAATTCCTTCGGGAATCGATAATTAAAGAATTTCCCGATCATGGTATTCTGGGTGAGGAATTCGGCGAGGTGAATCCTGATGCAGAATATAAATGGGTGCTGGATCCTGTTGACGGGACAAAAAGTTTCATAAGCGGCACCCCCCTGTTCGGTACGCTGATAGCGCTTCTGCAGCATGGACAACCGGTACTGGGAGCAATAAATCTTCCCGTTCTTAATGAGCTTATGATCGGCGATGGCAAAGTTACTACGCTTAACGATAAACCAGTTAAAGTAAGGGAATGCGGCACTCTTGCCGATGCCGTTCTTTTAATAACTGATCTTAAATCGTTTAGTCAGAGTCCCGGAAAAGGTTTGAGGGAGCTTGCGTCTAAAGTTAAGATGATGCGCGGGTGGGGTGATTGTTACGGTTATTACCTTGTAGCCTCCGGTTATGCCGACATAATGATCGATCCTATTATGTCTGTATGGGATACAATGGCGCTTATCCCCGTTATTAAAGGCGCGGGGGGAGTTATTACTGATATGAAAGGTGAGGATGCTGCCGCAGGTACGAGCATCATTGCTTCTTCTTCAAAAATTCACCCCGGGGTCGTAAGTATATTAAATAAAGGATGACACCTTAATGGTGTCATCCAGATGATATAATGCTTAAATCAAAAAAAAGTATCCCCAACCGAATAAAGGTTGGGGATGCCGATGTACGGAAGTTCTCTTTAACTAGCTCTGTTTTGCAGCTTCGGGAAATTCTTCACCTATATCGTTTCTTTCTTTGGTAATTGACCATCCTGTCTTTAATCCCACTACAAAGTATCCCATAACAAGAATACCGAAAGCGAATATTGTATCACCGATTACCCTCAGCCATCTCAGTGTATCGACTATAGGCGACTGATTAAACTCAGCGGACCTCGCATACCAGTATCCTTTTTCCACACTTGCCCAGGTCTGCATTAAACCTACAGGTAAAATGCTTATGAGGATCATCAGTGCAAGCCCTATGTTGATCGTCCAGAATGAGAGCCCTATTATCTTGGTCTTCCATACAAATCTCTGTGTAAGCCCGCGGAGACAGAAAAGCATGAACCCGAGTCCCAGCATTCCATATACTCCGAATAGAGCGGCGTGTCCATGTACTGGAGTTGTTTCAAGTCCCTGCATATAATAAAGGGCTATCGGAGGATTTATCAGGAAACCGAATAAGCCTGCGCCTACCAGGTTCCAGAATGCCACCGCGATAAAGAAATATATGGGCCATTTGTAGGAAGCGACCCACTTACGCGCGCGGCTTAGGGTAAGGTTCTCATAAGCTTCAAATCCTATTAAGACCAGAGGGACAACTTCAAGCGCACTGAATGTTGCACCGAGAGCCATCACTGAGGTCGGAGTTCCTGTAAAGTAAAGATGATGGAACGTTCCGATGATTCCGCCTGACAGGAAAATTGAAGTTGAGAAAAGAACCGCAGTAGTTGCCGATCTTATGCCCAGGAGGCCCATCCTTGTAAAGAGGAACGCTATAGCGACCGTGGCGAACACTTCAAAGAAGCCTTCAACCCAGAGGTGTACAACCCACCATCTCCAGTATTCGGCTATCGCCAGGTTGGTATGCTGTCCCCACATAAATCCTGCAGCGTAAAAGACCGCTATGGCTATACTGGCAATAAGGAAAAGTCCGAGCAGATGTTTATTTTCATCCTTTTTTTGAAATGCCGGTTTCATCGCCCGGATCATAATGAACAGCCAGAGGAATAATCCTACCAGTAAAAACGACTGCCAGAATCTGCCCAGATCGACATATTCATATCCCTGATGTCCGAACCAGAAGTTAGTTTTGAAGCTTAGCATCTGATGAACGCCGAGGTATTCACCGACCATTGAACCGCCTACAATTATTATCAGAGCGACAAATAAAAAGTTTACCAGTCCGCGCTGATATTTGGGTTCATAACCGGATACGGCGGGCGCTATAAAAATACCGGTTGCAAGCCATGCAGTGGCTATCCAGAAAATTCCAAGCTGCTGATGCCAGGTTCTGGTTAGTGAATAAGGAATAATTTCAGATATCTTGATTCCATAAAAGCCTGCGCCTTCCACTCCATAGTGCGCAGTAATGGCGCCGAAGAGGACCTGCGCAACCACCAGTGCGCCGACTATCCAGAAATACTTAAGCGTTGCTTTCATTGAAGGAGTAGGCTGAAGCGCAAGCAGTGGATCCCACTCGGGAGCCTCGTGATGTTCTTCTTCCTGTTTTCTCCTTGAGGCAGCATAATACCAGGCAAGTGCTCCTATTCCCGCAAGGAGTAAAACAAAGCTTATCACTGACCAGACTACAACCATCCCTGCCGGTTTATTACCGACCAGTTCCTCTGCGGGCCAGTTGCTTGTATAGGTTACATCAGAGCCGGGACGGGTGGTAATACAGGCCCAGGAAGCCCACCAGAAAAATGCATTCAGCTCCGCCAGTCTCTGAGGATCTTTTACCGCATTCTTCGGTATAGCATAAACTTCTCTCAGATGATTAAGCGCGGGATCGCCCGAGAACAGAGAGGTAAAATGTTTACCTACATTCTGTACTGCTTCCGCCCTTTCAGCAGAAATTGTTATAGTTCCGGTGGAAGCATCGTAGGTATTTTTTCTTAGTTCATCTTTAAGGCTCTCTTTTAGTTCAGCCTGGTAGGAAGGAGCGAGATCGTCATACTTCTTTCCGTATTTTTTCTGAGCCCGGTCATTTAAGATCCATAAAGCTTCGCGATGGATCCAGTCGGCCGTCCAGTCGGGCGCGATATATGCACCGTGCCCCCAGACTGTGCCCATTTCCTGTCCTCCCATCGACTGCCAGACATTCTGTCCGTTCTGTATATCGTCTTTTGTGAAGACTACTTCACCGCCGGAAGTAACAACTTTTTCGGGAACAGGGGGAGCTTTCCGGTAAATCTCTGTTCCAAAGTATCCCAGAACAACGAATGAGAGTACTATGACAAGTCCTAATCCAATCCATAGTTTTTTATAATTCATTTAATTACCTGTTTATTATTTCAATGAAGAAAATTTTTTACAATTCTTTGAATTATTGTCTTATAACCTGAAGTATCAGCGAAAAATAAAATAAACTCCTGCAGGTGAAGTGATTTGTATCGCATCAGAACTTCTCGCCTTTCGCTTCTCTTAAATGACTTCCTACAGGCCGTATCCTTCCCCAGATGGCGTAGAAGAAATAAATGATCGCGGCAACCTGGAAAATTGAAAATACAGTAATCAGCCAGCCCGTCCATTCAGCAAAAATAAAGGCTGCAATCACCTGGAAGACAAAACGAAGAGCAGTAGATGAAGTCATCAGCCAGTAGGCTATTCGTATCTTATCAGGATCATATTTTGAATCATCTTTCTGTGCCTTCGGGAAAAACCATAAAGCAACACCCATTATCATCATCATCACAGAACCGACAAGGATAATATGAGTGTGAGCCGATTTCAGCTCAACACCGTAAGCGGTGTAAAATATATTCTGTGCAAGCGACATATAAACGCCGGTAAGGATGCCTGTTATCAGGAAAATTATGCTGGTCTTAATGAAGTATCTTACTGTAGTAAACATTAAAACTTATCTCACACAACTTTTTTAATGTTTACTTTCCACACTTCAGGACCTGATTCCACATATTCCCAGAAAAACTGTCCGATTCTCTCAGCTGACATTTCATAGAATAATGGCTTGGGATCATGATCATTAATAAGCTGAAGCGTTTCGCCTTTTGTCAGGGAATCAAAAGTTGAAAAAATTGAAGGGTGCTTTTCCCTGGGTATGATGGGTCTTACATCAAGTGTCTTTACCGCGCTTTCCATATCTTACTCCTTATAAAAATTCATAAATTATTGGGGATAATTTAGCAGGGAGAAGAAAGGAATTCCTTGACTTAAGTCAGATTTGTGATGATTTGTTATTCGATTCGTTCAGGCGGAAATTTCTTTTAATTTCTTAAGATTTGTAATAAAAATCTTTTTCCCCTGCACCCTGATGATCTCATCGTCCTGCAGTTTTTTAAGCGACCTGCTGAGAGTTTCAGTGATAGTGCCCAGGTAGCCCGCAATGGAATTTCTTGAGACTGTCAGCTTTATAAATGGTTCGGGCAGTTTCCCGGTCCCGCTGCTTTTAATTTCCTGTAGAAGATATTTAGCCAGCCTGGAGGTGACTTCTTTTGAAGAAAGCTCTTCTATCTTCTGCGTAAGCGATTTCATCCTCTTGGCAAACCCCGCCAGCATCTGGAAACTTATTTTAGGATTTCTTTCGAGAAGACCGATAAAGTTAGCGGCATCAAAGAAAAGCAGCAGCGAATCCTCCAGAGCTTCAGCTGAAACGGGATAAGCTGTACCTTCAAAAAGTGGTATATCCGCAAAAGCCTGCATCGGCCTTACAAGGTGTATTATCGTCTCCCTTCCGTCCTTAGATACCCTGAATACTTTTATGTTCCCTTCAAGAAGGATATAGAA
The DNA here is from genome assembly GCA_963771705.1 of uncultured Bacteroidota bacterium. GTDB lineage: Bacteria > Bacteroidota > Ignavibacteria > Ignavibacteriales > Ignavibacteriaceae > DATFVA01. The sequence goes on from CAVYUP010000010.1 coordinate 91,780, forward strand.
ACCCCTGTACTGCTCGCCTTCCATAAAAAGCATCTGATGCTTTTTAACCGAAACGCGTGAACTCGCCGAGGTAACCTCTCTCAGCTGGGCTTCGGTTAGTTCGGAAAACATAGGAATTTCCCGAAGTGTATTTATACCAGTTATTTCTTGTGTCATATGAAAATTTATTGTCGACAAAGATAATAAATCATCCGCCGCTTTAACAGCCGGCTTTTTTTATCTCTACTATCCGGATATTTTCTTAATTTTGCTCAAAATTGTCTGACTATAAATGAATAAAGAAGATCTGAATAAACTTGTAGAGAATCTTCCTGAGGTTCCCGGTATCCTCCGTAAGGATGAATTCTTTAATTCGGCGGTAATCATTCCTTTTATTTTGATTGATGGAGAATACTACCTGCTGTTTGAGAAGCGTGCGGCCAATATCCGACAGGGAGGTGAAATTTGTTTCCCGGGGGGAGAGTATGATCCTAAACTTGACAGGAATTTTATAGAGACCGCGGTTAGAGAAACTGTTGAGGAACTGGGGATCGCTATAAATAAAATAGAAGTTCTCGGCATACTTGATACTCTGATAGGACCGATGGGAGTGACGGTCGACTCCTGTATAGGCACTCTCGATATAAAAAGTATTGATGAGCTCGATATCGATAAATCAGAGGTTGAAAGCGTTTTCCTTATACCTGTTTCATGGTTTAAGGATAATCCTCCCGAAGAATATTTTGTTCAGCTTGTGGTGCATCCTCATTATACGGATGAGAAAGGCGATGTTGTTCAGCTGCTTCCTTCACAGGAATTGGAACTTCCCGATAAATACAACCGTCCCTGGCGTGCCGGCAAAAGGAAGATATATGTTTATAAGCTTCAAGAAGGAGTGTTGTGGGGTTTAACTGCCGCATTAGTAAGAGAGGTTATAAACAGGCTGGAATAATTTCAGAATATGGAGAATGAGGATTTGTTAGAACATCGGCATACATTAAAAGAGGCTGCCCTGTGTTTAAGACAGCCTCAGGTAGTTTAAGCACGTTTTGCAGCAGCTGTGAATATTATTCCAATAAGGAATACAACCCCCGCTACTATTATAGGGGCTATGTTCCCCTGGCTGACAGTTACATTAAGTCCGAGAAAATTAAGTTTATCCGTCTGATTAGCGTAATTTATCCCGGTTACTATAAGGGCTATTCCGCCCAGTACTGCCAGGATTATTCCTACTGCTCTCATATATATCTCCTTTAACTTTGGTACATATGTTTCATCAGCAGAATAGGGAAAAAACAATCCCGCTTATGTATCCACCTTCAATAAGGTGACCAAAATAACAGTAATTGTACGAAGGTTTAAGAGAATTTCAGTGATTTGCGTAAAAAAGGCACCCTGAAGGTGCCTGTTTTACGTTTTAAGGACAGGAGAGATCGTTATTAATTCTGCTCTGGTTGCGGGGTTTCCCAGATTCCCGATTTCAGGTAATCGTCTATTGCTTTTGCTGCGGTGCGGCCTGCGCCCATTGCAAGTATTACTGTGGCTCCGCCTGTTACTATATCTCCGCCGGCAAAAACGCCTTTCTTGGAGGTCTTCATCGTGTCGTTATCAACCAGAATATTTCCCCATTTATTGTAGCCTATATCGGGAGTGGTCTTCTGAATGATCGGATTTGAACCGTTCCCGATTGCAACTACTGTCATATCTATATCAAGTGTATATTCAGATCCTTTGATCGGTACAGGTCTTCTTCTTCCTGATGCATCGGGCTCACCAAGTTCCATTCTCTGAAGTCTTACAGCGTTCAGCCATCCCTGTTCATCTCCGATAAACTCAAGAGGATTTGAAAGAAATATAAATTCAATCCCCTCTTCTTTTGCGTGATGAATTTCTTCTTTCCTGGCAGGCAGTTCAGCGTCAGAACGACGGTAAATAATGTAAGCATTCTTTGCACCGAGCCGTTTGCTGGTTCTTACAGCATCCATCGCGGTGTTTCCGCCCCCGAATACCGCAACGTTCTTATCTTTCACATGGAAAACAGGAGTATCGTACTCAGGAAAGCGGTAAGCTTTCATCAGGTTAACACGTGTAAGGAATTCATTGGCTGAGTAAACTCCGTTCAGGTTTTCACCAGGAATATTGAGGAAGTACGGTAGTCCCGCACCTACAGCAACAAAGCACGCATCATAACCATCCGATAATAGTTCATCAATAGTATCGCTGAAACCAATCACGGTATTAGGCTGAAAATCAACACCCAGATTTCTTAATGCGTCAACTTCCGCTTTTACTATTTCCTTGGGAAGACGGAACTGCGGAATGCCGTAAACCAGTACACCGCCTAATTCATGGAGAGCCTCAAATACGGTAACATCGTGGCCCATCTGGATTAAATCACCCGCACAGCTTAGTCCCGCGGGACCGCTTCCGATAATTGCTACTTTCTTACCGGTTTTCGGTTTCAGTTCCGGAGTCCTTATCCCGAAATTATTTCTTTCATAATCGGCAACAAATCTTTCAAGTCTTCCTATCGCGATAGGTTCATTCTTTTTGCCGACAACACATTTGGCTTCGCATTGCTCTTCCTGGGGACAAACTCTTCCGCATACTGCGGGAAGCAGATTATCCTCTTTAAGTTTAGCCGCGGCTCCTGCAAAATCACCATCTGCAACCAATGCAATGAAGTCGCCTATCTTAACATGAACAGGGCACCCGTCAACGCAGACAGGTTTTGGACATTGCAGGCAGCGGAGAGCTTCCATCTTTGCAAGTTCTTCAGTAAAGCCGAGGTTTACTTCTTCAAAATTATTTCTTCTCTGAGCGGGATCCTGTTCCGGCATAGCCTGCCTCTGGATCTTCATTCTGTCTTTTCTTGATATTTCAGCCATATTTATATCTCCGTTCTGCTTTCTGCCAGTTCAGCTTTTTTTAATCCTTCATTGAAGGCTTTGTCATAATTACATAAATGATCCAGTGCCTCCTTTTCATCCATAGAGTATGTTCTGTTTCTCCTGGTAAGGGTTTCAAAATCAACCAGGTGAGCGTCGAACTCAGGTCCGTCCACACAAACAAAAACAGTTTTGTCCTCTACGGTAGCTCTGCATCCGCCGCACATGCCTGTGCCGTCAACCATAACGGGGTTGAGACTAACAACTGTTTTTATGCCGTAGGGCCTTGTGGTTTCAGCAACAGCTTTCATCATTGGAATCGGGCCGATCGCCAGAACAAAATCAATCTTCTTTCCCGAATCGATTAACTCTTTCAGTTTCTGCGTTACAAATCCATGGTATCCATAGCTGCCGTCATCGGTAGTAGGATAAACTTCGTCGCATACTTTCTTCATTTCATCTTCGAGGATCACGAATTCTTTAGAGCGTCCGCCGATGATAGAAATCGTGTGGTTCCCTGAGTTCTTTAACGCTACAGCTGTTGGATAAGCTATTGCGGTTCCTACTCCCCCGCCGATACTTACCGCGGTACCAAAGTTCTCTATATGAGAAGGTTTACCGAGCGGACCAACAACGTCCTGTATATACTCACCTGCTCCAAGCGAGTTCAGCAGTTTTGTTGTTTTTCCAATTCCCTGGACGATGATTGTAATCGTTCCTTTTTCAGGATCAGAATCGGCTATTGTGAGAGGTATTCTCTCGCCGCCGTCCTTTACCCGGAGGATAACAAATTGTCCCGCTTTCCTTTTTAAAGCGATCTTTGGAGCTTCTATCTCGAATCTCTTGATTTCCGGAGCAATAAATCCGGCAGAAATAATTTTGTGCATCTTTTTCTCTTTATTCTATTATAAAAATATCTTATTCATTTTAGTAACTGTGCTCTCCTAACTGAACTTTACCTTTGAATGCCCTGTAGATGAAGATTGTATATCCTATAACAAAAGGCATTCCGATCAGAGCTATTATCAGCATAGTAAACAATGTCCTTTCGGTTGAAGAGGCATTATATATAGTAAGGCTGTACGCAAGATCTGTTAGCGAAGGTACCAGCCTGGGGAACAGACTGACTGCCATCAATCCCATCATACACGCAATTGTTAGTGACGAAGCGAAGAATCCCCTCCCGAATTTTTCAGATTTAAGGGCAATGGGGATGTAAATGACAGCGGTAAGAAGTACTATAAATAAAATCCAGAAGATGGGATTGCTCAACACTGATTCAAAAAGGAATCCTGCTTCAAAAAAGGAATAAATCGTTACAAGTACGTACAGGGAAACGAAAGCAATCCACATACGTGGAGCTATATTTTTCATTTTCTCCAGCTGATCGCCCGAAGCTTTCAGTGTCATATAAATCGCGCCGTGCATGGTAAATAGTACAAGACTAAGAACACCAACCAGGATGGAATAAGGATTAAGCAGTGTGAAGAAAGTACCTGTGAAAAGGCCGTTTTCATCAAGAGGAATTCCTCTTAAAATATTCCCTACCGCTACACCGAATAGTATTGCAGGCAGAAGACTTCCCAATCCAAAAGCTGCATCCCACGTTTTCTTCCATTTATCACTTTCAACTTTGCCGCGGAACTCGAATGATACGGCCCTGAAGATCAGGGCTAAAAGCAGTAGCATCAGGGCTATGTAAAAACCGCTGAATACGGTGGCGTATACTATAGGGAAAGCCGCGAATAACGCGCCGCCTCCGGTAATGAGCCAGACCTCGTTTCCGTCCCAGACGGGACCGATAGCATTAATATTTATTCTTTTTTCGTCTTCACTTTTAGTAAAAAGATGGAGAACACCAACCCCCAGATCAAATCCGTCGAGGATCGCGTAACCTATAAGTAAAACTGCTACAAGAAGGAACCAGATTGTATTTAAGTCCATTATACAGCCGCCTCCATTTCTTCTTTATTTTTCAGAAGAGCAGGTCCGTGCTTAACTTCCCTTACAACCAGGAAGACATATAACGTTCCAAGGATTATATATATCAGTCCGAACATTATAATTGAAAAGAGGATATTGCCTGCGGGTACGGTGACAGATGCAGCCTCGCTTGTCCTCAGAAGCTTATAGACGATCCACGGCTGCCTTCCAACCTCCGCCGAAATCCAGCCAAGCTGGCAGGCAAAAAGAGGAAACGGTATTGCCCAGAGAAATACTGTAAGCAGCTTCTTATTTTCCCAGAGCGTTTTCCTGTAAAGCGACCAGGCGCCCCAGAGCATAATCAGTATAAAGAGCATCCCCAGAACCACCATATTGTGGAATGACACAAACGTAATCCAGAGCGGCGGAAGATTTTCTTTAGGAAAATCATTTATGCCGGGGATCTTGGCATTCACATCTCCGAAGGCCATCCAGCTTAGCATGCCGGGAATCTCAATGGTTCCATGAAGCTGGGGAGGAGGGGTAGTAGGAACAGCAAACATTACTAGAGGGGCGCCTTCAGCAGAAGTGTAAAGACCTTCAATTGCGGCAAACTTTTCGGGCTGTGTATGAGCAACCTGTTTAGCATGTTCGTGTCCGAACGGAAAAAGTTCAAGCACAGATACTACAAGTCCGAATAAAACCGCTGTTTTGAGTGAAGCCCTGAAGATTTCGGTATCTCTCTTTTTAAGAAGGTACCACGCCGAAATACCCGCCATAAAAAATGCGCCGGCAATAAGGGCAGCATCAAAAGTGTGAAAAAATCTGATGAGGGTGGAAGGATTAAAAACCGCATCGGCGAAGCTGGTGAGTTCGGCTCTGCCGTTCTGTATTATAAATCCTGCGGGAGTCTGCTGCCAGCTGTTGGCAACTATTATCCAGAACGCCGAAATTGTTGCCCCAACCGCAACCATCAGGGCCGAGAACCAGTGAACTCCTTTTGATACGCGATTTCTTCCGAAGAGGTAAAGACCTAAAAATCCTGATTCAAGGAAAAATGCGAAAACTCCTTCCGCGGCAAGGGGCGCACCGAATATATCCCCCACAAACTTAGAATACTCTGACCAGTTAGTGCCGAACTGAAATTCCATTACTATCCCTGTGGCAACGCCTACAGCGAATGTAATAGCCAGTAGTCTGGCAAAAAACTTTCCTATCTGCTGATAAATCTCGTTCTTTCTTCTCCAGCCGATCGTTTCAACTATTACGAGGAGCCACGATAGTCCTATCGTAATAGGCGGGAAGAAGAAGTGAAACCCCACTGTAAGAGCAAACTGCAGACGCGCAAGCAGAACTGCATCCATTTATATTATTGCCTCCGGGATTTTTCTTTAAGTTCGAAATTAATTTTAAACGAAAGAGAGACTGTTGTATTATTCAACAGTCCTGGCTGTACATCAAAAACTATTCAGCACACCTGCTTTATCAATGATTGTGCCCTTCAAAAATGCCTAAAAACTATTGTTTTCAAATAATATGGCGTCGGGGCCAGCCTTAGTTTTTCAAAAATGGGAATGTTATTTTTTGAAATGAAATAGCGGGGAAGTTTAGCTGAACCTCCGGACCAGCTTTAGTATGGCGGATGCCGAATTCATGTTCTTTAACGGCGGAAGATCCAGGTATTCCCTGCGGATCTGGTTTATCAGCGTAAGTGTATCCGCAGTCTCTCCTCTGTTCAGGATGCAGAACATTATAGCGGACTTAAGGGAGGTCGACCTTACCCTTATAGTGTGGGGTGAATATCGTGAAGGATGTATATGAATGTATCTTTCCTCTTTCTCGCCGAGTCGCAGGGTCCACCCCGACTGATCCTTAATTTCTATCTCCCGGAAGTCCCTCCCTGCCTCCCCCAGCCATTCCCTGTAACTTTGTCTCCCTGAAACATTCATTTCTTTCAGAAAGGCTGTTATCGATCCCGCGATCTCGGCAGGAGTCAGTTCCCCTAGATATAGATCCATTATCGATCCGCCGATTGAAAGGATCTCTTTTCTAAAAGACTCAGCGCGGGATTCGGAATGATTTTTATATTCCGATACCATTGCTTTAATGAAACCGGCGTGATGTTTCCAGCAGTTAAGCAGAATCGGTTCGGGTATTTCGAAGCTCAGGCTGTTTGTCCGTTGCACTTTCATCCTGAATATTTTCTGACGAACTGCAATTTATTATTTAGAGCTGATATAATCAGGTGTTTAATTCAAATATTAATCTCTTAGCTTTTTTACTGATCAAGCAGAATTGTGCACACCAGAATAACTCCCCTTTAAGCCCTCAATCCTCCCGGAAAAAGCTGTTGATAAATTATACAGGTATGACAAAATGGCAGACAGTACCTTTAGCTGGTATTTGCAGGGTATTTAAAGAGTATTTGCACCGTAGGTGGACTCATAATGAGACACTTCTAAAACAGCGAATTTATGCAATTTTCAGCTGTTGAAATTCTTTACGTATGACAAATTGGCAGTGTACCAATTTGAAATTGTCTGCTCATTTCAGAGAAAAAATTAGCCAAAAAATTGAATGACTTTTACCTCAAAATCATTCCTGAAGGGAACCTTAGCCTGTGATGTATTAATCTCCTTCCCCGGCGGATTTGTTCCGCCGCACAATACTCATATTAATTACTTGCTGATTATAAAATATTTCTTTAAGTTTTCGACCGTTCAAGTAAAATGGTCGAAATTAAATATGAATGAAAACAGCCTGAAAGAGAAGGAGATTCTCGAAGCTGCCAGAAACCGCTTCGCTCACTATGGATTTTCTAAGGTGACGATGGAGGAAATAGCTTCAGATGTAGGAATGGGAAAAGCTTCTCTATACTACTATTTCCCTACAAAGGATGAACTATTTAAATCTGTTATCAACAAAGAGCAGGATTTGTTTGCTGAGGAAATAGAGAAGCTGTTCTGCCGGAAGATCTCAGCTCAGAACAAACTGAGGAACTATGTAAACAAAAGGCTCGAGTATTTTCATGAGCTGGTAAACCTCAGCACCCTGAACGTCAATACCTTTGTGGATATCAAGATGATGTTCAAAGAATTATTTGAGGACTTTGAACAGAAAGAATTACAGCTTCTTCAGCGAATCCTTGATGAAGGAAAAATGAACGGCGAATTTGAAAGCAGGCTCAGGAAAGAAACTACATTAACTTTTCTTCACCTTATGCAGGGACTACGGCTGAGGATGATAAAGTTTATAAAAGATAAACGGATGGAAAAAGAAAATTACGATGAGCTTAAAGCAGAGATGTCGCTCTTCGTAGAAATATTTATCAAAGGTATAAAAGCTTAACAGGAATTATAACAGGAGAACAATATAAATGGCAGTAAATACAGAAACAGAACAGTTGAAAACAGGAGCTGATAAACAGCCTGCAGACGGCGCGGAGATCAAAGGAGAACGCAGGAAGGCGGGATCCATTCTTAAACAGAAAAGGATCTGGATACCGTTCTTTATAATAATTATCGCCGGCGTCATCTTCTGGTTCTGGTATAAGGGTCAGCTGGGTTTCGTATCAACCGACGATGCGTTTATCGACGGCAATAAACTGTCGCTTGCTTCCAAAATGCTCGGGAGGGTAACTTCTCTTTACGCTGATGAAGGCGGCAAGGTTGATAAAGGAGAGCTGCTTGTTCGTCTCGATTCTACGGATCTGATCGCACAGCGTGAACAGGCCGCTAACGCGCTTAAGCTGGCCAATGATAACATACAGCTCGCAAAGGTTAACCTGAACAAGGCGGAACAGGATTTCCAGAGAGCAAAGCAGCAGTTTGAAGGAAAAATCATTCCCAAAGAGCAGTATGAGCATTCGCAGAGTGCTCTCGAAGCTGCTAAAGCAGAGTTTAATATCGCGAACACGAAGATAGGAACGGCTAAAGCACAGCTTAACGTTATAAACACACAATTAAATAATACTGAAATTTATTCACCTATGAGCGGTGTGGTTGCCAAAAGATGGGTGCTTCAGGGAGATGTGGTACAGCCCGGTCAGCCCATATTTTCAATTTATAACCTCGACAGTATCTGGGTAACCGCCGATTTCCAGGAAACGGACCTCGCCTCTATTAAAGAAGGTGCTGATGTTGAGATAGATGTGGATTCCTATCCCGACCATAAGTTCGCAGGGAACGTTCTGCAGATCGGCTCTAATACGGCATCGCAGTTTGCTTTGATTCCCCCGTCTAACGCTGCCGGTAATTTTACCAAGATCACTCAGCGTATACCCATTAAAATTTCTATACATCCTGAAAATACTTCCAGGGATAATTTTAAGCTTCTCCCCGGGATGTCGGTTGAAGTAAAAATTAAGGCGGCAAAATAATGGCCCGCGGATTCAGAAATGATGCAGGAAACTTCGGTCTACAGGACCATCCTTCATACCGCTGGTTCGTTCTTGCCAACATCATGATGGGAACCTTTATGGCCGTGCTCGACGCGACCATTGTAAATGTGGGTTTAACCAAAATGATGTCGGCTTTCGGTACCAGCGTAGATAAGATAGAATGGGTGCTTACTGCCTACCTGCTGGTTTTCGCCGTTGTGCTTCCCTCTTCGGGATGGATTGCGGATCACTGGGGACATAAGAAATCGTACCTGCTGGGGTTATTTCTCTTTACTTCCGGCTCTCTTTTCTGCTCGCTTTCCGCCAATGAAAATGTTCTGATAATTTTCAGGATTGTGCAGGGTGCAGGAGCGGGATTTATTATGCCCGTTGGAATGTCCATTATTACCCACGAATTTCCGCCCGAGAAAAGAGGTATGGCGCTCGGCTTCTGGGGAATAGCATCTTCGTCTTCGGTTTCACTTGGTCCCCTTCTCGGAGGCTATTTAATAGATACTTTCAGCTGGCATGCAATATTTGATGTTAACGTCCCCATAGGCATTGTTGCGATGATCGCTACGCTTGTTATCCTGAGAGAATATAAAACAGAAACCGCAAGATCATTTGACTTTGTAGGGTTTGTATCGATGACTTCCTTCCTTGTGTTCCTTCTTCTTGCCTTATCTGACGGTAATGCTTCATGGAATACAGGAGGATGGACGTCGAATTTCATCCTTACCTGCTTCGGAATCGCGTTTGTAAGCTTCGTAATCTTCCTTTCAAACGAGCTTACCGTTAAACACCCGATTATTGATCTGCGGATTCTTAAGAACAGGAACTTCGGACTGGCGAATATTATGCTTTTTATATTCGGACTCGCTTTCTTCGGTAATTCCTTTCTGCTTCCTTTATATCTCCAGAATTCACTGGGATATACGGCTTTTCAGACGGGATTAATGTTCCTCCCCGTAGGAATAATAATGATATTTATGTCGCCTATTGCCGGGTGGATGACCGACAAGTTTAATCCTAAGATCCCTATCTCTATCGGTATAATACTGACATTTTTCAGTATGTATCTATATAAGGATCTAAGTCTTGATACTGAAAACTGGACTCTGATGCTGCCTCTCATCATAAGGGGATTCGGTCTCGGGTTCATGTTTATTCCCCTCAGTACCATAGCCATAAATGATATCTCCCGTGAGAAAATGGCGCAGGCTACCGGTCTTTTCAATACCATCAGGCAGGTGGGAGGAAGTTTCGGCGTGGCAATACTTGGTACGCTCCTTACGAGAAGAGTGATATTTCATTCTGCTATGTTCAGCCAGGCAGCCGACCCGACGTCGACCGCTTTTCAGCATACAGTATACGGACTAAGAAACTTTGTACAGCAGTCTACAGGCGGCTCGGGTCCGGAGCTGATGGCAAAGGCGAAAGGACTTATACTTCAGAATATGTCCGCCCAGGCATTTGTAAGAGGCATAGATGACGACTTCCTGGCCGGAGCAATTATTACGCTCTTAATTTTGATCCCGCTGGTCTTTCTTAAGTATCATAAAAAGAAAAATGCGCCAAAAATTGAGATTACAGAATAACTACGAATACAGGAAATTAAATGAATAAAAAATATTTTAAAATAATCTCTGCTGTAACCGCGGTCTTTTTTTTACTAACCTCCGCGGGCTTTGCGCAGTCACAAAAGCCTTTGACACTGAACGAAGCAATTCAGCTTACAGTGGAGAATTATCCGCTTATTAAACAGCAGCAGGAAAAACTGAAAGCTGTTGACTATAAAATTGAGCAGCAGAAAAGTTATTTCTACCCTGATGTTCAGGGCCATGCTTCTTATACGAGGATAGGTCCCCTCCCCTCTTTTAATTTCGGCGGACAGGAGCTTGTTCTCGCGCCGGCTAATAATTATAACCTTGATGTCGTTCTAAATGAGCAGTTGTACGATTTCGGCAGACGCAGCGCTTCAGTAGATGTAGCGTCCTCTTATAGAAAGGCAGCCTCTGATAATATTGAGCTTGTTAAGTCGACTCTTTCCTATCAGACTCTGCAGACATTTTATTCAATATTGTTTATTGAAAAGAGCATAGCTGTAAAAGACACACAGATCTCAGCATTGAATGCCCATTTAACGGTTACAAACAAAAGAGTTGAGAGCGGTTCGGCCACGGATTATGACGCGCTCAGTACCCAGGTAAGAATTTCACGGGCACAGAGTGAAAAAATAGATTTACAAAATCAGCTGAAGCAGCAGAAGATCGCGCTTAAGCAGCTGCTAGGAAAAGAACAGGATACTTCTCTGACTTTAACTGGAGATTTTTCAGCCCCCTCTCCTGTCGGCAGTATAGATTCCTTAATTAATATCGCGTTTCAAAAAAGGCAGGAACTGCAGCTCGCAGAAGATGAACTTAATACTTCCCGCCTGCAGGAAAACCTCGCAGGAATGGGAGATTTACCCAGTCTCAATGCAGCTCTAAGCTATGGAGTGAAAAACGGCTATGAACCGAACCTTGATGTACTCAGAGGCAACTGGGCGGCTTCTTTCTCCGTAAGAGTTCCCATATTCAATGGTTTCTTAACAAGGTATAAAGAGAGTGAAGCGAAAGTTAATACTAACGTCTCGGAGCTGAATATAACAACTCTAAAAAGAAATATAATCAGCAGCGTTCAGCAGGCTGCGGCTTCACTTAACTCAAACCTTGAACAGCTTAACACTACCTTAACTCAGGTCAGGTTCGCTGAGCAGACAGTAAAGAGAGCAGAAAGCCGCTATAATAGCGGTGTAGGGACCAACCTTGATCTGCTTGATGCTGAAACATCTCTTGCTGAGGCAAAGTTCTTCTACCTGCAGGATCTTTATAAAAGTATTCTAAGCGCTTATCAGTTGAAAAGAGCTGTTGGTGACGTTATTTACTGATAATATCAGGCAAAGACATCTTCTTTCGGACTGCTATGGAAGGAAGCTTTAACGTAAGCTTCCTTTAGGTCTTTAACGGCTTTCTTTAGTCCTTGAATCAGATCTTCCCGTAATTCCTCCTTCGACTCTCTTAATGCTGCCATCTTCATTTCTACCAGCTTGATTTCAGGATGAAGTATCTCAATTCCTTCGCTGTTACTTGTTTTGAGGGATGATTGTATTTCCGGGAGCCGGGATTCAAGACCGGAGTATTTTTCGCTCCATTCGGTTAATTGATTCAGCAGATCTTCAAATATGAGCTGTTTTTTATCCATGATACCCTCCCGGTATTTAATATTGGATAATTACAGAATTAGAATAAATATGATTGCTTATATCAAGAATTTATTCTGTTCCAGATTAAAAATCAATGATTAATGATTGTTATATTTGAAGTGCAGAATAATTAAAATAGAATTCGGGGAGAAACATGGAATCTTTAGAAGCAATTAAAACAAGAAGAAGCATTAGGAAGTACCAGGAGAAAAAAATTCCTGGTGATCTGATTACCGAAATAATAAATTACTCAATGTACTCGCCATCAGCCTTCGACTATCAGCCATGGCACTTTATTGTAGCCGATAAAAAAGAAATATTTGAAGAAATACTCAAAGCCGCTTCACACGCGGAAATGATTAGAGAGGCCTCGCATGCTGTTATATTATGCGGCGACAGACAGCTTGAGGAAAACATCGGCTTATTGATACAGGATATTTCAGCGGCAACCGAAAATCTGCTGCTGGCGGCTCATTCATATGGACTGGGAGCAGTCTGGGTCGGTATTTATCCGTTTGAGGAAATTGTGGCAGGTATAAAGGAACTCTTCAAACTGCCTGAGAACATTATACCTGTTTCAATGGCTGTAATCGGTTATCCTGCCGAATCACCGGCCCAGCCTGAAAGATATAAACCTGAGCGGATTCATTTTAACAAATGGTAAAACAAAAGGCTGCCCGTTTGAGCAGCCTTTTTAATTTAACGGATATCATTTCAATAGAAGCATTTTGTTAACCTTAACAAAACCTTTTGCCTCCATTCTGCACAGGTAAATTCCTGAGGCAAGATTTGAACCGTCAAATTTCAGAGTGTAAGTTCCTGCGTTCTGATAACCATCCACAAGAACTTCAACCTGCCTGCCGAGAGCATCATACACAGTTACCTTCACGTTAGAAGCTTCAGGCAATTTGTATTCAATTGCAGTGGAAGGATTAAACGGGTTCGGGTAGTTCTGCGACAGATCAAAATCGTGCGGAAGGGAATTATCATCATTACCTGTTGCTACAAAACCGCCGAGAGCTTCAATTGAGGCTTTCAGTATACCATAAACAAAAGCCGGGTTATGGATACCGTAGCTTCTGTCTTCCAATACCATCAGATAATCATAAGCAGCCTGCGCCTGGGCAAGAGTAACCGAAGAATCTTTTATGGTTACATTACCGTTTGCATCTTGTGGAAGCATTGTTTTCAACTGGTTAAGTAATCCCTGAACTTCAATCTGCAGACCGTTTGCCGTACCGTCACCGTCAAGATCAGCATTTCCGTTCACATAGTATTTTTTATCGGAAAAACTGTTTCCGATATTTCCATGACAGGGTGAGCACGCCTGTACATTGTCCACACTGTCGTGCGACATACTGAAAGTATGTGAACCTACTAGTATTATATCTCCGTATGGATCAAGCGTCCCGGGATACATATGACAGGTTACACAGGCATCACCGGTAGCGGCAAGGTGAGGTGAAGAGGGAATATTCTGTCCAAATGTTACAGCATTCTTTGCCGATAGAATATCCGCCTGCGGTCCATGATGTGGTCCGTAATGAGTACTTAAGTTATTAAGGTAGTCGTTAGTATACTCAACCGCGTCCTCTCTGGCTTTATGACAGTTCATACAAATTGTTCCGTTGCCTCCGCCTTCTACCGTCTCACCGTTGGAAAGAGTAACATCCATCGTTCTCAGTTGATGAGGGTTCTCAACACTATGAGGGTCATGGCAGACCGCACAGGTTATCGGTACGACTTTGGAAAGATCCTGCGCAATAGGCTGCTTACCGGATTCAATATATTCAACGAAACCGGCACCGTTGTGACACTGTGCGCAGGACGCGCGCGTCATACCATGTGCAAATGTTGCGTGCGCCGAAGTTCTCCACTGCGAAGGAAAAACATGATGTCCTCCGTCGTGGCACCATGCGCAATTCTCAGTTGCAAGTGTTACAGACATTACATTAGCCGCGCCGTAGTGCTGACTTCCCGGTCCATGACAGCTTTCACACTGAACCCTCCCCCGCTGCATTGCCAGCGGATACTGGGCCGCCATCTGATCATAAACACCGGGGTAAAGGCTGTCAGGAAAAACAAAAGGAAAATCGTCAAAGCCATTATTATCTGCATTTTCATCGTACCCTGTAGTATGGCATTTAATACAGCTGGGACCGTAATGGTTGCTGAGCGTCCCATTAAGGCCTTCTTCAAATATCATATAATGGCCTGTCTGCTTCCACTCATCCACTTTCTCACCGTGACAGGTTCCGCATGGTATCTGACCTCCAGTATATCCCAGGTAGAGACCGGCGGTAATAGTAAGGGTATCAGAAACCAGAGCTCCGTCAGAAAAATTTATCTTATATTTTCCCGATGAATCCGGAATGAAGATGATAACCTGGTTTGAATCGGTAAGGTTTGTTGATGTACCGAAGAAAGGATTTGAACCTGCGGGTTTTTGAATTACATTCCAAGAAGGACTTGTTAAATGAGCTCCGTCCAGGCTGGCTTCGAGGTACATCTGCGTGTTAATGCCGACGTTAGTGAGTCCGTTGTAGGGAATATTGAAAATATCTGTAGAATCGTAAGCTACCTGTATAGGCGAATGTCCGTAAGTATCAATATGAGCAGTCTGCGGGTAAACAATAACAGAAAGAAGGGAAAGCAAAAAGAGTAACAAATTTATTTTCATCGCTCAACTCCATAAAAAAACTTCTATCAGAAATCAGGCATTGATCTCCGTTTTATTAAGTATTGATATAAGTAATGCGGATAATGAACATAATTTTGCAGCTAATGTCTCTAAATTTTGAGGAATATTGTGTGATTAATATTACTGGCGAAAGAGAAAGGGTAAAAAAAAGGCTGCTCAATTGAGCAGCCTTCTTATGCTTAGTTCAGAGGTATTCAAAAAATATTACTTAAGCAAAAGCATTTTGTTTACTTTAACATACTTACCGGCTTCCATTCTGCAGAAGTAGATTCCTGATGCAAGGTTAGAAGCGTTGAAGTTTGTAGTATAAGTACCGGCACCCTGATATTCGTTAACCAGAGTTGTAATCTGTTTTCCAAGAGCGTCGTAAATAACGACCTTTACATTTGAACCTTCCGGTAACTGATACTGAATAGTAGTAGTCGGGTTGAACGGATTCGGGTAGTTCTGTGATAATTCGAAATCCTGAGGCATATTATCCTTAGCGTAATCAACAGCTACTGTTCCGCCTAAAGCTTCGATAGAAGCTTTAAGAATTCCGAATACGAATCTCGGATTGTGAACGCCCATACTACCGTCATCTTCTACCATAAAGTAGTTATAAGCACCTTGAGCTTCTGCTAATGTTACTGATGAATCTGTAATAGCAACATTACCATCCGCATCCTGAGGCAGAAGTGCTTTAAGCTGTTCAAGCAGACCTTCTATTTCTATCTGGAGACCATTAGCAGTTCCGTCGCCGTCAAGATCAGCAGTGCCATTTATATAGCAGAGCTTATCAGAGAAATTAGGACCGAAATCACCGTGACAGTCTGTGCATGCAGCAACGTTATCTACGCCGTCATGAGACATACTGAATGAGTGTGAACCTACAAGGATTACATTTCCATCAGGATCTGTAGTTGCAGGATACATATGGCATCTTACGCATGCATCTGTTGTAGCAGCTAAGTGCGGTGAACTTTCAATATTCAATCCAAATGTAACAGCATTCTTTCCTGAAAGAACATCAGCCTGAGGACCATGGTGAGGACCATAGTGTGTGCTCAGGTTTTTCAGATAATTGTTTGTGTATTCAACAGCATTCTGACGGGCCTGGTGGCAGTTCATACAAATAGCGCCATTGCCGGCACCATTGATAATTTCGCCTGTCTTCAGCTTAGCTTCCATTGTTCTCAGCTGATGAGGATTCTCAACACTGTGAGGATCATGGCAAACAGCACAGGTAATTTTAGTTACTTCAGCATAATCGCTTGTAGGAGGTGTTTTTCCTGCTTTGATATAGTCAACAAATCCTGCACCATCATGACACTGTGCACAGGAAGCTCTGGTTTCGCCGCCTGATTTAGCAAATAAAGCGTGATCAGAAGCTCTCCATTGAGCAGGGTATACGTGATGACCGCCGTCATGGCACCATGCGCAGTTTTCAACTGCAAGGGTAACAGACATAACATTAGCAGCCCCTACGTGCATGCTTCCTGGTCCGTGGCAGCTTTCGCACTGAATACGTGCGCGGAGCATAGCATCAGGATACTGAGCAACCATATTATCGTATTGTCCCGGGTATAATGTATCAGGGAATACAAATCCGAAATCATCGAAACCATTGTTATCAGCGTTTTCGTCGTATCCGGTGGTATGGCAGCCAATACAGGTGGGACCGTAATGGTTGCTTAATGTACCATTCAGACCTTCTTCAAAGATCTTATAGTGACCAGTCTGTTCCCATTCAGCTGTTTTTTCAGCGTGGCAGTCCTGGCATGCATGATTTGGTAAAACAGGATATGAATACTGGTAGCCGAGGTATAAACCGACTTTAAGTACGATCGGATCAGATGATACAGAACCATCTGAATACACGATTTTATAAGTACCTGATTTATCAGGTGTAAATATAATGACCTGTTCCTGATCGGTTAAGTTAACACTTTCCCCGAAAGTAGGATTAGAATCACTGGGTTTCTCAACCACAGTCCAGGTTGGACTGGTTATCGTAGCATCTGTTAATATTGCTTCCAGATACATTTGAGTATTTTCGCCGACATTGGTCAAACCATTGTAGGCTCTGTCAAATATATCTGTAGTATCAGCATCAACCTGACGCGGTGATAAACCATAAGTCACAACTTTGGCAGACTGTGAATAGAGTAATACTGTGCTGAAAGCTATCATAAACAGTATCAACGTCTTTTTCATCACTTTTCTCCCATTAGTTTAATATTGAGTTAAGGTTGTTTTTAGTTTAGTAATCGATCGAATCGAATCTTCTAATTCATTTTCACTTAAAGGCTTCAAGCCGTAAAAGTGGATTCCAACCTGGCTGACCTTCTTCCCCAGTTCGATTCCGGGATCGGAGGTTATAAATACAATAGCCAGATCGGGATTTAATTTCTTTACGTTTTTAAGCAGATGAGCAGTACCGGGTTTGAGGAAATCATCGTCTACAATCAGCACCGAAGGATGATTGGTATGAATGAATGAAACAACATCAAGCAGGTCGTTGCTTTTGTTATAAACGAGAAGTTGATTTTTTTCCTTGACTTCGGGTTTGTCAATCAACTCTATTAAGTTTGTATCACTGCTTATTGTAACAATTTTCATCAGTGCCGCAATATCAATGTGTATGCCATTTATACAGCTGATGAAAGCTCGTACAATATCCCTTAGATTACAGGAAATTCGCTGTTTTTACTCAAATTTTAAGTAAAGCTATTTATTCAATATGCGAAAGTCTTCTCTTTACTGAGAAAGAAATATCCCAGTGTGACATCTTTGTCCCTATAAAATCGAATAAAAATGCAATATTATATTTTGGCACAGTTTATCATTCATAAGTTGACCGGGAAGTGATGTTTAATTATTCAATAAATTACTGGACCAAAATTGTATAATAATTCCCTATTTCCCGTTTCTAAGCTGTGTTTTGAAGACCCCTGAACGGGGATAAAAAAATCAGATGAAATCTATAAAAACCAAGTTTATTTTCTTCGCGCTTATCTTAATTATTCTGAGTGTTGTAATTCCCGGATACTTCCTGATCTCACAGTTCCGTGAAAATTTCAACCAGCGTTCGGTAATGATGCTTGAGGCTACCCTCGACCTTATGAACTACACACTGGATAACGCAATGCTGCAGGGGAACCAGAAAAATATTCAGACTATGGTGGATGATCTGGGTAAACGTAAAGGAATAGACCATATCAGGATAATAAGTCCCGACGGTACCATCAAGTTTGCGTCATCCAGGGAAGATGTAGGGAGAGGGATGCAGTTAATACATCCGGACCTCAATCCCGATTCGCTTTCATCCGGAAGGATCACTCTGCTTAATAACAATGAATATCATGCGTTTTCCCCGATTTTGAATAAGCCGGAATGCAGCGGTTGTCATTCAGAAAAGATCATCGGCTACCTTGATGTTGGAGCAAATCTTACACCGGCAGAGACAAAGTTTTATACAGGAACCAGACATATGGTTTTTCTGGGTATAGCTGTTCTTCTGATAATTACGGCAGGATTTTATTTTATTTTTCAATCATTCATAAACAGACCTCTGCAGAAACTGATCCAGGCTATGAGAGAAGTTAAGGGCGGGAACCTGTCGGCTCAGCTTGCAGTAGAGAGAGATGATGAGTTCGGGACTGTAAACCGGAACTTTAACCTGATGGTTAACAGGCTGCATGATTCACAGGAAGAGATAAGCAAGCTTCATTTTGAGCAGCTTCAGCATGCCGACAGATTAATAACCCTTGGAGAACTTACTTCAGAAACCGCCCACGAGATAAATAATCATACCGCAATAATTATGTCGCGTGCCGATTACCTTTCATTAGAGGCAGAACAGAGCAAAAAGATTGAAGATTACGCCGGTGATATAAATGTTATCCTGAGCCAGACGGAAAAAATATCGGAAATCACCCGTAATGTATTGAAACATAGTAAAAAGACTGAAAAAAAATTCGGTGAGGTTGATCTTTCTGAAGTTGTTGAAAGCACCCTCGCTACCCTGCAGCCTATTTTGAAGAAAAGAAACGTCGAATTATCAAAATCCGTAATGGTTGAAAAAGCTGTAATTACAGGTGACGCGCTTCAGCTTGAGCAGGCACTAACAAACCTTGTTATAAATTCTCTCGATGCGATGGACGGCAGCGGGAGACTTATTATTTCTCTGACTTCCGAAAATTCATCATACGTGCTTTCAGTTGAAGATAACGGTGCCGGCATTGATGAGTCAATTGAAGACCAGATTTTCTCTCCTTTCTTTACAACTAAAACGGGAGAGAAAGGCTCGGGGCTCGGGCTATATATCGTTAAAAATATCTGTAAGAATCATAACGCCGATATAACTATGGCCGCCGCTCAGGAAAAAGGAACTTTATTCAGAATTACGTTTAATGGAAAGAGTCATTAAAATGAAAAAGATATTAATTATAGATGATGAACAGGAAATGCTTAACAGCCTTAACAAGCTGCTGTCAAGAAACCCCGAATACGATATCACGCTTATTGATGATTACCATACAGCAGTTGATACGGTATCGAAAGAAAATTTCAACCTGGTGATTTCTGATCTTAAAATGAAGGAACATTCAGGACTGGATATCCTGAAAACCGCCCTCGGAAAATTTCCTGATTCAAAGATAATAATGATTTCAGGCTACGGAACCATCGAAACAAGTGTGGAGGCCATGAGACACGGCGCCTTCGATTTCCTTGAAAAACCGTTTACTTCAAGGAAGTTGTTTGATTCGGTTGAGAGGGCTTTGATCAATGGACAGGATGAGGATACAAAGGACCCCGACTTAGAATTACCTGGACTCCTGTATAAGAGCAGCAAGATGCAGGCGGTAATAACTTATGTAAAGAAAATCGCTCCCGGGAATATGAACGTGCTTATAACGGGCGAAAGTGGAACAGGGAAAGAACTTATTGCAAGGGCAATTCATACACTGAGCAGAAGGAATAAGAATCCCTTCGTGCCGGTAAACTGCGGTGCTCTTCCCGAGCATCTATTTGAGAGTGAATTATTCGGACATGAAAGAGGAGCGTTCACAGGGGCGGTTAAGACCAAACCGGGTCTTCTTGAGTTTGCCAACCAGGGGACGTTTTTCTTCGATGAGATCGGCGATATGAGTCTGTCGCTCCAGATCAAGCTCCTGAGAATGCTGGAGGAAAGGAAGATCAGGAGGATAGGAGCGAGCAATGAGATCGATATAGACGTTCGTATAATCGCGGCTACAAACAAAAACCTTGAGAAAGAAGTTGCTGAGAAGAGATTTAGAGAAGATTTGTATTACAGACTGAATACAATCAGGATAGATGTTCCTCCTCTAAGGGAGAGGAAGGATGACGTTATGATACTTGCCAGACATTTCCTGGCTGATCTCTGTTCCAGGGAAGATAAGTTGGTACCTGTTTTTTCCAAAGAAGCGGAAACCGCTCTTAAAAATTATTCCTGGCCTGGAAATGTAAGAGAAGTACAGAACCTTATCGGCAGAGCTTATTTCCTCAGCTCTAACGGGATTGTTGAAAGGTCCGATCTTCCAATACCCTCGTCGGGGGAAGAGAGGAATGACGACAATTCTTTCCTGAATCCTCCTTATAAAGAGGCAAAAGAAAAAACCCTTGAGAAATTCGAAATTGAGTATTTAACCCACCATCTGAAAATAAATAAGGGTAATATTTCCAGGACGGCAGAGGTATGCGGACTCGACCGGAGGTCAATTCACAGATTAATTAATAAATATAATATTATCTACCAGGAGGAGGAATCAAATAACTGATTATTTTTCTCCTTCCCGCTTCAGGATTAGGGCTGCTGCATACTATAAGCCTATTTAGATAATATTTTTCTTATGTTTGAAGGGACATAACCTTTTCATTTAAAATCTCCGGGGAGTTATATGAATTCAAAGTTACTATTTTCGTTCGCCATTCTTTTTTCATTTCAGACTTTTTTATTCTCTCAGACTTCTGTAATTCAACAAATTATAAATGACACCAGCAGTGATTCTCTTGCTTATTTTGTTGCACAGCTGTCGGGTGAAGAATCAGTTATAATAAACGGAACCACGCAGACAATTCTTTCCAGGAATAAAAATCAGCCCGGGAACAACATAGCCGCGGACTTCATTAAGCAGAAATTTCAGAGCTACGGACTTGCCGCATATGATCAGCAGTTCAGTTCGACCGGAAGAAATGTTTACGCTGTAAGAACAGGAACAGAGTATCCAAATAAGAAATTCATCATCTGCGCTCACTATGATGATATGCCTTCAGGCACTATAGCACCCGGCGCAGACGACAATGGAAGCGGAACCGCGGCAGTTATAGAGGCCGCAAGGATTCTTTCGCAGTATACATTCCCTTTTACCCTTGTTTTTGCGGTATGGGATGAAGAAGAGCAGGGATTGATAGGAAGCGAATATTACGCCTCACAGGCCGCCCAGGCCGGCGATTCGATCCTTGGAGTGGTTAATATGGATATGATTGCGTGGGATTCCAACAACGACAATATATGCAATATTCATACAGCCGATGTCGGTATAACTCACGAAATATTTAATAAAATGGTTGAGCTGAATGCTCAGTACAACATAGGACTGGATATTGTAGAAGTATACCCCCAGCAGCCTTACAGTGATCATGCCTCATTTATTGAGAACGGATACTCTGCGGTGCTGCTGATTGAGGATGATAATGATTTCAACGCGTACTACCATACCACAAGTGATCTGCTGGCATTTTATAACACATCTTACTTTAAGAAATCTGCACAGCTGTCATTTGCAGCAATCGCTTCTTATGCTCTGAACCTTAACCTGCATATAATCCATACTCCATTTGCCTCAGTGGATTATACAGGAGACCTGATTCTGACAGCGGATTTCAGTACAGGACTTAATTTAGCGACAGGAGCAGCGGGACCGAGATTATACTATAGAACAAGCATGGGCGGAGGCTTCGGCAGCTTTAATGAAATTGAAGGTACACCTTCACGAAGCGATTATACATACACATTTACAATACCCGGACAGCAGCTTGGCACAATAGTAC
Source organism: uncultured Bacteroidota bacterium (assembly GCA_963771705.1). GTDB lineage: Bacteria > Bacteroidota > Ignavibacteria > Ignavibacteriales > Ignavibacteriaceae > DATFVA01. The sequence continues at coordinate 113,949 of CAVYUP010000010.1, forward strand.
AGTATTATATTGCCGCCCAGGATGAGAATGCTTCGATAGTAACAACCCTGCCGGCAGGCGGCAGCGGATTAAATCCACCTGGAAATATTCCTCCTCCTGAATTCTTCCAGTTCTTTGTAGCTCCTCAGACAACAGCATTTGAAGATACTATAATGAATATGAACAACTGGACAGCGGCGGGAACGTGGGGTACGACCGGTTCAAAGTTTGTATCTGCCCCCTATTCGATCACAGATTCACCATCAGGCAATTACCAGAGCAATTCTAACTCTGGAATTACTTTGATAAATGCCCTCGATCTCACCGATGCCCTTGGAGCAACCCTGGAGTTTGACGCTCAATGGGCAATTGAATCCGACTGGGATTATGCCCAGGCACTAATTTCAACAGATAACGGTGTTAACTGGATTCCCCTTCAGGGACAATATACGAATCCTGGAACAGGCTCATTTCAGCCTGACGAACCTTTATACGACGGAACCCACCTTACCTGGGTTCATGAAACAATAGATATCAGCGCGTATTCCGGGGCGCAGATAAAACTGCGCTTCCAGCTGGTTTCTGATGGTTCGTTAAATGAGGACGGATTTTATGTCGATAATATTGTAGTTAAGACATTCAGTGCCGTACCGGTTGAACTTGCTTCCTTTAATGCTGTAACAACAGGAACAGAAGTTCATCTTAACTGGCAGACGGTTTCTGAACTGAACAACAAAGGTTTTGAAGTCCAGAGAAAACCCGAAGGCGCAGCGGAATGGAAATCGCTCGGCTTTATAAGCGGCAGAGGTACTTCAACCGAGAAAGCCGATTATACATTTACGGATAAAAAACCAGCGGCGGGCAGATCATTCTACCGTTTGAAACAGATTGATTTTGACGGAACATATAAATTATATAACCCGGTTGAAGTCAGCTTTTCCCATGTCTTCAGTTTCTCGCTGGCACAGAACTATCCCAACCCTTTCAACCCGGAAACAAGGATAAATTTCAGTGTAGGGAAAACTGAACTTATTACCCTTAAAGTATTTGATGTGCTTGGGAGTGAAACAGCTTCATTAGTTAATGAGGTTAAAGAACCCGGAAATTATTCTGTTTCATTTGACGGAAGCAGACTGGCGAGCGGAATATATATTTACAAACTGACAGCCGGTGCATTTACTTCAACTAAAAAAATGATCCTTACCAAATAACGACATATGTCGCCTCAGAAAAGATTAAATTAACAAAAAACTGAGGTGATAAATGAATTTAAGAAGAAGCTTAATAAACAGACAGCAAATAAAAAGTTCGGAAGGAGAGTTCATCTGGGAATTAGAAAACTCATATGAACTCTCTCCGAAGTTAAGTTCATTAATACTAATAACAGCCAAAGAATGTTTAATAAGGGAGAATAATTTAAGGGAAGGGCAAATAGAAGTTACAGTAATCGGGATAGAGGAAAGAGCGGGGAAAGTAATAGAGAAGATGGAAAAGAAAAGAGTCAGGTTGACGATTGATAATGGGATAGAAGACCTGGAGGTCTTAAGGGAAAATGGAAGAGTAGAGCTGCGGAGAGTAAGGCTGCAGAGGATAAGCCAGGAAGCGATAGAACAGGAAGGAGTCGTAAGTCAAGAAGATTTATCCAAATATTTAGGATGTACAGTAAGGACTATTCAAAGAGATATAAGGATTATAAAAAAAGAAGGAATAGAAGTAGTAACCAGAGGATATATTCATAATATAGGCAGATGCCAGACACATAAAGTAAAAATAATAAGTATGATGTTAGATGGGATGACCTATAGTGAAATAAAACTAAGATCCAGACATTCGATAGGAGCAATAAAGAGATACATAGAAAGTTTTACAAAAGTCGTAATGGCACAAAAAAGAGGAATATACAGAGTAAAAGATATAAGTGCAGTAACGGGTTTAAGTGAGGGATTAGTAAAACAGTACGTTGAGTTGTTGAAGGAAAGCAAAAAAGATAAAACAAGGAGAGAGAATCTCAAGCTGTTGATAGAAAGAAACAGTTACAGAGAGCATATAAAAAAAACGGTAAAGAAGCATTCAGAGCCTCTGGCAGCTATGATGGGAGGCTTGTTATGAGTTTAAATCAGACAAGAGACCGGTATGAAAGCATAAACAAAAGGAACTTTCATCAGGCAATAGTAAACCTGCTGGAGAATGAATATAAAATATTAGGCTCAAGAAAAGTACTGGATATGCTGGCAGACGATATAGAAGATCTGCACAGGGAATATTATCCGGTAAGCAACCAGGTAGGGATCGGGGAAATAGTATTCAGAACGACGAAGGATGATGGTCAACGACAGAATTATGGTAAGAGGACAGAAGATTATGCGGCAGTGACAGTAGTACTTCCCCTGATAACCGAAGAAGATGTGGAAAGAAGAATCTTCTATAAGAAGGGAGACCGTAACAGTAATTATAAACACCGGGAAGCAAGAGATATAGAGACAATGGTAAGGTTGCTGAAGGTCGCCAAGGCACAGGGAGGGTTACTAAGCGGAGCAGAGCTGAGTGTTCTGATGAATAGGAGTCTTAGTACAATAAGAAAATATTTAGATGCTTACAGAACTAAAACCGGAGAAATACTTCCGCTGAAAGGATATGTGCTAGACCAAGGGAGTTTACCCACACATAAAGGAATCATAATAAGTTTATATGAGCAGGGTGTCTCTCCGGCTGATATAGTATTGAAAACCAGTCACAGCCAGGAAGCAGTAGACAGATATATAAAACAATATACGCAGATAAAAAAACTTATAAGAAAAGGAATGGATGAAGAATCTGTTAAAGAAATAACTGGAAGATCTATGAAAGTAGTAAGAGAATACATTAAATTATATTATGATCTAAATCCGGGAGAGATTAAAAAACAGTAAAATTTACCAGACGACAAATGTCGTAATAGTAAATAGTATATTTATCCGGGGAAGGCAGACACCTTCCCCGGATTATTTCCTGCCTTATCACTATCATTACCTCACCTTTTTATTAACTTTCTGTAAAACAGAAATTACCAGTTTATCCAATTGAGAAATTTATTTAAATCAGAAAAATCGCTTAAAACCATAGCAGTTTTTGAGTTTTCCAAGGGAATACTTGTACTGCTTGCGGGGTTCGGGGTATTAAGTCTGCTAAATGATAATATCCAGGATAAATTTGAGAATTTTGTAGGCCAGTTCAATTATAGTCCCCGGGGAAAAATAACTGCAAGTATTTACGGAGCGATAACCCATCCCCGGGATTCCCTGCTGATAATAATTGCATCCTTCGCAATTCTTTATTCTTCTTTAAGGTTCGCGGAAGGTTATGGATTATGGCACCAGGCAAACTGGGCCAAATGGATAGGATTAATTTCTTCGCTTATCTACCTGCCGTATGAAATCTACGACCTGGCAAGGCACCCGGGAATTCTGCCGGTAGTATTCATAATAATTAATCTAATAGTTATATATGTACTATACACTACCATCACAATTAAACACAAGCCTGTTCCCGGTTCGGAAGAATATGAGAGACAAAAAAGAGAATGATAATTCAGGCGATTCCATCCAGGTTTTCAGGTTTTACAGCTGATCGGAATTTAATCTCCGTAGTATCTCCGGATTCCGATTCGATATAGAGCACCCTCTCTGCTCCATCATCGTTTTTGCGTATCGATATATTTTTAACTTTTTCAACATAGTGATTCAGTTCTTCACCATTATGCTCACCAACTATAAAAAAGCGGTTATTGTTTTCACCTGCTTCCATATCAAGCGCCACTTCTTTAAGGCTCAGTTCATGGGAAAAATTCTTCTTTGTTCCATCGCGTTCAATTTTCTCCAGAGAAAAGAGCCATTTCCTATGGATCCTGTTGAACTGGTCTACATAACCCTGCCACTCGCTGACAGGAATTTTTTCAATTGACATACTTTATCCTATAATTATTGAACAACCTCTTCTTCACGCATCGCAAGTTTATTCTCAAGTTCAGCCACACGTTTTTTCATATCAAGGACGCTGTCGGGATTAAGCGAAATTGAATCAATTCCTGTTCTCACAAGAAAGTCGACCACCTCCGGGTAATCACTCGGTGCCTGTCCGCATATACTAACCTTCGTATTCTTTTTATGAGCTTTCTTAATAAGCATTTCAATCATAAGTTTAACAGCCTCCTCCCTTTCATCGAAGAGTCCAGACAGTATAGATGAATCCCTGTCGACTCCCAGGGTAAGCTGCGTCAGGTCGTTACTTCCTATGGAGAAACCATCAAACCTTTCAGCAAACTTTTCAGCCAGAACAATATTAGAAGGAACCTCAGCCATTACAAATATCTTAAGACCGTCCTGTCCTCTTACCAGTCCGTTATCCGCCAGGGCTTCAAGAACTTTATCTGCTTCATCCAGTGTGCGGCAGAACGGAATCATGATTACGATATTAGTTAAACCTATCTCTTCGCGAGCTTTTTTAATAGCCCTGCATTCAAGTTCAAAGCCCTCCCTGTACCTTTCGCTGTAATATCGGGAAGCTCCTCTGAAGCCGAGCATAGGATTTTCTTCATCAGGTTCAAACTGCCTGCCGCCTATTAATTCAGCGTACTCATTTGTCTTAAAGTCGCTCATCCTTACCACGACATCATAAGGATACTGTGGCGCGGCTATCTTTGCGATTCCTCTGGCAAGATGCTCAACGAAATAATCCTCTTTGTTTTCAAAACCCTTTGTAAGCTCACGGATCTTCTTCCTTGCCTCTTTATCTTCAAGTTCATCATAATGAACGAGCGCCATTGGATGGATCTTAATGATATTATTGATAATGAACTCCATTCTCGCAAGTCCTATCCCCTCATTCGGAAGTCTCCACCACCTGAAGGAAGCAGAAGGACTGGCGATATTCATCTGGATACGGGTTTTTGTTTTCGGTATCTCTTCAAGCTTGATATCTTCAACCTCGAAATCAAGGATTCCGTCATAAACAAAACCATTCTCCCCCTCAGCACACGACATTGTTACCTGCTGCCCGTCCTTAAGGGTTTCGGTAGCCTCACCGGTTCCAACTATAGCCGGAATACCAAGTTCACGACTAACAATAGCGGCGTGCGAAGTTCTGCCGCCGTAATCTGTTATGATCCCCGATGCACGTTTCATTACCGGCACCCAATCGGGATCAGTCATACCCGTAACAAGGATCGCGTCATCCTCAAACCGGTCTATTTCATCGGCGCTTTGAAGCACGAGTACTTTCCCTGCAGCGATAGCGTCGCCTATGCTGCGTCCTTTTATAATGGGTTCTTTTTTCTCATTCAGTTTATAAGCTTTCATCGACTGCCCGGTCTTCTGCGACTGCACAGTTTCAGGCCGCGCCTGTACAATAAACAACTCTTTCAGTTCACTATCCTTGGCCCATTCTATATCCATCGGGGTTTTATAATGTTTTTCAATAACCGCAGCCCAGCGCGCAAGTTTTACAATTTCTTCGTCAGAAAGAACGAAGCTCCTCTGTTCCTTTTTGGATGTCTCCACATTTTTAGTATTCCCGGAATCTCCCCTCGAATAGATCATCTTTTTTTCTTTATCGCCAAGCTTCTTTTCTATTATGGGAACAGTATTTTTATTGTCGAGCAGCTTTTTATAAATCTGGTATTCATCAGGATTAACGGCCCCCTGAACGACATTTTCTCCGAGCCCCCATGCCGCGTTTATTACCACCACATCCCTGAATCCAGTTTCAGTATCGAGAGTGAACATAACCCCGGAGCCGGCTTTATCAGATCTCACCATTTTCTGCACACCCACAGAAAGAGCTATTTTCATATGGTCAAATCCCTTTTCATTCCTGTAGCTGATTGCCCGGTCTGTAAAAAGCGAGGCATAACAATTTCTGCAGGCTTCAAGCAGGTCATCTTCACCAGAAATATTCAGGAAACTTTCCTGCTGACCCGCAAAACTTGCATCCGGAAGATCTTCGGCCGTGGCGCTGCTTCTGACTGCGACATCAACATTTTTCGTTTCGTACAAATCACTTAAATTTCTGTATGCTTTATATACCGCCTGCTTTATCTCTCCCGGGAATTCATTATTCAGGAACAACTTCCTGATTTCCCTGCCGATATGAGCGAGATTTGAATTATCACTTTTAAGCTTTCCAACCAGAGATCTGATCTTTTCTTCCGTATCATTCTGCTTCAGAAACTGCCGGTAGGCTTCAGCGGTAGTTGCAAAGCCGTCGGGCACCCTTATACCGTCAGGTTTCAGCGAAGATATCATTTCACCCAGAGAAGCATTCTTGCCCCCTACTATTTTAACATCATCGTTATTCAGAGTATCGAACCACCGGATATACTTTTTATCATCTTCCATTTATCATTCTTTCTTTATGAATACAATTTTTTCTGTATAACAGCATAATCCTCCCCAATCTGCCTGTCTATTTTGTTTATTTCCTCTCTTATAGTTTCAAAATTATCGCGGCCCGGATTCTTGAATTCCTCAACTTTAGTTTTCATCTCATCAAGTTTCAGCAGCATATCTTCGAAAAGATCTGAAATATCAACCGATGAATTATTAAGTTTTGCCTGGAGTCCTACAAATTTTGTTCTCCATTCGACAATCTTTTTTTCACCCTTCAATATTTCTTCATCCTGAAATGCCAACATTTTAACCTCCTCAGTTTATGAACAAATCAGATACCCCATGGATAGGTATCAGGTGTATGAACTGTTTCGCCAGGTGTTTCCTCCAGAGGGTGAAGTGCGTTAGTTTCATCCAGATAAATAAATGCGTCGTACCTGTCAGGCAGTACTGTAGGGACATAATTTCCATTACGTTCGTGTGAAGGATTATAAACCACGCCGATAGCACGGTGCTCTCTGATTTTGTACATTTCTTCTTTATCCTCAAGCACATTAGTTATCAGCATCCTGTTATGCTTACCCGATTTATGGAAAATATCCTCCCAGCTGTTCTGTTTTGCAATAGGGACATCCATAACTTCCATTGGTGAGCCCCATTCTTCACCTGCGATAACTTTTCCCTGGTACGAACCGAAGCCGATAAGAACCGTATCATCTTCTCCGTGACGTTCGCGGACTATCTGTCCCAGGTTTTTCATTCCAGCCTTATTCATATCTGTTGCACGCGCATCCCCGATATGAGTATTATGAGCCCAGATAATACACTTTGAATTTTTACCGTGATATGATTTAAGCCGGTCGAGAGTATCAGCCATATGATAATCGCGGATGTTCCATGAATCAGGTCCGCTTCTTATCATTGCGCGATAATATTTTTCAGCATCAACCATCACGGAAGCATTCTGTTCCGCATTAAGAGCCCCCTCCGGATCGGAGTTGAACGATTTTATTTTTCTCCTGACGTCTGTAAGAAGCCTGACCACTTCCGGCTCGCAGTTTTCAGGGACAAGGCGCGACTTGATCGCATAATTTTCAACGTTCCCGCCATAAGGCTCAAAACATTTATAAGCTTCTTTTGCCAGGGCTGCAGCTTCGGGGTAACTGTTCTCAAGATAATTTATTATAACCTGCATCGATTCCCACAAGCTGTAGACATCCAGTCCGTAAAACCCCACCTTTTTCTGCCGTCCGGAATTATAATTCTTAATCCATTCCAGCAAAGCGACAACTTCCCAGTTAGCCCACATCCAGGAAGGCCATCTTTCGAAGTTATACAAAAGCTCTGAAGCATTCTTTTCAGATTTATCATAATTTTTTATATAGCGGTTCATAGCGTAACAATCTGGCCAGTCGCCTTCAACGGCAATAAAATTAAAGCCTTTCTCATGGATCAGTCTTTTTGAAATCTTTGTTCTCCAGGTATAATATTCATGAGTCCCATGCGAAGCCTCACCCATCAGTACATAATGAGCGCTCCCCACTCTATCCAGCAAAGGCTCAAGGTCATCATAATTATTCAGATCCGTTGAAAAATCATCCACAAAACTTATAATATTATCTTCCGTTTTTTCCTTCAACTCTACTCTACTCATATCATCTCTTCCTTACTTATTTAAACCTATATGTTCATTATACCAGCCGGACGCGAGTACCGCTGCTTCACGGAGTTTACCCGGCTCTTCAAAAAGATGCGAAGCACCTTCAACAATTTCCATCTTATTATTTCCCTTCATTTTTTTAAGCGCCTGCTGGTTCATACCTATTACAGGGAGATCATTCCCTCCAACAATAAGAAGAGTAGGGGCCTGGACCTGCTCCAGGTATTTTTCAGCAAGATCGGGACGTCCTCCTCTTGAAACCACAGCCCCTACCAGGTCCTGTCTCCTGGAAGCCGCGATTAAAGCAGCGGCGGCGCCTGTGCTGGAACCGAAATATCCTATCTGCAGATCGCGGGTAGCCTCATTCCTCTCCAGCCAATCGGTAATCTCCGTTACACGAAGAGCCAGCATTTCAATGTCAAATCTATATTTCCGGCTATGGATATCTATCCTCTCTTCTTCTTCGGTTAGGAGGTCGACAAGTAAAGCAGCAAACTTATTTTCCCTGAGGATTGAGGCAACCTTTCTATTTCTCGGACTGTACCGGCTGCTGCCGCTTCCATGGGCGAACAGTATTATTCCTTTGTCACCTTCTGATACATGAAGGCTGCCTTCAAGAACAACCTCTCCTATTGGTATGCTTATAGATGTTTCCTGATTAATATTTATAATTGACATATCATCTCCCGCCGCTCTTAATACTATGCGCATCCTCCAGAAGATCAATAACTTCCTGGTCGGTTGTCTGTGAAAAATCGTCGTACCACTCACCCACGCCCCGGAAGACAGCCGGGGTGAAAGCACATATTATTTCATCAACATCCGCTTTAATTTCATTGCAGGTATCTTTAGAGGCAGTAGGAACAGCTACTATTACTTTTTTCGGACTATGCCTTTTTAAGGCCTTAATGGCGGCCCGCATACTGGCGCCTGTAGCCAGACCATCATCAATAAGTATAGCTGTTTTATTTTCAAGCGAAGGGAAGGGGCGGTTATCCCTGTATATCTTTTCTCTTCTCTGAAGTTCTTCTTTCTCTTTTTGTGATGCTTCCTCAATAGAATCTTCAGAAATATTAAGGATATTTATGACATTATCATTCAGCACCCTCACTCCTCCTGAAGCAATAGCTCCCATAGCAAGCTCCTCCCTTCCGGGAACTCCTATTTTTCTTACGAGGAAAATATCAAGATCTGCCCCCAGATTTTTTGCCGCTTCGTATGCTACGGGCACTCCGCCTCTTGGAAGTCCGAGAAGTATAGGATTATTCTCTCTAAATCCCGTTAACTCAGCAGACAGTTTCCTTCCGGCATCATATCTGTCCTTAAACAAGCTCATTATAAATTCCTTTATTACATATAAATAAAGAAATGCATAAACGTTTGTGATTAGAGGAACAGAAAATTGATTAAGGGGGAGAGGGGTGAGACTGATAACCTCAGATCAGGTTAAACATATAAAAGTATTCAGCAGCTTGATCTTTATTCACCATCACAATTCTATTATCACCGGGATTTTTAACCAGTTTCGGATCAAAATCACCTGTGGTAAAAATAAATATTTTGTCTGTGTTTTGAACCAGCGACTCTGTAAACTCTTTAACCACTTTCCGGGTGACAACTTTTGCGTTAAGGCATTGTATGGCTGCTTTTACCTCGGCTGAGTTTTTAACGGTGGATGCATACATGCGGACCTCATCAGGATTGAAGGAGGTTTTAAAGCTGACATTTTTGTAACCTATCCTTCCGAGGAGAGCTTTAACTTTATGTGAAAAGTCGTCTGTATTCAGATGAGTGACATAATCGAGGTGTTCTTTCCGCATGGTTTTAATTGAAGCAGGGTCTTTAGGCTCAACAAGTTCCAGAATTTCAAGCCAGTCCTCATTGGTAAACAACGTATACATACCTTCCGAACTGAGAAGCTCGAACATGTCTCTGTTATCAAGTCCCTTCTCCCTGAGCTTAATCTGGATCTTTTCGTCGATACTATTCTTTATGAAGTAGTTGTAAATGTTTATACTTCCCGATGTGCCGTTATCGGAAGACGTCAGTTTATCTTCAGACTGCCAGGTGGTTATGGGACTCCACCATTGATCAAAATGAATAAGATACGGAACACTTTCCAGGTTAAGTTTAGCGTTTAGAGCCTTCATACCGGCAAGGAATATAGTAATCGATTTATCTCTGCTAAACTTCTTTACGGCATCTTCCATCTCCTTAAGAGAGATACCCGTCTGATAAAGAACATATTTAATACCGTTTTCGGCAAACAGTTTTTCGAGTCTCTGTGTACCCTGCCGATCGTACTGGGAATAAACCATTACTTTCCTGCCGCTTTTCTGGATACTTTTAACGTGATGCAGAAGGAGGTCCGATTTAACACCTGAGCCCTTCTTTCCATAAAAGTTGCCGATCTGGGTAAGCTGATGAATTAAGGTGAAGACATTTGACTGCACCAGGAATGGGTTACCAGCCTGAACCAGGTCATAAATCTTTTCTCTGCCTGATTCAAGGGCCTTATCATATTCAAGTTTCTGATCAGGATCCATCTCAACCCAGTAATCCTGTTTCGTCTTTTTCGGAAGCGATTCAGAAATATCTTCATGAGTTCTGCCAAAGCTTTCAACGGTGTTATCTGAACCGATAATCTGCGCAGTTTTATCTTTCAAGCTATCGGCAGGTATTCCGCTAAGCATCCAGAGATATTTCGGTAGCGGGTCAAGTGATATTTCGGGAAAGTCCTCCACTTCATCAATTATAAGGCAGCCTCTGCGGTTCAGGTCGTTTAATGATATAAACTTTTTCTCCAGCGCCTCTATAAAAAGCTCATAATCTACAATTTTAACAGCAGAAGGATTCTTCCATTCCTCTTCGGAATTATCGTAAATAATACCCGCAGATAACAATGGTGAAAACTCCTTAATATTATCGTACCATCCGGAAAGATTTGCATTACATAATAAATCACTTCGTTCAGGCCACCCTTTATCTTCCTTACGACAGACGATTATGGCGTTAGAAATATCCTTTTTTCTGAAGAGGATCTTCAAGGCACCGGTAACCTCAAGGGTTTTTCCGGAACCAAGTTCATCATTAAGGAGAGCGATCTCTTTCTCAGAGAGGAAATCCGCCGCGGGTTTCTGGTAGTCATATAGGAAATCGTATATCTTTGCTTTTTCCTCTTTACTAAAATTAACGACGGGCTGAAGGATTATCTCGAGATCTCTGGAGAGCACATCGCTGGTCTCATCAACAACATCCTGCCTGCTGCTGAAGCTGAAGCTTTTAACCTCAGACAGAACTTCATCATTAATTTTTAGTCCCTCCCTGACCCTGGGAGCGGAAATTCTGATGTTTTTAACCGAGAGCACCTTTAATTTATTTTTAACAGCCGACGGTATCTTTATCTCCGAAGGCTTCTCCACGGCAGGTAGAAATTCAAAGTTGATTTTCTTAACCAGTTTTTTCTGATCTTTAAGAGAGCCCAGAAGTTTATCGAGCTGCATTACCTCAACCTTCTTCACGGAAGAAGTTTTAGGAAGAGGCTGGAAGTCGATCTTCCTGTTTTCAGCCGCAGTTAACGGATCGATGAAATTTTCTGAATTCAGAAGTTCAACATTCATCACCTCAGTTTTAAGGTTTGAAAGAAGGTCAAGGACCTTAACTTCGTCCTTAAGTCCGATTCCGATAGAATAGACCTTTTCCCCGGGGACAAGCATGGGGAAATTAAAGAGTCTCGGAGCCAGCAGGTAAAATTCACGGATGAGGATCTCAACCGCAGGCTCGAAAGTCTTTTTCGGTTTCCCTTCACTCAAACGGAAAGTAGCGCCTTTGCCTGATTCGAGGACAGACAAAGAGTAGGTGATATCTGCTTTTCTGAGAATTTCTTTAATCTCAGTTAAAGAGGTTTTAGGGAAGCTGAAGAATATTTTGCTGGTTTTCTGCTTCTGTATATAAAGTTGTTTGAAAGGTTTAGAATACTTTACCCTGGGCAGATCGAAAGTGTAGCCCCTGGTTGAAGGAAGTTCAGGCCATACATTTAGGGCCTCCGTATCAAGAACCGACGTATAGATGTTATCTATATAATAATCATCTGAATCAGGTTCTCTCAGCCATTTATTCCAGTCGTAGTGTTCCGGAAATTCAAGCTCGCTGATTGATTCGGCTAACTTCTTTCTTACGGTTCTGTACATTAGTCGCTTGTTTTCTGTAGATGTACCTGTTCACATGCCTGTTTCAGGCGATCGAAAGGTTCCAGGAGATTCCTGTTTTCCGATACCTCATTTAACAGGTCTTTTATCTGTCCGAGTTCAGACTCATATTTTTTAGAAGTCTCAACGAACATTTTACCGCTGCCGTTAAAGCCCTTAAGCTCCTGGGCATTTTTACTCCCTTTAGAGGAGGAATTTTCATCAGATAATCTGACAACGCGGACACCCTGCTTATTATTAGCGCCGAGGAAAAGATTATCTTTTACCAGAATGATATCAATCTCTTCATTCAGAGCATTTATAAGGGGTACCGATATCAGTTCAACCAGGATATGTTCGAGGAGAACGTCACCGTACAAAGTTTTCTGGAAGTTGGTAGTTTTTATAGGAGCCGTTACCCTGAACTCCAGCGGTTTTGTATCTGCATCGGTGACAAGGATTGCGCCCATAACACCGCCATTATCATCCGGTGCATAGGTTTCGAGGAAACCAATTTTTCCTATTGACATTGCTGCTGCCTCTCTTTGTTATTTATTTAACTATTCGTTTAACACTGTATTAATCGTATACACTTAAACTGTCCGTCATTTTTGACGTCACTTTCTTCAGATTGGCGTCTTCTGCCGAAAATCTAAATAATTGCAGGTTTTGGGACACAACTAATATGCCGATAATAAAATGGCGTGTCTTATTAAAAAACGGGCATAATTAAAATGAAACAGTTGAAGTTTTTTCAACAATAATTCAAAATGATGTAAATTTGTCTGTTATCTTTGGGATGACTTAAATATTTTACCGGTAATTAAACAACAGCCTGTCCTGCTGATGAAAAAATTTTACTTTCTGATCCTTTTTCTAGTTATTTACGGAACCGCGTCATTCGGGCAGGTCCTTCTTCCCACCGAAAATTCAGTCCTGTTTTCCGGATCGGGAAATTGTGCCGACTGCCATACAGGCAACGGGGACGTGCTTTCATTAAACGGGATAGATATATCCCCCACTACCTACTGGCGATCGACTATGATGGCAAACTCAAGCAAGGATCCTCTCTGGAGGGCTATGGTATCGGGAGAAGTAAACGAATTTCCAGCGTTGCAGGATACCATAGAAACGCTCTGCACAAAATGTCACGCCCCTATGGGATACACCCAGGCTATTTACGATGGACATACAAAATATACCATGGCAGAATTGAGGCTTGATCCGCTGGCGAACGATGGTGTAAGCTGCACGGTCTGCCACCAGATAAGTCCTGTAAACTTCGGTCAGCGTTCATCTTATTCCGGAAACTATATTATTACCGACGACAGTCTTATTTACGGACCATACGAATATCCCGATACCTTTTTTATGCAGCAGTTCATAGGCTACACTCCCACCTACGGTCCTGAATCATCAACATCAGATTTATGCGCAACCTGCCACACGCTTTTCACCCCTACGCTTGATGATCAGGGGAATACGGCGGGAGATTTTCCCGAGCAGACACCATATCTGGAGTGGAAGAACAGTATTTACCCGGCTCAGCAGATAAGCTGTCAAAGCTGCCATTCGCCAAAGATCTTTGATCCGATAGATATTGCGACAATTCCAGAGTCGGATACGACCCACAGATCTCCTTTCTGGAAAGAAACCTTTGCGGGCGGGAATACCTTCATATTAAAGATGCTGAGGGATTACCCTGACACGCTGCAGGTAACAGCAGAAACAAGCCATTTCGATACAACGTTGGCCTTTGCTGAAAGGAACCTTAAGGATCTTTCCCTTAATCTTTATATTGAAGCCGGGCAGGAGAATGATTCGCTTACCGTAAGTTTAAAGATTCAGAATATTACCGGGCACAAACTGCCGACAGGTATTCCTTTGAGAAGAATGTGGATTCATCTAACGGCCGCGGACGCTGACAATAATAAGATTTTTGAATCGGGAAGATGGGATGCCGATGGCAGGATACGCGGAATGGATATCCCTTTCGAAAGGCATTATAATGTTATAAACAAAGAGGATGAGGTACAAATTTATGAGGCTGTACCAATAGATCTGAATGGAGATGTAACCTATACCCTGCTTAGAGCATCAACTTTTATAAAAGATAACAGGATACCTCCCCTGGGATTCAAATCGTCGCATATCAGTTATGATTCCACGGCGGTTTATGGTTATGCTTCGGGTGATCCGGATTTTAATAAACTTAACGGAAATGAAGGAACAGGGACAGATATAGTTAAATACAGGATACCGGTCGGGAACCTTACAGAAATGAATATTGCTGCTGAAGTATGCTACCAGACGCTGAAACCTGAGGTTGCGGAACATCTGGCGGGGATGAATTCGGTCGACATAAACAGGTTCAGGTGGATGTATGAGGCAGCTGATAAGAACCCCGTTATAATGAAGCATGAGGAAATAAATTTAGAAATTACTGGCGCCGGGGGTAAGACTAACGCAAATCTAGATTTCAATGTTTCCCAAAATTATCCAAATCCTTTTAATCCTTCCACTAAAATAAGGTTTACGCTCCCGCGCACACAAAAAACATCTCTGATGGTTTACGATGTTCTGGGTAAAGAAATTCAGGTATTGATTAACAAAGAGATAAACGCCGGCGTATATGAAGTTGATTTTAACGGTTCATCACTGCCCAGCGGAATATATATTTACCGGCTTATCTCAGGAAAATATTCTCAGATTCGCAAAATGCTGCTTCTTAAGTAATGTTTAATAGGCAATTCGGTTATACTTCGACCACTCAAGTTGTGGCGAAAGATAATTATTTTGCCTTCGTTGTATCTGTAGCGGCAATATTATTTAATAGTCCCTCAACAGCTTTTCTTCCCCAATGCGGCATTAAATCATTTGCCGGCTGGAACTTGTTGTATTTGGCAAGTGATTTTTCCAGGTAAGGTTTAGCATTTTGGGACCCTCCCCCAAACTGTTCCGGTGTATAATAGATCCCAATCCCGATCAGATATTCGGGCCTTGGATTTAATGAATCAATTTTGATTGCCTTTTTGAAAAACTGATCCGACAATGATCCGTATTTCATCCATCTGTTCATAGGATCGATCTGCATACGTGCCTGGGCTATCATTCCTTTTAAGGTGTAAATTTCAGAATTTGCCGGTTCCAGTGAGTCGGCAATCAAAATAAAATTGTCTGCTTTATCCAGGTAGCCGTCTTTTCTTGACTTCGTCGTGTCCGTATAGCTTACAATAGTATAAACCCATGATGTATAATAATAAGGGAGCCACTTATCTTTTTCTGCCCGTGCTATTCTTTCAAAGCCGTTCGCTATCTGTAAAAAGCCTTCAACAGTTTTGGTGGAATCCATCATCGAAAGATTTTTCTGCATAGATTTTTCATAACGGCTCTGCGGATAAATGCTGCAAAGGGCAGCCAGTGAAAACAATATTGCAATTAATAATTTCATTTTACTCTCCTTTGGTTAATATGGATTTGTTTCGCCCAGGGAAATAAACATTCCGACAAAAAATGATCTTAATTCCGGTGCTGCAACAGGCATCTTTATTGAACCGTCGGATGAATACCTGTAATTATAAATATTGTTATATCCGAGCAGGTTGTCCAGCGAAGCATAGACAACAGTAAAATTATTGAACACATTTGTAAGATAACTGATGTTGAAGCTCAGGTTCTGATAGGCTTTTGTTCTGTCATTCAGAAACTCCGGATTATTAGGATTGAAATATGGTCTGCCGGTTGCATAGGAATAAGTCAATCCTACGCTTGAGGCTATTTCCGGAACCCATCGTTTTACAACTACCGAAAAAGTATGGGGAGTTGCAAAAGTCGGCTGGGCAAGTACCGGGTAATTCCTGTAATCACGCTTTGTGTCGAGGTAAGAATATGAAATCCAATAGTCCATTAGATCAAAGGTCTGCCTGTCGCGCCAGAAAATATCTATTCCTTTTGCGTAACCCCTCCCGTAGCTTCCGAAGGGAACTTCAGGCAAATTTATCTGCGGATAGGTATAAATGCTTCCTTTCGCCAAACCAGAATAATTTTTATAATAAACCTCAATCCTGAAGGTAATGTTATCTCCTAGATACTGGTAGTTGGCTATATAATGGGTAGATTTTTCATAATTAAATTTCCTGGTATAAAGCAGAAATTCTTTTTCAGGGACTTCATAAAAATTTCCATAAGCAAAATTTAACTGCTCATAGTTTCCAAGCCTGTAAGCAGCAGAGACCCTGGGAGCAACGTTTGTTTTATCAAGAAGCCTTGAATATTCTGACCGGAGCCCGATCCTGACTGCAATATCATCCGTGATAAACATATCGGATTCAACAAAGCCTGCGCCGAACACCTCATTCAATGCTGCTCCAAACCCATTGAATTTATTTCTGTAATTATAATTAAGGATCTCTCCTCCGAACAATATGTAAGATTTTTTTACGATCTCTTTTGAAACAGTAACTTTCGCAGTATTAAGTTTTTCATCATTTACTACTTTGTCGGAAGTGAGATCTATTTTCTGGTTGTCGTCACTAAAAGAATACCCGGCAAAAAATGCCCAGTTATCCCAGAATATCTCCCTGTAATTTGTATTCAGAAAAAAATTATAATCTTGCGAACCGAAATATTCTTTTGTCTGCAGGTCATCAAGGTTTAGATTGTACAATGACAGCCTGCCCCTGTTGTAGCTGGAAAAGACCTTAAGCATTCCTGTATCGGAAGTTTTCTGCCTGAAATTTGTGGAAAGATCTATGCCTTCTGGTGCGCGGTTCCAGTCGGTTCTTTGTTTGAAGGTGTGAAAGTATGGCGACAGGTTAAAATAATTAGCTTCAACGGCAAGTGATGTATTTTCCCATCTTTGGACGTGTGAACCGCCGAGTCCAAGCATCATAAGACTTAAAGATGTTTGTGTTTTGGGAGCCAGATCCTGCGTCTTTAAAACCAGCACAGAGGAAAGCGCTTCTCCGTATTGAGCTGAATAACCGCCTGTACTGAATACCGTTCCCTTAAATAAAAAAGGTGAAAATCGCCCGCGTGAAGGGATGTCAGGCACTTTTGAATAAAACGGGTTCTGCACAATCATTTCATCAATGATTGTTTTTGTTTCATATGCTGAACCGCCGCGTACAAATAGTCCTTCTGTCTCGCCGATCTGCTGTGTTCCCGGAAGAGTTTTAAGTGCTGAATAAGTATCTGCCATAGCTCCAGCAGTGGTTACAATATCCAGGGGTCTTAATATTACTGCTTTCTTTTCATCGCTTGCCTCGAAGGAACCGGCGGAAATTACAACAGTTCCCAGCTCAGTTGATTCTTCATCCAGGACTATGTCAATTTTTTTAGTTTTTCCATCAAGCGTAATGTTTGTTTCACTTGATTTATAGCCGACAAAGCTTACAACCAGTACTGCATCCCCCGTTTCATCCGTAGTAAATGCGAAATTCCCGTCAACATCAGATGTTGTCCCGTCATACGTATCCTTGATGTAAATATTGGCTCCTGGTAAAACTGCTTTAGTCTTATCTGTAACTTTACCGGTAATTTTCGTCTGCATAAAAACTGGTTGTGCAAACAAAATTGAAGCCAGGAAGAGGACGAATGAAAATTTTTGCATAAGGTACGTTTTGAATTTAGGCTTTAAAATAGCAAAAAAAGCAAATGATTTTATAATGGTATATAAAATACTGATTATTCTAACAAGGAGGCCACCACCTTATTTAATCCTTTGAATACACCCAGAGAGAACGGAAATGTCCTCTATATAACCCGTAAGAATGTCTTTCATTCAAGTAAAAGTTTCAATTTGAGAACATTATTCTTCACGAAACTTTTCCCGGAGGCTTATTTTCTTTATTTATTGCGGAAATAAGAAATATTTGTTATAAGTTTACCCTGTTTCGTTATGGCACATAACTTGCGAAACACCCTTCACAAAAAGGAAATTTTAATAGGTATACTTCTTCTTTTTTATAAGGTTATTTTAATGAAATCCTCTTTACTTCTGATCATATTTTTATCTGCTATTTTATCGATTAATGAAATTTACGCCCAGCCGGCAAGCAGCGCCTGGAGTATTGGTTTTGGGGCTGTATACCCCAGGTTTGTAAGCGTTACAGGCGACGGTTATTCAGGCAATACAAATTTCGGAGGATACTTGTCCTTCGAGAGAAACTTTTCAGAGTACATCTCGCTCCGCGTTAAGGGAGGCATTTATCATCTGGAATCTTACTATTACACAGGGAATACTCTCAACCTGCAGAAAGTGAACGCGTTTACAGGAGACCTTGACCTAATTTATACCGTTCTACCCTGTGAAGATATAAGTCCTTTCATACTGGCAGGCGGAGGTTTTGTGGGATCAAAATCCCAGAACTCTTTTAATGCCGAACTAAATGATTTTGTTGCGGGGTATGAAGTAAACTTAGGACTTGGTGCATTCTGGACTATTTCGGATGCATGGAAGCTTAAGGGAGAAATGAATTATCACACGCTCTCACATAACAAACTGGATGGTAATTACAGCATTAATGAGCAGAATAAAGGTATTTTCGGAGGGAACGGTGATACATATATGACATTTGAATTAGGGTTTATATGGCAGTTCTCGCAGGGCGAACCATCGAGAATATGCAAAAAATGTCCCGAGGGCATAAAAGAAGTTTTCAGAACAGACACTGTTTATAAAGAAGTTCCTGTTGTTAAGATAGAGAAAGATACATTATACCGTACTAAGCCGATGCTGTTCAACGTTAATTTTGATTTCGATAAATCAGACATACGGGTAGAATCGTATCCGATACTTGAACATGCTGTTGACGTGTTAAAAGAATATCCTGATATGAAAGTTGTAATATCGGGACACACAGACAGTTTCGGATCGGACGCGTATAATATCAAGCTGTCACAGAGAAGAGTTAATTCAGTATATGATTACCTGGTTTCGCATGGTATTAGCAAAGACCGTATTACCGAAAAAGCGTACGGCGAGAAGCAGCCGGTACGTGAGAATACTACATCTTTAAACCGTGCATTTAACAGGAGAGTTGAATTTCAGATAGTGAATTAACTTAAAAAAGGAAAAGAGTATTTCAGCTGAAAGCTTTATTTATTCATAAAAAAATAGAATATTGCAAATAAGAATTGTATGATTTCAAGGGGAAGTTAATCTAGTTGAGCTATTGTTAAATATTTAATGGTGCAAAATGGGCAGACTGAAACTGTTATTGGGGTTTATTCTGTTTATTACTTTTATAAACTACCCTCAGACTTATATTAAAAGCGACGTTCATCCTTTTTCACAATCCCTTTTAGGTACGGTTGCCGGCGGCATGACTATCGGCAAAACCGACTACAAAGATGTTAAGCTGGGAATAGACGGAACCCTTTCCGCAACCTATTACTTCCCCGCCATGGATGAGAACATACTTGGATTAAAACTTACGGGAGGGCTTGCGACCGTTAAGGGAAAGGATGCGGCAAAAACTCCGCCTGTTTTTAGCACAGATGTTCTTCTGCTCAGCGGCTCATTGCTTTATTCCTATGCAGTGACGCAGGACTTCCTCCCCTACGTTGGGGCAGGATTGTCATTCATTTCATTTAGTCCCAAAAACGAAAACGGGCAGCTGTTAATCAACAACCGTAAAAATGTTTATGATAAAAGCACTTTTGGTTTTGATGCTGAAGCAGGAATTAATATTCCTGTCACACAGCAATTAAGCGTGCAGGTAAATTCGGCTCTGCACTTTGTATTCAGTGATTACCTTGATGATGTTGCGCTGGGCAAGAGCAAGGATTTCTTTTCATCCGTGTCACTCGGTATTTCTTATGCGTTTTTAAGCAACAGAGATTCTGACGGTGACGGTATTATAGATGTAGATGACAAGTGCCCCCAGGAACCGGAAGATTACGATGGTTTCCAGGACAGCGACGGATGTCCTGATTATGACAATGACGGTGATGGAATACCCGACACAAAAGATCAGTGTCCCAATGAAGCTGAAGACTTTGACGGATTCCAGGACAACGATGGCTGCCCCGATCTGGATAATGACGGTGATGGAATATTAGACAAAGATGATAAATGTCCCAATGAAGCTGAAGATTTCGACGGTTTCCAGGACGAGGATGGTTGTCCCGACCTGGATAACGATAATGACGGGATCCCGGATAAAGACGACAAATGTCCTAATGAAGCAGAAACAGTAAATGGTTACCAGGATGATGACGGATGTCCTGACGTAGCGCCCGATTCCCAGAAGACTGAGGTTCAGAAGAAGGATATAAATAAATCATCTGATATGTTCACACTTCAGGCCGACGAGATTTTTTATTCGAACCGGGCCGAAATAAAACCCGAAGCATACAAGAAGCTGGATGAAGTTATATCCAGGTTAAAGAAAGATCCGGATGCATTCTGGCGGATAGAGGGGCACATGGACAGTCAGGGTCCCGAACAATGGATCAGAACAATGTCTTCGAAGCGTGCCGAAGCTGTATATTATTACTTTATTTCGCATGGGCTGGATGCTTCAAAATTCACGATTTACGGTCTCGGAGACAAATTCCCGGTAGCGAACAACACTACTGCGGAAGGGAGGGCTAAAAACAGAAGAATAGTAATTGTTAAAGAGCAGTAGGTGATTTATTTCACCTGCACTCTTCCTTTTTTAGGTTAATTTTTTCGCACTTCACAAAAATATTTCCGGTAATTCTTACCACGGGGAATCTTACCTTTATAAAACACGTTAAAATCCTTAGTTTATAAGAAGGTATGATTTTTGTCACTCATAAGGCAAGAATGTGATTGATAATCTATTTTAAAGCGGAGAAATTATGGCAGTAAATATTCGTTTGAGAGCAGCAGAGCAGGCCTTTGAAGTAACAGAGCAAGCTGAACCTGTAAAGGTGGAATTAAATGCTGAAGGCACCAGGGAGAACAACAAAGGATTATTAAAACTATCATTAAGCGTAACATATTTCTTCGTTTTAGTATTTTTCCTTGTAAAACTGCTTGCATAAGAAATTATTAAAACAAAAAAAAAGCTCTGAGGACATCAGAGCTTTTTTTTTGCTAAACCTGCTTCTTTATTATTTTAGCCGGCACCCCGGCAACGACAGCGCCGGGCGGAACGTCTTTAGTCACTACGGCTCCCGCGCCAACAATAGCATTCTCGCCCACCGTCACGCCGCATAGAATTGTGGAAGATGAACCTACAGAAGCGCCCTTCTTAATATAAGTTTCAACCACCTTCCAATCCTCTTCCGACTGCATAGAACCGTCAGAATTTACAGAACGGGGCAATTTATCATTAATAAAGGTTACATTATGACCAATGAATACGTTATCTTCGATATGAACACCCTCGCATATGAAAGTATGGGATGAAATTTTACAATTTTTACCAATGAAAGCGTTCTTCTGTATTTCAACGAACGTACCTACCTTGGTATTATCATCTATTGAGCATCCATACAAGTTCACAAAGTCGAAGATTTTAACGTCTTTACCTAGTTTCACATTGTTAATATTCTTTTTTTCCATAAGGGTTTGTTTAGGATTTGAAATCAGACTTCAATTTGTGAATTAGAGAAATATATCATTTTCCCACGATTTTTTAACGATTCCGAACTTGCTTCCAGAATCCTTACCACGTTCAAGCCATCAACTCCATCGGTAGCAGGTTTGCGGTTTTCCTTTATTGCATCCAGGAATTCCCTTGCACCCAATGCCAGTGCTTCAGTCTGATTTATTTTAGGTGAAAACATATCACCGATCCTGTACTGAACCAGGGCTTCGTGAATACTTTCCTGAGTCTTAAACTCTACTCCGCTGTCGTACACTTTAAGCTTTTCGAAATTTTCCATGTCATCGAAGACGAGCATTTTTTTGTCGCCCCCAACAATCATTCTTCTTATTTTAACCGGGGACGTCCAGTTAACATGAAAATGAGCAAAGCAATTATCCTCGAAATAAATCGAAAGATGAGCAATATTCTCTTTCCCATTGTAGTTAGCTATTCCGTTTGAGCTGACTGCCTCTATTTTATGTTCACCAAGGACATAATTCATTATAGAAAGATCGTGCGGTGCAAGATCCCATATAACGTTTACATCCCGCTGGAACAGGCCCAGGTTAATTCTCTCCGAATCAAAATAAAGTATCTTACCTAATTCACCTTTATCAACAAGTTCCTTCATCTTTCTGACGGCACCTGTATAAATAAAAGTATGATCCACGAATATTTTTAGATTTTTCTTCTCCGCGAGGGCAATAAGCGCCTCCCCTTCAGCCGTTGTAGCGGTAAATGGTTTTTCTACCCATATATTCTTCCCGGCTTCAAGACTTTTCCTGGCAAGTTCGTAATGCGTAGAAACAGGTGTAGCGATACAAATTATATCATAGTCGCCGTTTATAACTTCATTTGCATCTTGAGTCAGGTGTGCAGCGGGGAATTTAGTTTTTATGAATTGCAGTCTCTCTATTCTTTGATCGCAAGCCGTGACTTTTTCAACATCAGGCTGAGCCATAAAATTTCTCAAAAGGTTCGGACCCCAATAACCAAGTCCGATTACTCCAACTTTCATTTTTTCCTCCAGAATTATCAGTATTACATAAGATATCCAATTAGTGTCCCTATATTTATTTTCCGCCTCTTAAAAAAAGCATTGTAGGAATCGTTTTAAAAATCAATTGAAGGTCAAACCAGGGTGACATATTATTTATATAATAAAGATCGAGAATAATCGATTCCTTGAACGAAACAGAGCTGCGGCCGCAAATCTGCCATACACCAGTACAACCAGGAATTGCAGATAATCTTCTTTTCTGCCATTCGTCATAATTATCGTACTCATAAGGAAGGCAAGGACGGGGTCCCACTAGGCTCATCTCACCTTTAAGAACATTAAAAAGCTGGGGAAGTTCATCAAGCGAGGTTTTTCTTATTATTTTTCCTATCCACGTTACCCTGGTATTGTTTATGATTTTTGTATCTGATCCGCTGGCAGCATTATTCCTCATAAATTCGATCATCTTCTGTTTACGTTCTTCGTCCTCACCAGTAAGAACTTTCATCGAACGGAACTTATAAAATTTAAAGGGTTTGCCGTATCTGCCGATTCTGATCTGGGAAAAAAAGACCGGGCCTTTTGATGAAAGTTTAACCAGCAATCCTATAATCAGCATTACGGGAGATAATATCAGGATTGCCGCCAACGATACAGCGATATCAATAAGTCTTTTAATAGAGAGGGTAAACTTGTTATTATATTGTGCTGAAACATCAATAACTGGAATGTCTATATATTTTTCAATGTCGACTTTCCTGGTTACAATTTCGAATAGTTCGGAAGTAAGTCTAATACTTATATTATGAAGCTTGCAGAAATCCAGTACTTCAAACAGCTTTTCGTGATTTTCCCCATCAATGGCAACGATTATCTCATCCACACTGTAATCTGAGATTACCCGGCTGAGGTCAGCCAATTTTCCAATGACTCTTTTATCGCTGACAACTTCATCATTTATCTCTTTATCATCATCAACAAAACCAATTAATTCTAAACCTATACTATTCTCGAGCATCAGCTTGGCAGCCAGCAGCTTGCCTGAATTTCCATCGCCGACAATAACAACGTTCCTTTTAAATGATTTATGCCTGAGTTGTATAAACAATTCCCTCATAATTTCTACCCTCACCAGGTACAGTGTAGGAACAGCAATAAGTATGTATGTAAAAATAATGAGTCTTGCGTCAACAATGTTGTACGTCTGTATGAGAAGAGACACCAGAACGATGTTTAGAGCGCCGTAATACTGAGATTTGAGAATGTTGGCAAAATGAGCCGCACGGTCAAGCAGGATATTAACTCTGTATAAACCATTATACTGAAAGATAATGGTAAATATCAGCGAGAGACCTAATAATATATAAATAAGGGACTCATTATCTGAGAAGAACTGGAAAAATTCCAGATGGGTTTCTCTCCTGTGGATATAAACGGAAGTCAAAAAGCAGAAGAAGATGGTTAATATATCTACGACCGCATAGACTACTTTATATTTCGGTATTTTGCGTAATCCAAAAATGCTCAATTTATCTTGCCCTCAAGTTGGTAAAAGAATAAGTACCAATAATGTGCCACCAACTAATTGATTTATATGAGCTTAAATTGTATAAATGCCCATAAATTTCTTTTCAAAATGAGATATAATTAAAAGAGAACTTAACATAATGAGACATATCAAATGATGATTCTGAACAATCGTCTTTGTTTCAGTATAAATTAATCACACATTGGGACAGTAAGGGAGCCCTGCAATGAGTTCTTTTTACAAAATCATCCCTGAAATATCAACACTATTTATAAAACTCTTTAATCTTATCTGATATGTATTTTATCTGTTCGTCATTTAACTCAGGAAACATCGGCAGTGACAAACCAGTTTCAGCGAGTTCTTCAGTAACAGGGAATTCACCTGGCTTGTATCCGAAAGAGGAAAAACATTCCTGCTTTGGCAGCGGAACAGGATAGTGTAGTCCGGTAGAGACACCATTTTCATTCAAAAATTTTTGAAGATTATCTCTAGTTTCGCTCCGGTTGTTCTGATTTTGCGGCCTAACCCTGATAACATAGAGATGGTAAACATGTTTTGCCCAGCTCATCTCTTTAGGCAGAACAATTCTATCAAAGTCACCCAGCAACTCACGATATTTTGCAGCAACCCTGCGTCTGCCTTCAGTCCAGCCTGGAAGATAATTAAGTTTTACGCCGAGCACCGCCCCCTGGATGCCTTCCATCCTGTAATTATGTCCGAAAGTAGAATGGTAATATTTTTTTGACTGACCATGCTCTCTTATCTTCTTCATAAATTCAAAAACTTCCTCATCATTAGTAGTAACAGCTCCGCCCTCCCCGAAGGCCCCGAGATTTTTCCCCGGATAAAAACTGAAAGAGCATGCATCAGACAAACCACCGACCTTTTTGCCTTTATATTCAGCCAGATGAGCCTGGGCAGCGTCTTCAACTAAATAAAGATTATGTTTCTTAGCAATATCCCTCAATGGATCAAGGTCGGCAGGCTGACCATACAAATGAACGGCGACAATAGCCTTTGTTTTATTTGTAATAGCAGCTTCAACCTTTTCAGGATCTAGATTATAGCTTTCCGGATGACAGTCGACGAAAACAGGTACCGCACCGCACAAGGTTGCGCCCCACGCAGTAGCAATAAACGTATTCGCAGGTATAATAATTTCGTCCCCAGGTTTAACATTCAGTGACCAGAGCGCGATGTGATTAGCATCCGTTCCTGAACTTGTTCCAAGACAGTATTTTACATTGTGAGCATCTGCAAATTTTTCTTCGAAATCTGAAACAGCTTTGCCAAGTATAAAGGCTGTATTATCAATTACATTTTGAATAGCCGGGTCAATATCTTTTTTAATTGACTGGTACTGAACTTTCAAATCAAGAAAGGGAATATTCATAAATTATCCTCGCTGGGTTTCAGCCGTTTTTAATAAATGGGAAATTATCGATCCGCAATTTATAAATTTTTATGACATATAAAATTAACTTTGTGTAAAGAATCAGATTATTTTCAGAAGCTCTGATTTAAATCAGAATAATTTGGGTGATATGTTCGAAAAAACAGTCAATATTTGCTTTTTGTTGAATAATTACACGCTTTAAGCAGCCTCTCCGCCATATCCATCAGTATTTTCTTCAAAAGAGTATTTTTTTTAATTAAAAGTATATTAAATTTGACGCTGAGTTTTTACTGTTGAGGAGGGTGTAAGTATTTCCCCCGTGTCGTTTTCCTCCCTCTGGTTTACGATATAGCTGATCATTTTGATAATTTCCATGCGTCATTTTAGGATTATTTTCAAAATATTTCTCAATATAGAATTCAGAAGGGTTTTTAATTCAGGTTATATGAAACAATGAAGCCCGCTGAGTGGCATATATATTGAAATTGAGATTAGATACTTTGCCGAAGATTTCTTTCAATTCACATTTGTGTGTCAAAAAACAATTATTAGCTATCACAGAGAAGTGCAGCTTTATTTTCTAAATTTATTTTATAATTTAAGTGACTAAGGAGTAAGGAGTTAAAAAAAACAGGATGAAAAACCTCAGAACGTTTTCGGTAACTGTTCTTTTAATATTGGTTTCAACCATATTGTTGCATGCACAATATTTAAATCCCGGAGATGGGGTCCGTATAACTTTTCTTAATATTACTGACCAGATATCCGGAGACTACTATATACAACAGGATGGAAAAATTCAGCTTCCATATATCGGGTTAATCTCGACTACTCAAAAACCTTATCCTGATATTAAAAATGAAATTAAAACGAAATATGATTCGCTGTATAAAAATCCGGAACTGACGATACAGCCCCTTTACAAGATAAACATTCTCGGGGAAGTGAGATCTCCGGGATATTACTATGTTACTGATGTTGAAAAGATGACTGGAATATTTGCCCTTGCGGGGGGTATTACCAGTGATGCTGACCTGGATAATGTATATATAATAAGAAATGATAAAGAAATTGAGCTTGATGCTCAGAGGATAATTGAAAGTGGTAGTACGGTAGGGGATATAGGACTGCAGTCTGGCGACAGAATTTTTGTTCCTAAAACCTGGTGGGCAAATGCAAGGAGTATAACTATAATTCTTTCTGTAGTGTCAGCCCTTGTGACCATAGCAGTTCTGTTTCTGAAATAAAAATAATAATGAAATTCTAAACAGAAGAAATTTAGAACGATAAAGGATATGCATGTATGAGCAAAAACAACAATTCTTCCAAAAATAAAAAAGTAAATGATAAACATCCGGAAAAAACTCTAGGTGAAATTTTACAAATTATTAACAGAAGAAAATCGATTTTAATAATTTCAGTCATTGCTGCCCTTGTACTGGCCGCAGCTTATTCATTTATCGCAAAACCCGTTTATGAATCAACGGTTGTGCTGAAAAAGGATAAAGGGCAGGATTCCAAATCACCATCTGATCTGATGAGCATCGTCAATCTACAGTCTTCCGACGAAATTGAGACTGAAATGGAGCTTGTTGGAACATGGGGTGTTTACAGCAAAGTGATTGACAATCTTAACCTCTATCTGACTGTAGACAAAATTGAGCAGCCTGATGGGAACCAGATTAATATAGGGAAATCCCTTGTTGATTATTATAATCCCGAATTTTTTAATAACCCTCCTCAAAATATTTCTCTTCCTCAGTTTGTAGAAGTTAAAGTAAATGATATGAATACAGTCTCAAAGCTGTATATAGAGATAGCAAAAGATAGAACCTACAGAATTTATAATGCGGAAAACGATAGTCTGTTAAAAACCACAACAGATACAAGTGCGGGCGTTTTTAATATGGATAAACTGAATATGGTGGTATACTGGCCTGGTGCGAAACCTGGAAGTAAGGTCTATTTTACAGTTGATAACTATTACAAAACAATGGAGACATTGAAGAATATGGTTTCTCTGGACCATAAGATCAACACAAATGTCTTCACAATTTCTGTTAAAAGCAGTTCTCCCTATTCGGCAGCATTAATAGCGAACACCATTACTGAGAAATTCAGAGATTCAAGGATAGATCAACAGAAACAGACAATTAAGTATTCGTTTGATTTTGTTGATAAACAGCTTGAGGAAATGCAAGAAAAACTTAAGGAAGCTGAGAAGAATCTGAGTGATTTTAAAGCAAGCGGACAAATAATGACGATTGACGCCAGCTCAAATGAGCTTGTTAAATACCTCAGCGATCTTGAAGCCGAAAAAATGAATACCGAACTACAGCTCACTGATTTAAAAAACAAACTCTCGGATATGAAGTCACAACTTCAATCAAGCGGGTACTTTGACCAGAGCCTTCTTACACCTGAGCGAAATGATGTAAACGGATCTCCATTCGCAGCTCTGATGAGACAGTTGTCCGATCTCGAACTTCAAAGACTTGAATTGCTGCAGAAACGTACTGAAAATCACCCGGATGTTCAGGCCATTGACCAACAAATACAAATGGTGAAACAGAAACTTGCTTCATACAATCAGAATACGCTTACTGCTTACCAGATCATGATTAACTCACTGAATAAAAAACTTCTTCAGATCACTAATATGATGTCAAAATATGAAGTGAAGATGGAAAGACTTCCAGGACAGGAAAGTAAGCTGGCAAGTCTCATGCGACAGAAGGATGTTTATGAGAAGATATTTACTATGCTTCTCGATAAAAGAGAAGAAATGAGAATGGCCGAGCTATCAAAACTTCAGGATATAATCGTTGTTGATCCCGGACATGAACCTGTTGATCCTATAGCTCCTAAAAAGGCTTTAAATATGATTGCTGGTCTGTTTGTGGGATTATTTATAGGTCTTATGGGAATTTTTATTTCTGAAGTAAGAAATAAAAAGCTTGTTAGTCTTGATGATATTGAAAGAGATTTTGACCTTCCGGTCTTCGCGATAATCCCTGACTATCCAAAGGATGTTAAGGAAAAAATTAACGATCAGAACAATAAAATGGATCAGTTTGTAACCTTAATGGATACTCAGGACGGGTTCAAGGAAACATTCCGTCTGTTAAAAACAAAGCTGCTATTTCAATTTGAAGGAAAAGAAAAAATCTTTATGGTAACAAGCTGTGAAGAGAATACCGGAAAAACTACTATTGTATCTAATCTGGCATTATCAATTGCTCAGGAAAAGAAAAGAATCCTTATAATTGATTGTGATCTTAAAAAAGGAACAATTTCCAATAAGTTCGGAATATCTTTAAAGGCTCCGGGTCTTATCGATTACCTTATCGGAAAAGATCCTAAACCTTTTATCCATACTAATGTAATAGGGAAGGTCGACATTCTGACTGCAGGCGGTACGCGTGAAGATTCAAGCGAACTGCTTAACTCTGAGAGAATGCTGTCCCTCTTTAAAGTAATAGACACTTCTTATTACGATTATATAATAGTAGATACTCCCCCTGTTACCAGAGTGGTGGATACGCTCATAATAGGAAAAACACTCCGGAATGCTATACTGGTTGTAAGGCCGAATCATTCTTTTAAAGAAGGAGTTAAATGGGGTATTGATGAAATGAATCAGGCTAATATTAAAATTCATGGAATGGTAGTTAATGCTGCAGAGATTAAGGAATCTTCCTACAGATATAGATATGGGTACGGATACGGCTACGGGTACGGATATGGAAACGGTAAATCCTCGTCCCATAAGCTTAATGGTAAAGATTCAGACAAAGTAGCACAAACCACCGCTAATTAAAATCCTTTTTATTTATCTTAATCGGATTCTTCCATGTGGAAGGATCCGGTTTTATTCAATCTATAATGAACCAGTTACAGTTTATAAATCCCCTGGATGTTAATAATTGGAATGAATCTTTACTTTATCACCAGGAGTATTCTTTTTTTCATACTTCCAACTGGGCAAGAGTATTAATAGAAACTTATAATTACTCACCTAAATATCTTACAGAGTATGATTCCGAAAACAGAATATCATCCATGATTCCCTTTATGGAAATTATCAGCATTCTCACCGGCAGGCGGGCAGTTTCTCTACCTTTCTCTGATTATTGCGAGCCCATATGTAAAGATAATTTTAAGGAAATGTTCGATGAGACAATGAAACTTGGCCAGGAAAAACAATGGAAATCCATTGAATTCAGAGGTGGAAATAAATTCTTTCAGGAAACAGAACCTTCATCTTTTTATTACCATCATACTCTTGATTTAACCGTCGGCGAAAAAAATATTTTTACCGCTTTAAGTTCCAATAATAAACGCAATATTAAAAAAGCCCAAAGAGAAAATGTAAAGATAGAATTCCTGAATACCAGAGAGGCTGCCGATGAATTTTATGCTCTCAACTGCAATACAAGGAAAAAGCATGGCCTACCGCCGCAGCCATACTCATTTTTCAAGAATGTTCATAAATACGTTTTGTCACAGGACCTTGGATTTATTGCCCTTGCATCCCTTGATAAACGGGTGATTGCCGGAGCAGTATACTTTTACTTCGGAAAAAAGGCGCTATATAAATTCGGTGCTTCTGATATGAATTTCCAGCTTGTCCGTCCCAACAATCTTCTTATGTGGGAAGCAATAAGATATTTTATTAAAGAGGGATATACCGAATTCAGCTTTGGAAAAACTGAACCGGAAAATTCCGGACTGCGGCAATTCAAA
>CAVYUP010000011.1:0-156048 GCA_963771705.1 uncultured Bacteroidota bacterium
CCCTGAATCAGTCCTGAATCCTCAGCATTCTCATAAAGGACTCAATGATTACAGGGAGGTGCCGATCTTAAGCCTCAGGTTGAAGAAGATGGATGAGAATCCGTAGTTGCCGCCGGTCAGGGTGGTCATTGTGCCTGAGGGGCCCATAGCGAATGCACTGAATCCCCAGTAGTCCATTACCTTCTGTACGAGTACCTCGAAGGCTATCTGGTTGCGCCTTACAGGACTGTCCCACATCGCGTCAAATCTGAAATCAAACGTACTGCCTGCCAGCGACAGCTCCCTGCCGGTATATCCAACGTGCCATTCATCCAGGTACCTGGCTCCGTAAAACTTTCCCCTGGTTGATCCCATTATCTGAACGGGATATCTCATTTCGAAGTTGAAGAAACTGCCCTGAACGAAATAAGCGCTGTATTTTACAGAACCGTCGGGATTGTAAATTATGGCGCCATTTTGGGCGTATGCGGACATTTGCGACTCGGAAAAACTTTTATCTGATTCCAGATAGCTTACTTCAAAAAAGTTGCCCAGCGGGATTACGTATCCCAGCTGGAATCCGCTTGTAACGTAAAGGTTATTGTGGTTGTTCTTGGTCTGAAGCTCGGTTATTGCGTCGACGTTTGAGTATATTCCGCCATGGAAGCCGAGTATGTGGAAACTCGCTTCTACCATATTTGATTCGAGGGGGCCTGAATAGGGAGTTTCTATACCGAATGAAAATCCAGCGTCAGATTTAAGGGATATTCCGAACCTCTCCCCTCCGAGGAGTTCTAAAAAGGGGTTGATGTATGCCAGGGTTGAGGATATCTGGAATACGCTGGGGGGTGATGCTACTTTATCGAATCTTATTTTCTCTATTACTCTTGTGAAAACACTGGCGAAGTTTGTAGTCTCTTCCAGGTTGATCTTGAAGGGATAGGTGATGACCAGAGCCCTGGTTTCGGGCTTCAGGGCCAGGAACGGGTAGAGAGTTCCTTTGATTGAAATTGTCTGGTTGTTCGGGTCTCTTAAGTCGACTATGATTTCAGCTTTGGGGTCGGGGGGCGCGATGAAAAGCTGATCTTGTATGTGAATAAAGAGACTGTCATCCAGGGGTTCCATCTGGTAGTAGCGTATTGGTTCCTGGTCTTGTGCGTATGTTTTTTGATTCGGGATTAGACAGCATATTATCAAAAGCGCAGGGAGTAACAGTAGTTTATAGTTCATAGAGTTCCAATTGTCGTTTGCGATTGATGATTCCGCACACAGCGGGTATGTGATTGACGCCTGCCTCAGCAGGAATAGTGATAAAAGTCGTCAATATTTGTAAGAACAATAATCGTATCTTAATGGAACATATCGGGTAATCTTCGTCACGTGAGAATAAAATTACAAAATTGCAAATTGCAAAGTTACAACCCCCAGAGGGCGGTAAAATTGCAAATTTCTCAGAGTAAACCTCACTTTCAGAAACAAACTCAATGCCAAATGTAAGCTTAATTGTTAAGGGCTCCAAATGGCCTCCCTGTTCATCTGAATGCCGGTAATAAATATAAAATCTCGTAATTCTTACCATAATGACTCTGGCGGATTTAGCTGATTTCAGCCAGGGTACGAAAGTGCAACTGAATTGCTGAATTCTTTTCGTGTTACTCTGATTTCGAACCCACAGCTGCTTTCTGCTCAGCTGCCGCTTTTACATGCACAGACACCGGCACTATCTGTAACGCTGCTTCGGGCCTGAAGTTCTCGTCTGTTTCCAGTGAGATCACTTTTACGGCCTCGGCTCCTTCCAGTGAATTCGCCAGTCCATAAACAAGCGAACCTGCTATTCCGAACATCCAACCAGCCGCTGCCGCATTATCTCTGTTCCAGCTCTTAAAAGGAATGCTTAACGTTCCCGGGCAACCAGGCTTATCTTTATCTATATACATTTCCCCCAGATAGTTTACCTTGCCGGAATCGATAGTGAAGGTTATGTCCGGCATATCAATTCCCTCCATTACGTCTTTCTTATCATTCTCCCATATGATCTGTTTAATTCTGTACTCCCCCGGCTGCATACAGTAGGAGAATGAATGGTCGGGGTCAAGTTCCATTATAAGCATTGTCCGATTAGGGTGGTTGATGTCTTCCAGCTCTATGTTCATATGCATACCCAGCAGAAATTTGCCGGGAACTTCGCCATAGACTGCTTTGCCTGTAGTGTCAACAACAGCCAGAAGCGTATCCAGCGGATAGTAAACCGGCTCGTTGGAGTATAATCCGCCCGCTTTCTTCTTGAACAGCACTCCCGAAGAATCTCTTTCCTTCAGCTCTCCCGTCATGAATACCGGTCCCCTCTTATCTTTTATAAAGATGCAGGGATAATCCACTTTAAGGACGCTGTAATTGTGGTAATATCCCTCAAGGGTAGTAAGGCAGGTGCGGTTCTGCTCAAATGTTTTGAGGTTTGTGGCTGCGCAGCCGGTGAGAAGTACTGCCGTAAAAAGGATAAGGGACAGCTGAAGTTTCCTGAGTAACATTTTTTTCTCCTGATCTATTTTGTTACTGTAAAATGAAGTCCAAGTCTGAAGCCGACGTCGTTAGAAAAAATATTAGAATTGAAAAGAAACATTTCATAAACACCTGCCTCAATGAAAATACTGCGGTTGAACGCCAGACCGAACGACTCCTCGAACGTTGGACCCCAGAAAGTACTACTAACATTATCAGAGTTGTTATAATATGGTGGACTGCCGGTGCCGCTTTCATTGTTCTGACCCGCAATAAACTTAACCGTACCGCTGATGTAAGGACTAATATAAGAGTGACTGAGCATATATTTCATATTCCACGGCAGGTTGATTGCCCACAGATTTCCTTCATAGGGGATGTTTATAAAATTAACATAAAAGAACCCTACGCTGAAGCCGTATTCCCAGTCGGGCTTCTGCCAGCTCATCCTGAATTCGATCTGCATTCCGCCGGTTATTCTATCGCCCGTGTAATATGCCATACCGGCACCCAGATGCTTATGAACTGTTTCTATCTGCACAACTTCCACAGGTTCGTCATAGATGATCTGCGAACGAACGGTGGAATCTGAACGGCTGGTGTAACCGGGCCTGACCGCGTGATTGACGCTGCGGCCGGGATCGCCCCCAAGATAAGGTGAAACTTGTGCGGGTCTGACCCACGGTTCGGCAAGGCTATCGGGTTCAGTTACAATACGGTCGTCATTGATAGCAGTATTCTCTCTACTCACTGTTGAATCATCAAGGGGAACCAGATCGTGAGGCTCCGGGATATTTCCATCGTTGGCATTAAGTTTATCAATAAACCCGAAGAGACTTTCTCTTAACGCCTGGTTAATTCCGGAGGCTATATCATTCTGATCACGATTAAAATCTTTGCTGATGTTTGAAACAAATGAGGTACTCTCCCCTTTTCCATCGATATATTTATAGATGAGTGATCCGATAAGATGATACTCATTTTTCTGAGAATAATTCTCCACCAGCGAAAAGGAATTGATTACTACTTCTACGGGTCTTGTTGGTGAGTGATTTACAATGAGGTCATTAAAGTAATTTTTGACAAGCGTGGACAAACTGTCGGCTAAATAAATCTCTTCTTTTTTATGGGATACCTGGCCGGTTATACGACCCAGTGCAGCGGCACCATCCTCCCTTTTATCCTTTACAGAAGCTATATATACATCGGGGGCATCTATCAAATCATGCGAATCGACATAATCCGTTCGAGTATCGATTGTGATTACCTCAGGTCCGCAGCCAGCAAAGAAAAGAGCGGTAAGCGCCAGGATCAGCAGGACGAAATATCTGCGGCGGAGCACCTTTGGATTGCTGAACCGAAACGAGGCAGGTAAAGATGATGATTTCGTACCGGATCGGCCGCGCAGGCCATAGTCGGTTTTAATGCCTTGCGGTTTGCTGCCTTGTGTATTGTTATCTACGGTTAGTTGTATCCAGGATAAAGCGCGGGTAAGGCTGAGATCCGAACGTCTGCCAGATTCCTTTTTGCGGAGACGGGCGGCAAATAAGGTGTTATAATTCATTCCCTGTAACTGATCTCCCCCGGGAGATTCTCCATTGTTGGTAAAAAAGTGTTAAGTAAGAAACCTTTTTATATAAAATTACGGCTTCGGGCATTGAAGTGCAATAAAAAAATTACTAAGGATGATACCCAGGCAGGAGATGATTACAGGAAATGGTTAGATTGAAAATGCTGCTGGAAATTCAGAGGAGATTCTGGAATGAAAATAGTAAAAATCAGTTTGATTTTCTATTTTTGTCACGCAAATAAACATAAACTATAAAGAGAATGAAGACCAACCTGAAGATTATTTCCGTTGTAGGGGCACGACCCAATTTTATGAAAATAGCTCCTGTACACAGGGCCTTTCTCAGCCATAAGGGAGCGGCTGATCATTTTATCTGTCATACAGGACAGCATTACGACGAGCGTATGTCGAAGGTCTTCTTCACTGATCTGAAACTTCCCCAGCCTGATTTCTACCTAGGCGCAGGAAGCGGCTCGCATGCGGAACAGACAGCCCGCATTATGATTGAGTTTGAAAAGATTGTACTTGCTGAAAAACCCGATCTTGTAATTGTAGCAGGTGATGTGAACTCAACGATAGCCTGCAGCCTGGTAGCGGTGAAGCTGGGTGTGAAAGTTGCGCATATCGAGGCGGGTTTAAGATCATTCGACCGTACGATGCCCGAAGAGATCAACAGGATTCTGACCGATTCCATTTCCGATTATTTATTTGTAACCGAGGAAAGCGGACTGATAAACCTTGAGAACGAAGGAGTAAGCAAAGAGAAAATATTTTTCACCGGCAATGTGATGATTGATAGTCTAGTTCACTTTCTCCCCGAGGCGGATCGTTCCGGCATTCTTAAAGATTTTGATCTTACCAAAGAGCAGTACTGCCTTGTAACCCTGCACAGGCCTTCAAACGTGGATTCACCAGAGTTCCTTGTGAAGCTCCTCGAAGTACTGAACGCAATAGCGCAAAAAGTAAAAGTAGTTTTTCCGGTTCACCCCAGAACCATGAAGAACATAGAAGCGGCGGGGCTGAGAGAAAACCTGAGCGGCAGCCTTCTGCTTACTGAGCCGGCAGGGTATATTGATTTCCTTGCGCTGATTAAGAACGCTGGATTAATAGTAACCGACAGCGGAGGGATACAGGAGGAATCAACTTATCTAGGGGTACAGTGCATCACGGTGCGTGATAATACCGAGCGTCCCAGTACTGTAAAGCTAGGCACCAATCAGCTTATCGGAACAGATCTTCAAAAGGTGAGAGAGGCAGCGCTGAATATCATCAACGGGAAGAAGAAAGAAGGAAGCATCCCGCCTTTATGGGACGGGCATTCCGCCGAACGCATCGTTGATATTATTTTGAACAGCATGTAGAGAGAGCAAAGAGGGAGCAGAACAAAAGCGGAGTAAGAAAAAAGGAGTAAGAAATAGAGTGGAGGAAAAAGGGTGCTGAACTGCGACAAAGATGTCGCATAAACCTGTAATTAATATCATAATTTTGGTGTTTTTAATTAATTCGTCACACGATTTGGGGCACTGGATAATACATCACTGATAGTTTTTCCGTCTTTTAATATATAGTACCTGCAATCGCAAAAAAGAAAATGTTGATATTTATTTAGTGAGTTAAACTATGCAGGAAATATTAAAGATATACTCAAGGTATATAGCAAAAGGGAGTTCAGCAAAAAAAGGGTCATTGTTTTACAATTATTTTATGGTTCCTTTCTCAGCAGGGCTGGCAGGGTTCGCAACATTCCTTTTCATATTATTACTGATGGATTCCGCAGCGTATGTATTTGGAATAACCAAATCATTTAACATAGGTATTATTGAGGTATTAATTGCCGCTATAGGCTTTCTGCTTCAGTTTGTTTACCAGTTTATAAAAACATTCCGGCAGATCTAAAGAACAGAACGAATAGGCTGGTTGTCTCTTTCCTCCACCCGATTCATCTCCACACAATTAATGGTGCTGAGGGCAAAGTGCGAAGGGCGCATCGTTATAGTATGCACTATCTGAGTACTCTGTTATTCGTACTGCGTCCATAAAGCAAAAGCCCCTCTTTCAAGGGGCAATTACTATTATGTATGGAGAATTTACTTTATATTTTTTTACAGGGGGGATAAATATTAATTTACTAATCGTTGCCGGCAGACCTGAAAATCAGAATTGCTCGTTTCTCTTAAAGGCTTACCTGGTTCCCTTTCTGCCGGCTAAAATAAATGGCATGGATTCAAGCTGAAGCCATCGGGAATATCCTGTCACCAAAATCTCAAAAAACTCTTACACAAAAGTAGAAGAATTTTTATGATATGCAGTGATAAGGGACATTGTAGATTTTACTTTTTCCCTGCTCTGTATTTTTAATTCTGGGGGGTCGTTACAAAGTCATCCGGATTATAACCGTTGTTCCTGAGGATATCGTGGGCTTCGTTAAGCTTCTCTTCCGGAAGTTCGGGAGTACGGCTGAGTATCCATCCGTATTTACGATTAGGAGTACCGATGACAGCGTAAGAGTAATCGTCCGGCAGTCCCATTATCCAGTAATCACCCCAGAAAAGATGGAATCCTAATATACTAACGAAACTAACCTCAAGCTTCGCATTGGTTTTGGCATCAACCACTTTTGCCAGACCTTCTGCTGTATCCATACCGCCATCATCCTCTCTACAGGAATTCAATACTTTTATAGTACCGTCATCGTTAAGCGAATAGGTGGCAGTGGTATTCCCCGCGCATTGGTCCTGGAAGCTGTTAGGTATCTTTGAAATCTCGTACCACGTTCCTATGTATCGTTGAAGATTAACATGGTCTACGGTTTGGGGTTCGGTATTCTGAGCCATAAGACTAAAGCCAGCCAGAAAGAATATTATTAAAAGGTGCTTCATAAATAATTTATAATTTATAATTAAAAATTTATAATTAAACCGCAAAGCAGTTTAACAAATTAACATAACAAATCAGCAAATAATTCCCCTTTTATGAAGATTTCTACAGACGGGATAGATTGCTAACGAAACACCTTAGATAATTTACCGATTATTGGCAGATAATCGAAATATTTTGCAATTTAGCCGCTGGCACTTATTTTGCATTTTCCCTGCTAAAAAATATTATGAAAAAACTTACTTTTATCTTTCTTATTTCGCTTACG
Source organism: uncultured Bacteroidota bacterium (assembly GCA_963771705.1). GTDB lineage: Bacteria > Bacteroidota > Ignavibacteria > Ignavibacteriales > Ignavibacteriaceae > DATFVA01. Next base: position 7,194 of record CAVYUP010000011.1, read on the forward strand.
GGCGTTCTTATTTACGCGTTCTGGCCCGGCAAAGAACTGCGGCATCCGGCCGGTATTCTTTGTCCCGACGACCCCATACAGACCACAGTAACCAACCCCGTACCCTGGCAGAAAGATGAATATACAATTACGCCCCTTGCGAAGTTTGAAATCAAGGCGTTCGTGCTCAGCACCAACAGCTTTTCACTGGGCAGAGAAAGCGATCTTTCGCCGATGGATCTTGCGCTGGGGTGGGGACAGATGTCGAACCAGCCTATAATAGACGGACTAGATATTTCACAAAGCAACCGCTGGTACCGCTGGAAGGCGAAGGTACTGATAATTCCGGCTAATGAGATAAGCACCCACAGTTCCAATATGCATATCATTCCCGCAAACGAACAGGTTGAGGGAACTCTCGATGATCTATATAAAGGATGTATTATTGAGATGAAAGGATATCTTGTGTCGGTTAAGGCACCTGACGGCTGGCGCTGGTCGAGCTCCCTCAGGCGTGATGATACCGGAGGCGGAGCGTGCGAGCTGGTGTGGGCGGAGGAATTAGAGGTTGAAAATTAAAAAATTGCAAATTTCAAGATTCGTTAATTTAATATGTTGATTGGCATACTCATAATACTCCTCATTACGGCCTGGTTCGTATACATATACAACAGGTTTGTAAGTCAGCACAACATCGTCCGCGAAGGATGGAGCGGCATAGATGTGCAGCTGAAGCGGAGGTACGACCTTATACCCAATCTGGTGGACGCAGTTAAAGGCTACAGTAATTATGAACGAGAACTGCTGCAGGACATTACTGCTCTGAGAGCTAAATCGATGCAGCTTAACTCCCCTGGCGAAAAAGCGAAACCTGAGTCGGCGCTATCTGGACGGTTAAAAAACCTGCTGGCCGTTGCGGAGAATTATCCCGAACTTAAAGCCAGTGAAAGTTTCCTTAATCTTCAGCAGCAGCTTGCCGAAGTTGAGGATCAGATTCAGTACGCACGCCGCTACTACAACGGCGCTGTACGCGATTACAATACCCGGGTTCAATCATTCCCTTCCAATATCATCGCTTCCCTCTTCAATTTTAAGGAAGAGGAATTCTTCGAAATTACACTTGCCACGGAACGTGAAACACCTAAAGCTGATTTCAGCAAATGAAAAAATACCTTGCTATCATACTGCTTCTTTTTTTTGGTACTTCTGTTTATTCCCAGCAGGAGAAGATCTATTCGTATCACAGCGATATTACGATCAATAAAGACGCTTCTATGATTGTAACAGAAACGATCAAAGTTAAAGCCGCGGGGACGGACATCAGACATGGTATCTACCGCGACTTCCCTACCACGTATAAAGATTCGTACGGCAATAGAATTGTGGTTGATATGAAGATACTCGGCGTTTACAGAGACGGCCGCACAGAGGATTATCATACCGAAAATCTTGATAACGGTATACGTATCTATGCCGGCAGCAAAAGCGTTTACCTTGATCCGGGGGATTACACATACAGAATAGAGTATAAAACAAGCCGTCAGCTCGGCTTCTTTGATGATCACGATGAGCTTTACTGGAATGTTACCGGCAACGGATGGAGTTTCCCTATTGAAAGTGCCTCTGCTGTTGTTACCCTTCCCGAAGGCGCAGCAGCCAGCGAACTGAAGTATTACGGCTACACGGGACGTGCAGGTTCACGTGCTTCAGATCTTACCGCGAAGGTATCATCCCCTTCAAGGGTATATTTTCAATCTATCCGCCCGCTCGGTGAATATGAAGGTCTGACAATAGTACTGGAATTTCCTAAGAGAATCGTCGCAGAACCAACCTCAGCCCAGAAACTGGGATACTTTGCTGAGGATAACCGGAGCGAAATTATCGGGATCATCGGTCTGTTCGTGATACTTTTCTATTATATGATTGTTTGGAGCAGAGTAGGAAAGGATCCTGAAAAGGATGTAATCTTTCCCCTCTATGAGCCGCCCCAAGGCCTCTCCCCTTCAGGGGTTCGCTACATAAAGCGGATGGGATTTGATAACGGTGCTTTTACTGCCGCGATCATCAATATGGCAGTGAAGGGTTATCTTAAGATAAAAGAGGATGACGGGAAATATACATTGGTACGGCTTAAGACAGACACATCGATGCTGAGCAAAGAGGAAAAAAGTATTGCAGGGAAGCTGAACTTTTCAAAATCGGGTGTATCCGGTTCAGAGGCCGAGGATGCATTAAAACAGCTTGATTCAATGAAGAACAGTAACAACTTTTTTGCCAGGAAGCTATCGGGTGTGATTACATCGGCCATACAAAGCAGGCTGAAGACTTTGCCAAAAGAAAAGTCTGAAACCAGCGAGCAGTATGAGCTTGAACTGAAAAACACCAATCATACTATATTCAGCAGCGCGATAAATGCCTTAAAGAAAGAGCTTAAGAACTCCTATGAGAAAATATATTTCGTTACCAACAGGAAGCAGTTTATAATTGGTGCGGTAATCTCATTTGTCTTCCTGCTACTTAGCATTGTATCGGGACATGGAGAACAAGCCTTTATGCTGGTGTGGATCTCCATATGGAGTCTTGGAGTGGGCGCGCTATTGTTAAACCTTTTAAGAACATGGAAACGGGCATTCCACGGAGGAAGGGTAAAAACATCCCTTATAGGCACACTGATATTTTCATCGCTGTTTGCCCTACCCTTTGTTATTGGAGAAATTGCAGGCATATGGTTCTTTTATAGAACAGGGTCACCGTTGTCGGGTATAATAATCGGAAGCATCATTTTGCTTAACGTACTTTTTTATCATCTCCTGAAAGCGCCGACCTTGCTGGGGAGAAAGCTGCTTGATAAGATAGAAGGATTTGAAATGTACCTTTCAACCGCCGAAAAAGACAGGCTGAACTACCTGACGCCGGTTGAAAAGACGCCTGAGCTCTTCGAGAAATACCTGCCTTACGCTTTCGCGCTGAACGTTGAGCAGAAATGGTCAGAACGATTTTCAGATGTGCTTGCTAAGGCAGCAATAGAGAAGAATTACTCCCCTGCCTGGTACTCAGGTGCAGCGTGGAGCAGCTTTAACGCCGGGGAATTTACTTCATCGTTCGGCAGCTCATTTTCCAGTGCAGTATCTTCTTCATCAACGGCTCCGGGCTCAAGCTCAGGCAGCGGCGGTTCCTCCGGAGGAGGAGGCGGAGGCGGCGGCGGCGGCGGCTGGTGAGAATCATTTCCCTTTCTTAAACTTTAGAATATCCATTCTAACTTCTGAAATTATCCATTTCATCATTTAAATATCTACGTAAAACCGCCAGTATTTTTAATGGCACAGTATTGGGGTGACGAAGGTGTAAGGAATGGGTCATTTTATTGTTAGTTGTTAATTATTGTTTTTGATTGAATTTTCATAACGATCTCCACGCTCCGGCCGCCAGCTGAGGCAAAAGTTCAAGGTGATTCATCATTTTCCGGATATCAGTGAACGGAGATTATATTAAGAAAGGAAGCAAATGATGAGAAATTTATTACTGAGTGTTGTGTTATTATGTTTATTTCCGACTTTGAGTATTTATGCACAGATGGGCGGCGGAGGCGGTTTTATCGATCCCGATTCAATACAAACCGTTACTGTAACCGGCACCGCGATTGTTGACACCACCATGATGCACGCTATGTACTACCTGGATGAAAACAATGATGGAACCCCTGATTATATGCTGAACTTCGGACCCTGGTGGTATGAGCCGGACAGCAGCAATGCCGCAAGGCCTCAAGACGGTGACCAGGTGACGATCGAAGGAGGAGCGGCTGAGAATGGAATGGGTTACGAAATGCTCATTGTTTATAATATTAATGATGAGTTCTGGCGTGACCCTTTCGATTCTTTCTGGAATTTTATGGGTTACTACTCGCATGGAGGGGGCGGATGCGGAGGAAGCGGTTTCGGATGGATGTTTGATTCACTTCAGACCGTTGACTTATCCGGTACAGCCATTGTAGATACAACTTTTATGATGTCTATGTACTACCTGGATGTTAATAATGATTCGGTTCCCGATTATATGCTGAATTTCGGGCCCTGGTGGTATGAACCCTCATCAGGTGCTGTTCGTCCCGAAAATGGTGAACAAATCACAATCACAGGCGGCGAGATAGAAAGAGAATACATTCCCATGGTAGTTGTGTTCGAGTTAAACGGACTTGAGTGGAGAGATTCAACCTTGTTCGCCCAGGGTTTCGGGGGGAGATGGATACACAGGTATATGAATGATCCCGTAAATATAGAAACACCTTTCGATAATAACGACTGGATGAATGTGAATCCCGGCTGGTGGCATATGGGCGGTCCCGGCGGAGGCGGTATGATGGCCGATTCTATGTACTGCCAGATCTTTGAAACGACTTATCAGCAGATGCCTGCCACAGGAAATGAAAATCCGTTTGCCGCTTATGAGATAGATATGTACCTGCCTAACGGAATGAATGGTATGCATCAGGGAGGCAATTGCGGTTATGGAATGTCATTTAATTCCGAAGTTGATTACCAGCTTCATTACAGTGATGTCCAGGCTGACGGTTCGAACATTGATGAATCTTCAATACAGGTTAAATACTACGACGCGCAGAGTTCTTCGTGGGCTGCCTATCCGGGAACAGCCGTTGACCCTCAGAATAATACCGTTACTTTTTCCAGCGCTCTTGTACGAAACCTGGTTATACTGACGGCCGATCAGGCAACTTCGGTTGAACCTTCTGCTGCCAGTTCTCCTATTGATTTTACCCTTGAGCAGAATTATCCTAATCCTTTCAACCCTTCTACTAAGATAAATTTTAGTCTGGCCAAGGCTAATCATATTACAATAAATCTATATAATGTTCTGGGACAAAAAATCGAAACCCTTGTTAGCGGGAATTTTACCGCAGGCAGACACAGCATAGACTTCAGTGCCGACGATCTTACGTCAGGTGTATACTTTTACGAATTAAAGGCTGACGGAAATCACCTGGTAAAGAAGATGGAACTGATGAAATAAAGATCTTCCTGGTGCAGAGAACCCTGGCAGAGGCCGGCGGTTCATCCTTTAATTAAACCCATAGGGAAGCTGATTGCGCGGCTTCCCTTTTTTATTGAATATCCTTCCTGTGCCTGAACTTACAACATATTTCCCCGCATTTAATTAATAATATATATGAATAATAGGGAGATATTATGAACTACGGTCGGGCGATGGCAGGCGGATTTATAGGCGCAGTAGCTGTTACTTTTTACAACCTTATTCTCAGATGGCTGGGGATGCATATTGATATTGAAATGATACTGGGAACCTTATTTGGAGGGATGCCCGGACCTGGAATGTGGTGGATTGGTTTTGGAATTCACGTGATTGTGGGTATGATATTCGGTGTTATCTATGCATTCTTCTTTGAACTAGGGACCAGGAGAACCGGCTGGGTTGCAGGGATTAAGGTAGCCGTACTGCATACCTTTGCCGCAGGATTTTTGTACGGACTCTTCCCGGTTATTAGTCCTGTTATCCCCCATTACATAACCGCACCGGGTTATTTTATGGCTCACGACGGATTTCCATATATCATAGCATTCATAGGAATGTATATGATCTTCGGGATAGTTATGGGATTAACATATAAAATAAACGGGTGGATACAGCTGCTTCCGATAGAACAGGATAGCGAAAGAGCACGGCTTGAAATTCAAAGCAAAGAAGCGCATTGAGTACTGAGTCTTAGCATTCACAAGCAATTTTTTCGGAACGTGATTTCTCAAACGATTCCCTTCCCTCCTTAAAAGCATAATAAGCAATGCCCAATGATCCAAGAACATCGAAGTATGCTATATGAAATATTTCATACAGACCACTTGAAGCCAGCAGAATGAACGAGAGGTAAAAGCATGTCTTTGTGCAGTTGGCGTCTGCTATTATAGCGTCGGAGTGCAGTTCCTTCCCCACTTTCAGTTTAGCGTTCATCAGGTAATACATCGTACCGATAGAGATCAGCGAGATAACAATGCCCGCCAATGTGGTAGAGGGTTTTATATTATAAATTATGTTAAGCACAGCCCCTGCTATGAGTCCTATTGTTAATAAATAAAAGGCCGAACCATTTATTATCAAGGCAGTTCTTTCAAACTTATCTCTTGTATTCACCTTCGAAAATTTCATACGGAGTACCATATGAAGAATAGCTATACCAGAGATCACCTCAACGAAGCTGTCGACACCGAATCCCAGAAGCGCGAGGGTTTCATCTTTCGCCCCGAAAAAGACGGAGACCAGTCCCTCTATTACATTGTAAACAACAGTAATAACCGCCAGTATCAGGGCTTTTTTCAATAGTTTATTCATAGTAAATAATTTGTATCTGTTAATGCAATATAAGAAAAAGAAGGGCGACAGATAACGAATGCCGCGGATATTTTTCAACAATCATCACAAACGCTGATCGATAAAATCATATCATATATATATAACAAATACGGAGACACAATGAAAGCAATGGTTCTTCCGGAGTTCGGAGGCCCCGACCTCTTTGAGATGAAAGATATAGATAAGCCGGTACCGGGAAAAGGCGAGGTACTAGTAAAAATTATTGCATCAGGAACCAACCCTGTAGATGCGAAGGTTAGGCAGAATGGTACCTGGGCTAATCTTGAACCTCCTGTTGTACTGGGTTACGATGCAGCAGGAGTAATAGAGCAGGCAGGTGATAACGTTGATGGATTTAAGGAGGGAGATGAGGTTTATTTTACGCCGACCATCCATGGAAACCAGCTTGGAACATATGCAGAGTACAACACAGTAAGCGCTTCCATTATAGCGAAAAAACCTGAGGGGATATCGTTTGAAGAAGCTGCGGCTATTCCTCTTGCAGGAGGAACGGCATGGGAAGCAGTTATAAGAAAAATTAAAATCCGTGCCGGAGAGACGATACTAATACAGGGCGCCGCGGGGGGTGTTGGTTCCTTTGCAGTGCAGTTTGCCAAAATTTCCGGAGCCAGAGTAATCGCTACTTCCAGTCCCGACCATCATAAATTTCTTTCAGAACTGGGAGCTGATGTTGTAGTTGATTATCACGATAATGATAACGTAATTGAAACAGTGATGGATGAAACTGCCGGGAAAGGCGCTGATGCAGTATTCGATATACAGGGAGATGAAGTAATTTCCAGGTGCCTGCCCGCGGTTAAAGCTTTCGGGCGAATGTCGTGCATCCTGGCTCCAAAGGGTGATCTCGGGGCAATTAACTACAAGAATATTTCCCTCTATGGAGTTTTTCTAACACGTGAGACAAAAAGACTTGAGGAGATGGCTCCGCTTTTCAGTCGAGGACTTGTATACCCGGTACTGGCAGAAACGCTTCCTCTGAAGGATGTTTCAAAAGCTCACAAGAGACTGGATTCACAACATGGCAAAGGAAAGATTGTGCTTAAGATATAAGATCAGAGCAGGATTGCGGATTGCACAATGATAGGTTAATTTATAAGAAAGATTACAAATTGCGAGACTGCAAATTATGGTGTCATTCGCTGATAAAGTAAATTCATTTAACCGCAGCTTAAAATTCGATGGACGGCTTCCTGATAAGATAAGCATTATGAATCCTTTCAGGGAGAATCCAAATATTCTTCCGGTGACCAAGGAATTCTACAAGAAATATTTCGATGATGATAATGAGCGATTTATCATCCTGGGGATAAATCCCGGACGGCATGGTGCCGGTATAACAGGGATACCATTTACTGATACAATACGATTAGAAGATTACTGCGGGATTAAAATTAATGAGCTGCGGTCATACGAAACATCCTCCGAATTTGTCTATAATATGATTGAAGCGTACGGCGGGACTGCTGAATTCTACTCGAAATACTTCATCAGCGCTGTTTGTCCCCTCGGCTTCACAAAACCCGGCAGCAGAGGAAAGGAGGTCAACTACAATTACTACGATGATAAAAAACTTACAGTGGCTGTTTACAATTTCATCGTTAAAACTCTCACGATGCAGATGTCATTCGGTATTAAGAAGGATAAATGTTACTGTTTGGGATCGGGAAAAAATTACAAATTCCTGCAGGAGCTGAATGAAGCAGAGAATCTTTTTGAAGAGATAATTCCTCTGGATCACCCTCGTTATATAATGCAGTACAAGAGAAAACATCTGCCAAAATATATAAGAAAATACGTGGACACCTTGAAATGAAAAGGCAGAGACAGTCCGAGAGAATGTTATCGGAACCTGGAAGAGAAAGATAAAGAGAGAAATGGTTATTGTAGAGTTTAATTTCTTCGGGAAGGCTGCGAAGAAAGTGCGGAAAATTGCGGGAGCAGAAGCTGAAAAGCTTGCGGAGTTTACCGGGAAAGCACTAGGCCCGAAATAAGTTAATGCCTTTGATCTCCGAATCTTTCCTTTGCGGTTACGAATTTTTTACCGTCCCAGTAGCGAAGCTGTTCTTTCAGAGACCTAAAATATTCCACAGTATACGTCAGCGGAGAGTTCAGCTTACCACTGTTAACCAGTGAATCCCTTGTAGTTTGAAAATCATCGCTGCAGTCGATATAGAAATTTCTCATATCTTTATCGCATCGGTAAAGAAGGTTGCGCTGGATGTTATTGGGACCATATTCTCCAATCATAAAATTATATTCGGCATTACTTTTTTTATAAAACAGGCTCCCTTCTATTGGTGAATCCCACCGATAATATAACCTCGTCAAGTCGCTCTTAGGCAGCAGAAGGTAATGATCGTAGCGGGCTAAATCCTTTCCAAGGATCTCATAATAAGGAGGCGCGGGAGACCTTCCGTTTAATGAATCAATATCTATCGAAAATAAAACTGACCGTTCATAACCATTGTTAATTCCTATTACTGTGAGCTCTCTTCTTCCATCAGAATCAAAATCACCAATAACAGCGCTATTGATGCAGCCTGAACTCCACAGAACCTTAGTACTGTCAACCCTTTTACCGGTAAGGGCATCAAGCTTAAAAATTGCGCTCGGATAGAGAGGGTTATTATTTGCGAAAGCATATAAGACCGTCTGTTTATTCTCTTTCACAATATCTATTAAAGCGATAGAAAATATCGGGGTGTGCTTATATTCAGGGGTAAAAACCTGATCCCGAAAAACATACTGCCACAATTTTTCTTTTTTATAATTATAACAAATCACCCTGCCAAAATCAGGGTCATCCAAAGGAATGTTCTGCCTGCATGCAATAACCTCATTAACACCATCGTCATTTATATCCCTGATTCTCACAATATTGTTCATAATTTGATTCTTACTCGGTTCATCTAAATTTTCCAATGACTTTATATTCCAGAGTGTTTTACCGCTTTTATTTTTTATCAATATTAAGCGGCCGGAATAAGTAAACATTTCCGGGTTCCTGTCAAAATCGAAGATGCCGGAGAAGATGATAATAGCGGCGAGAGGGACGAGAAGGAACAAGGCCAGGGCCTGGCGTCGGATAAATTTGCCTGTACGTAGAACGGCGCTCTCTTTTTTAATAGTAACGACATTCCGGAGATCGAACAGATCATCAGCCGACTGGATGCCGATCAGCTTAAGATTTCTTTCGGGATATTCGGCCTGTAGTCCACGAAGCGTATCCCTTGCATCAGCAAAATCATCTTCGGGAATTATAAACTGTCTGACAGCAGAAAAGAAAACAATTTTTGTCTTAGCGGCTATGATGTCTTTTGTTAAAGGGGGAACAGTTCCATCTTCATTCACGGTACCGGTTAAAGCAGCGGAAACGTCACTATATATTTTTGTCGGCGGATCATAAAAACGGAGTATTTCCTCCACAAGTTTCAAAACCAGAAGCACACCGAACGAACTTCCCTTATATTCACCAGTTTTATTCTCAAAATCGATATAAACATCCCAGCTGCTGTGTTTTATTTTAGTATACTTCCCGGCTATCCTCAAAGCATTTACCAGCGAATTCTCAACCTGCAGTTTCAATTCGGGCTCAGGCTCTCCCCTTCCGGGAATGATATGAAACTTGCTGTTCCCTTCTACAGGTTTAACCTGCACGCCCAAAGTACTAAGGATACCGTAATCCCGATCAAACTTTTCCCCCTCCTTCTGTAAAAGTGGAAGGCAGACGCATACATCCTCTGATGAATTTTCTCCTGAAAGCACTGCAGTTAATTTTTCGAACTTTACTTTCAGTATGCTTATACTCGCTTCGCAGCTTGTTTTATTTTCAACCGGAGAAAGAGGAAGAACCTGTATCGACTGTTTGAGAATAGCCTCAATCAGCGCAGGGTTTATCCCTGTAACTTCAATCCTGGATAAAAGGTGGTAATACTGTGAATCGAACTCAAGAAGATACGACTCGGCTATATTTCTGTTCTTCTCATCGAGAAGAAGTTGAAAAAAAGAATAGAGCAGAAAAATTTTGTTTCGCGGGGGGGTGGTTTTAACCAGCTTTATCCTCAGCTTTGAAGCTTCTGTTTCAAGGTGAAGAATATCCATCTATCCCCTGCTGCAGTTCACTGAGGGTAAACCTCAATGGAAATTGAACTTATTTCCGGCAGGTCTTCCAATATCTTTATTTCCTGGCTGTCTCTGAAATAATATCGCTGAAGTCCTGGATTAAGAGTGAGAGTGAACTCACCCAGTTTCTCACCTGATACAGGGAATACGAACAACCGCGCCTTTCTGACAGTGCCGATCAGTCTGATTATAATATTCTTTTCTCTGTCGATGAATGTTTTAGAGAGTAAACCCAATTCGGTTTCCGCAGTAGCGGCAGCAAGGACAGCCGTGGAAGTATTGTATTCTGACGCCTCAATCGTCCATGGAAAAAGCTCGTAAGCTGTGCTCAATTTATATGCTGGTATTTTCTCCGCAATTTTTGCTTTCAGGGATGAGGAAATCCCTCCTGTAAGAGAAACCTTTATTTCATTATAGACCCCTGCCACAGGATAGAGTTCCGCATTCTCACTAATATATTGAAGCTTTTCATCGCTTAATTTCTGTGGATAGAATACGTAATAAAATATATCTTTTTCGTTTATTTTCATTTGATCAATTAAAGAGAAAGTTCATATAAATAAGAACCAGGGAAACCCTGCCGGAGCAAACAATACGGCAGGTTTTTATATTAATAATATAATGTTAAAAATTTGCTCTTCGGAAAATCACGTGATTAATTCCGCAAGCTGCTGTCTGTAAAGCTTTACCAGATACTCGAAAATGTTATGATATTTCTGTTCGTAAGTAGATTTTGTGATGCCGGGCATAGTTTCACATAAATACTGATAGAGCCCTGGATTTATTCCACCGTCCATAAGGTCATTACCTATAAGCCTTAAGGCCGAAATCATCTTTATAAATTCGTCTTCGCGCAGTTTCCCTTTTTTCAAATAAGCTTCTTCAGTTTTCCGGGATACCATTTCGAGTCCTTTTTCAATAATTTCCTTAACCTCAATCCTCTCACCTGCTGGCCGTGTAACGGAGGAAAATTCACCCGACAAATTTATTTCTTTAATTCTGTATATGAGATCGTTAAGAGGGATGGCGGCCGGTGCACTGTAGATTTTCCTGAAATAACCGAAGACGGATGAGAGCATTTCTTTTCTATCAGTTATCAGGTTTGAAGGGGAGCTGGAGAGCGATTCTCTGTCGACGAACCTGCATTCGTCTGCATCCACGCCGGGTTCTGTAATATATATTTTCCCCGCGACGCTGATTTTGCTGAAGTTCTGAGATTTAACAAAATAATTAACCGAGTCGAGGATTTTAGAGAAGAAAGGATCGTTTTCCTTGAGTAAACTATTTATCCTCTGGTTAACGCTTAAGGAGATTGTCTTAAACAGGAAATATCTAGTTTCTTCCTCAGTAGTGATTTCAGGCTCCCACGAAGAGAACCTTGAGACTATGAACAGCTCACCATCAGACTGGTTCCGCGTAAAGAACGGAACAATAGAATCTACGGCAATATCCTCAAGGATGCTGCTGCTTTCATTAGTTATTCTCTTAATCCTGCCTGAATTATATTTTACAAACCTCAGTGCAATCTGGATGAGTCCCTCAATAAACCTGTTTTGTTCGGTCTGTGAAATATCGCCATTCCGGATCTTTTGCAAATCTGAAAAGAAATTCATAGCCCTCGGTAAAAATGCGCGTTAGAATTTAAGAATAATATTACTTTTAGCAAAATAGGAGAAGTAAGACTAAGAAGGCCGCAATACCGGAGAATCAAGCAGTTACCAACCCTGGATTAGCCAAATAAACTTGTTTCAGAGCAAATAAACCAATAAATTCCATTCGCCCTCTAATGTGTGTTATTCAGAGAAGTAATTCCGAAAATCCGTCCGCTCCTTTGAAGGTTTGATAATCCTTTTTCAGCAAATTCAAAAAGAAAAATGAGAAATTTGTATAAATCTTCATTAAGGTCTTTATATCTATTATTACTAATATTCACTCTCCCTTTAGAAGCGCAGCAGATTCATTTCAGACACCTGTCGATTGATGACGGACTTTCGCAGAACGCCGTACTCTCTATTTTACAGGACAGAGAGGGGTTTATGTGGTTTGGAACGAAGGACGGTCTCAACCGTTACGATGGCTACAACTTCCGGATATTTCAAAACGACCCCCACGATTCAGCTTCCATTTCGTCCAATTATATCTGCTCGATTTTTATGGACAGCCGCGGGAAGATATGGATAGGGACGCTCGCCGGAGAGCTGAATATTTACCAGGAGAAGAGCGGAACATTCCTCAAGGTAAAAGATCTTGACAACGACAGCCAGATTACGACCATTACCGAAGATTCATCAGGAAATATATGGATAGGGACAGGCAGGAACGGAATTTTCCGCATTACGCACAATTCTGATTATACTAAGTTTTCGTGTTCAGGGTATGGTTCCGGAAACAAGGCGGGTTCATTAACAAGCGACCAAGTATCTGCCGTCTTTATCGATCAGGAAGATGTTTTATGGGTAGGTAATTCTGAAGGACTGGACAAATTCAACAAACAAAGCAAATCTTTTATCCATTATAACATAAATGTTAAGGATCCCCGTGCCACCTCTTTCCCTGCTGAGAACGGGGTAAATTCAATTGCGGAGTATGAAAGAGGAAAGCTGATACTCGGTACTCCCAGCGGCATAGTTGAATTTTCAATTAATAGCGGAGACTACACCTCTTATCCCCATCACTACAGCCTATCACGTTTCGGCTGGGGACGGATTACCAATATAGCAAAGGACCATTCCGGAAAGCTCTGGCTTGCTACTCCCGGTGAACTGATGCAGTTTGATCCGGCTTCTAAAACCTACCGATACTTCACAAACGACCCTCTTGATCCCGGTTCAATCAGCTTTAATGCGGTTTCAAGTATTGAATGCGACAGGTCGGGTATAGTATGGATAGGAACACCGGGTTTAGGTATAAACATATATGACCCGAAAGCAAACCGATTTGCACTGTTAAGCAAAAAATCGAGTATTCCTTCGAGAGTTATTGGTTTCAGTGTAACTTCGATATGCGAGGACGATTCAGGTGATATATGGATAGGTTCAGAAGTGCTTTACAAGTGGGACCGAAGAACCGGCGGGATGAAAAGTTTTGAAACCACATCCGACCGTCCTGATGATTTCGGAAATACACGGCCCTGGTCAATAGTAAAAGACAAAGCAGGAATTCTATGGTTTTCCGGTACCCAGGGGTTGTTCAGTTATGATATAAAGAAAAAGAAGTCAAGGTTATATAAATATATTCCAGGAGAAGAAAACGGGCTGCCTCAGAAAGATGTTTATGGATTATTCCTGGATAACAGCGGATTTTTATGGACGGTAGGAGGAAACTATTTCAGTAAACTAACAGACCCTGAAAGGGGGATCTTCGAGAACCATAGTTACGACATGATGGCCTCAAATAACATAGTTATCAGGCCTTCAGTGTACCAGGATCCGGAAGGTGTTTACTGGATAGGAAGTGATAGAGGACTTATATCATTCAACGAAAAGACAGGCAAGTTCAGCAAATTTTCAAAAAAGGAATCTGATCCTCTTAGACTGAACAACGGCTATGTAAAATGTATATGTCCCGATCCCCTCAATCCCGCGAAATACCTATGGATAGGTACAGCGGGAGGAGGGATAAGCAGAATGGATAAAGCAAAAGGCACCTTTGAACATTTTACAACACGCGACGGTCTGCCTAATAATGTAGTATACGGAATACTCCCCGATTCAAAGGGGAATTTATGGCTTAGCACGAATCATGGGTTATCGCGCTTTAATCCTGAGAAAGTTACATTCAAAAATTTTGATGCTCTGGACGGTTTACAGAGCAATGAGTTTAACACAGGCGCATATTATAAAAGCCACAGCGGGGAAATGTTCTTCGGAGGCATAAAAGGACTTAATTATTTTCATCCGCAGAATATTAAAGATAATGATTTCATTCCAAACATAGTTATTACTTCCTGCGAAGTAGTTAATGAGTCGGGCATAGAAGGCAACCAGATGGAAGTTATTAACTCACCGGAAGGACTCGGGAAAGTAAATCTCCCGTTCCGGGAAAATAATATCAGGTTCGAATTTGCCGCCCTTGATTATTCGGCGCCCGGTAAGAACAGATTTAAGTACAAACTTGAAAACTTTAATGACAACTGGATTACCGCAGGCCCCAAGCACAGCGCCACATTCACCAACCTCCCTCCCGGTAATTACGTCTTCAGGGTGCTGGGAACCAATAATGACGGATTATGGAATGAAAAAGCAGCTTCGGTACGATTAATTATCCTCCCCCCATGGTGGAGAACCTGGTGGGCATTTTCTATTTACGGACTACTATTAATATCAGGCCTTTACTCCCTGCGAAGATACGAGTTAAACCGGATGAACCTTAAGAACCAGCTGAAGCTGGAGAAGGTGGAATCGGATTCACTTCGTCATCTGGATCAGCTTAAAACAAGGTTCTTCGCGAATATTTCCCACGAGTTCAGAACACCTCTAACCTTGATACTGGGGCAAGTTGAAAGTGTTCTTTCACTTGATATCGGGACGAAAGCCAAAGGAAAGCTTCATATTGCCAACAGGAATGCAAGGCGGCTGCTTACGCTAATTAACCAGCTGCTGGATATATCAAAAATTGAGGCAGGCAGCATGCAGCTTAAAGCTGAGCAGCATAATATAGTTTCTTTCCTTAAAAGCCTTTTTTACTCATTTGAATCGCTTGCAGATACAAAGCAGATCACACTGAAATTTGAATCTGATCTTGTTAATATTCCTGTCGTTTTTGAACCGGACAAGATGGAGAAGGTATTCTACAATCTCTTCTCGAATGCTTTTAAATTCACCCCACCGGGAGGTACTATTACAGTAACAGCGGGTACGTCAGGTACATCCGCAGTAATATCCATAAAGGATACCGGGTCAGGAATACCAGCAGATAGAAAGAACAAGATATTCGACAGGTTTTACCAGCTGGATAATTCAAGCACAAGGGAGCATGAAGGTACAGGAATAGGACTAGCTCTTACTAAAGAATTAATTGAGCTGCATAAGGGAAATATTATAGTAAAAGGCGAAAACGGTGAAGGTGCAGAATTTATTATTACCCTTCCGCTCGGAAATCTTAATATCCAGAAAATATCCCTGGATGCTGTTACTCATGATGACATCTTTGATGAAATCAGTACGGAATCGGGTATTGATGTACAAGATGACAATTTAATAAGCGGAGGGAACGGAGAAGACAGAGAAGGTGAAATAATTCTGATTGTAGAGGACAATGCCGATGTACGAAACTATATAAGGGAGCAGCTGGAGGCTGAGTTTATTATTATAGATGCCCGGAATGGAGAAGCTGGAATAGCAAAGGCCCGGGGAATAGTACCTGATTTAATTATTTCTGACATTATGATGCCTAAAATGAACGGTTACAGGTTTAGTAAGGAGATAAGAAAAGATGAAAGAACCAGCCACATCCCTATAATTATTCTGACCGCAAAAGCGGGGCTTGACGATAAGATAGAAGGACTGGAAACGGGGATTGATGCTTACCTTACAAAGCCATTCAGCACCAGGGAATTGAAAGTAACCGTTAAAAATCTTATACATCAGCGGAAGGAGTTGAGGAAAAGATTCAGCCACGCTACAATAATAAAGCCTTCAGAAGTCTCGGCAGTTTCAGCAGATCAGGTCTTCCTTCAAAAAACAATGCAGCTTATAGAAAAACATTTTTCTGATGACCAGTTCGGAGTTGAATTACTGGCCTCAGAAGCAGGAATGAGCGTTTCTCAGATGAACAGAAAACTGAAAGCATTGATAGACCAGCCTGTGGGTCAACTAATCAGATCGCTTCGGCTTCAGAGAGCCGCTGATCTTCTTAAAATAAATAGCGGAACTGTGGCAGAAATATGCTACCAGGTTGGATTTAACGACCAATCATACTTCTCGAGAGCCTTCAAGAAACAATTCGGCTGCAGTCCAAGCGACTATAAGAAGACTGCAGATTAGGAGTATATATTTTTCAATTTTTTCATCTTCAGTTCCAAAAGTCCTAACTTTTGCGTTTATAGTGCAAGAAATGGCCTCTTTTTAAACTTACCTTAGTACTGTTTTTAACAAGAACTTAACTATCAACCATCATACTTACTTTTATGATAATGCTTAAAAAAGCAGCTATCCTCAAAAGTGACGGTACTATCGTATTTGAAAACGGCAGGATGTTAAAATGGGATGACATCAGCGATGCCCTGCCTCCAAATCTTCCACCGTCAATTAAAGTGGAATTTACGCTTTCTTTCAAAGAGAATGATCTTCTCCTTGGAAAAGGCGGTTTTGTGTGGGCAACCCGGAGCGTCAACCAGGCAGAAGTTGTACAGAGTACCCTTCTGGCACAGCATATAAATTCTGAAATAAAAGCAATATCAACTGTCGACAAGCAATTATTCGCATTACAGGTAATAGGTGAAGGCGACATAGAAGATGCGGTTGATTTTATATGGCAGAGCAGCGACGGGCTCAGACTTAAACCTGATTGGGTATACCCTGAAGGTGAAAAGAATAAAAGTTTTGAACAATGGCTGGGAGGACAATAGAACTGAAGAATCAAGGAAAAATGCAGAATTATTAAAGATTGAAAGAAGAAAAATTTTGAAACAACACATCCTTAAACAAATCGAAAGGTAACAAATGAAAGTACTTTTAACGGCACTATTTCTGTTCGCGCTCTTTATTTCCTTTAATTCCCCTGCATTTGCACAGGAAGCACAGAATAATGTGGTTATAATGACCAATTTCGAAAGAGCATTTCCTGATAACGGTTCAGCAAGTGAACTGGATTCCCTGGCGCAAATAGTTATGGATAATTCATATAAGAATAATCCATACGTTTTAAGTTATGGAGTGGTTCGTCACTTTTGGGGACATGACAGCCGTGATTTCATTCAAATGATCACGGTTAAGAGCTTTGAGGATATAAACAAAGCTGAAGATGAAGGCAACAAAGAGTTTATGAAAGCTATGCCCGACAAAGCAGACAGACAGGCGTTCAGTAAAGCTTACAGTAAATATTTCACGGGGAAACACTCCGATGAAATATACTCTCAGGTGGCTTCTAGCAGTAAATAGATTCCGCAAGATTTAAAGGAGATAACCCCGGTTATCTCCTTTATTTTTAAAAAGGAATCAATTAGTATGAATAGGAAAACCATTTTAATGATAGTTCATATGCATTTTTCAGCCATGTTCTGAAATGCTTTCGGTCCGGGTGAGATTCTGCAGCACTTATTTACTGCGTGGTTCAACTCCATAGATCATAAGAAAACAAAGAATGGTTTCATATAAAAAGGAAGAAATGAAAAAGTTAAATATCATTTTTTTACTTGTGTTATTTATAATACCAGGAGCCCTGCCCCAGGGATTTGACTTCCCGTCGAAGGGAGTGCAGGAATTTAACCTGAGAGATTCAACAGGAAGAAACCAGGCTGTTTTTTACAGCGACGCTCGTTATGAAAACATAACCGGGTTAGCTAATGATGTATGGGGTAATGTTTCCTTCGATACAAAGGATATTACTTCAACATTAAAAGGTGATATTTTCATATCTCCAGCATCCATAAAGACAGGCATAAAACTGAGGGACGAGCAGCTGCAGAGCATCATGTGGCTGAATTCGGCAAAGTACCCTGTCATCAGCTTCCATATCCTTGAGGTGAAGGGTGTGGAATTAATAGAAGCTAACTACGTAAAGGTTTTGGTCACCGGAGATTTCACATTGCGCGGAAAGACAAGGCTTATATACGCCTCAGCCAAAATTAAATATATACCCGAAAATGAATATACCAAAACTGTAAGACCGGGCAACCTTGTAAATGTTTCAGCAAAATTCGACATAAAACTTACAGATTACAATGTTTCTAATTCATTTATAGGCGACCGGGTAAGCGACAAAATTCTGATAACAGCGAACCTTATAGGTTCGGGAGCAGAAATAAACAAATAACTTCATTATTAAAAAGGAACGGTTCTATGAAAAAACTAACTCAAATATTTTTTGCAATGTTCATCTTGCTGTTGTTGTCGGGCAGCAGCTTTGCCCAGCAATGGTCTGACGCTCAGAAAGATGTATGGTCAGGTGTTGAAAAATACTGGCAGGTTTCATCTTCGGGCGATGCAGCGGGATTTATGTCGTATTTTGACGACAGTTATATGGGCTGGAGCAATATGTCGCGTGTACCGATGAGCAAAGCAAATACAAGCAAGTGGGTTACACAGGACGCAAAAGATAACTCAACAGTTGTCTATTCAATTACACCCCTGACCATCTGGGTAAAGGGTGATTTTGCATATGTGCATTATACCTATGCTACGGTCGAAAAAAATAACGAAACGAACAAAAAAACACCCAGCGCTGGTACATGGACAGACATACTAATGAAAGAGAACGGCAAGTGGATGCTGATTGGCGACCACGGCGGAAGAACTTCCGGCGGCGGTAGTAATTCAAGTGACTAAACAAACCTGAAAAAACAGAACTAAAAAGTTCGTATGGTAAGTCAGAGATGCCATCCCGGTGAATGCTGTTGGGGTGGCATCTTCGTATTAACGTACATTTATTTATTTCCCAGGAGTTTTAATGAAGATTAAAATGATGATCGCCCTTTATGTTTTATTTTTTACATTACAAAGCTGTAATGAAGCCCCGAAAGAAGCTAATGACATGACCGTTAAAAAGGAAACGCCTGAATATTATCTTCTGCGGCCTGAGCTTGAAAAGCAGTATGGTTATACTCATGCAGTCAAGATTGGTGATGATCTTAAAATTTCTGGTGCTGTCAGCATGGATAATGACGGTAATCTGATCGGAGCTAATGATATGGCTCTTCAGATGAAAAACTGCTATAGTGATCTTGAGAAAATATTAAAGCATTATGGATGTACTTTTGATGACGTAGTAGCAGAAAATGTTTACACCACTGATATGGCGGAATTTATTAATGCGTCGGGATATTGTAATGAAATATATCAGAAGCAGTTTCCCACCGGTACCTGGCTAGAAGTTAAAGGGCTGGCTCTGCCGGGACAAATGATCGAAATAGATATGGAAGCGCATAAATATGATTAATCAAGTGAAATAAAGAAGGATTTCTATAATTATTAACAAATGGCTGGGTTTTATACATACAGTGAATCCGGAAAAGGATTAAATGGTAAAAACGAGTTTCACTATACAACCTGCAGCCTGGTTGCATTAAAAGAAAAATAAAATTCAGGATGAATCATAAACTTCAAAAAATACTGGATATTATTCAGCAGTCTGAGAAGATGGATGCAGAACAAAAAGTTAACCTGGTAAAAACAGTGAAGGATACAGATAAAGAATTAGAGATAGCTGCATTTAAACTTGAACGAACTGAAAAAGTAAAAAAGTCAACCGCAATATTACTCAAAGAAACAATTGAAGAACTGGAACAGAAAAGAAAAGCAGTTGAGGCACAAAACCGCGAGCTGGAAATTGAAGCTTCACTGGAAAGGGTGCGTACTGTTGCGATGAGTATGAAACAACCTGATGGTCTGCTGAGGATATGCGAAGTATCATACAAAGAATTTGCAAAGCTGGGCTTTAACAGTATCCGAAATGTTATAATTCATGTCCCTGACGATAAGAAAACCTTTTTTATGGATTATGATTATTCTGATTCAATGGGCGGAGAAATAACCAAAATCGGGTATGGCTCTCATCCCCTTGTAGATGATTATATGGAAAAGATTAATAGCGCTAAAGATGCATATTTCGAAGTATTAATTACAGAAGATCAGCTGAAAGGATGGAGGGAATTCAGAAAAAAGACAGGTCAATACGACGATCCCAGGTTAGATGAGGCAAAAGCCCTTTACTATTATCTCTTCTCGATCGGAATCGGAGATATAGGGATCTCAACATTTAACTCTATCGATGAATCCCAGAAGAATATTCTTAAAAGATTCAGAAATGTATTCGATCTTGCGTACCGCAGGTATACTGATATAATCCGGGCAGAACAGCAGGCAAGAGAAGCAGAAATTCAGCTTGCATTGGAAAGAGTTCGTGCACGAACAATGGCAATGCACAAAAGCGATGAACTGGCTGAAACGGCAGCGATTCTCTTTCAGCAAATGACAGAACTTGGAGTAACGCCCGAAAGGCTGAATATCTGCCTGATTAAAGAAGAAGATAACATCCTTCAGGTTTGGGCTACGGATCAGCAAGGTATTAAGATCAGTCATCACTTTAATGCAAGTCTTGATGAGCCAACTACCGGAAGACGCGTATATGATGCATGGAAAGAAAAAAAGAAATCGATTGTCATTGACCTAACCGGAAAGGAATTGAATGATTGGATCCGTTATGTGCGGGAAGTGATGGGTATGACCATTAAAGATGAGCTGGTAAGGGATCATCGGATACATAGTGTGGCCTTCTTCTCGCAAGGCATGATATTAACCACTACGCCTGGACCATTACCCGGAGAATCAATAAAATTACTGGAGCGTTTTGCTGATGTATTCAATCTGACATATCGCCGTTTTCTGGATCTGCAAAAAGCCGAAGCGCAGACGAGAGAAGCGCAGATAGAAAGCGCACTGGAGCGGGTACGGTCCCGTTCCATGGGTATGCATAATAGTGTAGAGTTAAAAGATGTGGTCAGACTGCTCTACAACGAATTCCGGCTACTTGTAACGGATATTGATTCTGTCAATATCCAGTTGAACCTGGATCCCTCAAAAGATATCCATTTCTGGGCCTCGGTAGAAGAAGACATTTACCCGGAGTTATATCATTTGCCAGATTCCGGCTTACCTATAATTGAAAAAATTTACCAGGCATTTAATTCCCCCGAGGAGGGATTTCTTGATTATTCGCAAAACAAAGAAGAAAAAGATGCTTTTTTCCGAGAAGTATTCAAGATCCAGCCTGTTCCGCCCAAAAGAATAAAAATGATTCAAAATGCTGAAGGAATGGTTATGATGGGCTGGTTTCATAAGTATTCAGGAATTGATATCTCGCGTTACAATCTCAAACGATTCAGTAAAGAAGAAAAGGAAATAGTAAAACGGTTTGCTGCTGCCTTCGAACAAGCCTATATCCGTTTTCTGGATCTGCAAAAAGCTGAAGCACAGGCCCGTGAAGCAGTCAGGCAGGCTTCTCTGGAAAGAGTGAGAGGTGAAATTGCCAGTATGAGGACTGCAGAAGATCTTAACAGAATAACCCCCCTTATCTGGCGTGAATTAAAAACACTCGAGGTTCCTTTTTTTCGCTGCGGCGTTTTTATCATCGATGAAGATAATGCAGTAACACATGTTTATTTAAGTACTCCTGAAGGAAAATCGCTCGGTGTACTCAATTTACCCTTCGATGCAAACGAACTGACAATGAATACTGTATCTTACTGGAAAAAGGAACAAGTTTACAAAGAACACTGGGATAAACAGGGTTTCATCAACTGGACTAAATCAATGATGGAACTTGGACAGGTGCAGAATGCTGAAACTTACCAGGGATCATCAACTCCCCCGGAATCTCTTGATCTTCACTTTGTTCCTTTTACGCAGGGTATGCTTTATGTTGGCGATGTTTCTCCCCTTTCGGATGAAAAGCTTGATTTAGTAAGAACACTGGCCGAAGCATTTTCAATTGCTTATGCCCGTTATGAAGATTTCCGGAGACTGGAAGAAGCAAAAAATAAAATTGAATTGACCCTAAGTGAACTGAGATCGGCACAGACGCAGCTCATCCATTCTGAGAAAATGGCATCGCTCGGAGAACTTACTGCCGGCATAGCTCATGAGATTAAAAACCCATTGAACTTTGTAAATAATTTTTCAGAAATAAGCGGCGAACTTCTGGATGAGATAACTGAAGAATTAGAGAATAATAATAAGGAAGAAGTTCTATCCATTATTAACGACTTAAAACAAAATCTTGCAAAGATAGCCCTGCATGGAAAGCGGGCAGATTCAATTGTTAAGGGGATGCTGCTTCATTCAAGAGGAACTACCGGAGAAAAAACTCTAATAGACATAAATGAACTCCTCGATCAGTATGTTACCCTAGCTTATCACGGAATGAGAGCACAGAACAAAGAATTTAATATAACGATAGAAAAAGATTACGACAAAACCCCTGGAAAAATAAGAGTCGTTCCGCAGGATATCAGCAGGGTTTTTCTGAATATTATTAACAATGCCTGCTATGCAGCTTATGACAGAAATAAGCGAAGCAAAAACGATTTTAATCCTGTTTTAAAAGTTTCTACCATAAAGTTAAAAGACAAAGTTGAAATCAGGATCAGTGATAACGGAAACGGAATTCCTGCAGATATTTTGGACAAAATATACCAGCCCTTCTTTACAACAAAACCAACAGGTGAAGGAACAGGTTTGGGTTTATCACTAAGCTACGAAATAGTTACAAAGGTGCATGGGGGTGATATTAAAGTAGATACTAAAACAGGGGAAGGAACCATGTTCACAATTACTTTGCCAGGCTTTAATCCGGGAAAAGAGATATAATGGCTAAACTGGTTTTTATAAAAACATATATAGTAGTAATTACATTCCTTGTATTCTCTCTGACTGAATTATCTTTCTGCCAGAGTGCAGGTTACAAATTTCAAGAAACCGGCCAGCCGTTTCTCAAATATTACAGTCCGAAAGACTATAAATCAGATCTCTCAAACTGGTGTATTGTACAGGACAAACGCGGAGTTATGTATTTTGGAAACGAAAAAGGGATACTGGAATTTGACGGAGTTTCATGGCGTAAGATCGAAGTTCCGTACAATTCAGCAGTCCGTTCCATGGCAATGGATAGCAGCGGAGTAATATACGTTTGTGCCTCCTCAGATTTTGGTTACCTGGCCCCTGATTCTTCAGGAAAATTAAAATACAATTCATTAATCGGCTATCTTGATAAAAAGTACCGCGATTACGGTGAAATGTGGGATGTTATTGCTTCTTCAAAAGCCGTTTACTTCAAAACAAAAGATAAAATTTTTAGATGGAAAGATAAGAAGATCAAAGTATGGGATTCAGTAAACGCATTCAGGCTGTATAATATAGATGATAGAATTTACTCAAGGAATAACGGTATCGGGTTAATGGTGATTGACGGGGATTCACTAGTGGTTATGCCAGATGGAAAATATTTTGCTGAAACCGGTGTATTCAATATGCTTCCTTTTGATGATATAAGTTTGACCGGGAAAGAAAGAATTCTTGTCACTACAAATACCGACGGGTTGTTCCTATCTGACGGAGAAAAATTTTCACCATTCAGAACTGATGACGATGCGTTTTTAAAGGCTAGCCAGGTATATAATACGTGTACCACTTCTGATGGAAATTTTGCTTTTGCCACTCAACGCGGTGGTGTAATAATTATGGATCACAAAGGGCATTTTATTAATATCATAGATGAGAATTCCGGTTTGCCCACAAATGTAATTTATGATATTTACTCCGGTCAAAATGGCGGCTTATGGTTAGCAACGAATAACGGAATAGTATATTGTGAAGTTCCCTCCCCTTTTTCTATCCTGCCGTCAAAAGGTGAGGCTAAATATCCTTTCTATTCAATATTACGCTCCCACGATAAACTTTATATTGCAAATGAGTTAGGGATAATTTCTTCCAGTAAAGGAGAGTCTTCTTTTAAATTAGTGCAGGGCATTAATAAACCAGGGTACGATCTGATAAAATATGACGGAGATATTATTGCTGCTACCAATTCGGGAACTCATTTGATCAAGGATGATAAACTTCAGGAAACATTAGATCCATTTTCTTCAGCAACAATATTACCTTCTAAATACTACCCAGGCAGATTATACTCGGCAAATTCCCATGGGCTGACAATTCTCACCAAAAAAAATGTGAACGATTTTAACATCCATGAAACTGATATAGACGAAGAAATTGTTTCAGTTGTTGAAGACAAAGACAGCAGCCTGTGGCTTAACAGTCTTGACGGGGGGATAATTCATATTACAACCGGAACTGACAATCTTTTACCGGGGCGAATAACTAAAACACATTACAAACGTTACCGTAAAGAAACACTTCCCGGTTACCAAACAAAATTTTATGACATTTATAACAAAGTGCTGCTTTCAACAAATAAGGGTTTGTTCCGATTCGATAAAGCGGCAGATAACTTTGTACCCGATTCAACTTTAGGTTCTGTGTTTGCAGACTCCACTAATAAAATTATAAATATTATAAAAGGATCTAACAGCGATTTATGGATTCTGGCAAATGTAAACGGGACTGATGAACTGGGTAAAGCAAAGCTGCAGAAAAATGGCAATTATACCTGGCAGCCTGACCCAGTTTTCGGGAGATTGGATTTAAGCAGCATCTCAGCAATGTATTCCGAATCCGACCCTGCAACAAACGAAGACATTCTCTGGATAAGTACCGATGAAGGATTGGTGCACTACAATTCAGCAGGCAAAACAGATATAGGAGCAAAATATGAATGTCTAATAAGAAAAGTAGAAGTTAAAAACGATTCGCTGATTTATGGGGGAGCCGAATTAAATGGAGCTAAAGCGAATAAATTGATTCTTCCTTTCAGCGATAACAATATAAGCTTTAGTGTTTCCGCGGTTTCTTTTGATAAACCCGGAGCTAATCTATATCAGTATTTTCTGGAAGGAAATAATAAAAAATGGTCACAATGGACAACGGAATCAAAAAAAGAATTTACAAACCTTGCAGGAGGTGATTATAAATTACGTGTGCGGGCAAAAAATATATATGGTATAATCAGCAGCGAAGACTCTTTTTCATTTTCGGTTTTACCGCCCTGGTATCTTTCGTGGTGGGCCTTTGTAATTTATTTATTACTCATCCTGGCCGGCATTTATTTTACTGATAGAATCATGCGTGCACGTATTACTAAGAGAGAACGGGATAAAGCAAAGCTAAGGGAAGCAGAGTTGATAAAAAAACAGGCCGAAGAACTGGAAACTGTAGATAAACTGGTTCGTGTGATCAACAATGCTGAAGACATTGAGACATTATTTGATTCACTTTTAGTTCAGACTGTAAGTTTTATCCCCAAAGCAGAAAAAGCAGCTGTATTTTTACTAGATCATAACGATAACAACTTTCACGTTGCATTTACACTCGGGTATAATATCGATGCCCTTAAATCAATTCCCTTTACTTCCGAAGATCTGAAAAAAAGATACACAGAACAATCGGAAGAAATTGAAAGAGGGATTTATATCATTAGCAATACAGAAAAACTTTTCGGAAATGAAACATTTTCCCGAATAAACAGAGCTTCATCAATGCTTGTTATGGCGGTTGAATGGGAAAACAAATTAGAGGCTTATGTTGTGTTCGATAGTTTTGCCGATAAAAATGCATTTGATCCTTCCACAGCAAGAATATTAAACAGGTTCAGGGAACACGCAGTGTCGGCAATATTAAAAGCACAGTCGATTAAAATGCTGCAGGAAAAGAATGAAGAAATCATTAAAACGCAGGAGCAGCTTGTAACTCAGCAAAAGTTAGCATCATTGGGAGCTTTGACGGCCGGGATTGCTCATGAGATAAAAAACCCTTTAAACTTTGTAACTAACTTTTCAGAAATCAGCGATGAATTACTGGACGACATAAATGAAGAATTATTGAATAACAATAAAGAAGAAGTGCTATCAATTATAAAAGACTTAAAACAAAATCTAGAAAAGATAAATCTGCATGGCAAACGGGCAGACTCAATTGTAAAGGGAATGCTGCTTCATTCAAGAGGAACCACCGGAGAAAAAACTCCACTAGATATTAATGAACTTCTCGATCAGTATGTTAATCTTGCATATCACGGAATGAGAGCACAGAACAAGGAATTTAACATAACGATAGAAAAAAATTACGACAAAACCCTGGGGAAAATAAGAGTCGTTCCGCAGGATATCAGCAGGGTTTTCTTAAATATAATCAATAATGCCTGCTATGCTGCTTATGACAAAAAGAAAAAGAGCGGCGATGATTTTTCTCCGCTGCTTAAAGTCTCAACAAATAAATTAAATAACAAAATTGAAATAAGAATTTATGACAACGGAGAAGGCATTCCTGAGTCGATTAAGGAACAAATATTCAATCCGTTCTTTACGACTAAACCAGCCGGAGAAGGTACCGGGCTAGGTTTATCGCTCAGTTATGATATAGTTGCCAAAGTACACGGAGGTGATATTCAAGTTGAATCTGAAGATGGAAAAGGCGCCGGGTTTATAATTCAATTACCCATAACTTAATGTTCTAAAAGAAAGCGAAATAGCTTTGACAAATAACATAGAGAAAAATACTAAGCCTGCAAAAACACTACTACCAGGTGTATTGAATACAATAATTATTTTGTGCATATACCTTGTAATTATATCTCCCTCAGGATTCGCACAACGAAATTACCTTTTTGAAAGTATTTCAGTTCCC
This sequence comes from uncultured Bacteroidota bacterium, assembly GCA_963771705.1. Lineage (GTDB taxonomy): Bacteria > Bacteroidota > Ignavibacteria > Ignavibacteriales > Ignavibacteriaceae > DATFVA01. Next base: position 34,154 of record CAVYUP010000011.1, read on the forward strand.
GAGGGACTTTCCAACTCCACGGTTAACTATATCTTTCAGGACAGCAACGGGTTTCTATGGATTTCAACTAATGATGGTCTTAACAAATATGATGGAAACAACATAAAAGTATTTAAAAACGACCCCAACGACTCTACTACGATACCAACTAATGATTGCTATGCTATTGCAGAGGATGCAGAGGGATTTATATGGATCGGCGTATCAAATAACACCATCGCAAAATTCGATCCGAAAAATGAAACTTTTCAACGCTATTATATAGAAACCGCGGGTGTCTCTAAAATATCATATTCTTATTCCGGACTTTTAGATTCTAAAGGAAATTTATGGTTTGCGACTGCATATCACGGAATACAAAAATTCAACAAATCAAAAAATAAGTTTGAACAGATACACCTTGATGCTAATAATAGAAATACGCAATGGGGTAATACCTTTAGTTTATATGAATTAAAGAATGGAAATATCTTAGCTGCCGATTATGCAAACGGCATAAAAATATACAATGAAAAACTTAATTTATTTCAGCCGTATTATCTCAATGCAAATTTCTACCCGAATGAAATTCAGATTATTTATGAAGACGCATCCGGGAACATCTGGCTAGGCGGCAGAAGTCAATTAATAAAATATTCGCCTTCTCATCATACTACTGAAAATTTCGATTTATTCCGCCTGATCAAAAACCCTACTAATTATGATAACATCACAGGGATAATACAGGATGAGGAAGGATACATATGGGCAAGTGTATATGCGCGGGGACTGTATAGAATTAATCCAGGGACAAAAAACATCGAAAGAATTAATTATAGTAACAATGAAGTAAACACCTATGGGCGGGATGTTATTAACAACGTTTATAAAGATAAATACGGCGTTATCTGGCTAGGTATATGGGGTAAAGGCCTTATCAAATTTGACCCCCTTAGAGAGCCATTCAACTTTTATAAGTTGTTTACCGGAGATATCGCAAGTTCCGGCGCGAATTTTCCAACCGCATTTGCTGGTTCGCATCAGAATAACTTAATAACCATTGGAACATCTGAAAGAGGCTTATTTAATTATGATCCTGAAAATCATAAGTTAAATGATATAAAATTCGATATTAACAATTCTACAGTTACAGATGGGAATATAAATATTCAGGGTCTTGCTGTTGATAAGGAAGGTAATAAATGGTTTGCATATAATAACCTTGGTCTGCACAAAATTGATAAGAATAATTCACTAAGCACCATTCAATCACCTAATAAAAATAAAACTTCAAGTTATTATATAAATTCTATAAAAACTGATTTATCGGGTAATATCTGGATGGCCTCAAGACAGGGATTTGAGAAATATAATCCCGCCCAGAATCAATATACACTCTTACCTACGATCATGACTAAACCAATGAGTAAGGCGCTTTCGCAAAAAATACATGAAATAGCCGGCTCACAGGAACCGATAGCTTCAATATTAAAAGTTGGTGAAGCCTCAAATCTGGAAAAAACATTCACGCTGAATTCTGACCAGAAAATATTAATAATTGGTCTGGGAGAGGGACAGATGGATGTAGGCGTGGGTCTTTCAGACGCGGGGTCACTATTAAGCGAAGATGGAAGGACAATCTGGTCGATGAATGATTTATTTAAAACTTTTAATGATGGAGGAGGATTTAAAAACAGGATTGCTCTTGGATGTTTTAATTTGAAAAAGGGAAATTACAAGATTACATATGCCACAGATGTGGGACACTCATACGGAACCTGGAATGTAATTCCGCCTCCTGACTCTTTGTGGTATGGAATTCAGGTATTGAGTTTATCTGAATCAGATTTTAACCGTATAAGTCAGATGAATGAAAAAGAAATTAACTCCGGCAAATATATGCCGATGGAAATAGGTACGAGCATTGAATTTAGTAAACGATACAATAATGTCCTCTGGTTAGGTTCTACGCAAAGCGGATTTTTTAAATATGATTTATCTTCAGGTGATTTTAAGCAATATAACTTTGACTCCCTGAATGTCAGTTCTTTGAACAATTATATAAATTTCATTTTTGAAGACAGAGAAGGGATGGTCTGGGTTGCAACAGCAAACAGTCTATTAAGATTTGATCCTTCAACGGAAAAAATTGAAAAGTTTGATCAGAAAGATGGGCTTCCATCTAATCAAATTAATTCCATTGTTGAAGATCTTGACGGGAGTCTCTGGATCAATACATCAGCCGGATTATCGAAGTTGAACAAAAATGCGCCCATGAATAAGTGGAATTTTGTCAATTTTGATGCTCAGGATGGGCTTCAGGGTTTTACCGGCAGTAAAGCAAACCGGGTAGATAGTGATGGCGAGATATTTTTAGGCGGAGTTGACGGGTTTACATATTTCTACCCCGGAAAAATTAACGAGATAAAACCGGATATAGTGATTGAAGACATAAAAGTTTCTGATATCTCACTCAAATCAGATTCCTCCGCAATTAAGATTGACAAAAGTGTAATGAGGCTTAATGACCTCGATCTTTCCTATACACAAAATAATTTATCATTTGAGTTTGCATCGATTCATTATTCAAGACCGGAAAAAAATAAAATCACATACAAGCTGGAAGGTTTTGATAATCACTGGCTATCCACGGATAGAAATTTTGCATCGTATACTAATCTCACACCAGGCAAGTATACATTTATGGTTAAAGGTTCAAATGGTGATGGGATCTGGAATGATAAAGGCAGATCAATAAGTATATATATTCATCCGCCCTGGTGGAGAACTACGTCGGCATATGTCGGCTATTTTTTCTTATTTGCATTTACAGTGTTCGGCATCGACAGATTTCAGCGAAAGCGTGTAATCAATAAAGAAAGATCTGCCGCCAAAGAAAAAGAGCTTGAGCAGGCCAAAGAAATAGAAAAAGCCTACAACAAATTGAAAAGCACACAAACTCAGCTTATTCATGCTGAAAAGATGGCATCGCTCGGAGAACTAACCGCCGGTATAGCTCATGAAATAAAAAATCCATTGAACTTTATAAACAATTTTTCCGAGATAAGTACCGAACTACTGGACGAAATGCAGACAGAGTTAAAGAACCGCGGCAATATGAGTGAAGAAGTTAAGGATATAGCAGATAATTTGAAGCAGAATCTCGAGAAGATAACTCAGCACGGAAAACGTGCAGACTCCATTGTTAAGGGAATGCTGCTTCACTCGAGAGGGACAACGGGTGAAAAAACTCCGACAGATATAAACGATCTTCTGGATCAGTATGTTAACCTTGCCTATCACGGTATGCGGGCGCAGAATAAGGAGTTCAACATTACGATAGAAAAAGATTACGACAGAACATTAGAAAAGATAAAAGTTATTCCGCAGGATATAAGCAGAGTGTTCCTGAATTTAATTAACAATGCCTGTTACGCAGCTTATGATAAAAAGAAAATGAGCGGGGATGATTTCTCGCAGGTTATCAGGGTTTCTACCAGGAACTTTGCGGCTAAGGTTGAGATCCGTATCAGAGATAATGGTATGGGAATTCCGGAAGATGTAAAGGATAAATTATTTAATCCGTTTTTTACTACCAAGCCAACCGGCGAAGGAACAGGTCTGGGACTTTCACTAAGCTACGATATCGTTACAAAGATGCACGGCGGAACTATAGCTTTTGAGACCGAAACAGGTAAATACACAGAATTTATTGTAACAATACCCAAACAAAGGGAGGCAAAATGAAATTATTAGTTGTTGATGACGAAAGCGATGTTCAGTTTTTATTTCAGCAGAAATTCCGGAAGGAAATTAAATCAGGCAAAATACAAATCCGGTATGCCATTAATGGAACTGATGCACTGGAATTAATTGAAACGATTGAAAATCGTACTGATTATCTGGTGCTTACAGACATCAATATGCCTGAAATGAATGGGATGGAATTACTGAGGGAAATAAAAAACAGGTATCCGGGATTAAGAGTGTTTATGATAACCGCTTATGGAGACGAACAGAATTTTAATATGGCAAAGAAGCTGGGAGCCGACGATTATTTCACCAAACCCCTGGAATTTGATTTACTCAAATCAAAAATAAGTTAACGGAAGGAAAGAAGGATAAGTTAAAATGCAATTAGCAAAAATTTTAGTAGTTGATGATGAACCTGACCTTCAGGCGCTGATACGTCAGAAATTCCGCAATAAAATTAAGGCGAATGAGTATGAATTTTATTTTGCCGAGAATGGAGCAGAAGCACTGGAAAAACTTAATGATAACGGATCGATAGATTTAATTCTGACAGATATAAATATGCCTGTAATGGACGGTCTGACGCTACTTACAAAAATAAGTGAACTGAATAAGAAATTACTCAGGTCTGTTATTGTGTCGGCTTACGGCGATATGGACAATATAAGAACGGCAATGAACAGGGGCGCGTATGATTTTGTTACCAAGCCGATTGATTTAAAGGACCTGGAAATCACCATTGAAAAATCACTAAGGGAAATAGAGCGTTATAAAATAGCGATGATGGCACATGATACACTTGTAGCCCTCAGGCAGGAACTGGATATAGCTACAATAATACAGACCTCTATGCTGCCTAAAACATTTCCGGCTTTTCCCGAAAGGACGGAATTTGATATTTACGCAAGGATGACCCCTGCGAAAGAGGTTGGAGGAGATCTTTATGATTTTTTTCTTATTGATAAGTACAGGCTTGGGGTGATCATAGGTGATGTATCGGGGAAAGGCGTTGCCGCGGCTCTGCTGATGGCGGTATGCAAGACACTGCTTAAAGTAATAGCGGCTAAAGGAATGCCTGCGGATGAGGTTCTTTCAGAAGTAAATAAGATGCTGGTAAAAGAGAGTCCTTCCAACATGTTTGTAACTGTTTTTTACGGGATACTCGATACAAGGAACGGAGCATTTGAATACTCTAACGGAGGACATAATCCTCCATGCTGGCTGTCAGCTGACGGCCCGCTCAAATCAATTGATGATGCGGGGGGACTTATGCTGGGCGCTTTCGAGCTGTCCGAATATAAATCGAATATAATAATGCTGAAACCGGGAGATAGCATCTTCTTTTATACCGATGGAGTAACTGAAGCATTTAACACCGAGCAGGAAGAATTTGAAGATCACAGACTTAATGCCCTTCTCGACAGACAGGCAGACCTGGATAATAAAGAAATTGTGGATCGGGTATTCCTTGGGCTTTCTGATTTTACCGCCGGTGCCGAACAGTCGGATGATATCACCTGCATGGCATTGAAATACCTGAAACACTAGACACTTTACCCTGAGCAGTCACGATTTCGGGACTCTGGATTCAGGCTTCTTTAATTCCCGGAATTGTCAGTTGTGCTTTATGTCCCGTTTTCTATAATCCCGTTACTAATAAAATACAAACTCAAAATTCTACCATTTTCAAAACAAATCCCGGAGGAAAGATGCTCAAATCTACCGGATTTCTTTTCATCTCAATATTTTTAATATTATTTCTTACAAACCTCCCTGCCCTAGCGCAGAGCGATACCCTATTTTATGAACCATTTAACGATATGTCGAACTGGACGGCTGCAGGTCCCCTCGGGCAGCAGAACTGGTCAGTTGAAAATTCTAATTTTGCCGGAGGGCATTCGGCTCCCGAAGTTCGTTTCACCTGGGAATATCCATTTACAGGCAATTCATACCTGCTTGCCTCTCCAGTGTTCACCGGCATGGCAGGACATAATATGGAACTCCGGTTTAATTATTATGAGGATTACTGGTCGAATATAGTTTACGTGGGAGCGGCAATTACGGGAGACGGAGGCAATTCTTACACTTCTATTTGGGAGCTACAAGCCAGCGGGAATTCAGGACCCGAGCAAATAACAATCAACTTTACCGGTATCGATAATATGCAGTTAGCACTCTACTATACAGGAGATGCAAATGATATTGATTTCTGGTATGTGGATGATATTACGCTGATGGACCTTGATGCTGTTCCAGTTGAATTATCTTCTTTCAGCGCCGCAGAATTAAACGGAGATATAGTACTGAACTGGACGACAGCAACAGAAACAAATAATAAGGGTTTTGAAATTCAAAAGGCTCGTGAAGAGTCAGAAGACAGGATTAAGGAGACAGAATGGGAAGCGGCTGGGTTTATCGAAGGCAAGGGTACCTCAACAGAACCTGCCGCCTATACGTTTTCCGACACCAAAGTTAACAGCGGGAAATACCTATACCGCTTAAAGCAGGTAAACTTTGACGGTACGTTTGAATATTCAAATGAAATTGAAGCAGAAGTAAGCTCTCCTTCTGAGTTTTCACTTAGACAAAATTACCCGAATCCATTCAATCCTTCGACGAAGATCGGCTTTAGTATTCCTGTTGATGCAAGGGTAAAGCTGAATATTTATAATGTTCTGGGACAAAAAGTAAAGACTTTAATTGACGGTGATTTACCCTCCGGGGAAAAGAGTATATCGTTTGACGCATCATCATTAAACAGCGGAATTTACTTTTACCAGCTGGAAGCTTCAACCCCTGACGGGAAGAAGTTTACTTCAGTAAGGAAGATGATCCTGACAAAATAAACCCGATCAAGCAAGGCTGCCCTTACCTTTAGCTGGTTCACATCGATATTACATATCACGAACCGGCTTCAGCAGAATAATTATCATGTAATGATAATAAGGACAGTGAATGAATTTAAGATCAATATGGAACGAAATTACATACCGGGTTCTGATTATCATAGCTGGTGTTCTTCTTCTTTTTTTTCTGGCCGTGATAATATTCTCCGATCCCCTGCTGAATAGTCTTGTGAAAGATAAGCTCGAAACCAAAGCAAACTCCGGAAAAAACACTACACTGCACATTGATGATATGAGCTATCACCTTTTTTCAAATTCGGTTGAGGCCTCGGGCATCAAGTTTTCGTATAAGGATTCATCTTCAGGAGGAAAATCGGCCTATCATATTAAAGTTCCGTCATTCGAAATTTCCGGGATCAACTGGTTTACTATTATATTCGGCTCAGGAGCATCGCTTGGAACGGCAGCTATAGACAGTCCCGTACTGCAGATCGAATCAGTTAAGAGCGGGAAACAGCAGAGCAGAAACGATAATCAGGGGAAAGAAAGCGGGAAACGCTCTCCTCTTTTCGATAAGTCGTTTATAAGCAGTCTCCCCTCAAGAATAAAACCGCTGAACCTCGGGAGACTTGAAATACATTCCGGGAAATTTATCCGGCATTCCGAGACAGAAGACGAAACAACAAAGGATACGATCAGGAATTTTAACCTGTACATCAGCGGAATAAAGATTGATTCAACGGTAAGCGATAGTTCACTTAAATATATAATAGCAGAGGATTTTGATTTTGATGCAGAGGGAATAAAAAGGTTATATGAAAAGGGAGGCAACGAAATAAAACTAGATTCGATAAATATTTCAGGGGATGATTCGCTGCTGACGATAAAGAACTTTGCATATGAACCTTTCCTGAACAGGCAGGATTACTTTGCAAGAAAAAAATATCGTGCAGACAGACGGAAGATCAGGTTCAGGGAGCTGAGTATAAAAGGGATTGACTTCAGCAGAATTGTGAAGAAAAGTATATTTGCCGCATCTACAGCAAAGATAAATGATTTCTTCGTAGAAATCCTTACCGACAAGCGGAAAGCCATCTCCCCTTCATTCAACCCGAAAATGCCGAATGAAATACTTCGGAATCTCAAATTTGGAATAAATATCAACAAAATGCAGTTTACCAGAGGAGAGATCAATGTAAAGGCCTTACGTGAGAATAGTGATACCGCAGCAGTGCTGCCTTTTTCAAATGTAGGTGCAGAGATTTTTAACCTCAACAACCTTGAGGGAGGAAGTAAATATGCAGTTATTAAAGCAGAGGGAAATATATTCAAAGCTGCAAGGTTGAATCTGGAAGTTCATGTAGATCAAAGATCAAAGCAACTTAACTACACCAATAAGGGAAACCTTGATTCAATGAGCGTAAAGCCAATGAACCAATGGCTGGTAATTGATGAGCTGGCAAGATTAACAGACGGCACTATCTCAAAAATTTCTTTTTCTGCTGAGATGAAAGATGGAAAAGCGCATGCTACTGTAACGCCTGTGTATAAAAACCTTGAAGTAAAATTACTTGATAAAAAAAAAGGAGAGAAAAAGTTAAAGTCTTTTCTTGCGAAGGTTTTTAAAATCAGGAAAGAGAATCCAAAAGACGGCAATTTAAAAACAGGAAAGGCAGACTCTCAGAGAAAAGCTGATGATACCTTCTTTGATGCACTCTGGATACCGGTTAAGAAAGCCCTGGGCAAAGTTGCAGGGTTCTGATAATTTATTTCAGGCCCGATTTCGAATGTTTATCAGCTTCTTTTTTCATTGTTTTTTCTCTTTACGTTCTGAAGCAAAGACTCTGATAAAACAAAACACTGTAAGGTAAATGATTATTCCCCATGCTCCGATTAAAAATATCCATCCGCTAAGCTGCATTTGTCAGTTCCTTATTTTCTAGATGTTAATACTCTACATTTTCTCATTCACAAAAACGAATTACCCGGGTTAATCACTTTGGTTTCGGGATTGGTATCCTGATGCAGACTTTAAGAACGCATAATTATATCCCGACAAACGACTATGCACCCGGGGATTGGTAAGATTCAATCTTCAATTATTTATATCTAAATGCTGCGGTCAGGTTAAGCAGGGTATGGCGGCGGCCTGGGATGGTCGGCTGATATACTGATATCTGTTATGACGGGGATATCATCCGGCTGGATAAAATGATAATTTCCTGAGGGCCTTATGAATTGTATTCCTTTAATTCCAAGGTACTTGATTGATTGCAAAAAACGCAGATCGTTACCTCCTGAATACCCGGGTTTTTTATTCTCTTCAATTCCGTTTAAGAACGATGAAGCTGCCTGCGAGGTAAAGAGATAAGGTTCGTCCTGTACTGAAATATCCTGACTGACCTTCTGCAATAACAGAAAAGATGAAAGTGACCAGGCAGAAAACCAGCACAGGAAAAATATCCTTACTAAAAGGAATAATATATTCTGGTTTGGTTTCAAAGCTAATCTTAAGTATCAGGTGGAACATATTTAAGATTTTATCCAGAGTCAACAAGTTATTTAAGGATCTACCTGACCCCCGACCCCGGAGAAATTCCAGAGGATTACTCCGGACAAACAAAGGAGCAAGTGCGTTCTGAAAACGTTCTGAAAACGTTCTGAAAACGTTCTGAAAACGTTCTGAATACGTTGTGAATACGTTCCGGCTACTATATAAGACGAACCATAGAGGACTGACCAGGCGGTAAGATTCCGTAAATTAAAACAGAATTAAAGGGACGGGTTAGTCTGCAGTTTGATAATAATGAGCTATATGGAAATCAGTAAAGAAGATTGCGGACCGGGAAAAATTTGCCGCCGGTTTGAGCCGACGGCAGAAGGAATGTTTATAATATATTATAATCCAATTCTGACAGATCCGAAGAACTCTCTGCCCGCACCGGGCTGGTAAGCATTACCGCCGGGATCAGGTTCGGTAAATGCAACATACTTCTGGTCGCCCAGATTTCTACCCTGCAGAATGATTTCAGCATTCAATCCGGACAGATTCAGTGTGTAACCTATCCTTGCGCCGATCAGCGTGTAACCTGCGGCTGTCTCACTCCCGATATTTGCACCATCTATATAACTCTTGCTCTGGGTTTCGACATTCACACCCACAAAGAAATCATACGGAAGATGATATTCGGCATCGATGTACAGCTGGTGCTGAGGGGAGTTCGGAAGGTAGTTTCTGTTTACAATATATTTAATGATCTGCGGATCATCCATCATTATCCTGATGGGGGTGCTGTTTGTGTACTTGAAGTGAGAATATGTATATGCAGCCTGAATAATCAGATCCCTGAGCGGCATATACTTAGTATAAAGCTCAAGTCCTGTTCTTTCACTTGACCCAACATTCCTGTAGAATGTTTCCTGATTGCGCAGAGGATCGGTAATACGGTAGCGGTCAAAGTCGTTTTCTGTTACCAGGTAAAAGCCGGTAATATCATAATAAAGTGAGTTGGCGACATAGCCCCGGCAGCCCAGTTCATAATCATTTGATGCTGCGGGAACGAGGTGAGTATTAAAACCTCCGAAGTTATCAGGATTCTGTGCCAGTTCCTCGGTTGCCGGAGGGAGAAATCCCTGTCCCCAATCGGCATATAAATTAGCTTCCTCCATCAGCGAATAGCTGATCCCCGCTTTTCCTGTTGTTTTTGAGAAATCGGCGGTTCCTGAAGCATTATAATCAGTTTTCAGTAAATCATTTAGTTCATTATGAATCTTATCGTAGCGAAGGCTTAGAAAAACATTCGTCCTTTCTCCAAGAGAGATATTATCGAACAGGAATAGTCCTGCCCCGCTCTGAGTAATCTCCTCATTAGAAAGAATATCCGTTCCGGGGACAGAATAGTTATTTGCAACCCGGTGTTCCTTTATGTTCTGCCACTGAAGGTCGGCGCCCGCGCTTACTTTATTCCTGAAGAAGTCATCTTTCTTTCCGTAACTGAGAGAATATTGAAGTGAGGTTCCGGGAGTAAGGTATGTTCTATAGTTAAAAGTATGATTGTTAGCTTCAGTAAAAAGTGTTCTCTTGTTATAAACATTGAACTGGATTTCGTGCTGACCAAAGATCATTAGTCCTGTTAACCCCGCCGTATTCCGCTCCGTCTGCAGGTATTCATTGAATGGAACCGCATCGGGGTTAGCCTGTTTAGGATCTTCATTATACTGCTGAAGGCTAATTCCTTCAGGATTTTCATGGTAGTAGTTGACGTACTCGATGATGGGCGTAATCTTTATGTGGCTGTTGGGTATATATGATGCCTTTGCGTAGACGTTATTACCCCAGAAATGAGTATGGACTCTATAGCCGTCGCCCATTGTTCTACCGAAGGAAATCCTGTAGTCGACATCCCTGGCGCGGCCGCCGAACTGTCCGTACCCCTTCCAGAAATTATTCGATCCGTAAACACCGCCTGCTTCACCGAATACAGGTGAATTAGGTGAATTCTTACTTATAACATTCACTATACCTCCGGAAGCGCTGCCTCCATAAAGAGATGCCGCTGGTCCCCTGAGCACTTCAATACGGGATATATTTGTCATATCAATATCAAAGAAGTCGGGTGCGAAGCCTGTCGGATCATTTACAGGAAGTTCATCCAGCAAAATTTTTATTCCTCTTATTCCCCTCTCGGTAAGGATCCCTATACCGCGGATTGATAAATGGAGCCGATTGCCGTTAGCCTGGTTATCTATCTTTACACCGGGAACTAACTTAAGCGCTTCATCGATTGAGAAGAACCGGGGAATAGTATTCAGAAAGCTCTGGTCTATAACAACGGCGGCGAAGGTGATCTGCTTTAGAGGGATATTCGATCGCAGGGCCGTAACTACTACCTCCTGCGGAAGCTGATAACTCAGAGTGTCGCTGTCCGCATCACTCTGCTGTGCCTTAACAGTAAAGGCACAGAAAAGACATAATGATAATATTAGTATTATACTCTTCATTGTATTACCTGAATAAATTGGTGATTGATTGAAAAAAGATTAAAACTATTCAGGCTTTCCTGGGAGGAGGTGAAGGGATTTCCTTTACATAGTGAAGTATACTCTGACCCAAATATACTTTGAATTCCTGCCGGTCCTCAAGACTCTCAAGCAGGAAGGGATTCAGACATAATGCCTGTGAAATGAGGTTCAAAAGGCTGGTTCTGTATTTGGAATTATTAAGTTTTCCGTTTGTAAGATCATTTATCTCATTGTTAAATACCGCTTTTATTTTTGCTTCACTTTTATCATTTAGACAGTATAAAATGATCTCCCCATCGGCAGGAACCATTTTAATTATATCGTACATTTCCCCCTGGTATTCGAATTCATGCGAATCCTTCCAAAAAAACCCATCACCGCTGCAATTAAGCCGGCTGCTGCTGATTCTGAAAGTAACCACTTCATCAGACGTGTAATCGCCATTCTGCAGACTTCTGAACATCTGGTGTCGTACGGAGTTCTGCGCCTGGTAGAAAAGGAGGATAAATCCACCGGAGTTAATAAAAAGGAAAGTAATAAGCAGTATGGAAACGCACTTTTTCAACATAAAATCTTATTTGCGCATAACAAAGATAAACAATCTAAACTATTAATATATCAACGCACCAGCTTGTTTCTGATTTCCATCCTCAGATATCTAACTTCCTGCTCCTTCCTTCCGCTAAGCGCCGCACATAAATCGATTGTAATTTTAATGATTTAATCGTATTATCTCATCCATTCAAGATTAGAATTTCAATTTTTACCACAAACCTCGCTGGTGAATATGTTTTTATTTAAGAACAGAATATCCTTTATATCCGCAATCTTCTTACTTTACAGCCTTACTGTTCAGGCTCAGCCGGTGAAGCAGCCGGATGCCGCTGAATTAGAGCTTGCTATTAAAAAGCTTAATGTGCTGGGCAGCGTCTTATATATAGCCGCCCACCCCGACGATGAAAACACAGCAGCGCTGGCATACTTTGAATCAGGCCGGCTGCTAAGGGCAGGTTACTGTGCAATGAACCGCGGAAGCGGGGGCCAAAACCTTATTGGTGATGAACAGGCTGATGAACTGGGTGTGATAAGAACGCAAGAACTTCTTGCCGCCAGAAGAATTGACGGCGCGGAACAATTCTTTACCCGTGCACTGGATTTCGGCTATTCAAAGAATCCTGAGGAGACGTTCAAGATCTGGGGCAAGCAGAAGATCCTTTCTGATGTAGTCTGGATAATAAGAAAATTTCGTCCCGATGTAATTATCACCAGATTTCCCGGTACCGGCGAAGGAGGGCACGGTCATCATACAGCGTCTGCCCTGCTTGCCGAGGAAGCATTCAAACTAGCGGGCAATCCTGATAGTTTCCCCGAACAATTAAAATACGTTAAGACCTGGCAACCCAAACGGCTTTATTATAATGTTATGCCATGGAGAACTAACACCGATGTATCAAAGCAGATAAAGATAGACCCTGGTGCTTATAACCCTCTGCTCGGCAAATCGTATACTGAAATAGCCGCCGAAAGCAGGAGTATGCATAAGAGTCAGGGTTTCGGTGTATCCGCCAGAAGAGGCGAACAAGTCAACTATTTTGAATATCTTGAGGGAGACACAGCAAAGACAGATTTGTTCGAGAGAATCGACCTGACCTGGAACCGGGTGAAAGGCAGCGGCAAAGTTTCGTCTTTATTAAAGCAGGTTGAACAGGAATATGATCCTGATGATCCCGCCGCAAGTCTTCCCAAACTTATCGAGGCCTACAGCGAATTAAATAAGCTAAATGACGACTACTGGGTACCGTTAAAGCGGAAGGAACTGCTTGAGGTAATACGCGGTGCGGCAGGGTTATGGCTGGAAGCTGACGCCGACAGCTATCTATATGTTCCCGGTGATTCAGTGAAGATTGACGCATCGGTTGTTAACAGATCGGGTTATCCCTTAAGGCTGAAAAGTGTATCGATAACCTACAAATCATCTGCCGATGATATTAATCGGACACTCAATAAAAATGAGGTGGTAAATTATAAAGAAGCGGCCGTTCTCCCATCTGATGTTTCAATTACACAGCCCTACTGGCTTGTTAAGCCTCACGGCAAGGGGGCCTATACCGTAGATGATCAGCAGATGATAGGTAAGGCTTCAAATGATCCTCCCCTTACAGCACAGTTTATCCTTACCGCGGGAGAGACCGACCTTCCACTGAATGTTCCTGTATTATACCATTACACTGATCCTGTACACGGCGAGGAATACAGACCGATAGTAATAGCTCCTCCTGTATCTATTAACCTGACAGACTATATTTACCTGTTCAGCGATAACATGACCAGGCCGGTATCGGTTAAGTTAAAGAGCAACACCGCCGATGCGCAGGGGAGGCTGCGACTGGAGGTGCCTGACAACTGGAAAGTGGAGCCGGAAGGATTTAATTATTCAATCGCAGAGAAAGGAAAAGAAAAAAGCTTTACATTTAACATTACCCCCCCTGAGACGCAGACAGAATCGACGCTGCAGGCATCCGCTGAGGAGGACGGAAAAGAAATAACACGAGGGATTGTTACCATCGATTATCCCCATATTCCTATGCAGACATTATTTCCGCCTGCGCAGGCAAAGCTCCTCAGGCTTAACATAAATAAGACCGTGAATAATATCGGTTATATAATGGGCTCCGGGGATATGATTCCTGAGTACCTGAAACAATTAGGCTATAATGTTCATCTTCTCTCGGATGCGGAGCTGGATACAGCGGAGCTTGCGGGATTCGACGCGATAGTAACAGGCATAAGAGCTTACAATACAAGGGACAGACTGGTTCAGGATCAGCCGAGGCTTATGAATTATGTAAAGAACGGCGGTACGATGGTTGTTCAATACAATACTACTGCACACCTGGAGATTAATGATATTGGTCCTTATCCTTTTACAATTTCTCACGATAGAATTACCGTGGAAGAAGCTCCCATAACATTCGTTAACCCTTCCCTGCCTGTTCTGAATTACCCTAACAAAATTACAGAGGATGATTTTAAAGGGTGGGTGCAGGAAAGAGGACTTTATTTTGCCGATCGATGGGATCCCCGTTACCAGGTTGTACTATCGGGAAATGATCCCGGCGAACAACCGCTTGACGGCGGAATGCTTTACGCTGATTACGGCAAAGGGCTTTTTATGTACACAGGATACTCCTGGTTCCGGCAGATTCCGGCAGGGGTGCCGGGAGCGTTCAGATTTTTTGTTAATATGATATCGGCAAGACAAAATGGCTCAAAAGCAAATTGATGAAGAAATAAAGATAGATGCTGAAGAAAAACCTCCGGTGCTTAAAACCTGGAACAGGGTTTACGCACTGGTTTTTCTTAATCTAGTTATACTGATTATTTTCTTTTACATATTTACAAAGGTTTTTGAGTGACCCTAATAGACTGGATTGTTCTTATTGGCTTCCTTCTGTTTGTAACGGTTTATGGAGTCTGGAAGACCAGGGGAACGAAAGACATGGACGGTTACATGCGTGCCGGCAGAACCACCCGCTGGTATACTATTGCCCTTTCCATAATGGCAACCCAGGCCAGCGCGATAACCTTTCTTTCAACCCCGGGGCAGGCATATGTAGACGGAATGAGATTTGTTCAGTTCTACCTGGGACTCCCCATAGCAATGATAATTCTGTCGATTACAGCTGTACCCATCTTCCACAGACTGAACGTATATACTGCGTATGAATATCTTGAAAAAAGATTCGATCTAAAGAACAGAACACTTGGAAGTCTTTTGTTTTTATCACAAAGAGGGCTGGCTGCGGGCTTCACCATATTTGCTCCTTCACTCATTCTTTCTGTTATAATGGGATGGGACATTGATTTAACTGTAATCGTAACAGGAATACTGGTAATTACCTACACCACGACAGGAGGAACCAAGGCGGTAAATCAGACCCACTTCCAGCAGATGATTATTATTACCCTGGGGATGTTTGCAGCATTTATAATGATCTTCTTCCTGCTGCCGAAAGACGTTTCACCCCTGGATGCGGCTTATGTTGCCGGCAAACTAGGCAGGCTTAACGCAATAGATTTTTCTTTTGATCTTAACAACCGGTACACATTCTGGTCGGGGATCATAGGAGGCACGTTCCTGATGTTGTCATACTTTGGAACCGACCAGTCGCAGGTTCAGAGATACCTTTCCGGGAGCACGATAGGGCAAAGCCGTCTCGGGTTACTAACTAACGGAATTGTAAAAGTTCCGATGCAGTTCTTCATTCTTTTTGTTGGAGCAATGGTATTTGTATTTTACCAGTTCAATATGCCGCCTATCTTCTTTAATCCCAATGCTATAAGTACTGTTAAACAAAGTATTTATGCCGGACAATTTAATGAATTAAAAAGCAAATATGAGCAAGTTCATAGCGAAAAAAAGAAAAAGCTGGAAGAAATGCTGGGATCCATTCATTCCGGGGCGGATGAGAAAACCGAAAAACTCCTGGAGCAGGTAAGGAGCAAGCAGAAAGAGGCGAATTTAATCAGAAATGAGGCTGTGGGACTTATCCAGCAGGCTGATCCGGGAGCAGATTCTAATGATACCAATTATATATTCATTAATTATATCATTAATTTCCTTCCCGCCGGAATAATAGGTTTGATACTGGCTGCTATATTTTCTGCCTCAATGTCGTCTACCTCAGCAGAGCTTAACGCACTCGCTTCAACTACCGTAATTGATATCTATAAAAGGATGATTAAAAAGGACGCAGATGACAGGCATTATCTGAGGATCTCGAAGCTTGCCACCGTTCTGTGGGGAGCATATGCTATTACCTTTGCCCTATTCGCAAACCGGCTAGGATCACTGATTGAGGCAGTGAATATATTAGGTTCGCTGGTATACGGAACCATCCTTGGAATATTCCTGGTAGCATTCTACCTGAAAAAAGTTACAGGCACACCCACTTTTATTGCAGCCCTTACTGCTGAACTTGCAGTACTCTACTGTTACTTCTTTACGACAATACCCTTCCTATGGTACAACGTAATCGGATGTCTTCTGCTCATAGTTGTAGCCCTGATCCTAAATCCCCTTTTCCGCTTGTCTAACAACGATTGATCATCGATTCCTTTGCCTTCCTCTTGCAAAAAACTTTACCAGTATCATCCCGGCAAGGAATCCTCCTATATGTGCGCCGTATGCGACTCCCCCACCCTGCGATCCGGCTCCAAGCAATCCCAGTCCACTTACAAGCTGGAATACAAACCACAACCCTATCACCATAATGGCAGGCATATCCGTAATAAAATAGAACACTATAACACTGACCCTTTTCTTTGGAAACAGGAGCATATAGGCACCAAGGACTCCTGATATCGCTCCCGACGCCCCCAAGGTAGGTATCAGCAGATTTCCTCCCAGCATAACCGTAGAATACACATGGGCAAGAGACGCCAGGATTCCGCATACGAAATAAAAGATAAGGTAGCGAAGGTGACCGAGCCGGTTCTCAATATTATCACCGAATATCCATAAGAACAGCATATTCCCGAAAATATGAGCAATACCTCCGTGCATAAAAATTGAAGTTATCAAAGTGATATAAACAGTTATGGGCGTTACTCCCAAACCGGGGATAGTAAACCTTTCACCGGTAGCGGGATTTTCATAAGTTTTATCGTGAGTAACAATATCTCTACCTGTTATTATCTCTTCAGGAACAGTAGAAAATTTATAAGTGAACTTTTCATTTTCCCCAAGATCCTGTAAAAAAACAAAAACCAGGATATTTGCAAGAATTAATAAGTAGTTGATATAGGGGGTAATCGTCCGTTCGCGGTTATCATCTCCGATAGGAAAAAGCATTCCAAAACTCCGTTTTCTTGTAGTGTGAAAATACAAAAAACGCTGACTCCAAGCTTCCTGCCGGGATAGGATTTTGAAAAAACAGTACCATCTTCATTTATTTCTGCTTAAATTAATTAAGAAAATTTGAGGGATTCAGTAGATGGAAGCAATTACATATACGCTGAAACCCGGACAGACAAATTCTGAAACCTACTACAGGGATGTCAGGGATTTTACAAAAGAAGTTCTTAACGAAGCCCGCATCACAATTACTCCCATCATCTATGATTACACGGATTATCTCGAAATATACAGGCTGGAGGATATCCGTAAAGATGAGGAATATATTCTGGAACTTTTAAGCTTCGGAGTACTATGGCGGCAGTACGCATCCAAAGCCTTGAAAGTTAAATACGCTCCTTTTATAACTATGGCCAGAATGGCTGAGTGGAGAAAAAAACACCAGCGTATAAAGCCTTTAATAGATTTCAGTCGAGGTATTCTTCTGACAGCGTTTTTATTTCCGGAGACTAATAACAGAAAACCTGAAATACCTGAACTAGATCAGATTGACCATGTGTGCAAATGGTTTGAAGCAACCGGTGAATTCAGAGAACAGGCGCTCCGTTTTATAAGATGGCGCGCATACTGGGGAACGAAATCTGAGTCAGAATTATACAAGATATTCTTTCTCATAGAAAAGTTTACGGACTGGTTTAGAGAAGCCTCACTGAACGCACTTGGAAAGTATACCGTAAACGTAGAAGATTTCCTGGAAAAGTCGGATAAAAAATACAGGTGGAGAGAAGACAGAGTTTCCTGCACCCGTTCACGTTTAGAATACCATCTGAATATGGTAGGAGCTGAACTACTGAACGATGCTTTCAGTGAAGAATTCAAAAAGGGAGAGAAGAAGGCTGTTTTAGTACCAGGCTGTATGCGGGGACGGCCCGCTGAACGGTGCGAGGCTGTAAAAGTGAAGGAAGGTTTAATTTGCTCTGACTGCCTTCCGGGATGTAAAGTAAACAGGCTGCGGAAAGAAGGTAAACGCAGAACAGGAAGTGAGGCTTTCGATGTATATATTATTCCACATGCTTCCGATCTGTCGCTTTGGTCGCCCAAACCCGGCGAGCCTGTAAGAAGCGTAGTTGCCTCGGCCTGCGTTACTACCCTTGTTGAGGGGGGCTGGGAATTAAAAAGATATAATGTACCTGCTCAATGTGTTCTGCTAGACTACTGCGGGTGCAGCAAGCACTGGAGCGATAAAGGAATTACCACATCGTTCAATATGGATGAGCTTAGCAGAAGGGTTGCAGGAAATTGAAGATCGGGAATATGCACCGAGCATAGATTATTTTTCTATGCCCGCTGCAATACTCATTATGGATTAGTTTGAAACTATTTTTTTAGCGTCGTCTATTATATTGGCTGCTTTTTTCTTACCATCTTTTAGCACGCCATCCACTTTTTCTCTTCCTGTTTCGACCATATCATTTACATTGTCTAATAAGTTGTCAGTCGTTTTCGAAATATTCTTTCTCATCTTTTTCCCGGAAACAGGAGTATAGAGCATCGCTAATATACCTCCTATTACTCCCCCTACCAGTAAGCCGGAGACAAATCCGGTTAATTTATCCTGTTCTCTGCTCATAGAGCCTCCGTAATTATATGTATATACCCTAAAATAGCAGAAGTGTTATAAAGACATGTTAGGTTTATCACACATCCTGGCAGAAGCAAAAAAGTGTTTTAGAGATGACAGCCCTGGCGGACATTCTCCACGTCAATTTGCTGTAAACATTGCGACTGCTCTGAAATCTGTTGAAAACATCTCATTATGAAGGTATTAACAATATAATAATACAGACTTAACAATTCCTTAACACGGGGGATATTCCTTTAATATAAATTTGGAGCGATGAAAGAGAATTATTAAAAACAATATGAGAGAACAAAAATGAAGAGAGTTCTATGGTTACTTCTTGCTGCAGCAATCTTTTCAGGGATCGCAACAGCCCAGGAAAATAATCCAAAGTTCAGCGGACTTATGTTCGGGGATTATTTTTATAATATAGATTCACGCGATTCTGTAAAGAAAGACCTTAATGGATTTCAGTTCCGCAGGATCTATATAACAACTGATTACTCAATTTCAAATAATTTTGATACGAGATTCAGGCTGGAAGCCGATCAGTCGAGCGGATCGCTTACAGCAGGAGGGAAAATCGGTGTAATGGTAAAGGATGCATGGCTCAGGTGGAAAAACATTTTCCAGGGATCTGATTTTGTATTTGGACTTTCACCAACACCCGCTTTCGATGTTTCTGAAGCAGCCTGGGGTTACCGTTCTCTTGAAAAAACAATAATGGATTTCAACGGTGTTGTTTCGTCACGCGATCTCGGTATAGATCTTAAAGGTAAGTTCAATGAAGAAGGCACGATGAAATACTGGGTGAAGATAGGAAACAACTCGGGGAATTCGCCCGAAGTAAACAAGTATAAAAGATTTTACGGACTGCTTCAGTTTATCCCTGTAAAGAATTTTCAGTTTACAGTGTACGGTGATTATGCCTCCAATCCGCAGATTAGAGATTTAAATAATGAACTGAAGGATCATGGTACTTTTACAGGAGCTGTACTGCTGAATTTTATGGAAAAGGATAAATACTCGGTAGGAGTTGAATCTTTCTATAGAAGTCAGGCAAATAATTATTACAATGCTTCTTCCAGTACCCTTGAATCGCAGACAGGTTATGGAGTATCGGTATTTGCCTGGGTAGGTCTCACTGATATGGTCAGAATAGTAGGCAGATTCGATACCGTCGATCCTAATACGAATGCCGACAAAGACGGCAGAAACCTGATTATAGGTGCGCTCGATTTCCGAGTTGATAAGAACGTAAGCATTATGCCTAATGTTGAGGCTCTGACTTACCAGAGTGACGGGGCTAATGATTTAACGGGCAGAGTAACATTATTTTACCAGTTTTAGGATGAAACAATTTTATTAATAACAGGAGAAAAAAATGAAAATGAAAATATGGACTCTGATAATCGCTATGATAGCGGGATTATCTTCCATAACAACCGCTCAGCTTAAGCTGAATGGCGCAGGCGCCACATTTCCTTATGTAATTTATTCCAAATGGTTTGATGTATATCATCAGAAAACAGGAATAGAATTCAACTATCAATCTATTGGAAGCGGCGGCGGAATTAAACAGGTTATTGAGGGCACGGTTGACTTTGGCGCATCTGATGCTCCTATGTCAGAAAAGCAGATGCAGCAGGTTAAGCAGAAGCAAGGTACGGAGATACTTCATATTCCCACTGTTATGGGAGCAGTTGTTATTACTTACAACCTGAAATCAGTAGGAAAAGGTTTGAAACTTTCTCCTGAAGTTCTTTCAGATATTTACCTAGGCAAAATTACCAAATGGAACGATTCCAAAATTACTTCCATTAACCAGGGTAAGAAGCTTCCCAATGAACCAATATTTGTTACCCACCGTTCAGACGGGAGCGGTACGACAAATATATTTACCGGTTACTTAACTAAAGTAAGTGATACATGGAAAAGCAAAGTTGGTCAGGGTACTGCAGTTAAATGGCCGGTGGGACTCGGAGGAAAAGGAAATGAAGGTGTAGCTGGTCTTGTTAAGCAGACTGAAGGATCCATAGGATACGTTGAACTTGCGTATGCAGAACAGAATAATCTCCCCTATGCTTCGCTTAAAAATAAAGCAGGCAACTTTGTAATGCCGACATTTGACGCCGTATCAGCTGCAGCCGCAGGTTTTATTGATAATATGCCGAAGGATTTAAGAGTTGAAATAACGAATGCCGATGGGAAAGATTCGTGGCCAATATCAGGGTTTACCTGGCTGCTTGTTTATAAAGATATGAAGGACAAACAGAAAGCACAGGCAATAGTTAATTTCTTAAAGTGGGCTTTGACAGATGGCGAAAAATATGCAAAAGACTTATATTATGCTCCTCTTCCCCCAGAAGTTGTAAAGCTGGATTTAAAGAAAATTGAAGAAATCTCCACTAAATAATGCTCTTTAAGAAAAAAGATTACAGAAATGAAAAATTACAGCAGGCTGATGGATCGCAAAGTTCATCACCTGCTGTTTCGATTTTTAAATTAGGGCAGGGACGAAATGCCGGTGACTTCATTTTTCAGAACATAACCCGGTTCTTCGCCTTTATTCTCCTATCCCTTGTGGTGGTAATGGTTTACGAGATGGTTCGTCAATCCATTCCATCAATAGAAAAATTCGGGTGGGGATTCATAACCAGTCAGAGTTGGGACCCTGTGCAGGACGAATACGGCGCCCTTCCATTCATCTTCGGAACGCTTTATTCATCTCTGTTAGCCCTGATTATCGCCCTGCCTCTGAGTGTGGGTATAGCCATATTTCTATCAGAGTTTGCACCCAAGTGGCTTGAACAGCCAATGTCGCTCCTGGTTGAGCTTCTGGCGGCAATCCCGAGCATAGTATATGGTCTCTTCGGTATATTTGTGATGACGCCATGGCTAAGACAAACCGTTGAACCTTTCCTCGGTGATCATCTGGGATTCATTTTCCTTTTTCAGGGACCTCCCTATGGTTTAGGCATGCTTGCCGCAGCTTTGATCCTTACTATCATGATCCTGCCCATAATTACATCTATTTCGAGGGATATAATGAAGGCTATTCCGGATACACAGAGAGAGGCAGCTTTTGCGCTTGGAGCTACCAGATGGGAAGTTGTTAAAGTGGTTCTCACCGGCGCAAAGTCTGGAATTTTAGGAGCTACGCTGCTGGGACTAGGAAGGGCCGTGGGAGAAACGATGGCCGTTACGATGGTTATCGGAAACCGTCCCGATATCTCATTCTCACTTTTCGCGCCCGGGACATACGATGGCAAGTGTTCTTGCTAATGAGTTTACCGAAGCTACAAGCGATTTGTATGTAAGCTCTTTAATTGAAATTGCATTACTTCTGTTCGTTATGACGGTAATTCTAAATGCCATTGCCAGACTGATCGTCTGGAGTGTTACTAAAAAATATTACAAGGCTGAGTAATGACTTCGGGGAAAACATATTACCGCTGGAGGAAAATAAAAAGCTCCATAATGGTTACTCTTACTATTCTATGTTTCTTCATAGCTGTTATCCCTCTATTCTTAATTTTATTTTATACTATATCACAGGGAATTTCGTCTATCAACTGGGATTTCTTTACAAAGATGCCTAAGCCAGCGGGTGAAACTGGAGGAGGGATGGCTAATGCGCTTATGGGTACAGGAATTCTGATAGCTCTAGCAAGCGCACTGGGATTGCCTGTCGGTATTCTATCAGGAATATATCTATCGGAAAACAGCAAGTCGTGGTTTGCGAGATCTGTCCGTTTCCTTACTGAAGTGCTTAATGGAATTCCTTCCATCGTTATCGGTGTAGTTGCATATATTATTGTAGTTCTTCCAATGGGAAGATTTTCAGCACTGGCCGGAGGATTTGCCCTGGGTATCCTGATGATGCCTCTGGTAACCCGAACAACCGAGGAAATGATGAACCTCATACCTCATTCTTATCGCGAGGCCGCGCTGGGATTAGGAATTCCCAGATGGAAAACCACCTTGTTTATTATCCTGCCTGCGGCATTTAAAGGAATCTTTACCGGAATATTACTATCCATAGCAAGAGTGGCGGGCGAAACAGCTCCCCTGCTATTTACAGCACTTGGAAACCGGTTCTGGTCAACGCAGCTTGATCAGCCAATTGCTTCGCTTACAGTTTTTATTTATGATTATGCGAAGGCTCCATTTGAAGATTGGAACAGGCAGGCATGGGCAGCGGCGCTAGTATTAATTGTACTTGTATCTGTCTTCAATGTTCTGTTCAGATTCGTGACCCGTAAACGTAAATTTGCTTAATATATAGAACGACATAGACATTGGTAACTACAAATTCAGACATAATGGAAAAAGCACAAACCCAAACTGACGATTCCGGAAAAATAAGAATGGAAACGCGTGAGCTTAACGCATATTTTTCTAAAGTTCATGCCCTAAAGAATATCTCCCTGACTATTCCGAAGAATAAAGTACTCGCTATAATAGGTCCTTCAGGATGCGGCAAGTCAACCTTCCTCAGATGTCTCAACAGGATGCATGAAGAAGTCGGAGGCACAATTAAAGGCCATGTGCTGATCGATGGCGAAAGCGTAATGGAGCACGATCCTGTATGGCTCAGAAAAAAAGTCGGGATGATCTTTCAAAAGCCTAATCCTTTTCCAACAATGTCAATTTCAGATAATGTAACGGCAGGACTAAGATTAAACGGGTTCCACAACAGAAAAAAACTTAATGAAATAGCGGAGAAAAGTCTTAAACAGGCCGCCCTCTGGGATGAAGTAAAAGATATCCTTAAGTACCCAGGTTCCGCGTTATCGGGAGGCCAGCAGCAGAGGCTCTGTATAGCCAGAACACTTGCCGTTGAACCGGAGGTAATTCTTATGGATGAGCCCGCAAGTGCCCTGGACCCTATTTCCACGGCCAAGATTGAGGAAATGATTTTTGAGCTTAAGCAGAATTATACTATTGCTATCGTAACTCACAATATGCAGCAGGCCGCAAGGGTAAGCGACTACACCGCATTCTTTTACATGGGCGAGCTGATAGAACACGACAAAACAAGCAGGATCTTTACAAACCCTTCCAAAAAGCAAACCGAAGATTACGTAACAGGAAGATTCGGCTGACCTATCTGTAAGCTATAATTTTAAACCAAGCTCAACAGAACCTGCGTGCATGTCAAACATCAGGTGCAGGATAAAGGGTGTACCGGGATACAACGTAACCTGTGCAACCGGATAAAACCTTATAATAGATGAGGTCATCTTTTTATCATTTCCGCTTCCGTTTTCACTACTTATAATTTTAGGGCCAAGAAATTCACTCTCATATTTCCTGTACTCATATTCATATGTAACTTCATAGTCAGTAAACAAAGCATTAACACCGGCACCGACATCGATTGAGAAAAACTCCTTGAAGTAGAATACCGGCACCGTTACATCCGCCTGAACATAACCGGCACTTTTAAGTTTTATAGTATTTGTGCTGAATTCAAATATCTCAGACCTGTTGCTTATACCGTCAACATTGCCCTTGTTCCAGAAACCATATTTCTCTCCGTCAATAGTATGGTTGATCAGCCCATATCCTCCGGAAGCTCGGACATTGATCATATTAAAGAGTCCGTAATACTTTGACAGAGCGAATTTATATTTTACCGAAAGGAAAAGAGAACTCATTTGATATTTCCTTTCCACATCCGATCCTGAATAGAGCGGTGTATCGTATGTAAAATTACCGGTAAACATATACTCGTTATGAAAAGAGTATCCTGCTCCAACTTCGATACCTGAATAGAGCGTACTACTATCGTAATAACGTTCCATAACATTTATAAGGATCGATGCGGCATCGATTCCGGAAGTACTTTCGGTTTGGCTAAGGAGATTTATATTCAAAATTAAATTCTTAAGGTCGCCTTTTGAGTAAGCGGAAGGATTATTCTGCATATCCCCGAATCCCGATAATTTATTCAGTTCAATTTCTCTTCTTCTGCCTTCACAATGAACTGTCTCATCATATATAAGCGATGTATCCTGTGTATAATATTTAACAACGAAATAATTCAGCAGATTCTTGTCGGTCTGCTTCTCAAGACCAGGAACTTTCTTTAACCGGACATCTTCATCTATGTAATCATCAATATAATCCAGACACAAACCCTTAAGCTTTTTGTCAATATCCTTTGCTTCTACTTTTTCTGAAAGATTCTTGAGTCTAACGGTATATTCCGCAGTGTACATTTTCCTTATATCCGGAAAATTTTTTAGGAAGTAATCTTTTCCATAACTATCTCCCAGTTTCTGTTCCAGGTACAGGGTATAGTAATAAATCAATTCGGGATCAATATCGCTGTAGGCTTTAAGTGCAGTGTTAATCTGTTTCGAGTAAGTTTTATTAGATGTCACTGCCTCAGGCAGATAATCTTTATAAAGAGTAACGAGATCCTGGGCATAACAATGGACTGAAACCAGGATAAAAATAACAGGCAGGAATTTCATAGCTTGATACCTTTCTACTATGAATAGTTAAGAATTTTGCTTTTGATATGAAATCATAAGAGTTCCCCTGGTTTCCCTTTTCCATTTTCCTGAAACCAGTGTTATTAATATAAAAAATCTATAGAAATTTGACTACCAAAACCTGAATATTATTAAGAAAAATTAAGGAGTGGGAAAGTTCTCTCAGGATAAATTATTGAACAGCCCCGAGTGCCAGAGCAAGAAAACCAAACGCCCCGAATACAAAATGAATGATTATAGATATAGTAGTATTTTTTCTTACCTGAACGATAGCCGGAAGTATAAAGAAAATCGGCAGTGCTGAAAGCATTAGATCAAAGCCCATAGGGATATGGAAGCCTGCCCAGAAAAGTCCATGTACCAGCCATGTCCATCTCCCGTTCATCAGTTCCTGCCTTGGCAGAATATATCCACGCCAGAGCAATTCCTCACCGAAAATATTGAAGAAGAAGAACAGCGGCCATACATAGAGTATGTACATATATCCGTCTTTCAGAGGCATATTCTTAAAAAAGAATGGGGCAGCATCAATATTTATCATCGGAAGAATAATTTTTGCGATGAGGAAAGATGTAAAAGAGAGAAAGATAAAACCGCCGATCGTCCACCAGGTATCTGCCTGTGAAAGTTTTTTAATCCTCATTCTTTCCAGAAGCATTGAAAGCTTATAAGAGCCTGTATCTTTCCCGCTCAGCCATAATGCTCCAAAGAACATAGGGACAAGCACAAGCAGTCCTACAGAGAGGAAATAGCATATCTCGATAGGAAGTATAGTATTATTATACAGCATCGGTATAGCAACGGCGCACGCTATTTCATTCAGCAATGAGGGAATACCGAACAGCAACAGAAGCTGCGGCCAGGTTAACGGTTTAATCTGTTTCATATTCAATGGATTTGCATTTATAATGCTAAAAGCCGGAAAAAATATTATTTTTGTTAAGGAAAATATAATGATTTTGAACTTTTTCTAATGCACCAATTATTAAAATACATTATCTCTTTTTGCCTGCTCCTATTGGTAATTTCGCATGGGGTAATACAGTTCGGTATGTTTGAATTCTTCCACTCGAATTTCAGAGGGGAAGCAGAACGACTGATTAACGATGGAGCAGCTGAGCAAAATCAGGTCTTATTTTCTTTTGAAAGGAGTAAATTTTCCAGTTTTTCATCGCTGGTTGAATGGAAGGACGATAATGAGTTCCTTTTTGAAGGCAAGTTATTCGATATAATAAGATCTGAAACAAAAGGAGATTCGATATTCCTATACTGCATGTACGATGAAGACGATACAATTCTTTATTCTGTCCTCGACAGCATGATTGAAGACAACAACAATGATCCGGGAGAGACTAATGGTTCCGGAAGTTTCCTTAGTCAGTATTATTTCTGTGGAGATTTCGATTACAGACCTGATAGTCCCGATGCTACTGATAAAATTTTAGTTAGTCCGGGTTCAAACCTGCTTGACGGTGTCTTCCTTTTAACAACTCCCCCTCCCCGTTCCGCAGCATAGCTCTGTATAAATATATCCTATGCGCGAACTCTGCCGTTCAGAATCGTGTTTTACCTAAATCCAACTCTTCATAAAGGTATTCATTATGAAATTATTTATTTCGTTTATTCTATTATTTAATATATCAGCATTCGCACAAGTCGTAACTGTAAAAGACGTGTCAACGAATAATCCTATTGAACTTGTATCTATTTATAATTCAGATCCCAACAGGTCCATCCTCACAAATTCCAGCGGCAAAGCAGATATAAGCAAGCTGGATAAAACAAAGAAGATAGTATTCAGAATATTAGGTTATGAGAAACTTGAGCTGACATCCGATGAAATAAAGGCAATGAACTTTGATATACATATGAAAGCCACAGCAATTTCACTAGATAACGTGGTAGTTACAACAAACAGGTGGGAGGAGAATAAAAACAATATACCAAACACGATTAAGGTGGTTACCCCCAGGGATGTTGACTTCCAAAATCCGCAGACGACGGCAGATATGCTGAGTATGTCAGGGAGTGTATTCATCCAGAAGAGTCAGCTCGGCGGCGGAAGTCCAATGATAAGAGGTTTTGCCACAAACAGGCTTTTAATAGTAGTCGATGGAGTAAGGATGAATACGGCTATATTCAGAAGCGGCAATCTGCAGAATGTAATATTGCTTGACGCCAATGCTCTGGACCATACCGAAGTAATTTTTGGTCCCGGCTCGGTAATTTACGGGAGCGACGCCATCGCCGGAGTGATGAGTTTTCATACTTTGTCGCCGCGTCTTGCTTATGACGGTTCACCTTCTTTTAATGCAGGTGCGATGACAAGGTTTTCTTCGGCTAATATGGAAAAAACAGGTCATATTCATTTTAACATAGGGTTCAAAAGCTGGGGATTCCTTTCCAGCCTGACTTACACAGATTTCGGCGACCTGATTATGGGGAGTAATGGTCCGCAGGAATATCTGCGACCCACATACCAGGAAAGAGTAAATGGAAAAGACAGCGTGTTTGTTAATCCTGACCCGAAGAAACAAAGATATACCGGATATCACCAGGTTAATTTTATGCAGAAGGTTTTATTTATTCCCGTAGACGAATGGGAAATGGAATACGGCTTTCATTACTCAACCTCCTCAGATGTAACACGCTACGACAGGCTCCTTCGCCCAAAGGGGGGTACTCTCCGTTCTGCTGAGTGGTATTATGGTCCTCAGGACTGGATGATGCATTCATTATCAGCAGTTAATTATTCATCGAACTCAATTTATGATCTTTCCAAAGTGACGGCCGCTTATCAGTACTTTGAAGAAAGCAGGCACGATAGGAATCTGAATTCGGAAGACAGAACAAACAGGGTGGAAAAGGTATATGCATATTCTTTAAATCTAGATCTTTTGAAAGAACTGACAGATAATTCAAACCTGTATTACGGTGCCGAGGTGGTACTAAATAAAGTAGGGTCAACAGGGAGCACGGAAAATATCCTTACCGGGATTTTGCTCCCCGATGCCTCACGCTACCCTGACGGTTCGGCCTGGAATTCCTACGGAGCGTACGTAACTTACAAAAACCGTCTAAGTCCCAAATACGTAATACAGACCGGCATTAGATATAACTATGTAACCCTTGATGCAGAATTCGACACTACGTATTATCAATTTCCATTTAAGACCGCGAAGATGAGAACCGGAGCTTTAACGGGGAGTGCAGGAATAGTATGGCATCCGCAGAGTGACTGGCAGGTAAACCTGAACCTTTCCACCGGCTTCAGGGCGCCTAATGTGGATGACCTCGGAAAGGTATTTGATTCAGAACCCGGTTCTGTGGTAGTTCCTAATCCTGAGCTCAAACCTGAATATGCGTATAACGCGGAGATAGGACTGGTAAAAGTGTTCGGGTCATCGGCTGAACTAGCATTAACGGGATTTTACAGCTACCTGGACAATGCACTTGTAAGACGCGATTTTACAATAAACGGACAGGATAGTATTATGTATGACGGAACATTGAGCCGGGTTCAAGCTATACAAAACGCAGCGTATGCTCATATATGGGGGATTGAAGCCGACCTGGATATTAATTTTGCTTCTTACTTCAACCTTAGAAGCCAGTTAACATATCAGCAAGGAAAAGAAGAAGATGATTCTGGGATTGTCACCACCCTGCGGCATGCTGCACCGTGGTTCGGAAAAACGGAGTTTTCTTTTAAGAAAGATAAGCTTGGAGCATCACTATATGCTATTTACAACGGTGAAATAGCCTACAGCGATCTCTCCCCTACTGAGTATGAGAAGGATTATCTTTATGCAAAAGATGCAGATGGAAATATCTATTCACCATCATGGTACACATTAAACTTAAAGCTAAGCTACAGGCTGCTTGATAATATTGAAGCTTATCTTGGTATTGAAAATATTACAGATCAGCTGTACAGGCCTTATTCTTCCGGAATATCGGCACCGGGAAGGAATTTCATCGGTTCATTAAGGTTTAATATTTAGGTTCCCCTACCGTAACAGGCTAATACCATTTCGATCCCGAAGTTACCTGCCACAGCAGACAGCTTCGGGAAAGATTCACCGAATAGGTTATTCGTTCTGCTTCGAGAAAACAATAACCAAAAGATCGGGGCTCATTTTTCTTTTTTCGATTTTCAATTTTCAATTTATTACCCTATCTTTCAGCCGGTTCAAATCAGGTATCATATTGGAAAACGACAGAAAAACACAAATAATCAAAGCTGCCGTAAAAAGGTTCTCAAAGCATGGGTTGGGAAAGACCACTCTCGATGAAATTGCCCGCGATCTGCGTATAGGCAAGGCCACCATTTATCATTACTTTGTTTCAAAGGAAGAATTATTTTACAGCTCTATAGAATGGGAGAGTGAACAATTCATCTCAGAAGTAAGATCTATTTTTGATAATGAAGAAATGTCAATACAAGAGAAGTTTAACGGATATTTTATCTGTAAAGAAGAATTCGATCAAAAATATAAACTTCTCTACGAGATCTTTCTTCTGCTGATGGGCGATGATACCTTTGACAGAGAAAAGACAATACTTAAATCGATGCTGAGAAAAGAAGAGGTCATACTTGAGATGATACTGAACCCCGCCTACAGGATGAAAGAACTAAAACACATACCATCACTGTCCGTTATGTTTGTTAATGCAAGCTGGGGATGGCTTTTCGGTACAAAACTAAACCGAATAACCAATGGAGAGGATCAGGTTCTTTCCAAAGATCTCCTGAATATACTTATCCAGAACGTACTTCCCGATTAACCCGATATGCTTAACTAATTTTCATTATGCTGTCACCGCCGAACCTGCAGCGGCTCCGATTGCAATCATTATTCAGCATCGTCACTATCTTCTTCGCCCAGTACAATCTTCTCATATTTATGCTTAACCATCTGAGCTTCCACGATAAAGAAGACATCCTCTGCGATGTTAGTTGCATGATCAGCGAGACGTTCCAGGTGCCTGGATATTACGAGGAGAGCAATCCCCGGCTCAACATTATCAGGTTTCTCTTTCATAATTTCTTTCAGAGTTGTATGATTCTCTGCGTTGAAATTATCAACCCTATCATCAGTTTCAATGACCTTCTTTGCAAGGTCGGGGTTACCTTCTATGAAGGCATCGATGGCATTTTTTATCATCTCTCTTGTAACCTGCGACATTTCTCTAAGATTAGTCCTTTCGAAGAAGTCGGGTTTTTTCCCCATCTCCTTCGCTGACTCAGCGATGTTTACAGCAAGGTCGCCTATACGCTCCAGGTTGGTATCTATAGTCAGAGCCGACATTATCAGTCTAAGGTCTGCTGCTACAGGCTGACTCAAAGCAAAGATTTTCTGACACACCTTCTCAATCTTCACATCATATTTATCCACTTTCGCATCTCTCTCAATAACGAGATCGGCAAGTTCATTATTCTCCTCATCAACAGATCTAAGAGCCAGTTCAACCTGTTCATCAACAAGGCTGCACATTTTGATGAGTCGTGTTTTAAGCTTTTCTATTTGAATTTCAAACTGGCGTTCCATTCTTAATCTCCTTCAGATAATTAAAAATTCACATTAACCAAACCTGCCTGTGACGTAATCTTCTGTCTGTTTCTTAACCGGTTTAGTAAAGATCCTGCTTGTCTTGTCATATTCTATCAGTTCTCCGAGATAAAAGAAAGCAGTGCTGTCGCTAACTCTTGCTGCCTGCTGCATATTGTGAGTAACTATCACTATAGTATACTTCTTTTTAAGATCGTGAATCAGTTCTTCAATCTTAGCCGTAGAAATCGGATCAAGAGCGCTTGCCGGTTCATCCATAAGCACTATTTCCGGTTCTATGGCAAGTGTGCGCGCAATGCATAACCTCTGCTGCTGACCTCCTGAAAGAGCCAGTGCAGGAGAATTAAGTCTGTCCTTAACTTCATCGATCAATGCCGCCTGTGTAAGAGATTTCTCTACAATGGCATCGAGGACTTTCTTATCGCGCGTTCCATTAAGTCTTATTCCGAACACCAGGTTATCATATATGCTCATAGGGAAGAGATTGGATTTCTGAAATACCATCCCTATACTCCGTCTGAGATTTACAACATCGACATCACGATCATATATATTTTTACTATCTATTAAAACCTCACCGCTTATTTTAACACCGTCGATGAGGTCATTCATCCTGTTAATGGACCTTATGAAAGTCGACTTACCACATCCGCTGGGACCTATAAATGCGGTCACTTTATTTGCGATGATATCCATTGAGATATTCTTGAGAGCCTGTTTTGTTCCATAGAACAGACTGAGATCTTTAACGGATATTTTTGTTTCTTTCATTAAAGAGAAAACTTATAAATAATAATCAGAAAATGAAATCTAAAGCATTGGGAATTTAGTAAATTGCTTCACGGATCCTTGCGCTGATATAGTCCATTACCCAGACGACAAACGCGATCATAAGAACAAGGAGTCCTACTTCATGCCATCGTGCCAGTCCCTGGTACTGCATCAGCATAGTACCGATACCACCGCCGCCTACAAGTCCTATTATAGTCGCCATCCTGACGTTAATATCCCACCTGTAGATAGTAAAAGATAAGAAAGGAAGAACAATCTGGGGGACTACGGCATACCACACTACCTGGACTTTATTGGCTCCCGTAGCACTAATAGCCTCAACAGGTCCGGTCTCAATATTTTCAATCGCCTCCGAATACAACTTAGCATTAGATGCAATTGTATGAACGAGCAGGGCTATCATGCCTGCAAAAGGACCGATACCAACCCAGACAGAAAATATAATTGCCCAGATCAAAGGTTCTATTGAACGGATAAAATTCAGAACTATCCTGAGTACATAATAAACAGCAAAACTGATTCTATTCTCCTTCATTAAATTTCTTGCGGTAAAGAATGACAACAGAAGAGTTATCGGTATCGAAATAAGGGTTGCAAGCAGGGCTATGTAGATAGTTTCGATCATCGCGAACAAGGCATCATCAAATATTCCCAGCTCGGGGCGGAATAATGCACTGAATATTCTTTCCGCACCCTGCACACCTTCGCTGCTGAAGAGATCTACTATGGAAATCCGGGTAACAATCCAGCCGGCGATAAAGGTAATGTTAAACAGGAGCCATCCGAAAATCTCCACCGTATATTTTGTCACCTTATTATCTTTTGCTATTCCGAAAAGTTTAGCAGATAGCGAGGTGCGGGAATACGTCCATGCATAACCTGCAATTATGCTGATAATAAGGATGATCAGGATATTGTTCCAGCTGAAAGGAAGGTCGCGCAGGTTTAATATGAACTTATAATAAACAGCTCTTTCAAGAACAATCAGGCTGTAGAATACGAAGAAGATATCGAGAAGAGCTGACTTAACAAAATTAAACTTTGCTTCGCGCTTTTTATTTTTAGCAATGATAGCATGGGGATGCATCTCCAGTTCGGGATCAATCATCTTATCTCCACCTCTTCAGCCTCTTCACCATAGATGGTTTTAAACCAGGTTTCGTCGATATCAGCAGGCATTCCCTCATAAATAATTTCGCCCCCTTTCAGAGCGATTACCCGGGAAGCGTATCTTCTTACCAGACTTAGAAAATGAAGATTGCAGATCACAGTAGTTCCCAGTTCCTTATTTATTTTTTCAAAATACTGCATCACAGAATTAGAGGTTGCCGGATCGAGTGAGGCAACCGGCTCATCTGCCAGAAGCAGCTTTGGATTCTGCATCAGACTGCGGGCAATAGCCACTCTTTGCTGCTGACCTCCGCTCAATGAATCGGCACGGATGTCAGCTTTCTCGGTGATTCCAACCCTCTCAAGGTTAGTATAGGCTTCCTTAATAGTTTCATCGCTGAACCTTTCCAAAACCGATTCAAAAGTGCCGAGAGAGCCAAGTTTGCCTGTAATAACGTTTGTCAGTACTGAACGGCGTTTTATCAGATTGAACTGCTGAAAGACCATGCCAATTTGTGATTTAGCCTTTCTCAGCTCTTCGCCTTTTACGTGTGTAATATCTTTGTCGAGGAACCTGATCTTTCCCGAGGTAGGTTCTATCAGGCGGTTTACACATCTTAATAAGGTTGATTTACCCGATCCGCTTAAGCCGATAATTACAAGGAATTCCCCCTCCTCTACTTTAAAGGATACACCTTTTAAAGCATGCGTTCCGTTATTATAAATTTTATGAAGGTTTTCTATTTCAAGCAGCATTAATTTTTCATCAGATTTTCAAATTTGATATTTTGTTCTTCCAGCAACTTCCTCAATCCATCATAATCGCTATCTTTCGTTCTTATCAGTCCCCGGATATCATAGATATCATACATTGATTTACCCCCGGCGGGTGTTGATACGTATTTAATCAGGGCAGCTATTATTTTTTCTTTCATGTCCTCATCCATCCCTTTTCTAAAAACCCAGGGATCATTAGGGATACTTTGAGTGAAGCCGATAATTTTAACTTTCTGCTTCACATCGGGAAACTGCTTTTCAACCCTCATTCTTGCATCGAGTATTTCGTGAGTTTCGGGATCAGGAGGCGCATAATATGTAGCTCCTGCAGCCACCTGTCCCTGGTAAACCATCGTTACCACATTGTCGTGCCGCATCGCAAATACAGTTTCACTTGGTTTTATACCCATTTTATCAAACATAGCTTTAGGAAGGATATAACCGGAGGTAGACGAAGGATCGACATAGGCGAAACTTCTGCCATTTATATCAGCAAGACTATCGATACCGGAATCATACCGGGTAATTATCTGTCCTTTATAAGTAGTTTCATTATTATCCCTCACGATACGAAGACGTGCTTCCGCACCATATTTAGCGTTAGCCATCAGGTAAGAGAAGGTGTTTATACTTGCAATGTCAGCTTTCTGCGTGCCGAAAGCTTCAACTACAGCAATAAAGCTGGCAGGGACAGCAGTAGTAAAGTAATAGCCGGTCTCTTTTTCAAGAAAATCGGTTATATCCCTTGCATTGGTAGTTATCCTTTTTGCATCGACTGAAGGGGTAAAATAGAGCTTAATCGGGTTACTTCTCGTACCCAAAGCTCCCTCATTTAATTCCCGGGCAGATGAAATAACGACAAATATAAGTATGGGTGAAAGGTATAGAAGATATTTTAAGGATCTCATAACTAGCTATAATTAGAATTTCTAATATGCTAATTATTTTTCATCTATCAAATATAAAACGACGGTTTCAGTGTTAAATAATCATTAACAAATTAATGGTTTCTCAGCGCCTTTATCAGCTCTTTTTTATCCATTTTCGACCGTCCTTCTATATCAACTTTTTTAGCTTTATCATATAATTCATCTTTAGTCCATTCCTCATATTTAGGATGTTTGCCTCCCTTTTTGCCGGTCTTCTTTTTTGATGAATTCGCAATGCGTGCCGCCTTTTCTTTGCTCATCCCCTTATCTCTCAGCTTCTCATATTGTTTCTTATCTTTTACTGATGGTCCCGGTCCTTTTCCACCTGGCATAATTTCCTCCGCTTTTATTTAAATTAAAGAGGCTGCCTTAAAAGATTTAAGACATTCTTTTAAGACAGCCTGAAGTAATTATATTTAAAATTTAAAGACTTCTTAAATAGTTAACAACTTCCTCTCTGGATGATCCTGTTTTTTTCTGGATCCTTCCAATAAGTTCATCTTCCCTTCCTTCGGTATACTGAAGATCGTCATCAGTCAGATTTCCCCAGTGCTGTTTAACTTTCCCCTTCATTTCATTCCAGTTGCCTTTTATTTCGAGCCTATCCATAGTATCTCCTTTTTTAATTTATAGTTACACGTATAAATTAAAGAATAGCACGACATATCAAATGAAAATAATCACGTTCTACTGATTATTCCTTTCTATCTCATAAGAGTTATCAGCCATATTGCTGTCGGGTATATATGGTGCGCCGAGTAAGATACGGGTAACTGGTTTCTCAGGATGGAATTCAACCTTAACAGAATTCTGGTTCTCCCATACGGAAGCTGCCTTATAAACAGAATCCTTCGATCCGTCGGAATAATTAAAAACCAGATTTACGGGAACCGGTACTTCCCCTTTCCTTTCAACTTCAACAGTTATTTTTTCATACGTCTGAACTACATTTTTTATGGCAAGATCGGCGTAATCACGAGTAAAATACCACGACTTCCAGAACCAGGGGAGATCTTTTCCTGAGGATTCATTAAATGAAAAGAAATAATCGAAGGGTATAGGGTGCTTACCTTCCCAGTTTTTAATGTAAGTCTGAAGAGCATCCTTAAACTTTTCTTTCCCCAGAACATCACGGAGGAAGAAGTACGACAAACCGGGGCGAGTGTACGCGGCAACTCTGTAAGGCCGGTAGGCCATATTTTCAGTAGTTACAAATAATGGAATGTCATTCTCGGTTCCTGCATAAGTGCTGAAACTTTCTGCTTCATGCTCTATTCTTCTCCTTTGATGCAGTAACTTAAGCTCAAGGTCAACTGGAAGAAATACCGCCCAGCCTTCATCCATCCAAGCATATTTCTGTTCATTCGTTCCCACACAAAAAGGAAAATACTGATGGGCATTTTCGTGGGCGGTTAATCCCACGGTACTTCCATAGGATTCCATACTCCCATCATTTATCAGCATTGGAAATTCCATTCCGCCTGATCCGTTGAACACCGTAAATGAAGGAAACGGAAAAGGAACAGCAGGAAGTTCAGTTGAAAAATAATCAATACACTGGCGGGCCAGATTGTCCACACCGTAAAAATCTTCAGATTCCTTCTTATATACCGCCGCTATATATACTCTCCTGCCGGATTCTACTTCAAGGCTAACCCCATCCCACAGGTAATGATCGCTCGTTCCGTAAACAACATCGGTTACATTTTCGGCTTTATATTTCCATGTATTCAAGGGCTTATTATGATTGAATACATCTTTGCCAAGGTCTTCCTTTGATATTATATGAACAACACTGTCGCTTGAAAGAGCAGATTTATATCTCTTAAGATAACCGGCAGCAAATACATCTTCAGGATTCTGCAGCACACCTGTTCCCCATACCGCAAATGTGTTAGGAACCGTTAGTTCCACATCGTAGTTTGAGAAATCATTATAAAATTCCTGGATTCCGGTATATGATATCATGTCCCATCCATCTATATCATCGTACACTGCTATCTGCGGATACCAGTAACCTATCAACGCCGAGGTAGAATCATACATTCCCATCCTGATGCTCTCTCCCCCAGGCATAGTGAAATTCCAGTCAATGTTCAGAATAATGTCAGAACGGGGAAGAACAGGATTATCTTTGACGCTTATGATAAACAAAGTACCTGTGGTGCCGAACTTCTGAGGATCACTCAAATTCTGTTCTTTCCCATTTATAGATAAGTTTTCAATTTCCATCCCTTCAGAAATCAGATTTTCACTTAACGGAAAATTTCTTGCGGCATTGCTTTTATTAATATTCTGATACAGCCTGAGTACAATCCTTTTAAGAGTATCAGGACTATTATTATGGTAAACTATTTTTTCCTCTCCGGTCAGGAGTCTGTCTGAAGGGTTGAAATCAGCCTTTATTGTATAATCAGATGAGTTCTGCCAGTAATTTGGTCCCGGTGTTCCGTCCAAAGACCTTGTCCCTTTATCATACGCTTCCTGGATGTTCCGTGGAATATAGTCCCGTTGAGCATAAGAAACAGTACCGTAAATAAATAGAATAAAAACCAGAACGGAATAGTTCAGTATGGTCTTCATTTATTCTTCCTCCCGCTATTCGAACAATGAATCTGTATTCCCTTGATTAAATTTAGTTTTGTTGAATCTTTTATATGCCAGAGATGTAGCTTCCCTTCCACGAGGGGTCCTCTGTATAAATCCCTGCTGAATTAAAAACGGTTCGTAAACCTCTTCTATAGTGCCTGCATCTTCATTAACAGCTACAGCCAGAGTATTCAATCCCACGGGACCACCCTTATATTTTTCGATGATCGCCAGGATAATTTCTTTATCCATTTCATCAAGTCCGAATTCATCAACCTCCAGGGCCTTCAAAGCTTTCTTTGCTATCTCCATATCCACAGTTTTCTTATCGTCAAAGTCCGCAAAATCTCTTGTTCTGCGAAGAAGCCTGTTTGCTATACGCGGAGTTCCTCTCGACCGCTTTGCAATTTCCATTGCCGCATCTTTCTCTATATCGAGGCTGAGTATTTTCGCCGACCGCTGCACGATAGAATGCAGGGTTTCCGACTCATAATAATCGAGTCTGAATTTAATTCCGAATCGGTCTCTCAAAGGTGATGACAGCATACCCGCCCGGGTAGTTGCACCTATCAGTGTATATTTTGGCAGACTTATCTGAACTGTTCTTGCGTTTGGTCCCGAGTCTATCATTATATCGAGCTTGTAATCCTCCATAGCCGAGTATAAATATTCTTCTACAACCGGACTAAGACGATGTATCTCATCAATAAATAAAACAGATTTCTCTTCAAGGTTAGTTAACAGTCCCGCCAGGTCTCCCGGCTTTTCAAGCACGGGTCCGGAAGTTATCTTCAGCTTAACACCCATCTCATTGGCAACAATATGGGCGAGGGTGGTTTTCCCCAATCCCGGTGGTCCGGTAAGAAGAACATGATCGAGGGCTTCCTGCCTTTTACGGGCAGCTGAAATAAAGACATTCAAGTTATCAGTTATCTTAGTCTGCCCCTTGAAATCTTTAAGTTGCTTTGGCCTTAGGGTCTGCTCTACCTGTTTTTCCGAATCATTTACTTCAGGGTTAGTCGTACCAGATTTTCTCATTTCTACTGTGTAACGAGTTGTTTGTTTTTAATTTTGAGTTTATGAATTGCAATCACCATCAACGACATAAGAATAATCATTCCAAACGCAAAACCAACGGTATTCCAGGCGCTCAGACTTTCACCGAAAACCAGGATCAGTCCAGGGTTCCATGCGCTTCCATACAATATCATAAGGTGTACAATATATATCAATAGAGTGTTTCTTCCAACAAGGATAAGGAATCTTGGTATGGTCTCTACTTTCAAAGAGATAAATGATACGACGGCATTAAGCATAAGAACAAATCCCAGCCTCATTATTGAAAGTAAGGGACTATTGGCCCAGTTATCAAATCCTGCATTCCATCGCGCCTGAAGCACGTAATTTATTATCAATGCCCCTCCAAGCAAAATCCCGCCAGTGATAAAAATCCTTCCACTGAACTTTGCGGTCTTAAATATCATAGGATTCTTTGCGAGGTAGCTTCCGAAAATTCCTCCCGCTATCACATAACCAACCCACGGAAACAAAGGAAAGATTGAACCTGTACCATTATAAAAATATCCTGCTAAAGGTAACGGAAGAAATTCCTTCCACTGAATATCCGCAAAAACAGGGTGAAGCAGGAAAAAGAATAATACACCGATTGTGAAAACCAGGTAATCGTGAAGGTTAAATTTCTCTGCTATCCAGGCACAGATCATAAGAAAGAATATCCCCAGACCAATACATTGGAGGACATCAACCGCCAAAAAAATCTTCCACTGATCGGCAGTAACCTGAGAAAAATCGACAACTGTCGCTGTAGGATATCTAAGGAGATAACCGAGGATCAGCAGCAGAATTACACGTTTGTAGCCTTTTTTAACCCTTGGATTAGTTTTATAAGGTTCCTTAATCAGCCGGAAAAGGTAGGTAAAAACAGTACCTGCTGAAAACATAAAAATGGGAGCTGTCATTCCCCTCATAAACAGCCAGATAGTATATACCGGGAATTCGGCACTCCTGTACGAATTAGCCAGCAGAACATCTGTTGTATGTCCCTGAACCATTTGAAGAACTGCAAAAGCCCGCATCAGGTCTATGAATATGATGCGGTTCTTCTGAGAACTATGAGTCATTTATCATCCGGTAAATACTAGTGAACTAAAGAAAGAAAAATAACCAATAGTGAGTAAAAAAAGAACATATAAAATTCACATATATAGTAAAAAAAATGCCTATCGATAATGACAGGCATTTTAATTTATAAGCAGGTTAACAGCTTATTTAATGCTGATTGTCCGCGGTTTTACTCTGTCGTGTTTTGGGAGTACGACGATCAGCTGACCATTCTCAAATTTCGCAGATACTTTTGTTTCATCGATGGTATCTGAAATTTTGAACCTGCGGAAGAAGTGACCTGTTTCTTTTTCCTTAAGAATGAATTTCCTGTTCAATACTTCCTGATAATCGATCTTACCAAAGATCAGCATTGAACCTTCTTCAATCTTAAGATTCACGTCTTCTTTTTTAACTCCGGGCATATCAGCTGTAAGAATGAATTCGTCGTTTGTCTCATAGATATCTACAAGAGGCGCGTAGCTTCCTTCATTCGTCAGAAGATCCTCCCAGGATTGTTTTTCTTCTTTAACTTCAACTGTTTCATTATTATGGTTCTCGTTCATCTTTTTCTCCTTATTTTTATTATAAACTCTTAAATAGAGGCTGTCTCCAATTCTATCATCAGATGCTGAGACAAAACCCAGTGAGACAGCCTTATCATCATTATTTCTTGTCTTTATTTTTCTCTTCTTCTTCGTCGACTACTTCATAAGAGGCATCCTGTACGTTTTCCTTACCTTCCTCAGTCTTTCCTCCCTGCTGTTGTCCGTCCGGTGCGCCCTGTTCAGGACCAGCCTGACCCTGGGGACCTCCTGCCTGGCTGTACAACTGCGAAGCAATCTCATTCCATGTTTTGCTCAACGATTCTGTAGCCGATTTCATTTGGTCTGTATTGTTTGAAGAAACAGCTTCTTCAACTTTCTTAATCTCAGCTTCGAGTCTTGATTTATTATCAGAGGATATTTTGTCCTTCATTTCTTCTATTTGTTTCTTCGTCTGGAAAACAAGACTATCAGCCTGGTTCCTTACTTCTACAGCTTCTTTCTTCTTCTTATCCTCTGCTGCATGCTCTTTCGCATCATTCTTCATCTTTTCTACTTCATCCTTGCTCAATCCGCTGGAGGAAGTAATCCTTATGCTCTGTTCCTTGCCTGAAGCTTTATCCTTTGCATTAACATGCAGTATACCGTTAGCATCTATATCGAAAGTAACTTCTATCTGAGGTACTCCTCGAGGTGCCGGCGGAATTCCATCAAGGTGGAATCTTCCGAGCGACCTGCTGTCGGCTGCCATCTGCCTTTCGCCCTGCAGAACATTTATTTCTACTGAAGGCTGATTGTCAGATGCAGTTGAGAATATCTCGCTCTTCTTGGTAGGAATAGTAGTATTTGCGTCAATGAGCTTTGTGAATACGCCGCCAAGGGTCTCAATTCCAAGCGAAAGCGGAGTAACATCAAGAAGCAGAACGTCCTTAACGTCTCCTGCAAGCACACCGCCCTGAATTGCAGCACCGATAGCTACAACTTCATCAGGGTTAACGCCTTTATGAGGTTCGCGATTAAAAAGCTTCTTAACCAGCTCCTGAACCATCGGGATCCTGGTTGAACCACCTACGAGTATAACCTCATTAATCTGATCGGGGGTAACTCCGGCATCCTTTATAGCCTTCTCACAAGGAGTCTTTGTTCTCTGAACAAGATCATCTATAAGCTGTTCAAATTTCGATCTCGACAGGTTTATATTTAAATGTTTTGGTCCATCCTGGGTTGCGGTAATAAACGGAAGGTTTACATCTGTAGATGAAGATGAAGATAATTCAATCTTGGCTTTCTCGGCAGCCTCTTTCAATCTCTGCAGAGCCATTGGATCTTTTCTTAAATCTATACCTTCCTGTTTCTTAAATTCATCGGCAAGGAAATCAATAATTCTCTGGTCGAAATCATCTCCTCCCAAGTGACCGTCGCCGTTAGTTGACTTCACTTCAAAAACACCTTCACCCAGCTGCAGAATTGAGACATCGAAAGTACCACCGCCAAGGTCATACACAGCGACTGTGTGATCGGACGTCTTTTTATCCAGTCCATATGCAAGTGCCGCAGCCGTCGGTTCGTTAATTATTCTTCTTACCTGGAGACCCGCGATTTCGCCGGCATCCTTAGTTGCCTGACGCTGGGAATCATTAAAATATGCCGGAACCGTAATGACAGCTTCGGTAACTTCCTGTCCCAGGTATTCTTCAGCCGTTTTTTTCATTTTCTGCAGTATCATTGCACTTATTTCAGGCGGAGAGTACACCCTATCACCTATCTTAACACGTGCTGTACTGTTATCTCCTGAAATAACTTCGTAAGGAACTTTTCCTTTCTCGTCTGTTACTTCATCTATCTTCCTGCCCATAAATCTTTTAATTGAAAAGACAGTGTGCTTCGGATTGGTTATCGCCTGTCTTTTCGCCGGCTGACCTACCAGCCTCTCGCCAGATTTTGTGAATGCCACAACAGAAGGAGTTGTACGTCCTCCTTCCGAATTAGGGATTACCACCGGGTCGTTACCTTCCATAACCGCTACGCAGGAATTTGTAGTTCCTAAATCTATTCCTATTATCTTACCCATTCTAAAACTCCTTCCTGTTT
Organism: uncultured Bacteroidota bacterium; assembly: GCA_963771705.1. Classification (GTDB taxonomy): domain Bacteria; phylum Bacteroidota; class Ignavibacteria; order Ignavibacteriales; family Ignavibacteriaceae; genus DATFVA01. The sequence continues at coordinate 76,265 of CAVYUP010000011.1, forward strand.
TGTGTAATGACTGTTCGTCATATTCTTTTCTGTATTAGATATTAATTTATTTGATTTCAATATTTCTTTCTTTAGTTGTTTTAACTTCACGTTTTCCTATTTTAATCTGCAGAATTCCGTTCTCAAATTGTGCTTCAACGTTATCAGGATTTATATCTTCGGGAAGAGAAAAACTCCTGGAAAAATCGCCGTATACGATTTCATTCCTGAAATACTGTTTGTTATCATCTTTCTCTTCTTCTCTCTTCTTAGTTCCGCTGATTGTGAGGATATTATCCTGAAGCGATATCTTCATTTCCTCTTTTTCCATACCCGGAATTTCAGCCTCAATAAAAATACTCTGATCGTCAGCATATATATCTACCCTGGGACTAAATGAGAATCCCATATCGATATTAGCCGGAAATTCACCGAAAAACTTGTGCAACCTGTCGTTAAGATTATCCAGTTCTCTTAACGGTTCAAATTTTACGAATGTCATTTTTATAATCTCCTGTATTGTCTTATTAAATCTCGTATTATTTAGTCAATCGATGTGCCATTCCATTATATCTCCATAACTTATTATATAACTAGGAGTTACCACGACTACACCGTTCCGCTTGGTGTATGCCAATATGGCAGACAATATGCTGTTTTGTCACACCATATATAAAAGTGACAATAACTATGTCATAATCAATTAATTCTTAATTTCTGATAATAATTTTATATTTTAGCTGACCATTTAATTGAAGGATATACATTGTTTGATCTGGAGTTTTTTGATATTAAACTGGATACTGAAGTAATCGGAAGAAATTTTATTTATGCCGAAGAAGTTGATTCAACAAACAGTATTCTCCTTGACAAATCCAATAAATACGATAAGGATGGTACCGTCGTTTTAAGTGAAAAACAGAATGAGGGTCGGGGACGAAAAGACAGGATATGGTACAGCAGCAGAGGGATGAATCTGACCTTCTCCATCCTTTTAAAAGACAGAGACTTCTCGGGGAGAAGGATAAATCTTGTAAATTTCGCATCTTCACTGGCTGCAGCCCTGGCTATTGAAAATCTTTACCAGCTTAAAATCGAACTTAAGTGGCCTAATGATGTTCTAATAAACGGCAAAAAAACAGCCGGAATCCTGATCGAATCTTCATCAGCCGGAAAGAAAATCGAGAAAGTCGTTCTAGGCTTTGGAATAAACGTCAACCAGACATCCTTTCAGGGAAATTTTAATATCCCGCCGACATCAATTAAAGAGGAATCAGGAAACAATATCGAACGTGAGATACTCCTTGCTGAAGTGCTGAATATTTTCGAAGAAATCCTACAGTGGATCGATGAGAAGCCCGGGGAAATATTAAAGGACTGGAAAGCCAGGTGCCGGATGATAGGCGAGAAGATTTCCGTTACCGAGGGAGACCAGGTAAAGTACGGAATTTTTGATGATCTGGACGATGAAGGTTTCCTGATACTGAGAACGGGCAGAAAACTGGAAAAAATTTATTTCGGCGATGTAAGTATCAGCTAAAAATTTCTTAATTATTTAACAGATCTATGTTCCTTGCCTGCGATATAGGTAACTCATATATTAAAGCCGGTTTATTTGAGGGAAACAATATCACCGATTCATATTCTTTCCAGAACATCGACCGTCTGCCTGAGATAATTTCAAAAAAAGAGATTTCCGGAGCTGGGATCTCATCAGTAGTACCTTCTAAAACTGAAAAGATTGAGAAATTACTCAAAGCTGCCTCACTTCCCTTTCACATAATTTCCCACAAATCATCATTCAAACTGAAGATAAGTTATAAAACCCCTGAAACACTAGGTATCGACAGGCTTTGTTCAGCTGAAGGTGCTTTCTTTCTTAATCATGGAATAAAGGAAAATGAAATCTTACTGTCTGTTGATATGGGTACTGCTACCACTATAAATGTTTTAAGATACCCGGATGAATTCATCGGAGGAGTGATAGCACCCGGGGTGACTATGATGGGGAAGGCTCTGCACTTATATACGGCCCAGCTCCCCGAAGTTAATTTTGAAGATTACGATGGTATAATTGGAAGTTCCACGAAGTCATCTATTGCAAGCGGACTTATCAACTCCACACTTGGGATGATAGAGAGAATAACTACTCATTTAAAACAAACTCTTCCGGGTAATAACATTAAGACCTATCTTACCGGAGGCAATGCCGAAAAACTTATCCCCTATATGAAAACAGAACCCATCTATGATAAGAACCTCGTTCTCTACGGGATTCTATCAGTGAGCAAAATGAATATCCGCTGATTGGCACTGCAATAACCCGAGGTTGTGCGGTTTTCCTACTGAAGAAATAAACAGCATTAAGAAGCGATAGTTCCGCCATTGCAGGCTTGTAAACGCAATTATAAAATAAATCAGGCTTTGATGAGGATATTATCGATCAGGCGGGTTTTTCCGATCCTACAGGCTATAAGGACATAATATTTTTTTCCATGTTCCATTTTCTTAACAGGACTGAAGTTTAATGCATCTACTATATTGATATAATCAAGGTCAGAAGTTTGGGCCCGAGCCACTATTTTTTTCATTCCAGACAGGATTCCCTTTACATCATATTTACCCCCTGAGATCACTTTCCTTGCGTACATGAGGGAATGATTAAGTACCAGCGCATCCTCATGTTCCTTCTCAGAGAGAAAAATATTTCTGGAGCTTAAAGCCAGTCCGTCCTTCTCGCGAACTATCGGAATAACAACTATTTTAATCCCGAACTTCAGGTCCTTTACCATCTGCTGGATAACAAAAGCCTGCTGTGCATCTTTCTGTCCGAACACAGCAGAATCAGGATTAACAATATTAAAAAGCATCGCGACGACAGTAGTTACGCCCATAAAATGGCCAGGCCTGAATTCCCCTTCAAGTATTTGGGTTGTGCCCGCCACGTTAACATAGCTTTGGAAGTCCTGCTCATAAATTTCTTCAGCCCCGGGGATAAAAACATATTCTACCCCGGCCTCTTCCAATAATTTCTTATCTCTTTTAAGATCGCGAGGGTACTTTTTAAAATCCTCTTTTGGACCGAACTGAGCGGGATTTACAAAAATAGAAACTACGGTTACATCCGAAATTTTCTTAGCGCGTGCAATAAGGGCAAGGTGTCCTTCATGAAGGAACCCCATAGTAGGAACAAGTCCAATTATTTTTCCTTCTCTATGCAGAGCCTCAGAAAGCTCCTGCATCTTCTTTACACTTTTAATTACCTTAATGATAACCTCAACTAAGCAGTGTTAAAACGTTATATATATTCTGCTTCAGATCTTTCCTTGGAGAAACAATATCCACAAATCCGCGTTCCAGGAGAAATTCTGATCTCTGAAATCCTTTCGGGAGATCCTTACCGATGGTTTGTTTGATAACCCTGGGACCCGCGAACCCGATTAACGCCTGGGGTTCTGCTATGTGAACATCTCCGAGCATAGCGTAACTTGCTGTAGTTCCACCTGTGGTAGGGTCTGTCATTACCGAAATATACGGTACCTTAGCTTCAGCAAGCCGGGCAAGTCTTGAGCTTGTCTTCGCAAGCTGCATCAACGAAAGTGCGCCTTCCATCATTCTTGCGCCTCCGCTTGCAGAAATTATAATAAGAGGATGTTTGCTCTTAAGTGCCCTATCCGTAAGCCTTGCTATTTTTTCACCGACAACCGAGCCCATGCTGCCGCCGATAAACTTGAAATCCATACAACCGAATGCAACATCAATTCCATTCAGCTTTCCCATCCCAGTTTTTACCGCATCATTCAACCCGAGTTTTCTTATCGTTTCAGAGATTCTGTCGTTATATTTCTTAGTATCCTCAAATTCCAGCGGATCCGCCGAGCGCATCTTTTTATCAATCTCCCTGAACGTTCCTTTATCCAACAGTATCTTGATGTACTCGGAACTGCCTATGCGGAAATGATAACCGCACTTTATGCAGGTCCACAGGTTTGTTTCCAGCTGTTTTTTATGGATAATCTCGCCGCAGCTGGGACATTTTTCCCACATACCATCCGGGACATCCTTTTTCTGGGAATCGGGTGAAATATTTTCTTTTGACCGCTTAAACCACGGCATTAATTTGTTCCCTTCTGCACATCAGCGAAAATTGTTAATACCATGTCGGGATTAGTAGGGTCATTAGAATAAATGGTAACACGTCTGCTCATCTTTCCCGAACGGTGACTTGTATTAAGAGCTACGTTCAAAGTTCCTTCTTTTCCAGGCTCAATTCTTTCGCTGGAAACAAGTGCAGCTGTACATCCGCACGAAGTTTTAATATCTCTTATCTTTAGAGGTGCATTACCCTTATTCTTAAAGTTGAAGGTATATTTAACAGTATCACCTTCCTGCACTTTTCCAAAGTCATGCTGGGTTTCAGCAAAATACATTATTGGACTATCGGTCAGATTTCCGGATTTAGCTCCCGGATCTACTACCACACCCGTAAATTTAAAACGAATTTCAGGTTTATCAGGATCATTTGTTTTAACGGTGATATACTTGGTCTGCCTTCCCGATCGACCAGTTGAATTAAAATCCACATTGATATTAGTTGATTCTCCCGGCGCAAGATCAGATTTCTCAGGCTTTGCAGCGGTACAACCGCAGGAAGCCCGAACGTCTTCAATTTTAAGCAAGTCGCCGCCCACATTCGAAACAACAAAATTGTATTTAACATGGTCGCCGCGCGAAACTTCACCCCAGTCATATTCCATCTGCTGAGATGCAACTTTAGGAGGAATCATCTGTGCAAGGCCAACTGCAGATAAAAGTAGTACAATCGAAAGAATGTGCTTAATCATTTTTTCTCACCTTTATAGTAAAATTTTTTAAGTAATATGGTTCTAAATAGTCGATCTCATTTTCGCTTTTTATTTCACCGTGTTCCAGAGCCCAGCGTGCTGTAAATACCGGCTGTGGTGCATAAATATCATTCCTGTAACAGGGCTGCTCATCATTTTTCTTTACCGCGCTGCCGAAGGTAATGATATCCCTGGAATTCTTTAAAAATTCTCCGTATCCTAAAATTCCCAGGTTTTCCACAAATATATAATTATTACCCTTAATTTGAAACTTTGCGAAATATACCTCATCAGTATTTACCTTATTTCCGATGATAAAAATCGTATTTTCCGGCAGAAAACGGGATATCTGCAGGGCAAGAGCCTCAAACGTCGGAACCTGAATTAGAGGGAGAGAAGCTCCAAATGCTATTCCTTTTGCGGCCGACATCCCGATCCTTAATCCCGTAAACGAACCCGGTCCATTTGAGACAGCCACGGATCCCAGGTCAGATGTCCTGATGCCTCCTTCATCCAGAACTGAATCTATGATCTCCAGTAATTTTTCAGCGTGAATATTTTTAAAGTTTATGATATTCTGAAAATATTTGTCCTCGCTGAAATAAAGACAGGCACCACAGAGGCGTGAAGAGGTTTCAATAGCAAGGATCGGAGACTTATTTTTCATATTCTTTAAATTCAAAAGTCCTCTGCTGTTTTTCTCCTGCTTTAATATTTATTTCCTTTCGTCTACGAGGGAGGATTTCGGGAAAAAGATTTCCCCACTCTATAAAAATTAATCCTTCCTCATCATTAAGGTAGTCCTCAAAACCTATATCGTACAACTCCTCCAGCCGATTTATCCTGTAAAAATCAAAGTGGTATATCTTTGTCCTTCCCTCATATTCATTTACCAGGGAAAAGGTAGGACTACTGACTGCCTCAACCTGAAAGAACTTAACAGCTTCACGAATGAAAAAAGTTTTTCCCGTACCCAGGTTGCCATTCAGAACAACAATATCCCCGGCACCCAGTCCTGCCGCATAATCCTTTGCCAGTTTTTTTGTTTCTTCTTCGGAATTGACAACTATTAGTTTATTACTCACCGTTACCTGGGTTCCATTGTTATTACAGGCAGAATCATTTCCTCCATGGATATTCCTCCATGCTGAAAAGTGTCTTTATAATAAGTTAGATATTTGTGATAATCAGTAGGATAAACAAAGTAGTAGTCTTCTTTTGCTATTATATAATTTATTGTAACACCGCGTTTTGGCAGCTTGTACTCCTGGGGGTTTTTAATATAGATAGCATTTTTATCATCCACTTTCAGGTTCCTTCCGTATTTAAACCGGAGGTTGGTGGAAGCTTCTCTGTCACCTAGTACCTTTGCACCCCGCAGCGACCTGATGCTTCCATGATCTGTAGTGATTACTATCTTCACATTTTTCATTGTTGCCAGAGTTTTGAAAGTTGAAAGCAGTGACGAATGAGTAAACCATGTATTGGTCAGCGACCTGTATGCTGGTTCATCAGGAGCAATTTCTTTAAGTATATCCGAATCAGAACGTCCGTGAGCAATCATATCGAGGAAGTTCACCACCACCGCGGTAAGGTGATTGTTCTGATAAGATTGAATATTCTGTTCGAAGTTTCGTCCTACCTCCGGATCAATAATCTTGATGTACTTAAGGTCATTTTTAAGCTTCACTTTCCTTCTGTCGAGCAGCAACTGGAGCAGTTCTTTTTCATACTTATTCATACTCCTTTCGTCATCATCTCCTCCCGACCATAACTGCGGATAATATTTTTCTATCTCTGAGGGGAATAATCCGCTGAATAAGGAATTGCGGGCATAGGGAGTGGCGGTGGGAAGGATAGCATAGTAATAATCTTTTTCTATCTTAAAAAGATCCTGAAGATGCTTTTCCATCACAAGCCACTGATCAAGCCGTAAGCAGTCGAGTACAAAAAAGAAAACGGAATGCTTTCCCTCTTTAACATCATCCATCACATATTTGTCAAAAATCTCGGTAGTTAAAGGAGGCGTATAATTATCATCAGGGTTGTTAATCCATGTTGTATAATTCTTTTCCACGAAACGGGAAAATTCTTTATTTGCCTCTTTTTTCTGATCGTTCAACGACTGACGAAGTCCCATTCCCGAATGGGTATCAAGTTCCACATCCCAGTTTACAATCTTAAGATAAATATCAATCCATTCCCCGAAGTCAAGATTATTCATCAGCGATCGAGATATCTCATTGAAGTCCTGCAGGTAATCCTTGGCAGCAGCCTGCCCTGTTATCCTTTTGCCTTCCAGTATTTTTTTACACACAAGGAACATCTGGCTTGGATTAACAGGTTTGGTAAGATAATCTGAAATCTTACCGCCTATAGCTTCATCCATTAATGTTTCTTCCTCACTTTTAGTAACCATAACCACAGGAATGTTGGGATTTATTTCTTTTATCTGACCCAGCACTTCGAGTCCGCCCATGCCAGGCATCATCTCATCAAGAAATATGAGATCGTATGAATTCTGTTTAACGTGCGAGATTGCATCTTCGCCGTTGGTAACCGTATCTACGTCATATCCCTTTTCGGAGAGGAAGATGATGTGAGACCTTAAAAGTTCAATTTCATCATCCACCCATAATATCTTATTATTTGCCATTATTTTCCTTTGGTTTTACTTCTTCAAAAATATATAGATAATAATTTAATAAACTATCCTATTAGAATTTGTAACCAAATGATCAAGTGACTATATCACTGGATTGAGATATGGACATCCAGACCGGCCTCATTAGTAGTAGTAGGGGGAATTCTTGCAGCTCCCTCAGGCTCTACTGAGGTTCTTCGATAGAATATTGAAAGAGTTACTTTGGAACTGATGGTATATTTGATTCTCGGCTCAAGTGTTGTTCTGAGAGTACCATCCTGAGGAGTTCCTGCTTCTGTAAAGTTCAGCATATCATAACGTACAACAGAATTTGTTGAGCTTGTATAAGAAAGACTGAACTCAATATCATTTTTAAGGGAGATGCCGAATAAAGGAAGCTCGAATCCCGATTTTGAAAATCCAGCAGTAATTCCTATATCCTTCGAGAATGTCTCGGAGATGTTTTTCGTCGTAAGTCCCAGATCGTAAATAGTCCGTGTGCCGTACTTTAAGCTGCCTATTAAATTACCACCCCACATATCGTTAAAGGTGATATTTATTCCCGCAATAGGTGAAAATCCGTATTCAATCCTTTGAGTCAGGATTTCCTGCACACCCTCGGGATTAAGTTTGCTACCCTCTGTATAAGTTGAGGTGTAGGCATGATCCAATGAGACCTTTTTGGCAAAAGATTTAAAGAAAAGAAAATTTTCAAGTCCGTCCCACGTAATATGCCAGTTTGGCCTGGGAATATACTTTGCAAAATCCTTAAGAAAACCCAGCTTTGAAAGAAGCGGCAGTGTTTCAAATCCTTTCAGGAACGCATTAGACAAATTCTGCTGGGGATTCGGATCATCAGGATTGAAAAGCTCATTAACTTTTTTAATTCCATTACCAAATACGCTCAGGAAGAGCGAAGGAGGAAGTGATAAAAATGACCTTTCAATGGTATTTGTTTCGGAAATGTTGTCGATACTCGGATTACCGAATTCATCTGTTCTTATTGTAGTATTTTTATTTATCGCCCATCCAACTTTCCAGTTTATATCGAGCTTGGCGCCTTCCCAGAGGGGTCTTGAAGTCCTGAAATCAAGATTATTCTTCTGAGTAAAGACATCCTGCAGGTTCCCGTTAGGAGCCCGTCGTCCCACGTCACTGCTTATTCCAAGCATAAAACCTCTTGACGGACCTTTAGTATAGCTGTAGTTAATCCCCCAGAAATTATTAAATCCTGTTCCCGCACCCAGCACCCCTGATTTGGAGACACTATTATCAAGAGAATAATTAAAAGCGATAGTCTCGTAATCGAAGAAGATGCTTTTCGCCACACTTTTGAGGAAACCCAGAGCGCGTTTCAGGGCCGGCTTACGCGGCTGCTGATTTGTTGTATCTGTTGAGGCAGGAAGTGGTTCTTCCGTATTCTTAGTAGTATCGGTATTTTCATTCTGTCCGCCTTCAAGGTTCCTTCCCCGGTTTTCAAGACTTCTCCTGCCCCGGCTGTTGCCCCCTCCTTGCTGCTCTCCGCCTCCTGAGGGGGTTTCAGATTTTTCAGCGAACAGCGGGTCGGTAAGAGCTTTCAAGCGAAGAGTAAGACCTGCCTGCAAACGGCTTGCGAAACCGGCGCTTCTGCCTATAGTATCCTGGCGGAAATCAAAATTCCAGTTATAACCTACATTGTAGCCAGCGCTTAGCTGGAAATAACGGTTTATGTCCCAGATCGTAGGGAGTTTGGGATTCGTTTTTAAGTCGAAAGTCTGCTGATACCTATAATCTTTTCCAAAGAAAACCCCAGAGAAGATATCTTTCCAGATCTCATTTTCCGGCCGCTGCATATCATTGGCGTTTGTTTCCAGGTAGGCCAGTGATGATGTTATGTTTACATTATAACTGGTTGCAAGGTTGAGTAAGCCGCCTTCAGTAAGCTTCCAGTTAAAGTTAAATCCTCTCGTTGTTCCGAAATCGCGCGAGACGATTTCCTGGGAAGGAGCTCCTGTCTGGGAGCGGGTAATGTTGGTATTTCTCTGTCTTCTTGCAGTTACATTAAATGCAAAGCTCTGGGGAGTATAGTAAACTTTTACATCCTTATAATCGGAGAATAAAGCTACCACAGAGCCCAGCACCGGGATCTCTTCAGGGTAGAAATAGTAAGTTGGACTTAAATTCAGGGCATAATTCATCGTAGCGTTCCAGACCCATCCGTTATTAGCTAATACGGTAGGGCTCCGGCTGAAGGTCTTATTATAATTAAACCCGAATGACAGGGCATTAAATGTATCTCTGATATACCACTGTGACGCTGGAATCTTTATCTTAATATTTGAAGCCGACCAGGAATCGGATGTACTAATTGTCTGAGATTCAGAAATAATTTGTTCCGGGGTTTTATTTGCTATAAAAGTAGTATCCTGCCGTAATGATTCAATTTGCTTGGCAGCCTGATCGACCTTGATATCAGTTCCAGGCAGATAAAGAGGTTTACCAACAGTTTCAGTGTGAGAATAATTTAACCTCAGGTTACTCTCAGGCAGATTCACCGGAAGAAGTTTAAGAATATTCACGTCTGCAGAGACACCCCAGTTCTTTGCTTCCACCCTTGATCCGAACCTGTCAGACAGTTTATGAAAATAAGGATTTGTCTGACTGATATTAAAGTTCACAGTCATAAGGTCAGCCAGCTTTACCGATGAAGAAAAACTGTATGCCCAGCCAGGCGAATCATCCGCACCAACAACTCTAAGCTCATTTACCCATATTTCCCCGGACAACGCATTCGACAACTGAAGCGGTCCGTTCGTCCAGTTTCCGGTATGTCCCGCAGGAGGTTGTTTCGGATTATAAATTCCCACCAATAAAAACTTAACAGATGTAAGAGTGGGGCTTCCTTTAACCCCGTACAAATGACCAATTTTACCCGGCACAGGTTTTTCCACAAGTCTATTTATTGAAGAATCACTCCTTGCCTGTTTTATCGCTGTAAGCTCGCTGAAATTTATTGAAATTTCATTCCATCCCGGTCTTACAGGCTGACGGTATTCGTAAAAGTTATTAGAGTCACCGCCGAATCTGAAATACACTTCAGCAGAATAGCTTCCTCCCGAGGTATCAGATACTGACCCCGGACCGGTATTTTCATCACCATGAATGAATAATTTCATTTGTTTGTAATTGAATACATCCAGCGGTCTGAACAGGTATTTTACTGCCTCCCGTGACTGTCCATCAGGCAAATCTTTCAAGATCAGGTTTAATGATTGTTCATTTCTGAAAATCTGTTCATCAGGTCTTGTTCTATCCCTCTCCTGGAAAACACCCGGAGGAGAAGTATACCCCGGATTATCTTCTATGTTTATAACAGAGATAGACATTGTAGTATCCTCAGGATTTACCTTCTGCCACTGGCTGCCAGTAAGGTTGAACTCGGTAAGGCGCAGATGTACTGTAGTATCCGCTCCTGAAACGAAAAATCTTATATATTCGACGTCTGTAAGTGATGGACTGCCGACTTCGCGCGCAAAATCTTTCAAGGGAATCCGATAGAGGTACCAGTTGTCATTATCGCCGCCGCCGGCTATGAACCTGTTGGAGTTTCTATTAGTGTCAAGCGGAATCTCATACCTAAAATAACTATTCGCGAGATCGAGATTTCCGTTTTTATTTAGATCTTCGGTATCGGGAAATCTGCCGATATCTGTTAATACAGCGTTACCTTCAGTTCCATTTATATTAAAATAATCCTGCCATTTCTGACTTCCGGTGCTGGTAAAAGAAAAATTATCGCCGCTAGGATCACCTTTTGTACTGCCCGTGTTAGCTCTTTCCTGCGCATCGGTCCAGCCGTCGAGTCCCACATCTTCTCCCTGGTCAATAAGATCATTTTGAGGAGGTTTGTCTTCAGTGTTTAGAATTCCATTAGGAATTACATCTTCGCTTATTCTTCCCAGATCGAGATAAACTTTTGATCCCGGCGGGGCTTCGTCAATCTTAGCCCAGAATTCAATAAATTCAATATTTTCTTCCACCAGGTTATTGGCCGTTGAGGAGAGCAGCTTCATTATTCCGCCCCAGTTCTGAGTCCTGTTTCCCAGTTGAGGATTATAGTTGTATGTTCCCGGGGTATCCGGCAGAAATACGTAATCCATTACGGTAACTTGCTGATCTGCTTTTGCAACAGACTTATTAGGCCAGATCTGCTTTACGTTTACATCAGAAGGAGTAACTGTATACCAGATACTTTTTCCTTTATAATCCATACGTTGTTTAGGTGTAAGTCCTGACAGACCCGGAATAGAATCAGGGGGGCTCAAATCCTTCCACCCGGTATATGAAACTCCAACGGGAATAGTTCTCTTAGCTCCCTCAAAATCATCTATATATGCTATACTCTGGCCCTGATCGGAAGCAATAGTACTCTTTTTTGTATTAGGATCGGGATTAATGTATGCATATTCACCGCTTACATTAATAGAGGACATTTCTCTTGTGGAGATGACATTATCCAGTGCTTTGGTTACGAAAGGCAGATCGACACCTGTTTTTGCGTCGACACCGTAAATCGTATTGCTCAGAGGTTCTTCACCTATCCTTACCTTATCGCTGAGAGTCTGCTGGTTTAAATTCAAAACAGAAAATCCGAGCTGAGTTTTGTCGGAAAAATCAAAAAGTCCCCTAGCTCCAAGGAGAGTTTTGGATGCCAGCTGGAAAAGATCGTTTTTCTCATAAGTTATTTTCAGATCCGCACCTGGAACGAGCGCAGCGTCATTACGGATTGTAAGCTGACCGATATTGTAATCTACGATATAATCTGTACCGGGAGTCAGTTCCCTTCCGTTCAGCAGTACCCTAACCGAATTTTCAACAACATTAAAACCAAGCTGGTATACAGACGAAGCCTCACCTGAATATTTACCCGTCATTAACCACTTATCCTGAACTTTGTTCTGCTGGGCTTTTGTTTTTGATGTATCGTACACATCAGAATACCTTAGGGAATCGGGAATAGGTGCAGGTAAATCAGCTCCAAAAGGCTGGAGCGTTGGGGAAAATTACTTCACCTGTCTCAGGAAAGATTGTCAGGTTCGGCCGAAAATCAAATTTATTGTCGGGATTTGGATTCTTACTGGCATCAAGGAGATCAAGTCCGAATTCAGTAAGCAGCCTGTGTGTCTGTCCATCCTTACCTACAAGATCTGTTACAGGTTCCTGACCCTCTTTCTCATACTCAATATTAAATTCGAAGCCTTCTTCTTTTATATTCCTACCCCCCAGAGGATAAATATTTTTAAGTTGAAGCTTCCATGCCCTTGCGTAGGGACCTCCCGACTGAAGGTTTTTAGGTTTAACAAGTTTCAGTACAATATTCGATGATGTATCATTGATATTTATTGTGTTCAGGAATTCACCATATATATCCCCGTTCTGCCGCTGAAAGGCAACGGCCACAACGTCATCATCCTGCAAATTAGTTTTAAAAGTTATATAACCCGTTTCAGGATGCAGAACATAATCGACATCCTGCTGCAGCAATTCAAACCAGCCCGTTTCTACCTGGCCCGGGTAAGCGGTCGTATCATTACTATAGCGCGGTGGGTAATTCTGTCCCTGTGGAACCGGCGGAAGATCTATATATGCATTTGCTCTCCTTTGTTTGGTCCTGTCGGTAATGATACCATAAACGGATTTCCAGACCTCAATATTTACAACACGAAGATCGGAATGCACCAAAGGGGTAGCTTTACTATAATAATCACTGAAAATATGCTGGGTTTCACTTGCATAAGTTGTATCGAGGAAATAATGGTTTGTCGAATAATCGTAAGCTCTCAGGTTAAATTCCTGGGAGGTTGTTCCGCTGTTAACTGAAACCTCTTCCGTTTCGCCTTTTTTCTGACTGGCCAGAGTAGTAAGGGACAGAGGACCTAATTTGAAGTTAGCCTTTAATCCAAAAAGAGCTTCACTCCCTCCCACAAGCGGAGAAGTCTGAAGTGAAACGTTTCCGGCTTCAATACTCTGAATTATCTCATCCTCATATCCTTCATATTTTATCTTAAGCTGGTTTTCATACTGGAACGTTCTTTCAGTATTCCAGTCGGCATTTATATGAAGCTTATCTCCAATCGTTCCCGCAACAGTTATTTGTACCTGCTGCTTAAAGTCGGGTTCGTTTCTGGTATTTCCATATCTGGAGGCAGTTACTCCCTGGGTATTTTCATTCCGCCAGGCGCCATGGATATCAACAGCCCCGCCTATCTTAAGGCTGATTTTGGGTTCTCCGAAAATACTCAGCACTCCAACTTTAGGCAATGGGATCTCAAAATCGGTAATGTTTTTTATAAGCTCGCCAAGTTCTTTCTTAGAAGACTTTAGCTCATATTTATATCCTAGATCCTCCCAAAGTTCTCTTTCATGGAGCGCGAGCCTGGCATCTATATAATCCTCTATCGGCACTCTAAGCAATATTTTGGTTTCCTGGCCGGCAGTTTTTTCCTCTATTACAACGAACTTCCCTGTTGAGTCGATTTTAACTGTTCGTGTACTTGCGGATGGCTGGGCTATAAAAGGAGAAGTATTTCGAGGCTGGAGTGTAACGTAAGGAAGATCCCTGCGTTCGTAATGAAAATACTTCAGTCTCGCCGTAGAATCTATTGCCATTGAATCTACTTTTATTGTATCAGCAGCAACACCAATCGTATCGGTCTTTAATGAATCGGTTTTAAGGGAATCGCTTTTAATGGTGGAATCAGGCGGAAAGAATCCGGTTACAGCCGAAAAGAGGTCAGATTCAGAAGCTGAGAGCGAGGCATAGCTGTCCTGTTTTTTCTCAAGGGATTCAAGCTGAGGATCGAAGACTTTAATCGAATCAATAGCCTGATCATCAGAGGAAGAATCAGACACAGCCTGGACTTCATCCTGATTAACAGGAGAATCCTGATCATTAGATAGAGGAAGGGAATCCAGCTTATGGTAATAATCCAATAAGGCATGTATCCAGATAGTATTATCCACCTGTGCCTTAGCCGGAGAGAATCCGAGGTTAACCAAGCTGTAAAAGATCACTACAGAAGCTGCAGTGACCCCTATTATCTCCCGAACCAGATTTGGAATCTTTTTCTTAATGTGGAACCCGAAAGAAATAAATCAAAAATTGCAGTAGAAAAGAATTCTATAAATCCTCCGGATTAATTATTTATTTTGAGCGAAAAATTATGTAAAAGAGGTTTGAAATTCAATATTAAGCTCATATTAAAACTGTAAAAATTTCAATGTTTTAATGTAAAGTATTAAGGGGAACCTGTTAAGGTAATTTTTTTTCGCCCTTTTCACCCATAACTCTTCAGCCAATCCAAAGGATTATGCACCCGTCTGCCTCTGCATCTTCGAAACATAAACTTAAATCAATTTGAATAACGCCCCCATTTTACTTCTTCGGATCAGTAAATTTTATAATAATCTTCTCAAGCATTGGAAAATCTTTCAGCAGCACATCCCTGTCCCCCAGATCAAAATCCTCAAAATCGAACCCGGGCGCCACAGTGCATCCAACCAGAGCGAATGAATTCTTGTCAATTAACTCTGCGGCAAACCAGCAGCCGGCTGGGATCGCAGCCTGGAAAACCTCCCCCCTCCCGATTTCTTTTCCAAGTATTACGTTGGATAAATCTCCTGTATCACTTATTATGTATATACTTATACCACTGCCGTCATAAAAATGCCAGAGTTCATCGGATTTCAATCGGTGAAACCTGGAAATCTGGTTTCCATCCAGAAGAAAATAGATCGAAGTGGAAACTGATCTCTGTTTTTGAAATCTCCGGGGTAATCCCTCAGGTAAAATTATTTCTCCAGAACGGTAGATTTCCTTAAAATATCCTCCTTCGGGATGCAGCTGAAGTCCCAGCCTCTCGATATATAATTTTGCGTCTTTATTCATTTCAACAAACCAGGGAGATAAGATGGTTGTTTAATCTAATAATATTTTTCCAGAGTTTTTTTATTATTGTAATTGAATTTTGAATAAAATAAATGGGACGTATAATTGAAACTTCTTACTTATTATCTTACGGTATTTTTCTTCACCCTGTCTTTGAATATTTATGCCCAAAACAGAACAGAGCTTACTTCATATCAAAAAACTGCCGAAGAGATTATCGACTCAGCACTTCAAAGCCGTGAAACCTACGGTATGCTTGGAGAATTATGTGTTATAGGCCCGCGACTGAGCGGATCAGAAAATTCTCTTAAAGCGATCCAATGGGCTGAAAACAAAATGAAAGCTATGCACTTTGACAAGGTATGGCTTCAGCCGGTAATGGTTCCTCACTGGGTAAGAGGGAATATTGAAAAGGCAGTAATAGTTTCAGGGAAATATGCCGGACGGAATATAAACATATGCGCCCTCGGCGGAAGCATTGGAACTACTGATGAAGGTATAACAGCACCTGTATTTGAAGTTGAGAATCTTGATGAGCTTGATTCGGTAAAAGATAAGGTGAAAGACAAGATTGTTTTTATAAATGAGCCTATGGATGAAAGTCTGGTAAATACTTTCGCCGCCTACGGAAAGGCTGTCAGTAAAAGAGTATCAGGAGCCATAAGAGCTTCCCGATACGGGGCTCTGGCAGTCATAATCAGATCCATCACTACAAAATTTGATAACGTGCCCCATACGGGAGTAATGTACTACCGCGACTCTATCCCACAGGTACCCGGGACGGCGGCAGGATACGCTGATTCAGACTTTCTGCACAAATTAATTAAAGAAGATCCGGATCAGAAACTGAACCTCCGTTTAAATTGCAGGACTCTTCCGGACGCTCAATCGTATAATGTTATTGGTGAAATCAAAGGAACTGAACTAC
Organism: uncultured Bacteroidota bacterium; assembly: GCA_963771705.1. Classification (GTDB taxonomy): domain Bacteria; phylum Bacteroidota; class Ignavibacteria; order Ignavibacteriales; family Ignavibacteriaceae; genus DATFVA01. Next base: position 92,587 of record CAVYUP010000011.1, read on the forward strand.
CGAATGAAGTTATTGTTGTCGGGGGACATATCGACAGCTGGGATGAAGGAGAGGGAGCTCACGATGACGGTGCAGGATGTGTTCAGTCGTTAGAAGTCCCTGAATTATTACTGCGACTTCACCTTAAGCCGAAAAGAACCATCAGGTGCGTCCTTTTTATTAACGAAGAGAACGGCTCCCGAGGGGCTGAAGCTTACGGAACGTACTCTGATACCTGCACTGAAAAGCATATCGCTGCAATAGAATCGGACGCGGGAGGATTTACTCCCAGAAGTTTTACAGTTACATCTGATTCCTCAGTGCTTTTTAAAATACAAGGCTGGCTGCCGCTTCTCAAAAAATGCGGAATTGAAGAGGTAGTTAAAGGAGGCAGCGGTGCCGATGTGAACGATATCAGGAAGGCAAAAGCTTTGATCGGCTACCGCCCAGATGATCAGCGATATTTCGATTTTCATCATTCAGGTAATGATATACTAAGCGGTGTGAATCCCCGTGAACTTGAGCTTGGTTCAGCTGCGATGACCATACTGACATACTTAATAAGCCAGGAAGGATTATAGAGGTAAATAACTAATTGTAAGTTATCAAACCGTGGCCGGGTGAAGTCAGGCCGTTTTAATTTTCCTTTCCCGCACTTTATCCTTCACAATCAGCGATACAGCAAGAATTCCTGAGATCAGCAAACCTGTATCCTCATAAATTCCCAGCTGCAAGGCCGCAGATATTCCTAATAGTGCCCACAAAAACGGGATCACCAGAAGATAGAAGGGTATCCTTTTCAAGGTCAGGAGAAACATCCCAAAGGTAAAAATTGTAGTAGGACAAGGAAGTCCGAACGTCGGATTTTCAGGGTAGACGTGTCCGAAGAGAACATTGAGCAAGGGGTATATTATCAGGGAATATAAAATGAGAAACAAGCCTGTATAATGGTTAAGGTCCTTTTCAAATCCGAACTTCAACTTTTTATCAGCTGTTCCGGATTTCAGAATAAGAATTGCCTGCAGTATGAAAGCCGCCCCGAAGACATAGGCAGCAGGGTTTATTGATGAGAAAAACATTAACTGGTATACCAGTCCTACCCAGAACCAGAGAAAGGCGAGCACCCATGTTATAAGATTATCGCCATAAGTTCTTTGTCTGAACACCTGAATAACTATGAAAACCGCCGATATCAATAAGGCAGCCTGGAAAGGAAAAACAGTGTTATTATACGTTTTAAAAACGTTAAGGAATTGTTCGGTTGTAAAAGGCATCTCCCCTCCTCATAATAATTACAAATATGTGATTAAATTTAAATTATTCGGAAAGGTTATTCAAGATCTGAAAGGGAAGGCGCAAAAAAAGGCTGCAGCTATTATACGGCAGCCTTTATTTAATCTATTAAGATATAGAAATTATTTATTCCAGTTAGTTGTGTCAGCTTTGCTGTGAGAATTATAACCTGCTGTACCGGAACTACTGGTTAGTTTCTTCTGGGTTTCAGACCACCATTGTGATTTAACGTTATCAAATTTGGTCTTCTGATCTGAAGTTAATACTTCCTGTATCTTATCCATTGTCTGATCTTTGCTTGCAGACATTCCGCTTTTAGAACTATTGTTTTTGTAGTCCTGAAGAATACCTTCTACTCTTCTTGTCTGTTCCATAGTTAAGTTAACTTTAGTTCTAAGTACTGAGGCAGCATCAGATACATCTTTATCATATTTAGCTTTCTGATACATCGAATTCTGATTCTTGTACATCTTGTGATTTGTTGTGGTGTCAGTCTGCGAATATGCTGTTCCCGTTATAAAAATCAGCATAGCTGCAAGTATGAATGTTCCAAACAATCTGCTCATTAGCCTGTTCATCGTTTCTCCTATTATTTTGTTTATATTTAATCATTAACAATTCAAAGCTATTCATAATCTTTTTTTTTCACAGTAAAATCAATCACCATTTTACCATTAAGCCCCGCCCTCTTGTTATAAATCAAATGAGACCAGCTTCAGCCTTTTTTATAATACTTCATTGCCTCGGGCATTTCAGCTTTAATATCGTTTATTCTTGTCTGATTTGCCGGGTGGTCGCTTAAAAATACAGGTGGTGACCCCTGACTTTGCGCCTGCATTCTCTGCCAGAATTCAAGTGCGCCGTGCGGATCATAACCGGCCATTGCCATAAAAATAAGACCAAGATGATCAGCTTCACTCTCCTGGGTTCTGCTGTAAGGAAGCAAAATGCCGACCTCTGTACCCACACCATATGCGGCCATCCATAGCTGCTGAGTCTGCTGAGGTTTATTCTGGAGCGCCTGAGACAGCGCTACCCCTCCGAGCTGAGCAAGCAAAGCCTGACTCATCCTCTCATCACCGTGATGGGCAACAGCGTGCGCTATTTCGTGTCCCAGCACTACTGCCAGTCCGTTTTCATCTTTAGTAATTGGAAGAATACCCGTATAAACCACAATCTTTCCACCAGGCATGCACCATGCATTTGCCTGGGAATCGACAACCAGATGGTATTCCCATTTAAAGTTGCTGATTTCACCTGACTTTCCGTTTTGCCGCATATATTGTTCTACCGAAGCCGCGATATTGCTTCCAACCCGTTTTACCAGATCAACCTGCTGAGCGTTACTACTTTCCTGATGCTCTTTCAGGAACTGGTTATACTGACTAAAGCTCATCGAAAGCATTTCACTTTCGGGAATCAGGTTCAACTGCTTCCTGCCTGTGACGGGTACAGAACTGCAGGATATAAAAAAGAATGAAAAGAGAGTAACTATAAAAATGTAGTTCCTAAGTTTTTTCATTGCCTTATCTCTTTATAATTAAAATAATTATGAAAATAGAAAACTTATATCGTCCGGTATATGACAGGAGACAATCCGCTGATTGCCTCACACCTGTTTGAGCCACTTAGATTGTGCCTAACGTAATCACAAGTTTATCCTCACGTCCCTGCACACTCAGCACCACGCATCCTTTTATCCCGTGTATCCTCTTTCCTCTATGTTTAAAGTTTAAGTGATTTTTATCACGCCATTACTCTTATGATATGAATTAAAAAATAGCTATTTTTTTGCTCAATGAGGGAGAATTAGTTGTGAGAATATCTAATTCCAAGGAAACTCCTTTGGAAACAAACTCTACAAATCTGCATTCATTTTTGGATATGCTTCCGGTTCCGGCTGCAGTCCTTAAGCCGGAATATAATTCCGATGGGGAAATATCTGATTTCACTTTTTCTTATATAAACCTCCCTGCTTCCAGATCCCTCATTTCAAACGATGTAAACCTTGAAGGGCAGAGCTTCTCTGATTCTTTATTAAATACCGGAACGAACTATCTATTCGACAAACTGAAAGACACCCTTATAAACGGGGTTTCATTAAGAGCGAATAATGACAGCGGAATTAGTGATATGTCATCTTCACTTAACGCAGTCAGATTCGGTCACCGGATTGTGATTCAGTGGAAGGACGAGAAACAGATTGATGAACAGGCAGAAAAGATAAAACTTCTGCAGAACTCCAACAGGGAACTTGAGGACTTTGCATACATTGCCTCGCACGACCTGCAGGAACCGGTTAGAATGGTTATAAGCTTTACCCAGCTTCTGCAGAAAAGATATGCTGATAAACTGGATGATGATGCAAAACAATTTATCCACTTTGCAGTGGATGGGGCCGAAAGGATGAAGGCACTGATTGATAAACTTCTGGAGTATTCACGGGTAAGCACAGCAAAAAGGAAGTGGAATGAAATTGATGTAAAAAAGATAATAGATAATATTATCGAGGATTTCGATTTAAGAATTAAGGAGACAGGAATAAAGATTAATTATGGAGTACTACCCGTTGTTGTTTCAGATGAATCTTTGCTTACCAGAGTTTTTGCCAACATAATATCCAATTCAGTAAAGTACAGGAAGGAAAATAATCCCATAATCAATATAACTGCTTCTGAGACTGACTACGAGTGGAAATTTGCGATTTCAGATAATGGAATGGGAATAAAAGAAAAGTATTTTGAAAAAATATTCCTGATGTTCCGGAGACTCCATGGAAAGACGGAATATCCAGGTATGGGTATGGGACTGGCAATATGCAAAAGAGTTATTGACACACTTGGGGGCAGAATCTGGCTGGAATCAGATTACGGTAAAGGTTCCACGTTTTATTTTACAATACCCAAAAAGGAATACAAAAATGCCTATTGAAATTGCTGCCCCAGTTAAGATCCTGTTGATAGAAGATAATCCAGGTGATGTAGTTCTAATCCGTGAATCATTGAAGGAAAACAAATTCCTTATTGAACTGAGTGTAGTTCATGACGGTGAAAAGGCACTGGATTACCTTAATAATAAAAATGAATTTTCTGATGCCGGGAGGCCGGATATAATTCTTCTGGATCTTAATCTCCCAAAAATAGACGGGCGCGAGGTTTTGATGGAAATTAAGAATGATGAACATCTGAAGACAATCCCGATAGTTGTTCTTACTTCTTCAACAGAGGAAAAAGATATTCTGAAAAGTTATGAGAATTATGCTAATTGCTTTATTTCCAAACCAGTAGACCTTGACAATTTTATAAAGGTAATTAAATCTATTGAAAATTTCTGGCTTACGGTAGTTAAACTGCCTGTTCAATGAGGAATATTTATGATAACAAAAACTAAGACTCTTTCAGTACTTCTGGTAGAGGATAATCCGGGTGACCAGCTTATAATGAAAGAACGACTGCTTGATGCTGATACACTGGCCTTCAGTATGAAAGTTTGTTCACGGTTATCTGAGGCATTGGAAGTACTGAATGATGAAGACTTTGATATCGTTATACTGGATCCAGGACTTCCAGACAGCACCGGCCTGGATTCGCTTAAGTGCATAAGAAAAAAGAATACTTCAATACCTGTAATTATCCTAACAATCACTGATTCCGATGAAACCGGTCTGGAAGCAATTAAGTATGGAGCACAGGATTTTCTGAATAAAAATGAACTCCAGCCTCAGAGTCTCATTAAGTCAATTATGTATGCAATAAGCAGGAACGAGCTTGAGCAGAACCTGACGCGCTCGCTCAGAATGCATGAGAGCGCATTTGAACAGGCGGTAGTAGGTTTTGCCCACGTGTCCCCTTCTGCTTCTTTTATCAGGGTTAATCAAAAATTCTGCGATGTACTAGGTTACCCCAAAAAAGAGATTTTAGGAAAACTAATAAATGAAATAACCCATCCCGAGGATCTTGAAAATGATCTGAGTAATTTCGAAAAACTGATTTCGGGAGAAATTAAATTTTATACCCTGGAAAAAAGATTTATCCGGAAAGACGGTACCGTTATCTGGGCAAATATTACTAGAACCGCCATACTGGATTCAAAGAATGAGGTTGATTATTATTTTACTACGCTGGAGGATATAACAGAAAGAAAGCTCCTTCTGGCAGAAGTAGACAAACAAAATGCTCTGCTAGAAAATATTTTCAGCATTATTCCAGTGGGAATGTGTATTATGGCCAGTGACGGCAGGCTGATTGATAACAATAAAAAGTTTGAAGAGATATGGGCAGGTTCTGAATACAGAAACATCAGCGATCATAAGAAATATCGGGCGTGGGATAATAGTACCGGCAGGGAGATCAGCGAGAAAGATTGGGCAAGTTATAAAGCCTTGAAGCATAAAGAAACTACACTCGGGGAAATCCTGAAAATCGAATGCTTCGACGGAACGAAAAAAGTAATAATTAATTCAGCTATTCCTCTGATAATTGAAGATAAAGTAGTATCCGCAGTTATTATTGTCGAGGATATTACCAAGCTTGCGGAAACGGAGAATGAACTCAAAAAACTTCTATCAGAGAAAGAGGTGCTGGTTAAGGAGTCGAACCACAGGATAAAAAATAATCTCCAGCTTATGTCAAGTCTGCTGAACCTTCAGGCTGCGAATTCGGAAGATATGTATGTAAAAAGAGTACTGGGCGACAGCATAAACAGAATAGCCTCTGTATCCTTCCTGCATGATTATTTATACCGTTCTTCCAGCCTGGATACTGTAAATATTCAGACATATGTTTATAAAATTGCAGAGCATATAAGAGATATTCTTCTGACAGACGCGGACAATATCAGTATAGTAAAGGACCTTGAAAACTTCGAGGTTAGATCAGGACTCGCAATTGCAATAGGTCTCGTTATAAGTGAATTGGTAACTAATGCCGTTAAATATGCATTTCATAAAAAATCAGAAGGAATAGTCTATATAGAACTAAAAAAGGAAGGGGAAAAAATACGGCTGCTGCTGGGGGATAACGGCAAGGGTATGAAAGAAAAAGTTGATCTTAAATCTGCTCCTTCCCTCGGACTTCAGATTGTATATTCTATGGTCTCACAGTACCATGGAAGTATAGATTATACAGTTGATAAAGGAACCAAGTTTACGATTATTCTACCCCTGAAGTAGAACTTTAACTTACTGATGGGCAATTTTATTCCTTCACACCGCCGAGCATTATTCCTTTTATATAATACCGCTGAAGAACAAGGAATACTATTACCACAGGAATAATAGTAATAACAGATCCCGCCATCATCAGCTCCGGATCCTTTACATGCTCTAACATCAAACCTGATAGAGCAACCGGCAGCGTATACATTGAATCATCAGTTAACGCAATAAGAGGCCAGAGGAAATCGTTCCATGTTCCGAGAAAAGTTATAATTCCCAGTGTTACCAATACAGGCACCGCCAGCGGAAGGATAATTCTCCTATATACCTGGAAGTCAGTAGCCCCATCCATTTTAGCTGCTTCAATGAGGCTATCGGGAATCGCCATACAGTGCTGCCTGATGAGGAAAATACCAAATATGTTTGCAAGACCCGTCACCAGAATTGCCATATAAGTATTTATTAGTCCAACTGACTTGAGCATCAGGAACAGCGGAAGCATTGTAACCTGGCTCGGGACAATCATATTCACCAGCAGCAGATTAAAAAGCTTACTTTTTCCTGCAAATCTGTATTTAGCAAAAGCATATCCCGCCATAGAATTAAAGAACAAAGAAACAGCCGTAACCATTGTTGAAAGAATAATGCTGTTCAGAAAACTTCTTGCAACGCTCAATCTCGTCAGAAGATGAACATACTGGTCGAGCACTATATGAGCAGGAAAAAATACCGGCGGGTATACGCTTGCCTCACCATCCGGCATAAATGAGGCAGACACCATCCATATGAAAGGTATCAGCGTTATAACGGAAGTGACGATGAGAAATATGTATAATGCTATCTTTTTCATCTTCTAAGCCAGGTGATTTTTCTGCAGTTTGAACTGCAGGACAGTTACAATTAATATTAAGAAAAACAGGACGAATGAAATGGAAGCCGAATAACCCATATTCCACCATCGGAAACCTTCCTGGTACATATAACCAACGATGCTCAGGGTCTTGTTCAAAGGACCCCCCTGCGTCATGATATACGGCTCTGCAAAAAGCTGGAAGAAGCCCACGATAGTTATTATGCTGACGAAAAGAGTAGTTGGAGCAAGCATTGGAATAGTAATAGCTTTGAACTTTTCCCAGCCGTTGGCACCTTCAAGCGAGGCAGCCTCGTACAAATCCTCCGAAATATTCTGCAGCCCGGCAATAAAAATGATCATATTGTATCCGAAAGTTTTCCAGACCGACATAAGCACAATTGCGGGCATTGCCGTAGCCGGATTTCCCAGCCAGTCAACGGGATTTATTCCGAACCATCCCAGGAAATAGTTTAATATGCCGAATTTCGGGTGATAGATAAATCTCCATACTATAGCTACTGCTACGAGTGTGGTGATATATGGAATGAAATAACTCAAACGGAAGAAGCCTTTATATTTTATCAGCTTCGAATTAAGCAGCATAGCGGCACCGAGTGAAATAGCGATTGAAAGAGGAGTTGCAAGAACGACATAATAAATCGTATTCTGAAGCGACTGCCAGAACAGAGGGTCCCGGAAAAGCTGAGAATAATTTCTCAGACCAATAAACCTGACGTTATCAAGGCTCGCAAGAGCATAGATATCGAAGTCGGTAAAGCTCATCGCAAAAGCAGCAATAACAGGGATAAAAAAGAAAATAAGAATAGCGCTGACTGCCGGCGCCAGGAATAGATAAGCAGCCTTAGAAGAATAAGAAAACGAATTCTTTTCCCTGCGGTTTACCCATCGCTTTTTTGTTTCTATCGGCTTCTCCATTATGTTCCTTTATAATTGCAATACCGAACTGAAGAATCTGCGAATTATGTAACCTTTATTATTTTTCCCTTCTCAGCAGCCATCTTCTCTTCTCAAGAATGTTATCAACATCCTTGTCGAGGTTCTTTACCGCCTCATCCACCGTCATTACCCCTCTTACAACCAGCTCAGCATACTGCTGCACTTTAGCAAAAGCTATCTGCTCCCACTCAGGCACTTTAGGCGTAGCCACAACATTTTCAAACTGCACCCTGAACGCCTTCATATATTTATTATTCGCAAGAGATGTATCCTCCCATGCGTCTTTAACAGCCGGAAGATTATACAATAAACGGTAAAACTCCAGCTGTGTGGATGTTTCAGAAAGAAACTCAATAAATTTCCAGGCTTCCGGTTTATGTTCACAGTCCCTGAATATTACCAGACTCGATCCGCCTGCAAGAGAAACTCCCGGGTAATGATCCCCGTTCTTAGAAGGCATCGGTGCTGTTGACCATTTATCAGCAAGATCTCCCGTCATCCATTTCCGGAACTCATTGATATTCCAGGGACCGCTTATATAAATCGAAAAGTATTTCTCAACAAATGCCTGATATACGTTAGTAACCTGCGATATACCTACAGGAGCCAGCTTTTCTTTATGGAATTTTGTCAAGTATCTAAATGCTTCCCTGAATTGTTCTGATTCGAAGTTACCTCTTGAGTTATTATCTTTCAGCAGCTCAGCATTGTTCTCAAGGGCAAAAATAATGAAGGGGTTCCATTCATTCGTCGGCAGATAGATCGCATATTTATCCTGTCCCGGAAAAAGCGCTTTTATTTTCTTACATAGGTCATAAAGTTCAGCCCAGGACCTTGGAGGCTCATCATATCCAGCCTCTCTGAATACATCGGTACGATAGAACATTACCCTGGTATCAATATACCAGGGAATACCATATACTGTGGAATCGAGAACATTTGTATCCCAGATACCCTCAAAATAATTTTCTTTTTTAATTACTGATGACCCGGCTATAAAATCATCGAGACTGATAATACCGTCGAGTGAAGCAAACTGCGGTATCCACGTATTTCCCAGCTGGCAAATATCCGGAGTATTGTCACTCGCAAAGGCTGTAACAAGTTTTTCCTGCGCAGCATTCCAGGGTATCTGCTGCACATCTACCTTTATTCCGGGATTCTTGCTCTGAAATTCAGGAACAAGCTTAGTTACATATTCAGCTTCTGTTCCCATAGCCCAGAATTTCAAAACTATGATGTCTTCTTTCTTATCACTGCAGCCGTGAAGTATAAAGATCAGGATCAGGATAAATGGAAGAATGCTATATTTAGAAAGCTGCAGCCTCATCATATTTTTTTCACAACTTCTATTTCATAATCATTAGATGATATAATATCTTCACCCTGCTTCAATTCAAAATCCAGCCTGTATTTTCCTGTTTTTATTTTATCCGGAAGTTTGATCTCGTTTTTTTCCCAGTAAAAAAACGAAATTGAATCTTTATCTATAGCTTTTAATAGAATATTGCAGGTAATATCATCCCCGATTGAAACAATCAATCTGCAGGATTCGTAAACTTTATGATAATCATTGATTATCCAGTAGTCAATTTTAAGTTTCTGTCCCGCAAAGTATTTTTTCTGTCTTATATTAACAGAAATATATAAAGGCTGAAATGCTTTTTGAAGTGCAGAATATCCTTTTTTCTTAACCCCGAAATAATCAACGACCGACCAGGTTATGGAGGGCCAGCAGTCAATGAACATGAACTGAAAAATACCGGTAATATCACTATTCTTTCCCCGGCGGTAGAAGTCGATTGCTGTTTTAAGCAGGTCCGATTGATACTCCTGAGAATTATATATGAATTCCTTTACATTTTTTCCCCTGTCGACTTCAGCAACATTGAACGTCTGCTCATATTGAAAGTCGTGATATGCCCAGCTTTCCGCGGCAGGGTTATCAAGATCCTTTCCAGGTATTATTTTCTTAAGCGACTTTAATTCAGGCAGTGCCTGGGCTCCAAATTCAGTTACAAGCGGGCCCATAGGCTTTGCGGCAAAGTGTTCCTTACTTCCCCAGTACCAGCCATCGTAAGGATGTTCCTCATAATTAGAGGCTAACCTTATTATCCTGCTTCTGTCATTACTCTTTACAGCTTCATACAATAAGGGATCAAGGGTTTCCGTTTGTTTCCCGGGTTCATTATGACAGCACCAAAATACAATTGAAGGATGATTGTAATGAAGTTTCACCATATCCTTTATCTGCGAAACTGCATTTGCCGTAAAATCCATAGATTCATCATAAGTCCATTGAAGCGCAAAATCCTGCCAGACAAGTATTCCCTGCCTGTCGCATTCATCATAGTATTCAGACCTATTAACGTGAGCGTGCATCCTGATGATATTAATATTAGCTTCTTTTATAATAGAAACCTGCTCATGAATTTTCTCTTCGTTCAATTCAGATAAAAACTGGGTTGGAATCACATTGGTGCCCCTAAGAAACAACCTCTTACCGTTCAAGTAGAATTCATTTTTACTATTAAGACGGACATCCCTTATTCCAAAGGAAATATCCTTTATACTAAAACGCCGACATTCAATATTCATCCAGTACAGGTATGGCTCACCCAGATCCCAGCTCCACCATAACCGAGGGTCGTTTATTAGAAAAGAAAAAAATATTTCACCCTTGTCCCCTCCAAGCAGAATGTTTTCTTTAATCTTTAATTTTTTCCCTTTCTCAGAATAAACAGTAACCTCAATTGTTTCTTTCTGAGGCTCTCCCGATTTCCTATAAAAAGGGATCGTAACATTCACCACTGCCTTGCCCAAATCCGGGTCAAAGCTGGTTGAAATCCGGGGATCCAGGGTATAGACATTGCTTACAGAATAGAGCGTAACATCATTCCATATACCGCCCGTGTTTTGATCCTGTCCGAATTCATAACTCCACGCTCCGGGCCTGCAGTCGTGATGATTAAAAATTCCCTTTATCAGCTTTTTCCTGTAGGGCCAGACCGTTCCCGGCTCTTCATAAGGCGATGTAACCTTTACAACAAGGAGATTTTCACCTTTCTTTAACGCAGATGATGCATCAAAGTAAAATGACTGGAAATAGCCTTCGTGATTTCCGAGACAGTGATCATTAAGCCATACATCGGCGAAATAATCAACTCCACTAAACTCAAGAATTTCCAGTTCACCCGGAGCATGATATTTGAAGGATTTAATAAACCAAACAGCGCCGGAATAATTATGTAGTCCCGCCAGTTCCCAGTTAACAGGCAGATCCATCCTCTTCGTCTTTTTTAAAGAAGTTAGTATCTGCTCATAAGTTAGTTGTCCCGCCCTGTCCCGCAGGTATTCCCACCTACCGTTCAGCGATATCTTTTTTTCTGCATTTTTCATTTATTATTTTCACCCAGCCGATGTTGAAGGAGCCATTTATAAAGATCTTCACTATTATAGGTTTCTGTCCATGCATTATGATTTGCTTTTGGATATACTGTAAACTTAACATCGTTTCCGCAGGCCTGTAATGCTTTCACCATTCTTACAGATTCTTCGAGAGGGACGACATCATCCATTGCCCCATGGAATACCCAGATTGGAAGACTTTTTAATTTACAGGCATCGAGGTAAGCCGAACCCGTTCTGCCGCAGACTGTGGCAGCAGCCGCGAACCGATGCGGTTCAAACATTACAAGCTTCCAGGTACCTTCGCCTCCCATACTTAAACCCGTAACATAGATCCTGTTTGTATCGACATGGTAATCCTTTTCGATTTCATCCAGGAGCACAGACAGCTCAAGCGGGTTCCATCTTTGTCCCAAAGGGCACTGCGGTGAAACAAGTATAAAAGGAAAGTCTTTCCCCTGCTCCACAAGCATAGGAGGACCATGCCTTTTTACTGATTCAAGATCGTCTCCCCTCTCGCCGGATCCATGCAGAAATAACACCAGAGGCCAGACCTGATCATCCTGATGATATCCTTCAGGGAGATAAAGAAGATATTTAAGCGAGACTTTCACCGTTACCTCTTTTTCCAGCTTTCCCGGAATCTGTTTTAACGAATCGTCCTGACCCAGGAGAGCATTTGCCGAAATTAAAAAGAACAACCCTGTTATAACTAAAAATGATTTCATCTTAATTTTCTCCAAATGATATTTCAATTTCTGCAGGGAATGTGTTTATACGGATGAAATTTTCATCAAAACTGGTTATGGTTTTTTCGTTCACCCGCACGTTTTCGGGTGCTTTATTACGAAATACATTCTTAAGTATAATTCCGCCCGGAGGAAGTGAAACATTGCCGAAGAGTTTAACCTTATAGTTGTTACCCGACCTGTTTATTGAATAAGATAATTCACCGAAATAGGTCGGGAGATTTTCAACCGACATTCCTTCCGGTGAATCAACCCAGTCCCTGTATAAAGCCGCACCCAGAACAAGAGATGAATCATATTCTCTTTCATAGACGAACATAGAGCGAACCGAATTTATAAAATCGGAGCCGACCCATGTATGAGGCATATCCCCTATATAACCCGGATACCTTTCTTTATGCCACACAACCTCAGCCCATTCATTCCAGTTCTGAGGTTTCTGATCATTCAGGAAAAACTTAATAAGTTCGTGTGCTCTTTCGGGTTCATCAAGAAAGATAAAAGAACCTATAAGTCTGTTCTCATATGGAGTGTACGCCGTCCATTCTATCTTATTGTCTTTTCTGTTCTTAAAGAATTCAAAGTACTTATCAAAAGTATTCCTTGCGTACGGCTCAGGAAGATCCGGAAGTTCATTGCAGGGTGAAATCGCAATTGTAGTTGATGTGGGATCAAAATCGCCGAGTTCCACACACCCCGGGATATAATTTATCTTATTTTCTTTTATCGCAAGATCGAGCGAGTTGTAAAGATTTTTCCTGAAGGTATCTCTCATTTTTTTTATTTTTCGGTAACTTGCTTCTTCACCAAGTATACGTTCGGTCTCTGCGGCATCTTTGAGTCCTTTCATTGTGAAGAAATCGTCCCAGTAAGAATGCATTGGTTTAGCCGAATAGCCCTCGTGACTAATTGACTCGGGCATAATCCCGTAATATGCACGAACACTATCATTCCCGTTCTTAAAATGGGGTGTCATTCTCTGCGAGATCAGAGTATCCATATAATCTACCGCGGTCAGTATATGGGGGTTCATCTCTTTAAGAAAGAGAGTATCCTTTGTGAAATTAAAATACTCTTTAATAAGATAGATAAATTCGCCGTGACTATCATTTTCGGGAACGGGGTCGGGTCCTCTTGTATCCACCACACAAGGGACTTTCCCATTTTCATACTGATAGGACGCATACCACCTGATAAAATTCCTGACCTCTTTGACTATTCCGGATTTCAGCAGCGCCGAGGAAGTTAACGCGCCATCTCTTATCCAGGATCTTTCATATGATCTGGAACCCGGCTGGATGCCTGCACTGTCTTTGTTTATTAAAATGTATGCAAGATTCGATTTCCAGGTATTTACTATCCTGCTGCCTGATGGAGGAAGATTAAATTTAATGTGATCAACTTTCTTCTCCCAGAAGGCAACATCATTTTTTAGAGTTGTTTCGATATCGTCCGCAGTTAAACTTTCCTTCAGACTCTCCTCCCCGTAAAAAGGGACCACCAGGTATACGTTCCTGCATTCTCCCGGAGCCAGATCATATGAATAATCCAGAACCCCGCTTGCAGATTTATTTTTATCTACAATAGACTGGTTTGGAGGAATTTTCCCCTTCGATAAATACCAGGTTATAGGACCTTCATCAAAAGATGCAGCGCCGAAATTATCTGCAGGCGTTACAGGGAGTATAACTTTATGATCATTAACATAGACCTTGCCGTCTCTGTAATTTATAGAATCTATTTCAGCAGCCCCTCCCGTAATGTTAAGCCACTGGTAGTAGGGATTCACCTGGAAGGGGCTGATAGCAAGATAAAGGTTTCCTTTGTGCTGTTGAGATGAGTTATTATTTATTATGTACTTCAAAAAAAGAGAAGAACTCTTGTTCGCTTCTCCGCTGGCAAAAGCCTCTGTTGTAAGTTTAAGGTTATTATAGTTCCATTCAACTGCGGGAATAGGGAGATAGTTATTATATAACGACTGTTTTTCTTCTACGTCATTCCAGGTTAAAAATTTTCCATCGATCGATAAAAAAGGTTCGATTGAAAAATCTTTTTTATCAACTTCAGCCATTCCGTCTTCATTAAAGAGAGCTTCTTTTCGATCATTATTTACGCCGACGATAGTCCAGAACGCACCTTTTTCTCCCAGATAACGAGGGTAATAACCGGCAGGATAATCTTTTGCTATATTTATAAAGAACCGGTTCAGGCCGTCTGAATAATCCGAATTTTTAACAGATATTTCATTTATACCATATCCTCTGCCGCGGCTGCTTTTAAGTAATGTTATCTTAATTTTCTCAGCATCTTCCTCCTTCAAACGGATGTAGCTTGTATTGGCCGTTTCCCTGTTAACAGAATATAGCTTTTTCCATTTATCATCCTTACCCGAACTATAGATTTCAAATTGTTTAGCGTAATCAGCACTATCCCAGTATAAAACGACTGCTCCGAATTCCCTTCTCCTCTGAAGATCGAGTATAACATCCTGCTTTTCATCGCCGCTGCTTTTCCATTCAGTAGAAATATTATTATCAATAAGGTTCTGTACCGTAAAATTCAGGCCTGCTTCTGAAGAAGCCTTTGCGGTCAGCGTTATCGGAGAATTGTCTTCCGGTGGAAGCTCCTCGAATTTAAGGTCATCTATATAAATCGATCCTTTTCCGCCTACAAATGATGAGATCGTAAATTCGAGCCTGTCGATTCTTTTAAGCGTTTTATTTTCCTTAGGGCCCCAGGCAAAGCTTATATGCTTCTTTTTAATTTTTATTTTTGTCCATTCGGCCGGGAAAGTATAATCCCTGTTGATCATCCACCAGACATTCTGTCCAGTACTGTCAAGCAGCTTAAACTCAAGATTATTTGACGGAGATTCTGCCTTAAGATAAAACGTGAACTGGTAATTTTCCGGCAGATCTAATGGAATCATTTTCTGAATGCCGCCGTAACCGGTTCCTTTTGTAAAGTTGTAATCGAATCTAATCGCTTTACCAGTATGTCCCGGCACGATGCTAACATTTGTTTCCACACCATCAGACTTATAAACCTTCCATTGGTCTGCCGATTCAAAATCATCAAGCATCCGCTGAGGGAAAATATCAGGAACAGCGAGAAATACCAGCATCAGAAGAATGACAAGACCAGAAGCAGTCATCCCCGAACCGGCCTGTCCTGATATTAGCGGGAGAATGCCGCAGCTTAAATACGGATTACGGTTGTTCTTTTTTATAATATTGGTTTTTAATTTTTTGATAAAGATCAATTTGTTATCGTAATAATTTTTAATGTCCAGGTTTCCTTTTATCAGCCCTCCAGAAAATGTCCTTATGAAGAGGGATCTGCATACCATTAGTAGACTCCAGCCAGGCATATACTCTTTTGTTAAGGTCCTTAATCAATTCCTGATGGTCGGGACTGTTAATTAAATTATGCTTTTCTTCAGGATCGTTTTCGATATCGTACAGTTCATCGATGTCCCAGATGCCGTGGAACGTCATATACTTATATTTATTCGTTCTAACGCCGAAAACCGTAGGAGTATGAGGGAACGGCCTTTCCCAGAAATACTCATAGAACACTCTGTCACGCCAGTCGGGTTCTTCCCCCTTCAACAAAGGAAGGAAAGATCTTCCATCCATATCGTCGGGAGTTCTGATTCCCGCAAGCTCAAGTATGGTAGGAGCTATATCGATATTCTGAATAAGTTCAGGAATTTTAGTTGAGGGAGATATTAGTCCCGGCGCATAAGCAAGCAGCGGCACCCTCATCGATTCCTCATACATCTGACGTTTATCTATGAGACCATGCTCACCGAGTGTAAACCCGTTATCGCTCATATAGAAGACAATAGTATTCTTATCCAGACCGGTCTCAGTCAGAGCATCAAGGACACCGCCTATTCCTTCATCGAGCGCAAGGATTGTCTCGCAGTATTTTTTATAGAATTCATCGAAATCCATCTGACCCTGATACATATAATCCACCCCATGCCAGCCGTATCTCTGGGCATGAACCCATCGCGGCTTATCATCATAGTTTTCTTTTGTATCAGCCATTGTATCAGGGTAGTCGATTTTAACATTATCAAATTTCCCTTTATGCCTTTCGGCCGGTTCAAACATTGCATGCACCGCTTTATGAGAAAGATAAAGGAAGAACGGCCTTTTTTCGGATTCTGGTGTCCGGCTTTTCTCTTTTATATAATCCACTGCATAATCAGTAAGAATATCTGTTATATAACCCTTTCGCTGAACCTGTCTGCCGTCCTCATTCATTAGAGGATCATAATAAACTCCCTGTCCTTTAAAGCTAATCCACCTGTTGAAACCTTTCCTTGGTTCATCGCTTTCACTTCCCATATGCCACTTACCCATAAATGCAGTTTCATAACCAATCTGTTGAAGGTACTGAGGAAAGAAGATATTACCCGCAGGCACCGGTGAATCGTTATCAACAACTCCATGCCTGTGTGAGTACATTCCGGTTAATATGGAGGCACGACTAGGCGAACATAAAGAGGTAGTAACAAAAGCATTCTGCAGATGAGCCCCTTCCCGGGCCATCCTGTCGAGGTTAGGTGTTTTAAGAAATTCAGGTCTTCCCATAAAGCTCATAAAATCGTAACGGTGATCATCGCTGAGAATATAGATAATATTGGGTGTTCCCGCCCCGGGAATTCTTACTGCACGTTTCTCCTCCTTCATTTCGGGGAACAAAATTTTTCCGGATGCCACCAGAGGAATGGCGGCTGCTGTTAGTCCTGCCTTCTCAATAAATTTTCTTCTGCTAAAGCCTTTGCTTTTTTCTTCCATAATAACCTCATTTCATTAACAGAATAACAATACTCCGCTTCAGAATCCGCTTATTCAACAACCTCAAAAGATGAGGAAATAAGATCGGCAGAATTCCCTCCGATATATACAGTGAAAGTTCCGGGCTCCACAACTTTGTTCATATTTATATCAAGGAATGAAAGCATATCGGGTGTTATTTCGAATTCTACTTTTTTTATTTCACCCGGAAGGATGTTCAACTTCTTAAAACCTTTGAGTTCTTTAACAGGTCTTGTTACGCTTGCAAAGTCATCCCTGATATATAACTGTACAACTTCCTCCCCCATATACCGCCCTGTATTCTTAACGTTAACCGAGACTTTAAGGGATTCGTTCTTATTTACTCTCCTCTTTGAAACAAGGATAGTATCATAGCTGAAAGATGTATAACTTAATCCGTATCCGAACGGGTAAAGGGGCGTAACAGGTGAATCGGTGTATTTTGAAGTGTACTTATCTTCCCTGTCAAAAGGCCTGCCGGTAAATTTATGATAATAGTATAGAGGGATTTGGCCTGTTGACCTCGGGAAAGTTACCGGGAGTTTACCAGAGGGATTATAGTATCCGAAGATAACCTGTGCGAGAGCATTACCGGTTTGATTGCCCAGGTACCATGATTCAATCAGAGCAGGAATATTTTCAGAGATCCAGTTGACTGTAAGCGGTCTTCCGTTTAATAATACAACCACAACCGGTTTGCCTTCAGCATAAACCTTTTTTAAAAGCTCAGCCTGGATAAACGGGATATTCAGATCTGTCTTACTTTCAGCTTCACCGCTCATATCTTTTGATTCTCCGGCAGTGAAGATAACGACATCTGCTTTACCGGCCGCTTCGACCGCTGCATCGAAACCTGTATAGTCGGAATCATTTACGTTACAGCCCTTTACAAAATCTATAATTATACTATCATTTACAATATTTTTTAACCCTTGAAGAATACTGACGACATTTTCAGGATTATAGCCCCCGGCCCAGGGTCCTACAGGGTCATTGTTATTATCAGAGAAGGGACCAATAAGGGCGATTCTCTTCACATCCCGGCTGAGCGGGAGGAGATTTTTATCGTTCTTCAACAGTACAATTGATTCTTCGGCAAGCCGAAGGGCAATGCTGTCCTTATAATCCTGACTGAGATTATTTTCTTTAAAATATGAAGTATCTGTGTATGGATTATCAAAGAGTCCCAGTCTGAACTTCATCCGAAGAACATTCCTTACCGAATTGTCTATTTCATTCTCAGATATCCTGCCAGCTTCGACCAGGTTTTTCAGGTTCGGTGCATAAGGATTTCCATCTATTGAATCGCCTACCATATCAATATCCACTCCGGCTTTGAATCCTCTTAGTGCGGCCTCTTTCATATCCTCTGCAAAGTGATG
Organism: uncultured Bacteroidota bacterium; assembly: GCA_963771705.1. Classification (GTDB taxonomy): domain Bacteria; phylum Bacteroidota; class Ignavibacteria; order Ignavibacteriales; family Ignavibacteriaceae; genus DATFVA01. The sequence goes on from CAVYUP010000011.1 coordinate 111,195, forward strand.
ACGAACGAGTTCGCCCACAGAATTATAATCGCTTATAACTACCCCGTCCCAGTTCCATTCATCTCTCAGTATTCCGGTTAGAGTAAAATGATTTGCGGAGGCAGGGACGCCGTTGAGATCGTTGAATGCGCTCATTATCGAGGCAGCTCCATGCCTGACTGCTGCCTGGTAAGGAGGCAGGTAAACTTCGCGGAGAGTTCGTTCGGAAATGTCGACGGTGTTATAATCCCTTCCGCCTTCCGCACCGCCATAGGCAACATAATGTTTGGGACAAGCAGCAACGCCCGTTTTAGCATCAAGTTGATCTCCCTGGAATCCATCAACCCTGGCGGCAGCAAAAATACTTCCCAGGTATGGATCTTCACCGGAACCTTCCACAATCCTTCCCCATCGGGGATCGCGTGCAATATCCACCATCGGGGCATAAGTCCATCTTGTACCCTGAGAAGCAGATTCAAACGCCGAAATACGGCAGGACTCTTTAACAAGCTGCGGATTCCAGCTAGAAGCTTCCGCAAGGGGGACAGGGAAAGTAGTGTGGTAACCATGGATTATGTCATTCGCGAATATCAGAGGGATGCCGAGCCTTGTTTCTTCAACAGCAATCTTCTGAATCCTGTTGCAAGCGGCGGGACCCCGGAGACCAATTAAAACGGAGCCGATTTGTTCATTCCTAATAAGTCTTTCTTTTGCAGAGTCCATACCGACGAACTGAATAAGCTGACCTATTTTTTCATCAAGCGTCATTTTTACCAATACGCTGTCAATTCTTTTTTCGATATTTTCATCAGGGTTATCAGGGGTATTGAAGCGTCCCGAAAAAGTTATAAGAGATATAATTAAGATTACCGGAAGAAATAGAATTTTTCTCATATAGTTATTAGTTATTTTTAATTTAAGTACTGGAACGATATCAGTCAGTTTTGATAAATTCTTAGATCAGATCACGGCGTTCATAACATTTGAAGCTGGTCTTCTATTAACGAGTTCTTCAGCCATAAATTTCATGTAAGGTTCAATATGGCTGAAAAACTTTTTATATCCCGCGCAGAGATAATTTAGTCCTTTTTCACCGTCAGGTGTTTCAATGAAGCGGTGCTCAGGACATTCGCCGTTACATGCGTACCTTACTTCGCAATCGAGACAGTATTGAGGCAGACCATTTTTTTTATCCAAGCCGAAATCAACCTGCTTTTGTGAATACACCATTGCCTCAAGGGGAATTTCCATAATATTACCCAGCCTGTTTTCGGGATAAACATAATGATCGCAGGAATAAACATCCCCGTTATGTTCTATAGCCAGGGCTTTGCCGCAGGTTTCCTTAAATACGCAAAGACTCTGCTGTATACCAAGCTGGCTTTCCAGCGCCACATCGAAGATCTGGATGAAGCAGCTGCCTACATCCTTTTTGACCCATTCATCAAAAATCTTACAAAGGAAATTTCCAAATTGTGCCGGCTCAACCGACCAGTCAGTTACACTAGCTTTTCCATCATAACCCGGTACAACTAATGATAAATCCTCTCCGGAAGCTATCCTTTCAACCGCAGGAATAAACTGCATATAACGGCTGCCGGCATCCTTCATAAAATTATAAACTTCAAGAGGATGATATGAGTTATGTCTGTTTACCACTGTAAGAGTATTGAATTCAACACTATGTTTTTTAAGGAACTCAATCCCCCGCATTACCTTGTTAAAGGTGGGCTGACCGCCTTTTGAAACGCGGTATTTATCGTGCAGATGCGCAGGACCATCAATTGAGATCCCTACTAAAAAATTATTTTCCGCAAAGAAACCGCACCAATCATCATCCAGCAGAATACCGTTTGTCTGAAAACCATTTTCTATATGTTTCCCCCCAGCGTATTTTCTCTGGAGCCTTACAACCTCTCTGAAATAATCAACACCCGGCAAGGTTGGTTCACCTCCCTGCCAGACGAAGCTCACCGTTTCAATTTCCTGACCTTCTATCTTCTGCTTAATAAAATTTTCAAGCACTTCGTTGGGCATAACAAAGTCTTTACTTCCTGTATAAAGCTTTTCTTTCTCAAGGTAGAAACAGTAGCTGCAGTCCAGGTTGCATATCGGCCCGTTCGGCTTAGCGATCACCTGAAAGTATTTTGGTTCACCAGTCAAGTTATCTCAATGTTTATTCATATGAGTGAATGGGCTTAAATCCTAACCTTTCCAGGCCCCTCTGTATCACCGGATCCTTCATCGAATATCTCCAGATTAATCCTGTTCTAAAATTTTCAATCATAATAACGATTGGACCTTCATCCAGACCGAGGTAGTCATTATCAAACCAGTCGACTGTAAGATTAAAAGCATCCTTCAATCCGTACTTCCCCCACAAACCTTTATCTCCGTATTTATCATACATATTTTTAAGCGTGGGGATACAAACTTCAGGAGCGAAAGGGATAGAACCAGCAGAAGCTTCAGGAGTAATTGTTCCATCCTCCGCGATTGTAAGTCCGGGTCCGCTTGCTCCCCTGCCCGCATAACCATGGAACTTTTTCCCGTTCCTTTCGAAATCACCGGGACCATCGCATGCGCTTACTCCCCAGGTAAGGGAATCGTAACCCTCCCAGTTTTCAGGATTCTGGATACAGTACAGGCGATTTACAAGAGTTGCTCTTCTTGAGTTTTCAAAGTAATCTATTCCTTTTTCCCTCATATATTTATCGGGAAGCCCTTTCAGATCAACAAACATCTGAGTATACTGATGACCAAACAAAGGCGGAAATATAACGTGAGGAAATCCTTGATACGGCTCCTTCCAGTCATAACCTGAAAGCCATACATCGTAAGTATTCATAGGTTCAGAGAGGTTTGTTCCCGCAGCCAGGATATAAAGATACAAGGCCTCCGTATATCCGAAATACCCGTAATCATTAAGTCCTCTTTCAGGGTCGTATCCCATGGAAATCAAACCGGTATGATTATCGTGTCTGGATTCTTTGATGACCGTCCAGTTCCAGTCGACCCTGTTTGTAAGCGAATCACCAAGTTCACGAATTTGCTTTTCGGTATCGTTATCCCGGTCATAATACTGTACGGCGAAACGTATTCCAGCCAGCAACCAGGCAGTGTCGATAGTGGAGAGTTCACAATTCCATTCACGCCTGCCGCTATCCATTTTCAGGAAGTGGTAATAGAGCCCTTTATATCCGGTAGCATCGGGCTTTGTACTTTGCTCTGAGTTAAGAAGGAATTTTTCCAGGTTGAGAGTAAGCTGTGCAGCCTTCCCGCGGGAAATCCAGTTGTGTTCAGCGCCAACAGCCCATGCAACGATTCCCCATCCTGAAGCCGCAGTTGTCGCGGGAGAGTCGTCGGTGCTGCGGTCTTTCACCAGTCCGTTCTCGGGATTTATTTCATCCAAAAAATAAAGGAAGGAACGATACTGCAAGGTATCCAGAAAAGTATTTTCCTCTTTGGTGGGAACGTACTGGGAGAATACAGACTGGCTGCAAATTACGATAAGGACAAAAAATATTTTCTTCATAATGATCCGAAGCCTGGTAATTTGTATATTGTCTACGAAGAATATCTGAACGTTTTCAGTATAGAATCAAGTATGACAATTTGTCATACTGTAAATTTTTTCAACGGCTAAAAACTGCCTATATTCGCTGTTTTGAAATGTCTCATTATGAGTCCACCTACGCTTCACCTACTCTTTAAAAGGCCTTTAAACCCGTCCTAAATATATGTCTGTCATTTTTGTCATACTTGTTGAAAATATAAACAGCTTTTTTCGTAACAACCGAGACAAGAATCCTCCTTTTCTCAAGAGCAATTCAGTGTCCAGCGGGAGCTAAAGGAGACAGAACTTCAGCTTAAACTCCTCATTTCAGAAGACACATTTTACGCGAAATAGTTTTTCCTCCCGTCTCAAGGACGTACAGATATATACCACTCGGGAGGTTCTCAGCATTAAAAAGAACATCATAACTGCCCGGGGATTTTTCCTCATTTACAAGAGTTCTGATCTCTTCTCCAAGTACATCGTAAACTTTTAACTTCACCTGTCCCGATTCCGCAATACGGAATCTTATATGTGTTGAAGGATTAAAAGGATTGGGAAAGTTATTCATCAGCGCGAAGCTTTCAGGCAAATCAGTTTCGTTTTCCACACCAGTAAAATCAGGAACAAACCCAACAGCATCGAGCATCGGCTGAATTTCAGGGTTAGCCATAAAGTTATTCCAGAGAAGCTGTGTTCTGTAGTTTTCGATCATAATTATTATAGGGCCCTCATCAATAGCGAGGTAGCTGGGCGCATACCAGTTCTGTGAAAGATTAAACGCGTCCTTAAAGCCGTATGTGCCCCAGAGGTGATCGCCGTATTCATAAAAGAAACTTTTCATTGCGGAAATGGATTTATCGGGAGTGTAAGGCATTGAGGAGAGAGCAGCTGTAGGGGCTATAGTTCCATTATCATTCGTAGGAGAAAAAGCATTATATCCAAAAGGACCGTCGCATGCTGTTAGTCCCCACGTGTCCTCATCATAACCGACAAAGTTTCCGGGATTATCTATACAATGGGCCCTGTCTATAAGAGTAAAGTTTCTATTATTTATGAAATAATTTGTATAATCATCTTTCTTATTACGGGGATCAAATCCAAGAAATGAATAATGAACGAAGAACAAGGGACCACCATAAGGCCAGCCGACATAAAGAGGGATGCCATAATATGAATTGCCATTAACATAATTCGAACTACCGGCCCAGCCGGTGTGATACAATGAAGCCGGGACCGGATGGGTAGGCGAAGCGATAGCCAGCATATATGTTATCATACATTCATTAGGACCCTGAATGGGAAAGTTCATTATCCACCCGTAATCGGGAGACCAATGCCAGTAGAGGAAGCTTCCGTTATCCTTTCGATACCAATCCCATTCAACAGTTTCCCATATATTTGTTATAAGATCTCTTACCTGTCCTTCATCAGCTGTATTATGATTGAAGTACTGCCGCGCCGCCAGTAATCCCTGAATAAGGTAGGCTGTTTCAACGAGGTCACCTCCGTCATCATACTGACCGAACGGTATTACAGCACCAGTTGTTCCGTTAAGGAAATGAGAATAAGCTCCATGGAATCTGTCGGCCATGTTGGTTAAAAAGTTAAGGATAGTAAGCATCCGGTCGATCCCCTGCTGACGGGTTATATAGCCTCTTTCAATGCCTACAAGTATAGCCATCACACCAAAACCGGAACCTCCGGAAGTAACTACTTCATTGTCACCGTTTGAACGATCTCTTGCAAGTCCTGATACAGGATGAGCAAAATCCCAGAAATACCTGAAAGTTGCTCTCTGAACCGAGTCGAGCAGCACTGTATCAGGGAGAGAAGTTGTAGTGGCTGTTACAGCATCGCTAAGCTGCGATTCATTAAGGCTTGAGTCGAAAGAGGATATTTTATAGCTGAAGGTTTTCGGGGGTGCTCCTGTATTATCCGAATAAGAGGTTACATCGGGCTGGATAGACGCAATGATCTGAAAATCGCCTCCATCGGATCTATACAGTCTGTAGCCAGCAAGATCATTTTCAGGATTTGCCGTCCAGCTAAGGTTTATGACGGTATGAAGACCCTCGGCTGCCAGCCCCGAAGGTACGGCCGGAGGAGTAACATCATTATCATCAACAGATATCATCCGGATCTCATCAACATAAATAGTTCTTATATTTCCATCGAGATTATTTTGAGCGAATCCGATACCAGTTATGTTAGCCATATCGGCAGATCCCGGGGACTGAAAGAATGCATCCAGAGGGATGGAAACGCGAATCCATTGATTTGCCGGAATTAGATTGATGTAATTAGCCAGCGGCTGCTTGTCCGTACGGCTATTCTGTGTATCCTCCAGGAAAAGAGCCGGAAGGTAATTGGAATCGATAGGGGCCAGAGCAAACATCCGCATCGTAATGGAATCCTTTACAGAGGCATCACGGGAAATGAAATTGCTGCCTGAGATGCTGACACTCCAGTCGCCGTTGCCAGACACCCATTTTATCCTCAGTGCGTTAAGTCCTGAATACCTTCGAACCATGTCAACCGGAACATTGCCTCCACTGGTTAAAATGACAACGCTGGGGCTAGTATAATCACCATGGCTGTACGGGTAATAACTATTATCGGGACTATCATTAAAAAAAACATACGGCTGTGCCATTAAGGCTGAACACGCTAACAAGAAAAGTAATATTGACTTAGTAAATAGTTTTTCAATCATCTTATTGTATTATATTTTTATTCTTCATCCAGATGTCGTACCAGCCTGTATATTCCTCAGTATAGGGGAAAGCATAAATCTCTCCTCCGAATCCCATCCTTCTGGCTACAACAAGGTTCATATAGATATCTTTTATGCTATTGAGGACATTATCGTGAATAACAACCCCATACTTTGAGGCCAGTTGTGCATTATAGCTGTTCACATATTTCTGAAACTTCGCTAAGGTGATTTTGGCTATGAGCTGATCCTTAACCTCATCAAAACTCTGCGTATAACTTGCGGTATCTTCTTTCTTATCGATAACCTTGAAGATCGAATATCCGTCATCCACTTTAAGAGGACCATAAACATCCCCAACATTCAACTGTGAAGCTATCCTTCCAATCTCACCGTGCTGAGTCATATTAAAATATCCGAACTCTCCCCCTTTATCGCGCAGAGAATCTCTTTTAGTATAACGCTTCGCAAGCTCCTGTATACTGACACCACGAGTGAGATCATTCAGTACAGTTTCAGCAACGCTGAGACTATCAGTAAGTACCTCCGCAACATTAACAAGCGGAGGCATAGATTCCTTCCAATCGTTCAGCTGATACACGGAATATGCCTGTTCTTCAGATACCTTAATAGAATCGAACATATTTATTTTGCTTATTTCAGAAAGATAAGAATCCTCCCACATACCAATATCGGATTTTACAGAAGGAGTATTCTCAAGCCCTTCATTATAACCTTCCTGTGCAAAAAGCTGATCTTCAATAAACTTACGGATATACGCGGATAAAGACGATCTGATACTAACCTCACTAATATCCCTTACGACAAAACCATCCTGACTTAACTGGAATATGAAGAAGTCCGGCTTAACAGGATGATCATTAATACTGATAAAAATTTTCTCACGCAGATTATCATCCATTTTACCAAGAGCTGCATACACTTCATCCCCTTTTAGATAATATTTATCGGATTTATCCTCCGGGGTTTCAGACTGAGGCAAATTTTGTTTACTATACTTTTCGTAGAAGGCGGGAACGAAAATACTCACCAGATCCTCAAAGATCTCCTTATCCGCAGTCACCCTGAAGCTGCTCAAAAAGCCGCGGTAATACTGAAGGTAATATTTATACTCTTCCCTCGTCTGTACAATCTTCTTAACCTCATCGATTACAGATTCCTGAGTTTTCAATTCTGTATTATTATCTATCCTTAATAACTTAAGAATATAATATCCGTCTCCCGAATGAACAGGAGCTGTATATTGACCTTCTTTGAGGGCATAGAGAGAATCCTCAACCGGTTTCTCCATATCACCGAATGTAATCTTCCCTGGATTATCCTTATTCTCTTTGCGGAATGAGAGAAGCGAATCGAATGAAGCCCCCTCTTTAAGTTTGTCGTAAACATAACCGATTTCATCACTATTATGGGAAAAGATAAATCCTACAGTAAGGACCTTCTTAATCCGGGCTTCACCTTCTTTTATTTCAGCAGGACTAATTATTACTTTATCCTTAATCTGTTTTGTATAAAGAGCATCGCGCAGGAACATATTACCAAGCGGGGTCATTAACTTCCTGAATGCATCAGTTGTATCATATCCTTTTTCCCTGGCATCAAGTGAAAGCAGTTTTTCAGCAATCAGCTGATTAAGGAACTCCTGCTTTGCAGCAGGCAGATCCCTTTTTTGAAGCAGATCAGGATGTACAGTAAAGTCAAACCGGTTCTGAAATTCCGACTCAAGTATCTTAACAGGTCCCACTTCAGCAACAACCCTATCCTGCTGAGCAGAAAGGTTTGTATAAACAAATAAAATCAGTAAGCAGAATACGGAAGTTAATCTCATTAAATCCACCATTAAACAAAAACCGGCCTAACTTAACAAGCCGGTTTACAGAATAATAAATATTTCTAAAAATGCAGCCCCAAAGTAAATCTATGGGTTCCATTCAGCCTGCCATAGTCGGCCCAGGCATAATCAAAGCTCACGGTAGATTCTCCCGAGAATCCTACTTTAGCGCCAGCGCCAAGGACAAGTCCGCCTTCAGAGTCCTTAAGGAACAAATCCCGGTATCCGCCTCTGACCGCAAAGGTACCAAGGAATTCCCATTCGCCTCCAACATTTATTCTTTCATCGTTGTCATTTGAATGCATTGCATCCGTGGCAACAACAAGTTTATTCCATTGAGCAAAGGTTAGTTCATACGAAACACCAACCCGGAATAAAGTAGGAAGGTTATAAGATTCTGTCCGCAAGCTGGCAGGAAGCCTGCTGTTATCGCCGTGTTTATTAGGATCAGCATCATAATTGAAGTAGACGTCCAGTCCGCTGTAAGAAGCCCGGGGTCCGAAATTAGAAACACTTGCGCCGAGCCTTAAGCCTTCAATAGACGTCTGGTACTGAACTCCAAAATTAAAAGCCACGTCAGTGAGACTTGTATTGTAAATAGTTTCCTGCAGATAATTGACCGCGATACCAGCCGATACCCTGTCAGTTAGGAGGATACCATAAGCCAACCCGAGAGATAGGTTAGTTACATTATAATACAGACCTGTACCTTTTTCCTTTTCTACGGTTCTTATTTCGATATCACCGGAATTCAAAGAAGTAACCTGGGCAGCAATTGTTCCAAGTCCCTCAATATTCAATGCAGCCGCAGCGTAGCTATACTTTATATCAGCAAGCCACTGGTTATATGTAAAATCAATATTGATGCCGCTAAGTTCACCAAGGCTGGCCGGATTATAGAATGCAGCAGAGGCGTCACCAGTAAGAGACGCGCCGGCGTTACCCAAGGCTACCAATCTTGAGCAAGGTTCAATTTTAAGGAACTGCCCGATGGTTGTCCCTACCTTGCTTTGAGCGGCAGTTTCTGCAGCGAACAAAAAGAAAATAATTAGTACGGTAATTTTATAGATTCCATTCATAAGTTTCACCGTTATTTAATTATTGCAAATTTGCCGATGTAATCATCGGATCCGGGAGTTTCCACGTGGAATATATAAAGTCCCGGTGCCACCTCCAGATTATCTTTTGTACGCAGGTTCCAGGCAATATAATCCTGGAATCCGCTGTCGTGATGCAGCGTTTGTACAAGCTCACCGGTAACCGTATAAATTCTTACAGTAGCGTTTACGGGAATCGCTCTAAATTCAATCCTTCGATCACCTCGTCCCGACTGAGCATAAGGCGCCTGTTCAAAAGAAGCTGCTCCGAGGTAAGGGTTGGGAACCACGTAAGGTTTCTCATCGGCATACTGCGATTTCTGCGCACCAAGGTCAATGAATGAAGAGTCGGTTGTAAAGCTGAAAACATCATGCTCGTTATAGGGTACATCGATCGTCAGCTGATACACATCTCCGGCGGTAGGGAAAATAGAGTTTACATACTTAGGGCCAAAAACCGTATCAACAGTCACCTTCCATATTGGAAGCGTTTGTCCCTGTCCATTTTTACCGAGTATTTCTATGTATTCATTGTTCCTGCTTATAGTACGGTTGCCGTCAGTATCAACGAATCTAAAATCAGCCTGAAATTCCGCACCTCCGCCTTTCGGCATTCCCATGATTTTGAATTTAGACGGTACGGCAGGAAGTATTGCGGTTCCCTGCGATGTATCAAGCACCTGATCGGAAAAAACTATAAGGTAATCGGCAGGATAGTTTGGTCTTTTTGCATTAGTAGGAGTAGAAGTAGCCGAAGCCCTGACACTTAAGACCAGGTTCGTTTTACTGCTGGGAAGGAAGCCGGATTCCAGAGTATCGGGCATAAGGTTGCGTTCTACAAAAATAAGAGGAAGCATCCCCATCCCAACGGGACCCTGTCCCAGCGCTTTAAGATCTTTTCCTCCAACAAAAACTGTATCATTCATTCCGCCGGTAACATCATACAACTGGTAGCTTGAGGCCCTAATTGAATCCTGAGGCGACTCAAACCTGATCTCAAAGGTATGATCCTTCGGAATACGGTCAGGGTCAGGGATGTCTATAGATATACGTCCTGTACCATACCCTTCTGTATGCTGCAGGTCTTTGTAAGTACCGGGCTCATACCCGGGAGCCTGATCATTAGGATAAACTATCACCACATTTTTTGGAAGAATAATACCGCCTCTTAAAGTCTGGTTAACTGATATCGCACTTTCAGAAGGGTAGATATTCAGCTGCTCAATTCCCCTGTCATAAGAGGTAACAGCATAAAAGTACCGTTGGCCATTAACCACAGTAGTATCCTTGAAGTGATGCTGAATTCCCGAATCATCACCAAGGTAGAACTGCAGTCCTTCCACCGAAATCTGGCTATAATCAAGTATACCGTCATCAAGATCAAATACAGCTAACGGTTTTCCAGGACCAAGCAGACCAATACCACGAGCATCATATATAATTTGGGGATCGAGGAAGCTTTCATCTGTACTGCGATAAATTTTATATCCTTCAAAGTCGTTTGTATTTGTGATAGGATCAAATGCATCTTCAGCCGCGTTATCCCAAGTAAGATTAACAAAGCCATCGCCCGGATAGGCGTGAAGAGTAGGTAAAGGAGGAGGAGTAGCGAACTGGTAGTTGGCATTATAGATGGTTTGTACAACCTCTACCGTTTTCCTCATCTGATGAAGATCGGCACCGAAAGCGAGTGCCAGGCTGAATCTTTCAGTTTTATGGACATCAAGATAAAAGGGTCCAGACGCAAATAGAAATCCTATGTTGTAGTTTACAACTCTTGGCGCATCAAAAGGGTTAGGACTCGTCCACAAGTTATATAGATTTTCCGGCCAATGATGCACATCGGTATAGAAAACTATATTGTCAGTTTCACCAACACCGCCGCCGCCGACACGAATCCTGTTTAATTTAAATCCGGTAAGACCTATCTGATCTGATTCATTGATATCAGTTTTATCAAAGTTTGCTTCGCCTGCAGTAGGTATTGAATCATTTTCGCCAGTGTCGCCAGTACCCCATACACCATCACCGCCGGTGTCGTTATTCAGAGTCCAGTCCATATCCTCATCACCAGTCCACCATACACCTCTCTGAAAAGCGGGGCGGAGTCTGAAGTTTGCATACCTGTTTAACTTTACAGTATCATAATTTGCTGTTACGTAATTAAGGATTGCCTGAGTTCCAACTATCTTTTGTCCAGGTCCTCCATCTCTTTTCTCATCAACAATTCCATCGTCGTCATCGTCAATACCATTTACGGGATTACCCGGGGTTTCAAGATATGCATATCCAAGATAACCGGTTGGACCAAACTGACCGTGACCATTATAATCCCAGGTGTAGACAAGATCCATTCCGTCTGTTGTATCGTAGTAAGCAGCATCATCGTCGCTTTCATAGACAAGGTCGAATGGACTGAGAGAACTGCCTCCTATACCCGAATCCATATACAACCCGAAAATTACGTTGTAGTTATATACGGAAGTACCTTCATTAGCGATATCGTAATGCCAGAAGATTACATCCCTGGACTGAATATTAGACCACTGGAAACCTCTTTGTTCAACTTTCAGAGCCATACCTCGACGGGTACTATCTCTGAAGTCGGGATAAAAATTCCATTTGCTGTAATAGTCATCATCATATACACAGAAACTTTCCTGGTCGGCATTAGGCTGTTTTCCAAAGTAACCGTTCCAGCTTCCCCTCCAGCCCGGATCATCAGGATCATTAGCTTTATCGGGCCAGCTGTCGGGCCAGGTTCTGGGATCATAGCTGACCGCGGGGGATCTTCCGACGTTTATGGTGGGATCAAGCTGCAGGTATCCGGGACGAGGATTATATCTCTGCAGACGGCCTGTATAGGGATTTACCTCCTCCCTCTCGCGGTAGCCGGTCTCCATCATATAAAAAGTCTGATACTGGCCGTTAACAAACTGTTGAAGCTTGGAGAGAACGAAAGGAGTTACACCATCACTATAATTTTCAAGCGAGCCTTTGGGCCATTCCATTGAATGAAAGATGGTATAATCCGGGTTATCCGAGTAATCGCCTACCATACCATAGTTATAGAACATTGTACGAATACGGTTAGCATCGTGAGTACCCTGCCTTACGTAGTCCTCATTACCCCTCTGATCCTTAGGGACCACAGGATAATACTGCTGTGCGAGGGAAAACGGGATAGGCAGCAGCAGAAACAGAGTTAAAATAAAAATATGCATCCTGAGTTTATTACGGAAACTTATTCCCGTCCGGAGATCCTGAAAGTTCAGGATGACACGTGATTTTCGAATAAGAATTTGATCCCGAAACAAGTTCGGGATGACAGACAAAAATCTATGAATAGTAAATTTATTTTCCATGTATTAGTGACTCCTAAAAGAGAATCCGAATTCAATTCTGCGGGGAGGAGCAAACCGGTTAGGATCAATCGGCTGCCCATACAATAGTGTTAATGAGTTATCAGGGTTCCCGGTATCAGCATAAACAGCTCCGTTATTGAAGTCCTCATTGAACAAATTAAATACTCTGAGGAAGATGCTGAAGTTCATAAAACTGGTTATATCGAAGAACTTCTCTGCCCGGAGGTCGACAACTGTATAACTCGGTTTCCTTCCCGAGTTATGTTCCTGCTCTGTCTGAAAACCTACGAGCGCAGGTGTATAAGGCTGGCCGGAAGCAAATTTTATAATAGTGCTTACATTAAAATCATTCGGAACCTGGTATAAGGCTGTAAGATTGAGAGTATGCCTCTGATCCCAGTTGAAAGGAATATCTCTTGGTCTTGGATCCTGTCCGCCGAGTGCCCTGTCAGCATTTTCCCTGGGGTCGCTGGAATTTCCATTTGCAAACTGGAGGCTGTAATCTATTGTAAAACCAAAATTATCCGAAGGCCGCTGAGTAACGGATAAAGTTACGCCCGATACGCTTCCGTAGTCGATATTAGTATTCCTTGCATACTGCCCGAAGTTATATGTCTCAATAACCTCTGTCCCGAGAAGGTCCCTTATATCCTTATAGAAGAAGGTCAGATCGAGTCCCAGATCATCATTAACAGCCTGTTTCAAGCCAACCTCGTATTCTACAGTAACTTCAGGTTTAAGGTCGGGATTACCAAGATAATCCTGAGTATACGTACGACCCGCCTCCAGGAAATCAAGCACCTGGTAATTAGCGTTCTGATAGAGTGCGCTATAGGCAGGCATCTGATAAAAATGTCCGTACGAAAAATGCAGTGCCGATTTATCAGTTAAAGGGAATCCGAAGCCGAGACGAGGGGCAATTGTTTGCTTAATACTGGCTTTAACAAGGTGAGAACCAGGGACACCTTTAATAGTATTAGCAGGATTCTGGAGGTTGCTAGGAATATAAGCCTGGGGGTCGAATATTTCATAGCGAAGACCCGCCCTTACAACCAGGTCGCCAAGTTCAATTCTATCCTGTATGTAAGCAGCACCCTGGTTCGGCTTATATGTTTCCACCTTCTTGAACCTGGGATCAACAGGATCAAATAGTTTGGGCTCAAGAACCTCCTGGTCATTCTGGTTGGAAACCGTAACCAGCTGTCCCGGAGGACCGAATTTTAATTGATTCATTTGACCGACAATACCCGCCTCAATATAGTTAGTTTCATTTGCCTGCCAGGCGTAATCAACCTTAGCCTCAAAAAAATTTGTCTGTTGAATATACCTGCCAAGATCCACACCCTGAATAACAGCGCCATATTCATAGCCGGAAATTGATTTCGGTCCCTGCGCAGCGAAGTAACGAGGGTCGTATAATGACTCATACTTATACTCTTTATAGTCATAAAAATTATGACGCAGGCTGAGCTTATAAAACATCTTATCCGAAAGCGTATGCGTCATATCAAGGCCATGATTTATTGCAAATGTAGAAGTATTCTTTAAACCATCCGGATTAAACCTATAGTCAAAGTTGTATGCCTTACCCCAGTTATAGTTCATAATGGCTATATAGCTGAGATTGATCTTATCAATAGAATTGTTTGTTATTTTAGCCTGTCCGCTCCATTCATCGTAAGGATCCATTGATATCTTTTTATTATCGCCTGTTGGATAAATGAGACCTGCACTTACATTATTTGTATCTGTAGGTTCAAACCGCCTGACTCCGTACAAGTATCCGTTATTATGATAGCGTCTGCCGCTTAACAGGAACGTTGTATTCGGGATGTAAGTTGGACCAGTAACAGTAAGCTGATAGTTCTGAAGCGTATACGGAAGGAAATCTTTATTATTGGGATAAGTATTATTATCCAGGGGAAGATAGTCTCCCCCGTAAACTTCTCCTGATACCTTAAAGGTACTGCTTCCACTTTTAAGAGTTGTATTCACAATGCCCGACATTGCCTGGCCGTACTTAGCATCAAAAGTACCGGTAACTACCGATACTTCCTGTATGATCGAGCGGTCGAGGGTAAGACTCGACTGGTTATCGAAAGGATTATTTATGCTGACACCGTCAACCTGGTACTGAATTTCACCACCGCGTCCTCCCCTCATATGAAACTGCCCGTCAGAAGTCTGAACAGTTCCTGCCTGCAGGTTTATAATATCGGTAAGATTCTGAACCGGCAGCGTTTCAATTTCATCAGATGACACTGTTCTTACAGAGCTTGTCTGATTAAATTCAATGACAGGTTTTTCAGCAACTACTGTTACCGTCTGTCCCTCAATAGCTTCGGATTTGAGTGCCACATCAATTTGAGTGGTTTTATCGGCATTGATAGCAACATCTTCTACAATTCTTGTCTGGTAACCTATATAACGGTAATTAACTGTGTACTTTCCAGGCCTGATATTCAGGATACTATAATAGCCGTTAACATCGGTAGCAGAACCAGTAGTTGTACCAGCAATGATTACATTTGCACCAACAAGCGGTTCACCGGTAGACGCATCCGTTACCTTTCCTGATAGTTTTCCAGATTGTGCATAGACGTTTAGAGGGATAAGCAGTACGAGCAACACAGCAAAGCAAAATAACTGCAAAGGAAGGGCAACTTTTCGAGCTTGTAGTTTTGACTTCATAAAACTACCAATAATTTTTAATGTTATAAAAATATCTTTGAGGCAGCCTCATTCAGCATCACCCATAGGGCAGAGAGCATAGCACCAGCTATGCTCCATGCTCCCCGGGCAATGATTTTGAGAACCTCACCAATTCAAAAAACTACTTTAGAAGAACCATCTTCTTAACCTGAGTACTCGTAATATGCGAGTCGGACAGGTTAGTTATCTTAAGCTGATAGAAATAGATACCGGAACTCAATCCTGCTCCATTAAACCTGAATTCCGCAGTTCCCGGCACAACATTATTATTATGCATAACCGAAACTGTCTGACCCAGAACATCATAAATATACAAGGATACATTAGCAGATTTGGTTAATGTATACTGAATAGTTGTTGTCGGGTTGAACGGGTTCGGATAGTTGTCAAATAGTCTTATGGAGTTAGGAATCAGAGAAGCATCCTGATTTATACCAACTGCGCCCACCGGACCCAGTACGCTCCAGGAGGGGCAATGCTGTCCCGGCTGCTGCTGGAACCAGAAAGCCTTATCGAAATAATTGGATGACGTATCGTCCTGTATATCCATATCATTTACAGAGGCGCCAATAAACACAACACTATCTCCCAGGTTTGAAGGATAATTCAGAGACGCAAACGGAATTTTCATTTCCACAAAAAATCCTCCGTCAGCATCATTGGGATCATTTATTGTAGTTCCGGGGCCGAGCATAAGCTGATAAGCAACTCCACCTGTATCCGCCAGTCCAACCAGATCATCTCCAGCCTGTGCATTACCTGATGAATCAATATTTACAGTGAGATTTTTTGCCGGAAGAATACCGCTTCCATTTGTATAATTCCTGGATGCTATAAAGAAAGTAATACCATCTTTACGGCCGTTATGATAAGGAACCGTTACAATCCTGTCATTAACTTTGGCTCCCACATATAGATTTGCATCATCCCAGGTCAACCAGTAATCAGCCTCAGCGCTGTCCAGAACAGTAGGTAAAGGAGGCGGGGTAGGGAGTCCCGTAACATCCAGCTGCTGATAACCGCTTCCCCAGGAACCCGTTCCTCTTATATTTTGGAACGATTGATCATCTCCGTATTTCATATGGAAATGAAGGGCATTGCTTGTATTCCAGTCGCTCAAATCACCATCCACCGTAATTGTATTTCCTGAGGCAAGATGCGGAACGGTATAATCTACAGGAGGAATCATACCGGCAGGACTTGCCGTAGTAACCGAAGGATCGATAAAGAGGGCTGAATAGTACCAGTTTTCATTCCATTCGCAGCTCCAGTAGGTTTTGGAGAAACCATTGTTTGTAGGATTTGTGTCGAGGAACCGATCGCCGTCGAGTATACAGAAACTGAAGGGCAGTACAGCACCGGTTCTGTCAAGGTTGAATCCAAGCGAATCAACATTAATTCTATGTTCAGTTATCCAACCGACATCGGGCAGAGTATCGTTTGCTGTGCCGCCCTGGACGGTTGTCATAGCAGTCCATCTCTCCTTCTGAGCCGGAGTTCTCCATTGATCCTCACCCCCGCCAATTCTATTGTCGCCCATAAAAAGAGGCTGAGCACCAATAGGCGGAGTAGTAAAAGAATCAGGGAAAGCCCACTTATACATCCTAGTATAAAAATGCTCGACGCGTTTGTCCCAGGCTTGCTTAAACTCATGATTGCCTGTATTCTCCTTAAATGACATTATAACAGCATCAGATTTATCCCACAGATTACCGCCTACACTCTTATCCCTGGATTTCATTAGAATGTACAGATAAGGCGCTTTGTAGAGGAATTTAACAACAGCATTTGCTGAATCATCATCAGCCGGGAGGCTGCCACCCGGACCAAGGTTGTAACCGCTGCTCGGAAGATAGTCTGTTACACCATATCCCACCACGACTGAATCAGCCTGGGCCCATACAGCATCTTCAACACCGTCAATAGCAGGAGCATTCTCACTTCCCTGCAGCACTTTTGCGTACCTTGCATCTTCACGAGCGTACTTATTCTGCGCCCATTGAGCAAACAGATTGTCTGATAAGCCTGCTATAAAAACGAAACTCATCAAACAAAGCAGCATTTTTCTCATCTCGATCTCCTTTCCTGTTATTTATTTTTTTACCTGTCCAAATATTCAGCCCATATAGATTTCAACATCTACCGGACCTTTTCTCTTAGTATTAAGAATTTTATTTTTTGTTTCTTTGCCATCGACGATCATCTGCTTAACCCCAGAAGACACTTTATTTTCGTTGCAGATCCTGATGTTAAATACAGTTCCGCGAAAAGTTCTTTTAACCGAAAATTCCTTCCATCCCTCAGGAATGCAGGGATCAATTAATAATCCCTCAGGCAGTGCCCGTATTCCAAGTATCCTATCCACCAGCATCTTCTGCAGCCAGGCTGCTGATCCTGTGTACCACGTCCACCCTCCCATACCGTAATAAGGAGAATCAGGGCCATCGATATTTCCAGGCGTTACATAGGGTTCTGCCTGGTATTCATCCGGATCCATCCCGTTAATTACAGGAGATAATCTTTTATAAGTTTCAAAAGCTGATTTATCTTCTTTAATAATTGTATAAGCCCATATCAGCCACGCTGCCGCATGCGTGTACACGCCGCCGTTCTCTCTTCTGCCGGGAGCATACCTTGTAAGGTAACCTATAAGTTCATCAGGTTCTGAATAAGCAGGATACAGCAGTAAAGGTCCACTCTTATGAAGCAGAATCACAGTTACAGCGCTCATAGCCTTCAGTGCTTTTTTGGGATCAGCTATTCCGCTGATAACCGACCAGGTTTGAGGATTAAGGAAAATCCTCCCCTGTTCATTCTTCCTGCTGCCGATCTTTTCACCATTATCTTTGGCTGCACGGAAATACCAGTCGCCGTCCCACGCATACTTATTAAAAGCCTCCTTAAGCTTATCAGCTTTCTTCTTATATCTTTTAGATAGTTTTTCCTCCTTAATATGATGGCATACATCCGAGAATTCAGTAAGAACAAGATACAAGAATTCGGCAAGCCATATTGATTCGCCTTTCATCTGAAGCCCCACGGCACTCAATCCGTCATTCCAGTCGCCCGCGCCGATAAGCGGAAGTCCCCGTTTACTGAACCTGGTGAGCACCATATCTATTGCCGCCGCAGAATGTTTAAAGAGAGAATCTTTTTTCTTAAGGTTATCGTAATAAGGCTCTTTTAGTTTAAGAGATTTATAATCATTTGTTTCTTTTATGTACTGGATGAGGACGAATGGAAGCCAGAGGAGATCATCAGTCATTTTGGTTGGCAGACCAGTTTCGGTTATAGGATGCCACCAATGAAGGACTGTCCCATCTTCAAACTGATGCTTTGCGTGCAGTCTGATTTGTTTAAGTGTAAGCGATGGATCGAGCTGAAGAAAGATCAGGCTGTCCTGCAATTGATCCCTGAAACCAAAAGCACCGCTCTGCTGGTAATACGCGGTTCTTGCCCACAGTCTTCCCGCGATTGCCTGATAGCGCAGCCATTTGTTGGCAAGTAGGTTTATGCTCTCATCGGGTGTTATAAAGCTTGTTGTATCAAACAAATTCTGCCAGTAAGTTTTAATCTCATCAAGCGCTTTATCTACAGCTTTCTTGCTGCTGAATTTCTTTATTGATTTACTGATAGAGGCCCGATCTGATTTAATCCCCATAAAGAACTGCAAGTATTTTATCTTTCCTGGTTCGAGTACGAGATCAGACTTAACAACAGCAATTGAATCATTCCACTTTCCTGTCTTTTTCCCAAGAGAATCTGCAGACAAACCGACAGGATCAGTCACAGATCCCTGTCTGCCTAAAAAACTCTCCTTATCGGCATCATAATCGGTTATCTTTTCGGAACAGGAAATAAAACCGATGTAAGGATACTTAATATTCCAGTGGCCATGTTCTCCGAGCGGGATTTCCCACAAACGTTTTTCAGCAAGCATACAGTTCAGGTCTTCCTCGAATGAGGTTTCGAGAAAAGATTTATGAAACTCCCGGTGATGATCTGCCGACGAGCCGAGGCACCATTCAAAATAAGAATAAAGTGAAAGGTTCAGTTTAGAATCATTATTGTTTTCAATCTTAAAATTCCAAATCTCCATCTCCTCTTCCATCGGAACAAAAACAGTAAGCGAAATTTTTGCACCTTTATATTCACTCTCAAACCTGCTATATCCAAATCCGTGTACCGCCTTAAAATTTTCTAGCTTTGTTTTTACCGGCATCCACGCAGGCGACCAGACTTCTTTTGTATCATTATTTTTTATATAGAAATATTTGCCCCAGTTGTCCTGTATCAAATCCTGGTGCCAGCGGTTCAGCCTGTTGAATTCTGAATGAGTATGCCAGCTAAAACCTCCTCCCGCCTGCGAAATCACCAATCCGTAAGTACCATTTGAAATAACATTCACCCAGGGTTTTGGAGTACTATACGTTTTGATTACGTATTCATTTCCGTCATCCGAAAAAGCACCGTATTTTGTTTCAAACATCATAAATATTATTAAACAGATTCTCTTATTATCAATTCGCTCCCGGCCAGGTATGAGATCCTGGAAGGACCGAGATCATTATTTATTCTTTGGATTATTGTACCGGCAGCATTCCTGCCTATATCCTGAATATTTATTCTAACCGTAGTAAGAGAGGGAGAAAGATATTGGGAAACAAAAATATCATCGAAACCGGCCACGCCTACATCCCCGGGAATTTTAAGTCCTGCTTTCTGTATATAATCGTAGCATCCGATGGCCATCATATCATTTGCGGCAAAAATAACCTTCGGTTTACTTCTGCCCGATAAAAGTTTTCTGCAGCAATTATAACCGCTTTCTTTCGAAAAATCCCCGTTCTCAACTGAATATTTTACTTTATTTTTTTTACATGCTTCTTCAAACCCGTTTCTTCGTAGCTTCGAATCATTATTAGCAGAAGGGCCCGTAATATGCGCAAGGTGTTTATATTTCTTCTCTCTGATAAGGTACTCAGTTATTTCAAAAGCTCCCTTATAATTATCCAGGGAAATTTTATCGAAACCCTTTACAGCAGGGTTGGAATTTATCAGCACGACTGGGATGCTGCTTTTCTTTAAGACAGACTTCAACTTATCATTCAGTTCAGGAGCCAGGAGTATTAAACCTGAGAAAAGTCCGTTGTTGGTAAACGTTGACAGCTCTTCTCTCAAACTCTTATATTTGTGCGAACTCGCTACAATTGTATAATATCCGGCCCCGTACAGAACCTCATCAACGCCTTTGATGATTTCTGTAAAGAACTCGTCAATTATTTCAGGTAGAATAAGTCCTATAAGATTTGATTTCCTCTTAACGAAGTTTCTTGCGAGTATGTTTGGTTTGTAATCTAACTGGTCGGCAATCTGAAGGATACGGCTGGATGTCTGCTTAGCTACCCGGGGATCGTTGTTAAGAACCCGGGAAACTGTTGCGATAGAGACATTTGCCTTAAGGGCAACTTCCTTAATAGTAGCAGCCATAGTTTGAAGTAATAATTTTTATAATGAACTTTAAAGATGTTCAGGGCTGCCTGCACTGCGGATAAAGTAACCTGAGAAAAATCCGAACGGATTTATGAAAGAACGCAGATCAGTATATCCTGCAGCGCGATCTTTTACGGAAAGTAGTAAAGAAATACTATGAATCCTCCTGAACACTCATTGTAAAAAATTTAACCCGGGCTTTTAAGCGCGAGAACCAACGAAATATCATAATGTAAACGTTTACATATTACATAATTAAAAATGTAATGTCAACACTTCCCCTGTACAAAGAATGAAGCAAATCACAGATACAGCGGAGGTTCCTGATAATAGGAATATTAATAATAAATACGAAGAGGTTGATTTTGTGTGCTGCCCGATAAGAAAACCCCCGGAGGGTTAGAAGAGATGAACAATTAAGTATTATAAACAGAAACAGCAGAAATTCACAGGGAAAATTAAATTTTCAGCTTTTTAATTTTGCTCTGCAGGGTAGTCGGTTTAATCTTCAATAAGGCGGCTGCACCGTCTTTACCATATATCTTTTTATTAGTAAGCTGAAGAGCTTTCTTTATAACTTTCCTCATCTCATCATCCAGCGAATTTATAGATGGATCCATTTCATGATGAAAGTCTTTTTCATAATTGCCCCTTTCAAAAACCAGGTGCACAGGTTTGATTATGCCTCCTCTGCTGAGTATTACCGCCCTTTCAAGTGTGTTCTGCAGTTCCCTTACGTTGCCCTGCCAGTTGTTTTCCTGCAGAACTTTCAATGCCTCATCGGATAACTTTAAATTCCGGTGGCCGAACTTTTCAGATAATATCTCCAGGAAATAATCAGCGAGCAGGTAAATATCCTCTCTTCTCTGCCTGAGAGGAGGCAGCGTTATAGGAAATACATTGAGGCGGTAGAACAGATCTTCTCTGAATCTCCCCTCTTTTACTTTTTCCTCCAGATTGACGTTGGTTGCACAGATAATCCTTACATCAGAATGAAGGGTTTTCTCGCCGCCCAATCTTTCGAAGGTACCTTCCTGAATAGCACGCAGAAGCTTTGGCTGTATTTCAGGAGGAAGATCACCTATCTCATCCAGAAATAGTATCCCTCCGTTCGCAAGTTCAAAACGCCCTCGCCTCGTTGAAACAGCTCCTGTAAAGGCCCCCTTCTCATGTCCGAATAACTCGCTTTCAGCAAGGTTTGTATTTAATGCCGAACAGTTTAATGTTATAAAAGGCTTTTCAGACCGTTTAGATAAAGCATGGATAGCTTTTGCAGTCTGCTCTTTACCTGTTCCGGTTTCTCCCAGGATCATAACGTGGGATTCTGTGGGTGCTACCAGTTTGATTTTTTCAATTACCTGCTGCCAGGCCGGTGATTTACCTATCAATCCGTTAACTACAGAATTGATATCGCCTATAAGTGAATTTCTCTCGTAAACAAGTCTCTCCTTCTCATCGAGCAGCGTATCAGTCGCCATTGATTGTGCCAATGCCAGAGCAATGAGTTTTGTAAGAGTATTTGCAAGGTTTACTCTTTGAGGAGTAAACATGTCGCACTGTCTATGGTCCAGCGTCATCAGTCCTAGTATATCCCCATTTATTCTTAGCGGTGCAAGCATACATGAATGTCCTGTAGGCATATAAACAACTTCTTCATAAGTATCGTGATGATCGGGACTACGAGTTTCCTCAACCAGTTTAACTTTTCCGATATTTAAAACTTCATTGATATCAGGGTGAGTTCTAAGTGCTATCTGAAAATCTTTTAACTTATCCGTAGCCAGCGGTCCCCGCGCAAACCTCACTTTCAAACTATTATCTGCTTCTTTGCTAAGGATCACAGCAAGTTCATAAGGAATTATTTCATTTATCGCATCAAGTACTATCCCCATTGTTCTTTGCGGGGAAAGGTAGACAGATTCTTTTTGTTCAATTATAGTGGAAATCATTTTTCAACCGATATTTAGTTGATACCGATATTTAGGTGCAAATATAACGAAATAGCGGTTCAATTAGGAATCCTGAAATCTGGGTAGTACCATAACTTATTTATTTATAATAGGTTATGAGGTATAATTTCCTTGGTACAGCGATTGTATAAATTGAGGAAAAGTTAAATAGAGTTTACAACTCAAATTATTATGAACAAAAAATCATGGGAGAAAAAAATGGAAACTAATGAAATCAAAGCGGGAATACCTTTAATCGGGGATAAAATGCCTGATATGGCAGTTCAGACAACTCACGGAATTAAAAAAATACCAGGAGATTACAAAGGCAAATGGGTAGTGCTCTTCAGTCACCCGGGCGATTTTACTCCGGTATGCACAACAGAATTTTATGCATTTGCAAAAAGAAACGAAGAATTCAAAAAATTAAATACCGAATTGATAGGACTCTCAATAGATCAGGTTTTCTCACACATTAAGTGGGTCGACTGGATCAAGGACAACTTAAACCAGGAAATTCCCTTCCCTGTAATTGCGGATGAGATGGGACGTGTAGCAACCAAACTCGGAATGATCCATCCCGGGAAAGGCTCAAACACAGTACGCGCGGTATTTGTTATGGATCCCGAAGGAATTATCAGATTGATGATTTACTATCCTCAGGAGATCGGCAGGCAGGTAGATGAAATACTAAGAGCATTGAAAGCACTGCAGGTTTCTGACAAATACAAAGTTGCTCTGCCCGAGAACTGGCCGAACAATGAACTAATTAAAGACAAAGCAATAATACCGCCGCCTAAAGATCTGGTAGAAGCTGATAAAAGAAGAGGCACAACCGATGGCTACGACTGGTGGTTCACTTATAAGGCGCTGAACAACTAATACCTTACATTTTGTTTGAAAACCGGGAAGACAGGCCCGGGTTTTAGGATCAATCCCGACAGCATCCCCCGCTGTCGGGATTTTTTTATCCGGAATCCCTGTTTAATTTCATTATTTCATCATAATCATTTTTTTCACGGAGCTATATTTACCTGCTTCCAATGAGTAAAAATATACTCCTGAAGAAAGCGCCGATGCATTAAAATTAATCTCATAAGTTCCGGGACTCCTGGTTTCATCCAATAAAGTTCTTACCTCGTTTCCCAATACATCAAATATTTTCAGTTTAACATTTCCGCTAACAGGTATTGTAAATTTTATATTTGTTGAAGGATTAAAAGGGTTAGGATAATTCTGACTTAAATAATATGCCTGCGGTGTTAGTTCTGCTTCCACCTGGTTTGAATATTCAAAATGTCCGTCGTAATCAACCTGTTTCAGGCGATAATAAATTTTTGCTCCCTCCGGTATATCGCTACGATCATCAGCAAAGCTATAGCTGCGAGGTTCTGATATAGTACCGCTACCGGGAACAAATCCAATCTCACTCCAGCTGCCGGCTGATTTTCTTTCAATATAAAATCCACGGTTATTAATTTCCGTCGATGTTGACCAGTATAATATTACTTTATCCTGATTAAGTGATGCGCTGAAGGAAGTTAATTCTACAGGAACCGCACCATACTTACCTTCCATTATTACAACAGCACTTGTAAATCCTCCGGGAGGAAGTGTACCCAGAGCAGCGACATCCTTAAATCCATCGCCGGTAAAATCGGCGAATACTGGAGACATAGCGCTCCAGTATACACCAGCTCTCATATGATAACTGAACGTGCCGTCTCCATTATTGAAGTAAATAGACATATCATTTGAAGCTTCATTGGCTACGAGAATATCAATGTCCATATCTCCGTCTACATCCCCCGACGCGATCCCGGCAACATTAAGCAGGTCAGGAGAGTAAGCCCCTTCATAATTCTGGGCTGACTGGAAAGTACCGTCGCCGTTACCCACAAGTACTGACATTCCCGATACTGAACTGAATGTACTTGCAGCGATATCATAAATACCATCATCATTAAAATCATCTATCACGATATCCTGGGGACTTAATTCTGTTGCATATACAACAGGAGGCAAATATTCGCCACCACCTGTACCTATAGATACGTCGATTGAGTTTGAATGTCCTGTAACCAGATCGATTATCCCGTCTCCGTTAAGATCATTTCCTGCCAGTGCATCCGGAAAGGGATCAACCACCATATAATAAGCCGCTCCGAATGTTCCATCACCATTGTTTTTGCTTATAAAAATTCTTTGAGCCGATTCCGGTATATTAGGACACCCGAGCCACTCGGTTATTACTGCATCAAGGTCGCCGTCATTATCCACATCAAACGCATCGATATCCGACCATCCGCAGGAGCCTACCGGCCAGGTTTGAATAGAACCAAAAGTACCATCACCATTATTTATTGCTGTATGAAAATCGTAAGGAGGAGAACTTATTGAAGTGGCAAAAATCAAATCGGGATATCCATCATTATTAAGATCTCTGAATTTAGCTTGTATTCCTCCGCTTCTTACCGGATATGAAACGGCACTGCCGAATGAGCCGTCACCATTATTTTTAAGAACAGCCACATGAGAGCCTACCCCGGCCCTCCCCCATGCTGAAGTCACAACATCAAGATCACCGTCAAGATCTATGTCGGCTGCATCAAGCGAACCTGCTATGGAATTGGTGTAGTATAATTCAGGAATGAAGAAGACACCGTTACCAGGATTTAAACGAACTGTCACCTGAACGGAATAGTTGTCTCCTGTTAATACATCAATTGTCCCGTCATTATTAACATCTGCCAGAGCGACACTAAAAGTTGCCTGTCCTGCCGGATAGAGCGAATTAGATGAGAAGCCTCCTGAACCATTATTAAGTATTACCTGAAAACCATCAGTATTTCTACCGTCAAATGAAGCTCCAACTATATCTTTCCACCCGTCGCCGTTAAGATCGCCGATTGCAACACTCACCGCACTTCCGGTATATGTGGAAAGTTGAATCGGAATAGGACTGCCGAGTGTTCCATTACCGGAGTTTTTTAGCAGAGCGATAGCAGGATCTCCTCCTGATTGAGTTCCACTGCTTGCATAGAGCACATCAGTATCGCCGTCATTGTCTACATCACCGAGGGTAACAGACTGATAAAAATCTCCTGCTATAACAGAAAATATGCTGTATTCTGTTTTGCTGCTGAAGTCAGTTCCGCCTGAATTCATCAGCACGCTTAATTTCTGTTCTGAGTTTGCGGCTACTATATCCGGATAATCATCACCATTAATCAAACCGCAGGCTATTTTATAAGGGCCGTTCCCGGCGGGAAAAACTGATTGGCTGCCGAAATTTCCTACGCCGTCATTATAAAAGATTGAAACTGTGTTACCCTGACCAAGATAGCCATAATTACCCGCTGCAATATCAATATCACCATCCAGATCAAAGTCCGCGGTGCACAACCCAATAGGCCCGGCACCGCTCACCAGATTAACAGGAGAACCAAACGTTCCGTCTCCGTTATTGAAGAATACGGAGATGGTATTTCCTTCCCAATTATATCCTGTATTCGACACCACAACATCTGGATATGTGTCGCTGTTAAAGTCTGCCAGTGCAATATCATAAGTTGGTTTTATTGTTGCATAGTGAACAGGCTCGCTGAAAAATCCATTGCCGTCATTAAAGATTACAGCAAAGCCGCTGCCGAAAGGGCCTTCGGATACGGCAGCGTCAATATCGCCGTCGTTATCAAGATCGGCTGTTCTTGTTGCAGTAGGATATCTGTCGTCAAAGTTTCCAGTATTAAAACCGTACCATGTGTTTTTGAATATATCAGGGTTAGATTGTCCGAATGTGCTTAAGAAACTCAAAGAAATAAAAATCAATATTGCCTTATTGATTTCTGACAATGCCATGTGAATTACGCCCTTCATAATTTTCCTTTTTAATTGTGATGATAACTGTTTTTTTATTAAGTAAACCTTGAAGTACAAAAGGGACAAGAGCTTTTAAGCCGGATTTTGAACTCATCTGTCAATAAGGAAAATCGATTTAATTCTGAGAGGTATAATATTCACGGATGGAGCACATCAAAAACCATATTGTCATCTTTTACCAATTAACATAACTATTACGGTAAACTGACAGTGATTAAAAATAATATGAAGGAGAAGAGATGACAACAGCGAATGCCTTTATGAGAACAGGTCTTATTTTAATTTTATTGATAGCGTCTACACTTATAATATCTGGATGTAAAGATAATAGTACCGATTATAATACAGGCGGGAGCGACAGTGAGAATCCTCCGGAGAATGAAGTATGGATGCAGAACACAAGTTTCAATCCCAAGAATAAAACCATTACCGCTGGCACAACCTTAACATGGGTGAACAAGGATGCGACCAACCATTCCGTAACTTCAGGAACACCGGGAAACCCGGATGGATTATTCGACAGCGGAACGATAGGCACCGGCGGAACATACACGCGTACTTTCAATACAACCGGGACTTTTAATTACTACTGCCGCATCCACCAGGATATTATGACCGGAAGTATAACGGTACAGTGAACAGATATGAATTAGGTATGTTTAAGGCAGTATCTAATGTTTATGATAAGTTAATAGAAGGACTTTTATGGAGCCAGTTTATAATAATAGCGGAGATGCACTACCGTTCACCTCCTTTCTTTATTATGCTGTATCTGCTGTTGGCTCTATCTAAGTCAGGGTGCGGACAGCTATTCAAGTCCGGAAGCTAATCCTGTTACAAAAAATATTCCTGCCATTAGCTTCTCCCCATAATCAAAACCAATCTCATTTCCAGGAGGCAGCATTATCTTCGGCGTACTGCCTGAATGTTATGGGGGCTCTTTTGATAAGAGGCAATATATCTTCTGATACCGGAGCGCAATAGCCCGCACGCACTCTTTTATAGAAATCAGACCATCGCTCAATCAGCTCCTCCGCTACCCCTGCTCCTGCTAATGCCGCACGCGCTGTCTCGTCGCTAAGAGGGACATAGTTAATTTTCTTATCCGCAGCTTCAGAAATAATTTCCATTGCCTGGAAATGATCAAGCGTCTCTCCTCCCGTAAGTGTATATGCTCTATCGGTGTGCTTCTCATTTATTAGTACTTCTGCTCCAGCTTCGGCAATATCCCTTACATCAATAAAGGAAACCTTTGCATCGGCTGCGGGCAGATGCAGTGCACCGGTTTTCTGAATGTCGACGTACATAGGTCCTGAATCGAAATTCTGCATAAACCAGTTAGGACGAATGTGCGTGAAGGGTATTCCCGAGTCTTCAATATATTTTTCCAGTTTCCTCAGCATAAACTCTTCATCATCTTCAACTCCCATTGCAGTGAGCGATACTATATGTTTAATTGTGTTTTTTCGGGCTTCATCAATTAATGGTATTGCGGCTATATCAGAATGATTGTCGCCGGGGCGAACCATAAGGAATAGCTTGTCCACTCCCTGAACAGCAGGAGCAAACGTTTCCGGTTTATCATAATCGAATGGAACAGTTTCGACAGCACTACTGAATTTATGGGATGAAGCGGATGGATTGCGTACGGCTGCGCGTACTTCTTCACCGGCCTTAGCAAGTTTATCTGCAAGCTCAGTACCTATCCTACCGCTTGCACAGGTTACCAGAATCTTATATGGCATTTTATCTCTCCTACTTTAAAACCCTGCGGTTAAATTTCCGGACAACAATAATATTTATGTATAGTAGTTAGTTACGCGTGATGAATATGCAAGAAGCAGTATTATTATGCCCTCTATTCCGCAAATAAGCTGAAGCGGGGGATCGGATTTGTATCCTACGATGAATATCTCAACGGCTATCCAGATTACAAGGGCATAACCGATAAGCCTTGAGTTGATCAGCGATCTTTTAGTGCCATTGACCAGTCCGGGTATTGTAATCAGGGGGTAGATCCCCAGAACAGTAAGCAGTATAATTCCAGGGATGAGGTAATCCGTGAACATCGACCCTTCCAGCCAGTTTATTGGCAGGCCAATCATATTCCCGGAAGGATCTATTACCAGGCTGAGACCTCCCAAGAGACCACTGATACCTTCCAGTGCTATGAAAATAATCAACAGGTATATTGAAAATGTCTTTTTGTACCGCATCTACTCCCCGCTTTTTTTACCTGAATAAATAAAATTATACTATAAATATATCTTCCACGTCGTTACCATTCAATTTCCTTCCTATCAGGACAGATGTATTCAATATTATCAGTTATCTACTATGACTAAAGTTATGTCCTGCCGTAAAGGTCCACCCAAACTTGTCCAGCTGCTGTCTTCCTGTCTGACAGCTTGTTTTATTAATCTCCTATAAGAAAATTGCGGCAAATAAAACGTAAATAATCCATGCTACCAGCCATCCGAATGCAATGAAAATCAGAAAAAAAACAGGAGAATATTCAGCAAAAAACCCAATAGGTTTCTCTTTTTCCTCCGGAATTTTTATTACACTCCATACAGCAAGAGCGGCAATAATACTTCCTGAAATGATAAAATTCCACGGGACATTCAGCCCGAACCAAACCCCGCTCAGGAACAGCCAGATGCCAAGCATACCGGTAACAGTTCCGGGCCAGCCTACTTCGCTGAATGCGAGCCAGAATCCGAAAATTACCGCGAGTATTCCGGCTATAAACATATTTAAAGGAGTTTGTATGGATTGCGTAAATCCACAAAGTATTAACCATACCCCGATAATAAAGTTAATCCAGGATTTTATTAACATCTCTTCTCCGGGTTTTTATTCTTGTTATAATATGTATTAAAACAATATTTAAATATAACTGATAGTTTAAGAAAATGCTGGAATTCACTTAAAGACTATGCCTGAAGGCTTTTGTGTGAAGTCTCTTTTTATTAGTTTTCTGAGGTTGCTAATTTGGAAAACATACCTCATGTCAATAAAAAAAATAACCGTCTTAATATTCACTATACTATCTTTTCATGGATGCACTGTCCCCTCTCACCAGAATGAGCCTGGTATTAACGAAAAGCTGCCCGGCAAATTTGATGATTACACCCTTCTTTCAAATGGGTGGCGATTAACCCCGGCGGGAGAGCAGGTTGATATTGGAGAACTTCCCTTAAACCTTATTATTACCAGAGATGAGAAGTACGCTGTAACTTCTAACAGCGGGACAAAAACAAATTCTTTATCTGTAATCGACCTACAAAATAAAAAAGAAATTCAAAGAGTGGTCATTGATAAAACATGGAGAGGGATAGTTTTTAATAATGATGACTCAAAGTTGCTTGTTTCAGGCGCGAATAACAATTCAATTTATATTTATGATTTTAGCAGCGGCCATTTAACCTTGAAGGATTCAATTGAAATAGGGAAACCTTATCCATCGGAGAAAATATCTATTTCCGGAATCGACTACTGGAACGGGAAAAACATTTTACTGGCGGTTTCCCGAATGAGCAACTCGATGTATGTATGTGACATAAAAAATAAGAAAGTAATTAAGAAAATTAGTTTCAAAAGCGAATGTTATGATGTAAAAATAAATCATGCCGGAACTTCTGCTTACGTTTCTTTGTGGGCAGATGCATCCATAGCAGAGATTGATTTGAAGAGCCTGACGATAAAAAGAGTAATAGAGACCGGAGATCACCCTACGGAAATTTTAATCACAAAAGACGATAACAGGCTTTTTACTCCCAATGCAAATAATAATTCTGTTTCGGTTATTGATTTAAGAGCGGGAAAAGAATCAGAAAGAATAATTTCATCGCTTCATCCTGATGCACCTTACGGCAGCACCCCGAACGCGGTATGTTTAAATAGTGATGAATCTGTTTTGATTGTTGCCAATGCCGATAATAATTACCTGGCTCTATTTGATATTAGCCGTAAAGATAAATCAAAAAGCATCGGATTCATTCCCGTGGGATGGTATCCATCTTCGGTAAAAGCATTAAGTTCCAATAAAATAATTGTGTCAAACGCAAAAGGCCTTTCTTCAAAACCCAATCCAAAAGGACCGGTTCCCACTGACACTGCAAAACGTCCCGACCAGCAATATATTGGTTCTTTGTTTATGGGGACTTTATCGATTATAGATTTCCCTGATGCAGCTGCTTTACAATCATATTCGAAAAATGTTTATTCAAATACCCCGTATACCTGGAAAAAATCTTCTGTTCAAAATCAAAGTGTAATTCCTGCTAATTACAACACTGACGGAAGCGAAAAAATAAAGCATGTCTTTTATATTATTAAAGAAAACAGAAGTTACGATCAGGTGTTTGGTGACATTCCGGAAGGAAATGGTGATTCTTCACTCTGCATTTTCGGTCAACCTGTTACGCCAAATGAACACAAAATCGTTAAAACGTTTACCCTGTACGATAATTTTTACTGCGATGCAGAAGTCAGTGCTGATGGACATAATTGGTCCACCGCTGCCTACGCTACAGATTTTACTGAAAAAACCTGGCCTGTTCTATACGGCGACAGAGGCGGTGAATATGAGTATGAGGGAGGTTATAAAATAGCGGCACCCTCATCCGGTTATATATGGAACGGGGTAATAGATAAGAATTTATCTTTCAGGAATTACGGCGAGTTCGTCAGTGCGGAAGATGGGAGTGAAGTTACGTACCGCGCCAATGATGAATATATGCAGAAATACACGAATTCCCGGTATCCCGGATTTGATTTAAATATTTCTGATATTGACAGGTTCAGGATCTGGGAGAAAGAATTCGACTTATTTGTAAAAACCGATTCCCTTCCGGCTTTCAATCTTATCCGTTTACCAAACGATCATACAAGCGGAACTGTTAAGGGAAAATTAACGCCCCGTGCGTATGTTGCTCAAAACGATTATGCACTGGGATTGATAATCGAAAAGATATCAACGAGCCCTTTCTGGGAAAAAAGTATAATACTTGTACTCGAGGATGATGCCCAAAATGGGTCTGATCACGTTGACGCGCACCGGTCGACTTTGATGGTAGTAAGTCCATATGTTAAAAAGCATTTCGTTGATCATAGTCTTTATTCAACCAGCAGTGTGTTAAAAACCATAGAGCTGATACTCGGCTTAAAACCGATGACCCAGTTCGACTTGTCTTCTACTCCCGTTTTACATTCAATAACGGACAATGCAGATTTCACTTCGTACAAGGCTGAACAACCGTTAATTGATATCGAATCCACAAATACAGCCGCGGCCTATGGTTCGAAGAGAAGCGCTGAGTTTAATTTTGCATCCGAAGATGACATTCCTGATGTGGAATTAAATGAGATAATCTGGAAGTCAATTAAAGGCAAAGATTCGAAAATGCCGCCTCCCGTAAGAAGCGCTTTTCGCACCTCTGTTCCTTCGCCTGAGGAGTGAATGATTATTTGTTTTCTTCTAAGCCCATTTAGCAGAATGTTAATAGGTTATGCGGGTAACGACTGTTTGGTACCCACGGCAACCATTACTTCCGCTGACGCTTCAAATCTGCCGTTCACTTCGAACTCGCTTATCATCTGCCTTACCTCATTCCAGGCTGCATGCCGGACACTTTCAGGACTGCTACTAATTACCTCTCTGTAAGCTCCAAATGCGTCCTGCATCATATTGAAAGCAGCATCAACTGAGGGAAGTTTTAAAGAAATGTTGAGCACTTTTTCTCTGTAATCTGTAAAACCATTTTCAGTAATGATCTCTTTCAGTTTACCGGACTTTCCCATCGCAAATATTCCAGGTTCACCTGCTCCCGGCGGATCTTTTTTAGCATGCTTCAGAAGTATCTCCATAGGTCTGGCAATAAAATAGTTTGATGCCGGTCCTGTAAAGACTACAGCAGCAAATCTACCGCCTGGTTTCAGTGCATGGTTTACGGAAGAAAGGACTCTCTCCGGTGAAACAAAAAGCATTAATCCCAGCCTGCAGATTACGGCATCAAAACTCCCCGGCTCCACATTTATATCTTCAGCCGGTGAATTAACCAGCGAAATATTATTTAAATGCATTGAACCGGCTTTTCTTCGCACATACTGAAGCATTGTTTCCGAGATATCAGCCGCAACCACGAAGCCTTTATCCCCCACCCTGTGTAATGCTTCAAAAGTCTGTCCCCCCGCTCCGCACGCCAGATCAAGTACCCTGGAACTGCGTCCGATGCCTGCCAGAGAAAACATTTCTTTGGTGGCTGGTGATATCCAATCTGTTATCGCATCCTCCCATTTCGCCCATCCGGGGGCGGCTTTCTCCCACTGTTCACGCATACTTACTATTGTCTGCATCTTTTCCTCCGGCTTATTTATTTATCAAATTTTTTTAAGAACTGGATGGTGTCAGAAAAGCTCATGGCTTCAGCTCTAACTCCTGAAACCCTTATCGTAATAAAGCTTCATCAAATATTGTTAATAGATAATATTTTGGAGTCAGCATCTGTTGGAAGGAATATATTGACGGCGTATAAGTTTTTCAATACCCAATTTGGGGAATTCGTTCAGTCTGTGATGAATGGGATTCCTAAACTTTGACAATACTTTTACAAGTTTTTAACAATTCTAATCCTGAACAGCGTGATATAATTTCGACGCAGGCAGCCAGGCTCTTAACCTTGCCTTTATTAATTAATAGTGATCTTCTAATAGCCTCCCGACTTTTTAGTTCTTCCGGGCAGCGCGGCTGAACAGCAGGCCTGAAATAGCAAATAGAACAGCGAAAAATGCGCTCAGCACAAAAACTCCTATTACTCCAGGAGGCTCATCTAAAACCGGGCGCCAAATGATAAGAGCCGAAATTGGTACAAGTATTTGAATGAGCGCTGCTGCATACATGGCAAATGACATTCCTTTAGCTCGAAAACGTGCTATCGCTGATCCTATAAAACCTACCGCAAGTACTCCAAGATATAGAAGGTTGGCCGGGTTACCTTCAGATCCGATAATACCGACGGCAAGATTTACCCAGATGAGCAAAAATCCCGCAACCGCCGCAATACCCACAGCAAAACGATATGCGGTACTATCTGAAAGCCTTGTAAGGAGCACATACATAAGACCCGTACCGAATAAAAGGATACCCATAACCGCAAAATCAAGCAGTCCCCAATTTACCTCGCCGGTAAACATCATTGCAATCAAAGGAATCATCAGAAGAGATGCCGTTCCAATGCCTACATACAGCATTTGAAGCCGAATGCTGCGGCGAACACGCTTAAATGTTTTCATTTCAAGTTCTTCCGGGACGGTCCGCTTCGGTGATATTTCACCTGAATCCAATATCCCTGTACGGATTAATCCGGCGATCTCCTGATCCTGCTGCGCGTATCTTTCAATTAAGCTGCGGGTTTCATCACTGGCTTCACCCGCAATATATACCGGCAGTAAATCAAGAATAACATTTCGCGAAATAGATTCCATTGAGTTCTCCATAATTTTATATTCCTTTATGTTTCGCGATTCATCCGCCATTTCGCAAGTTTAAGCCGAAGCCTGTGTACCTTCACTTTGGCCGAAGCCAGCGAAATGTTTAATGCGTTCGCAATCTCCTCGTATGCTAACCCGTCTGCCCGAAGCAGGAGCGCGGATCGATCTGCTTCCGGGAAGGTTTCTAAATACTCCATTACATCTTCCAGTTCTGTTTTATGACCGATTATATGCTCAGGGTTCCTTACCGCCTCCGGTTGATTTAACGGAACCTCAACCCTCCGCTTCCGCAGCGATTCAAGGTACAGATTACGCGCAATGGTAAGAAGGTAACCTTTTACCGTTGAGGCAGCCAGCGGTGACTTCCCGGTTAGTGCCCGGGCAAACGTTTCGGCAGTAATATCCTCCGCCTCTTCCCTATCGCGGCATAAGAACAAAGCAAAACGGTAGATGTCTCCGGCATACCGGGTATATAGTTCATGAAAATCGGTCATTATCACACGGCTTTAGATAGTATATGGATTTAGCAGAGAAAAGTTACACATCATACTATAAAAATGTTCTTCTATCCCTGTGAACTCAATATGAGGAAATCATATCTGGTTTCTTATATGCTTCAAAAGGCTGTAATACTTACAAAATTATTACAACCTCTTTACAATTTTATGACAAAAACAGCAAAATTCTTCTGTATTCTTCACTCAGAATAATATAAGGATTTACAGGTAATGTCCGGAAAAACGCTGCTGAACAAAGTTATAATGATTACAGGCGGTTCAGGAGGAATCGGAGGCGCCATCGTAAAAAGAGTTTCAGAGTCTGGAGCTGAAGTGGTATCTGTTTTCTGCAAAAATATTCCTTTCAGGCAATCACCCGAAAATACCGCGCTGTTCAGAGCTGACCTTAAACGTCCGGAGGAATGGGACAGGTTACTTTCATTTGCTCAGAAGAAATATGGTAAAATCGATATCTTAATAAACTGTGCCGGCTGTCTGGAACCGGGAAATTTTTCAGCATTGAACGAAAATGCCATCAGCGAAATGATCGAGATAAATTTTACTTCGGTGATAACAGGGATCTATAAAACACTTAAAATTTTTAAGGAACAGGGGTCGGGACGCATAATTAATATCGGCTCACTCGGTGGCATAGTTCCAATGCCCGGGTCATCAATTTATTCGGCAACGAAGTTTGCACTTAGAGGATTTACTTTTTCACTGGCTGAAGAATTAAAAGGTACGGGCATAAAAATCAACCTGGTTTCACCCGGTCCCGTATTAACAAAGATGCTTGGAATAGAAGCTCAGAACGAAAACACTGCAATATCATTTGTCACGAAACCTGTTAGTCCCGATGAAGTCGCGAAAGCGGTATTGAAAGTTATCCGTAAGCCGCGGTTTGAAGTAATTATTCCAGCAAGCCAATCGATTGCTTCAAGGTTGCTTATACTTTCGCCTTACATCTTCTCCAGTCTCTATCGGGTTTTTCATAAAATCGGGATCTGGAGGAAAAGTGCTTACCAGAAGAGATATAGTAATTTAAAGTTGTCGGAAGGAAGTTAAAATGAACTCAGCAGCTGCCCAATATTATCCCTTATTTTCCCTCAGATTTGTAAAAGCCTATATAATTACAATGAGACCTTACCTGATGTTTGTATCTGGTATAACCGTAATCACGGGAATGTCTTTCGCGAATGATATGAGCCTGCCGAAAACATTTTTTATATTCCTGACCGGTTTTTTATCGTACGGGTTTGGTCAGGCTTTAACCGACTGCTATCAGATCGATACAGATAGTATTTCTTCACCTTACAGACCTTTAACACGAGGCGTGGTAAACAGAAATCAGTTTATACTTTTAAGCTTATCGGGGTTATGCTTCGTGATAATTATTCTTGCGTTTTTCAATCCCGTAAATCTCTTTCCGGGAATCCTGGCGGGTTTTGGACTATACACTTATACATACTTCAAACGGAAATGGTGGTCAGGACCATTCTATAATGCATGGATTGTAGCCGCGCTGCTTCTTATGGGTTATTTAGCCGGGACCGGGGGCAGTAAACTGGAATTGAAAAACCCTGTGTTCATCGCAGCTCTTTTAACCGTATTCTTTGGCTATGCTAACTTTGTCTTAACCGGCTATTTCAAAGATATCGAAGCTGACAGAGCTACAAATTACAATACTCTGCCTGTTATTTTCGGAAGAAATATTTCCTCTGTAATAAGCGACATCTTCGGTTTTATTGCTTCTGCTTCAATATTTAGCATTTTTCTCATCCAGGCATTAAATCACCAGGAGTTCAATATCATTATAAAACCGCTTGTTTTTGCGGCAGCTGGTATCAGCGCTGCAATATACACCCAGATAAACCTCCATAAAGTTAAAACAGACATTGACGCTCATAAAGCCATTACTCCATGTGTTCACAGTTATATCCTTTTACTGTCAGGGTTTGCAGCCCTAAATAAACCTGACTGGTTAATACCCCTAATCATATTTTACTTACTCTACCTGTTAACCATTAAGATCAGACCAGTTAAAGAACAAATATAGGTGACATAATGCCAATAATATTAAATAAAAATTCGGGCGGCGGAACAGCCTTCAAAAAATGGAACACTATTGCCGGACAATTAAAACTGGATTCGCCCAATACTTTTACAGCCGGAGAAGATGCCTCATTCGATAATTTCATTTTAGACGCGGTGAGAAAAGGAGATATCGGTTTCATAATCGCAGGAGGAGATGGGTCCGTAAACTATTTTCTGAACAGATGCATTGATCTTCTGGGACGGGAAACTATAAGGCAAATAAAGCTTGGTGCCGTCGGCATTGGATCAAGCAATGATTTTCATAAGTCATTTCAGCATGACAATAATTTTGAAAGGATTCCTTGTAAATTGAATTTTAACGATGCTGCTCCACGTGATGTTGGATGTATTAAATTTAAAGCTAAGGGAAAGACATATAAAAAATATTTTCTAATCAATGCAAGCATCGGAATAACAGCAGAGGGGAACCATTTTTTCAATAACCCCGATTTCATCCTGCGTTATCTAAAAAGAATCAGCACTCAAACCGCAATTCAGTATACAGTAATTAAAAACATATTAACATATAAAAATTTCAATGTTAAGATTGAGGTAAACAATGAATCACTTACAGCAAATATCTCAAACCTGGGAATTATTAAGTCGCCGTTTTTTACAGGCAAGCTTAGATTTGAGTCTGATCCTTTGCCTGATAATGGTCTTTTTGATGTTCATTTATATGAATCCCTATCGAAAATAAAGTTTCTGAAACTATTCACCTCCCTTAGCAACGGAAAACCCCATAGATCCTTCAATAAAAAATTCTGGAGAACAAATAGAGTAAAGATATCTTCTGAGAGAGAATTTGCAGTCGAGTTTGACGGCGAAGTAATTAAAACAAAGAGTGCAGAATTTACTGTACTACCACGATTGATAAATGTATGTACAAATTAGATGAAATATCAGAAAATAAAACAATTAACAGCTTCATAGCAGACTTTAAACGGTCGCCGGATCAGTTGAATAAACCTCACGAAAGTGATGCTGAAATTATCTGTTTAGGCAATTTGAAGCTGGCAATTACAACTGACAGCATCTCGGAGGAAATCTCCACTGGATTATATGATGAGCCTTATTTAACAGGCTGGATGATTGTTACAGTAAATATGAGTGACCTTGCCGCCGTTGGTGCTTCTCCGGCAGGGATCGTAATTTCTGAAATTATTCCTTGTGATTTCAGTCCAGAAAAATTACGACAGCTTCAGAAAGGGATATCTGATGCCTGCAGAAGGTACAACACTTTTATTCTTGGAGGAGACACTAATGAAGGTGAAAATCTGGTATTAACGGGTACTGCAATAGGAATAATTAAGAGTGAAAAACCAATTTCAAGAATAGGCTGCAAACCCGGGGATATTTTATTCCAATCAGGTAAGTCAGGGGTCGGTAATGCCTATGCAATTTCAAAATTAATCGCACAGAACAATATTTTTAATAATTATAAACCAGTAGCAAGAATATCTGAAAGTCTCATTATAAGCAAATATGCCTCATGCTGTATAGATACCAGCGATGGAGTTATAGCGGGACTTGATCAGCTTATGAGACTGAATGATGCTGGATTTAAGTTGAATTCATCCTGGCAAAAAACAATTGCTTATAGTGCATTGAAATATGTGGAAAGTCTCATTATCCCTGCCTGGCTGTTATTAGCAGGTCAGCATGGAGAGTTCGAACTGCTCTTTACTATCCCCGAAAAGTTAAAGGATTCATTCCTCGGGGAGGCATTCTTAAGCGGAATTGAATTTGTGGAATCAGGAAAGGTAATCTCTGAAAAGGAGATTCAGATCCCTGTTTATAACAGACCCCTTCGAATAGACACAAAATACATCAGAAATCTCCCTGCTGAAACAAAAGGCGACATAAAACTCTATCTGAAAAAACTCCTTGAATATGATGTTCATCTAAAAAATAAATCTTACCTGAATTTTACAAAATCCTGACATTTTTTTGACAACCCCCTCAGCTTTTCAATTTAGATTAGAACCAGAATCAATGAATGTTTAATCATACAAAGGAATTGAAAAATGTTACAGAATAACGAATATGCAGGTGGAGAGAATTTTGATTTACGGGACATTCTCATAAAAGGAAGAAAGATGAACCTTAAAAACAAAATTGAATTCTTTGATTCATTCCTTGACAACTTGAATAGCAGGAAGCAGATGCTGAATCTCAGGTGTATTTCCAGTCCAGCTGACCGCATTGTTACAGTAGCAGATACTTTTACCGGAAATATTAAATCGATGCTTATGTTCGGTTCTAATAATTACCTGGGGCTGGCAAATCACCCGTATGTTAAAGAATTTGTATCCAGGATCTTATTGAAATACGGTGCGGGTATTGGCGGACCCCCTTTGCTCAACGGGTATACAGCTCTGCATCGTGAGCTGGAAGAAAGGCTCGCCCAGCTGAAGAATGCTGAGGATGTTTTAATATTCTCCAGCGGCTACGCGGCAAATGTGGGTCTGGTAACCGCATTGATGAACAGCGATGATCTGGTTGTATATGACTCATACAGCCATGCTTCATTTAACGATGGAATTAAAATGGCCGGTGTACAGGCTGTTCACTTTTCTCACAATGATGTTGAACTGCTTGAACAAAGTCTTGAAAGAACCGGATCGATGAATTTTAAGGATCGTTATGTTGGCGTAGAGGGGGTTTATTCTATGGATGGAGATGTAGCTCCGCTGGATCTGATCGTTCCGGTCTGCAGGAAAAACAACGCAATACTGATCGTTGATGATGCGCACGGTACCGGAGTAATGGGAATGAACGGTGCTGGAACCGCTGAACATTTTGGCCTGGAGGATGAAATAGATATTACAATGGGAACATTCAGCAAAACCTTTGCAGTTACAGGAGGTTTTATAGCGGCATCAAAATCTATAATTAACTATTTAAGATTCTTTGCCCGGTCGTATATGTTCTCAGCTTCACTTCCGCCCACAGTTATAGCAACAGTGCTTGCTTCACTGGACGTAATGGAAAAGGAACCCGAACTTCTTAAGAAACTTCAGGAAAATATTAAATACACGGCCTCCTGCCTGCGGAGGCTCGGACTGCCGGCAGACACTTTAACCCCGATATTTCCTTTAATGGTCCCGGCAGATATGAACGTCAGAGATGCATCATTTGAATTTCACCGGAGAGGGATCTTTATCAATTCGATTGAATATCCCGCTGTACCTAAGTCGCAGCAGCGATTCAGAATGAGCATAACAGCCTCTCATACAAAACAAGACATAGACAAGGTAATGGAGGTAATAGCTGACATATGGAAAAATAATAAACGGGAACGAAAGCTAAGCTCACTATCTGCCGCTGACAATGTATGTGTTAACTAAAGATAAAGGAGAAGCTGAAAATGAAAAAGCCGAAGCTGCTTATAATTGTATTATTTCAAAATCTTCTTGATGAAAAACCTTATTATGCACGTAACCCTGCTCCTCCCCTGCCGGGAATCCTTCTGGCAGCACTCACGCCCCCGGTGGTTGATGTAGAGGTTCTTCACGAAATGGTAAGACCGATCAACTACAATACCGACGCAGAATTTATTGCATTAAGCTTTATGGATTACATAGCGCCTCATGCTTACCGCGTTGCAGATAAATTCAGAGCAATGGGAAAGATTGTGGTTGGTGGTGGAAAATTTGCTTCTACTTTTCCGGATGAAGTTCAGCCGCATTTCGACTCAATTCTCGTAGGAGAAGCTCAGAATATATGGCCGGGAATGGTTCAGGATATGGTTGAAGGAAAGCTGAAAAAAAGATATGATGCAGGTTTAGAGCCCTCAATGGAGAATATTCCACCGCCAAGATATGACCTGGTGGAAAGTAAATTCTTTTCTCCTATCGTGGCGGAAGCAACCCGTGGATGCCCCCATCCCTGCACTTACTGCCAGTTGAACATAATAAGAACACCTCACAGAAAAAGACCGGTTGAAGACGTAATAAAGGACCTGACAAACACAAAAGGACTCCCCTGGTATAAACGGAAAATGGCGATGCTGCTTGATAACAATCTGGGTGGCGATATACGATATGCTAAAGAATTACTGAACGAAACAGCCAAGCTAAATTTCTGGGCGATCGGTGCTCAATTCAGTATAGAATGTTTGAGAGATGATGAATTTGTTGATGCCCTGGCAAACGCAAACTGCAGAATGTCCTTTCTCGGTATGGAATCCTTAAATGAAGAAAGCTTAAGGGGTGTACAGAAAAAGCAGAATAAAGTAGATGAATACAGGCAATATTTTGATAAACTGAACAGAAAAGGGATATTAACTTTTACGGGACTTATGTTTGCTCTGGATGCAGATACGAAAGACTATTATGAAACTCTTCCTGAAAAACTGGAAGAAGCCGGCTGCAACGTAATTCTACCATCCATATCAATTCCCATTTACGGAACTCCTTTATATCATAAAATAAAATCAGAAGGAAGGCTAATTGATGAGGACATTACCCATTATGAAGGTGATCATGTCCTGTTTAAGCATAATAATCTGACAGAGTTTGAAATTTATGAAGCCTACATAAGAGTTAATAAAATATTTTATTCCTGGAAAAATATCTTCAAAAGATGGGTTAAATTCATAAGGAAACAATCGGTTCAGGAATCAGTTCCTCAATTCATTCTGAAGGTAGTCATTTCAACCATAATTTACTTTAAACTTTCAGTTTTTCAGAAACATCACGCAAAAGAAAGAGTTTTCAATAAAGCAAAGAAACCAAGAACTGAAGAAGACTCTGTCCCTGGCAGCAATCTGATGCATAATCCAAAACCTGCCTGAATTGTATCGCTGTTTGTATAATATAAATAACCGAAATCTTTAAAGGGAGGGAATTTATTTTAATAGAACCATTTTACCTGTTTTGCTAAAATGTTCTTTGCCGTCGATGGCACTTGCGTCAAGATTATAGAAATATACTTTGCTTGCCAGCCGGGGATCATTGATAAAGAATTTTACGCTGTAATTGCCTGATAGTTTTTCCTCATTAACCAGAGTCCCAATTTCATTTCCAAGTATATCATAAATCTTAATCGTCACATAACATTCTTCCGGAATGAAATAATTTATTGTTGTAGATGAATTAAAGGGGTTTGGATAGTTTTGTGACAAGCAGAATGAATTAACTCTAATGGTTTGCTCTTTAATTTCATCTATAATGAAACGATAGCTTGGCGGCGGGGAGATATATTCAGGGAAAGAGGTGACTGGCGGATCACTGAATACTCCAGATAATATTTCAAAAACAGGCTGACTTCCAGGTAGATCGCAATGCTCAATATCCGGGATGTAATAAGTATGTTCTTGTATTTGATTATTGATTAATTCAGCACTTCTTAGAGGCACAGTATAGTCGCCGTTAATATTCCTGGATTCCTCAATGGAAATCCAGTTAAGAGGCGGCGCCCCTACAATAACTCTGTTTTTCCCTATTGTCCATTGATTGTATCCTACAATATTAAAAATACTAATCCCGCCGAAATCTATGGTATCGATCAATTCTTTGAATATTTCAGAACTACCAATCAAAGCATCATTGAGGTTCTCCCCAAGAGACGAGGAATAATTTCTTAAATAACCGATCAGGTCTGAATAGCCAGTATAATCTCCTCCGGGCAGTTGAAAACATTCTGTATATACATCGGCATCGGATGATATTCCATTAGTAATACTGGAATTAAAATATGAAGCTGATGGTATCAGTTCATAACAGGAAGGTAAATTTCGTGCTAATGATCTGACCAAGGGTTGTTCTATAATGTAATCGAGCCATTCAAAAAGCTTTCCTTTCATCATTACTGTCAGCATCTCAGGTGCGCCCAGATGGGGTGTACCAATAAATACAATATTATTTATACGGGATTTATCAAACAGCTTTATACATGTTTGGCAACCATGCCTCCCATACTATGCGCAACCAGGTTTACGGAAGATGCACCCGTCCAGCTTAACACACTATCTATGAAACCTGATAATAATCCTGCGTTTAAAGTATTGAATTTTCGCCAGTCATAAGTAAAACAAAACAGGTTTTCTCCCTCGCTATGGTTCTCATCATAATTATCCAGGATATATCCTGTTGACTCCATATTATTGAAGAAACCCTTGAATAAATCCATTGGAATTAAATTGAGCTCATCTCTGAGTGTATTTGCAGAATCATCAGGTAAAGGAGAAGTTTTTATATTATAATTGCCTGCCGGATCAATTCCATTCTCGTTTAACCAAAGACTGGAAACCTTAATACCTAGCCAGGCCCTCTCCTCAAAAACAAGCCTGTTATTGTTATCAACGTCGTCATAAAGTGGTGAGGCCATTATCCCGGGAATATAAATAAGCGGTATTGTTTCAATGGCTTTTCCCCTTTTATCGTTTTGCTTCAGAACGGTCTGAGGAAAGGCTATTGAGTCAAATGCTGCAATTAAAAGAAGAACCCTAAAAAGATGTTTCATAGAACTTAGTTATTCTCACCTCTAAAATTCTATCCAGATAAGTTTTAGATAGAACCAGGTACCCCACAATTAAACTAATTCCCTACAGCCCCGGTATCCGGTTTATTTCCTCAGTTAACATAGCTGAAATCAGCAAAATAGACAAGAAAATAATTGTTCAGCCTCGGCTAAGTGATAATTTTCTCTCTCGTCACTTAGCTTTAACATTATAATTAAACAGTTACTACCACATTTCCTTTTTTATGTCCTTTATCAACATACCTGTGTGCTTCTACTATTTCTTCAAAAGGATAAATTTTATCAATTACGGTTTTCAGTTTTCCCGCTTCACATAGTTCTTTTATAGTATTGAGATCCTCAACCTTTAATTTGATATTACCAGACATTGAAAGAACGTTTAAATAGCATCCTGATTTAGAGAGAGATATTTTGCGTTTTGAAGTTGGGATCTTGCCTACAGCATCATAAATAACGTCATATATCTCATGGTTTTGTGTAAAATCTTCCCGGGTGTAATCAATAACTTTATCTGCACCAAGAGATTTTACCATTTCCAGATTGGAAGTACTGCATACAGCTGTAACCTCAGCGCCAAAGTACTTAGCAATTTGTATTGCATAAGTTCCTACACTGCCGGAAGCACCATAAATTAATACTTTTTGACCTCTCCGGATTTTTGCTTTTCTGAGATGAATCAAAGCGGTTATCGCACCGTTAGAAACCGGAGCGGCTTCTTCGTGTGTCATATTAACCGGTTTTATTGCCAGAATTCCATCTTCGTGTATGCAGCAGTACTGTGCATAAGTACCAAATCTAAATTCTGTTGATGCAAAAACAGGATCACTCACCTTAAACCGCGTAACTTCTTTCCCGACTGCTTCGATCTCTCCTGAAAGTTCCATACCGAGCACTTTTTTTCTGGGTCTGCTTAAACCAAGGATTATCCGCATAACCGGCCTGAAGAAGAAATCCTGAACAGGCCCTAATCCCGGTTCAAAACGCCGTATCTTAGTGTCCCCAATATGTACCGTTGTAGCTAATATTTTTATCAACACCTCATTATTTTTGGGAAAAGGTTTTTCAACTTCTGTCATCTTCAATACTTCAGGCGGTCCGTAACCTGTGCAAACTATCGCTTTCATTGTTTTCATTATTTTATTCTCCATAATTAGTTATTCTGCAAAGTACAAAATCAGCAGAGGATTTTTTGTTTCTTTATCTCTGGTTATTTGCCAATAGTCTAATTGAATAGATTTATTATTTAAGAAAAGGAATATATAATTAAATTATGGCACAAATATTTAATTAAAAAAAGTGTAATTAAACAAAACGCCGCATATCCTCTAGGAACTGCATTCCATGAACAAGGCGACCAATTTATCGTCAGACCAAAAAAAAGCTTATAATCGTCATAATTGCGCGCTATACATACGCTATGCTGCCATCTTTTTTACAAAATGAAGCCTTAATTGGTCCCGCAAGTTACAAGATAACCAGGGCAGCTAAATATTAGACTCTATCAGGCGCTGTCCTTCCTCAACAAATGAACCGATATCGCTGCCGACAACGTTAGCCTGCATAGTTATGAACCAGGCGCAAATTAATGACCCTTACTTATTATCTATTAATCTGGAAAAATTTGATTTAGGTATGAGGAACTCGTTTATACCGAAGGAAATATTGATTGTGCATATAAGCAT
>CAVYUP010000012.1:0-99046 GCA_963771705.1 uncultured Bacteroidota bacterium
ATTTTACTTCAATAGGGATTCTTGCTTTTTCTGAAA
Organism: uncultured Bacteroidota bacterium; assembly: GCA_963771705.1. Lineage (GTDB taxonomy): Bacteria > Bacteroidota > Ignavibacteria > Ignavibacteriales > Ignavibacteriaceae > DATFVA01. Next base: position 37 of record CAVYUP010000012.1, read on the forward strand.
TATTAAAAAGATAATTAATATCTACTATTCTGAAAAATACATTGTACCCAGCTATCTTTTGTTTTCCCCGAGCTTCCGTTTTTATTTCACCATCCGAAATCAAAAAAATATTTACTCTCGATAAATACTCTTTTATCTCATTTGCATTAGCTAATGTATGAGCCAAATCATAAATCTGAGCTGACTCTTCAATGTAATTAATGTAATCTTTATACACTGCATTTTTAAAAATTTTACTAAACGATCAACCCCTTTCTCACAATCCTGTTTAAATACTTGTTGAATTTCTTCTGTGCCGTTAAATATTGTAACAAATAAATCCAGTGTTTCATAATTCTCAGATAATGCATATGCATTAATCTTGTGTTCAATTCCCCGCTTACTGGTTCTCTCTCATATTTTATTTGGTAATTCTCAGTTTCACCAGCTTCCGAAAGTAACGTTAAAGCCATTTCAGTGAATAATTGTTCGGGAGGATTACCATCCTCTTCTGTAAGCAAGGTTGATTTGATTTCTGCTGTAAGTTTAGATAGAATTTTTGAAGTTCTTCTCTTTCTAATGATTTCATTGGTCAGTTAATAATTTGTTAAACAATTCTCCTTCTTCAATGCGATAGGGTGTGCATTCAGAAATCAAAATTGAATACCTCACGTCTCCAACACCATTTCGTGTTTGATTTTCCAATATTCGTGGAAAATCATCCTTAACCTGAAAAATGCTTTCATTTCTTAAATTATAAGCTTTTTCATCATATTTCGCTTTATGTATATCAAAATAACCGATCTCAAAAAGTTTAAGTTTAAAGTTATTTAATGATACTAAATCATTGCTTAAATAGTCTTCAATAGTATCAACAATTTGATTTAATGTTTCCCCTTTTACATTGCGTATGTCTAAAGACAGATGATATAAGAACAAATCAGGAACAATTGAATTATCAAGTTGTCTAGCGCTATTTATTTGAATCTTTTGCGGATTGTTAGAATGAGTGGATTTTACTTCAACAGCCCAGTTATTATAATGAAAGTCTTGGGCTTTATTAGATGGAACTTGCCAAGTTTGCAAAAAATGATAGTTATTGCCTGAAAGTGTTAAAAGTTTTCGAAGGAAATATAATTCACCGTATAATCCGATCTGTAACTCTTCACTTAATCCATCCTCTCTTTGTTTATCAAAAAGATTTTGCCAACTTACTAGCCTGTTCAATATATCATTTAAGGTCTGTCTTTCAGATGCAATATTAGAAATATTAAAAATTAAATCTTCACTAAGAACAGAAAATACATCTTTGTATTTCCAATTAAGAAGAATTATTAATACGAATGATTTGCTTTTGTTTTTTTCATCGGGAAATACTTCTATTTTAATATCTTTGTAATTTTCCCATTGTTTGATGTTGAAACCATTATTTCTTGAAATATGAACAGCTAGGCACCTTTCCTTTTCTGGTGCATGCAAAGCCACATATATATTTGGCAAAACTGTTGATGAATAACGTTTTAAAAGTAATCCGGAAGTAAAACAATTATCATTTTCAAGCTCAGCCCAGATTTTTTCAATCTTCGTCTTCATAAACCTCAGCCATGTCGTAATCAAAATCGAATCTATCTAACAACTCTTCTTTCACAGCGTAAGCAACAAATTTGTTATGATTACTTTTAGGAAAACTAATTGCATAACCAACGATTGGATCAACAGGATTATAGGTAGCACTTTTTCGAAAAGTACCTTGATCCAAAAAATAAATAAGCATTAACGGATTTTTAGGATCTCTGACTTGGTTTCTTACAATTTGTCCATTCGGATATTTAGGCATACCTGGTTTTTTCTTGGTTTTCCAATAGAGTTTAGTTAATTCCATGGCTCTGTCATATTCATCAGCTTTTAAATCAATAAATTCATCTTTTGGACTTATAATATGGGATTTCTTTAAATAATAAATATCGTCGTTTGAATTATTTTTATCCTGTGTCCTCACGAAACACCCGATACTTATTTTTTCATTATCAATAATACATTCATAAGATGTATCTGATTTATTCTTTGACATTAATACAATAGTCCATTCAGTTAATTCACCATTTGGCAACTGAAGATCAATGAACCTGATCAGGTTTTGTGGTTCGTATGCTTTTAAATTTTCAAGCAAACGAAAATTTTTAAGATATTCTTTTATTCTTTTAGCTGAAATATTTTTCCAAATATAATTATAATCTTTTCTTTCATTGCTTTTTCCTAAATCCCGAATAAAATTTAAAGTTACTTCAAGATTGTTTTCCACGGTTTCTTTACTTCGTTTTAGCTCATAGGATTCAACCAAACGACCTGCCCAAGTTACTTGTATTGGAACAGTTGCTCTCATTTTATTCGATGCTGTAATTTGTAGAATACCTGGATGAGTTCTGACTTTTAATGCATATTGTTCTGGGGTTGAACCGGCAACATCTGCCATATAATCAAATTCTTCCCTTAATTCTTCAGAAGCATGAGCGATGTGGCAAAACCATTCATTCAGTTCTCTACTAGTAAATAATCTGCATAAGTCAACGTAGCCGGGTCGATACCCAAACCATCTACCCATCTGCATCAGCGTATCGTAAATAGTAGAAGCTCGTAGGTAATAACTCACTGATAGTCCTTCCAAAGTTAACCCCCGTGAAAGTTTATCCCCGCCTATTGCAATAACGGAAAGACCATCCGGATGATCGAAGTAATTTAATATATCCGCTGATCCTCCATTCAATGCACGTATTTCAATTTTTGCTACCGCATCATATAGCTGATTCAAAACATCCGCCCATTTATGTACTTGAATAGAGCTGTCAATATCCGATAATGTGGAATCCAAAATATTTGAAGAAACTGTTTTGTAGCTCTTATATTGAATTTCATCTGAAAAGATGTCTTCTTCAAATGTTTTTCTCAATTCTTCAAGGACAGTCTTACTGTTTTGATCAATTCCCAGTCTATAATGTTCAAATACTTTTGATACCAAATCCCGAATGTGGTTTTGCCAAATGACAAATCTAGTAACATGGATAAGCATTGAATTATGTTCTTTTACCTGTCCCCTAAGTCTTCTTATGGCACAAGTTAAGATAAAACATCTTATTGCTAATTTTAGAGAATCAGGAATCCCCGTGGGCAGCTCATCCCTCATTTTATGTTTGCTCGGGATGTAAGATTGATAATCATTAATCGGGTTGACAATAGGCAAAACACTCTCATTATTAGAATCGTCATCGTCCAAACTAAATCCAAATACTTTCTCGGGACCAATGTAGTTTGAAGGAGCTGCAAATTAATTATGAAATCGCGGGGAAATACATCATTTTCATCAAAGGGAATAAAAATATTTGCAAATGGGGTAGCTGTATAACCGACATAACCACCTTTAACGAACAATTCAAGAATATTTGTTATCGCATTGTTTATAGCACTTCTTTTTTCGGGATCGTTAGAGATGTTTATAGAAGCATTGTCTGCTTCATCGTCAATAAATAATAAGGTCTTATTTTTAATCTTTTTCTTGCCATCTGATTCCTCGGTAGCATGAGTATACAACCACCTATAAAGATTTTCCAGACGAGTTTTATTTTTTTTAACAACTGCAATTATGGGTTCGTTTGTATGGAATGAATACGCCCCTCTCTTACTAAAATCTCCGTTTTCGTCACTTGAAGTAAACGAATGCACCGGATATATTTTCTGTCCGACTCCTGCTCCTATTATGCTATTACCAGTATTAAAAGCTCTTTGATATTTTGTATCGAATCCAAGAAAACCCTCATCAATTCTGAGTTGTGTCTGAGTTCTCAGATTATTTTGTAACCCTGTTAAAATAATTATAAGATTATACCCTGCATCAGCTGCTTTACAAATGAGCCCGGTATAATTTGAAGTTTTACCGGATTGAACTTGACCGACTACTAACCCTTTTTTATCAAATCCAATATCAAGATTAGGGTCATATAGTCCATCAAGTATTTTGTCAGTTAATCTGTCAAGGTGTTTAATAGTTTCAGGAGCAAAGTTTTTTCTATATTGGAGATAAATTTTGTAGCGTTCCCAAAAATTCCACTGGGTCTGATTTTTCTTTTCTTTTATCCAATGTCGTCTTCTTTCAGCGGCTTCTATCATTCTGAATTCATCTATACGAACCCTGTACAATGATTCTACTTCTCTAATTAATTCCTCTCTTTTCAGATTAGTGAATGCTGGATTGGTCAATATAAAATCAACCTGAGATTCAATTTGATCTCGTGTTACTGATCCCTGTTCTGGCAGAAGGGTTCGGATGGTAAGAATAGCATTATTAAGCATTCAGGCACTCTATATATTGTGGATAGAAATTAAAGGGTTCAATATTTAATATTATAGCTTTAGCATCTGAGTCTGATTTACCCTGCGCTATCAAATTATCATACATCAATCCCATTGTTTTTTGAATCAAATCGTGACTACTTCCCTCAAAAGGTTGACCATGGGGGAATGCATTTTCATTTTCCTTCAGAGTAATAAGTGGAATAGGTACAGTCTCTTCGATAAAACGTAGCATTTTTTCTATATCAGATCTATAACTCTCAGCGCTATTTATCAATAGGCTTATTATTGGATGATTACGATTTAGTTTATAAAATCGTTTTCCATGTCGCTTATATTCTAACCACAAAAATTGATCCTCTAAGTCACTCAGTTTTCTTTTAATTAACTTTCCCCTGTGGGTATAAACCTGAAGTGCTTGTGCCCTGACATCCTTTGCTACAGCAAGAATCGAATCTTTAAACCTCTTTGGAGGTCTAGCCACTGACTTTTTTATATCGATTTGCCATTCAGCATCGGATTCATTTGAAAGATCAATCATAATCCTGCATAAATCATAATGAATCTCTCGTTTGAATAACCCAAGCCAATCTCCGGATACGATTAATCGATTATTCCTATAAACATAAAACCCTTGATGTGCAGTCCAACTATCTCGAGGGCCTTTTCCTACATTGTATTGTTCCGCTGTAAGTTTTGAGCGGTGAGGCAGGACAAATCCCTTAATCATTATTTTGCGGTTATCAATATATACACTAGACTTCGTTTGTAAGCCATCAGTCCCTATCATAAATGGATCCCAAGCTTCAATTTTTCTATCCCTGAAAAAAACATTTAGCCCATTGGATATAAATCTATGAAACACCATAGCTAAATGTTTTTTAACCCTTTCCATCCCCACCATAAATTTATCTAATGAATCTTGGTTATCAATATGTGAATCCTTAGTTAAACGATCAATATCCCACCACAGGACGAGGGTACCTTTAAGTAAGCTCCCAACAGTTTCCAAATACTTATCATTCGGACAATATTTAATGATTGACCAAGATTTATGTTTCTCAATAAAATCTAAATCCCAACTCCACCACACTGCATTATTACCTTCTTTTTTTGAGATAACACAAAATTTCTGACATTGTGAAAATGAAGCGGTTTTGAGTCCTAATCCAAATCTTCCCAGATCTTCTTTGGAACGAAAAGTTAGAGGATTTTTACTTCCGGGGCGCATTGCATTGATTAATTCTTTATTTGTCATACCATCTCCATCATCTAAGATAGAAATCTTGGTTGATGGTCCTTCCCAGTCATAATCGATCCAGATATTTTCTGCTCGAGCTGAGATAGAGTTATCTACTATATCGGCAATTGCAGCTTCAATGGAATAACCAATAGCACGAAATGTTTGGAGCAAGGTGCTCGCCTCAGGCTCAGCTGAAGCGACTTCCAATTTATTGTAATCAACCATCTTACCCTTTTAAAATCTTATTTAATCCACAATCAAATGATTTTATAAATCGTTTTTGCTATTGCTTGTGCCATCAGGGGGGGCACTGCATTTCCAATTTGGCTGAAAGCAGAAGTTCTTCCCCCTTCAAAATAATAATTATCTGGAAAGGACTGTATTCTTGCAGCTTCCCGAACTGAAATCGATCGAATTTGATTAAAATCAGGATAAATGTAATAGTGTCCATCTTTAGCAATATGTGCAACCAATGTATGTGAGTTACCAATTGGATCGACAACTTTGAAACGGTCTAAAAATATGTCTTTTTTGTTATGGGTCTGTAGTCTTTTAGGAAGTTCGCTGTATTTTATTCTTTTACGCTCATTTAACCATTTTTTTATCACAATTGCATAGATCTCTAAATCCCTTGTATTATGCTGGCGAGCTATATGTTGTGTGGTGAAACTAAAACCATTTCGAATACCGGTTTTTTTTAAATATGGATTAATACCTTTATGATAGTATGCAATTTCAAGCTCTTCTCCGGGAGATAATGGAGGAAGATCATAAAACAGGTCTTTTTTTATCTGCCATTTATTCTCAACTTCCTCAAAATGGGGAAATGTAAATTCTTTTAATCCTCGTTTTCCGATTATGATAACTCTTTTTCTGTTTTGGAGCACTCCAAAATTTGCAGCATTCAATATCTTAAAATCCGTTGAATAACCTACATCATAGAATAGCTTTAGCATATTGTTAAGATAGAAACTTGAACCTGCTGATAATAATCCCAAAACATTTTCAAAAACAAAATACTTAGGCTTATATCTGGCCAAAAATTGTGCGTAATATCGGAAAAGATAGTTCCTCGCATCTTCCCTCATTCTATTAGGATCTCTGCTTCTACCTACTAATGAATATGCCTGACAGGGTGGACCCCCAATAATTACATCGACTTTGTGGGACTCGCGTTCGGTGTCAATTTTGGTAAATATATCCTTCATAGAATACTCAGTAATTTCTTGGTTTATTACTGAGTCCAATACTTTAGGAGGAATTATCTGCCATAACTCTTCGCTTGTAATTTTTTTTAATAAAAACTTTCGATATATGTTAGTATTTCCATTTCTATTTAAGTAATGATATGCTAACCTAGTTTTGAGGGTGTTAGAAGAATTTTTATTCATCTCAACATGAGCAATTGGAAGGAAGCCGCTTCTTATAAAACCTTCTGAAAGTCCTCCTGCTCCGGAAAATAGGTCAATGTAAGTTGGTGATGATCCCATTAAGAGTCTTTTCCCTTTTATCCTTTTTCAGTTCGCATTCAAAAATAGTGATAACTTTCCAACCCAAATACCGTAGTTTTGACGAATTCAGCTTATCACGTCGTCTGTTGTAATCTATCTTCTTCCTCCACCATTCTCTTCTTGTGCTTGGTAAAGAAAAGTATTTACAATTCATATGCCCATGCCAAAAGCAACCGTGTACAAATATAACAGTATTAAATCTTTTTAACACTATGTCGGGTTTACCTGGGAGATCTTTTTTGTGAAGCCTGAATCTGAGCCCTTTGTTATGAAGAAACTTTCTCACTATTAACTCCGGTTTGGTATTTTTCCCTTTAATCATACTCATATTATAACTTCTGACTTCCGGGGTATGAACGTCACTCAAATTATAATTTCCTTCTGCTGGTTTTTATATATTTAGTTGCAGATAAAAAATAACATAATTATTCATCGTATATAAGGGTATAAGAATGAAAGAGAAAGGAGAAAATTATGAATATTGAAAAAATATTTTTGGCTCTTAGTGAGGATGAGATGAATTCTGCACTCGGTATCATTTGTTCAGAACTTGAATCTCAGGGGTATAAAATTGAGATTGAAGGTATGGAAATTACCTCGGATGAGATATTTGAGAATAAATTTACGTCACTTGAGGTAGTTAATGAATCACTTAATATTAACCTTTTTAAGGAAGGAAAATCAGAGCAGAAGTTCTCAATAACATTTACGAATTACCATAAAGTAAGCTTTCAGGAATTCAGATAATGAATATGTTAATTAAATACTGCACCATCACCATTAGAAAGGAATAAAAAATGAAAAAATACAGACTTAAAAATCCTGAGCCGGGTGAAGAGAAATTTATCTATATTGTCACCAATATTAATGAAGTAACGGGCAGGTGCTACATTGAACCCGTCAACTCAGGGATGAATTTTCCACCACAGGAACTGGTCAGTCTGACCGACATCATCGAAATTACCACTGAAGACGAGAACAGGTCGGACAACAGAAAGAAGGGCGATAATGATCGATAAAGCTAAATTCATAGATTTACTCAAGATACTTGTGAAGAAAAGTGATTTTGATGAGGCAAACAATATTATCACAGAAGGTAATTATTCTCTTGAAATATGTTTTGCTGAACTGATATGGTTAGATGATACTTATAATTATATTGATCACAATGAAATACTATTAGCAATCCAATGACAGATATGCTTGGCAATCTTGGCGATTAGTTGGGGAACAGAAAACTCCCACGGTAAAAAGCTTCCATAATGGACTCAATCTGTTCATATTTGCTTCATATTAACATAATTACTAAAAACGGTATTTGGGGTATAAGTTGTATGCTGAAGAATTGTCACGAAGAAGATCATTTAGGAATTTATTTTTAATGGTTTATAATTTCGGCTGAAAGCTGCTTAACAGTCAACCTTAAATCTAATTTCTAAACTTTGCATAATTATTTAAAGCAGTTGGTCACATTTTGGTCAAAATAAAATTCCTGGTCATTTTTTGGACACTCCAAGCTTAAATCCTTAGAAATTAAACTAAAAATGCAGTATGCAACGAATCCCTGTCTCTCCGCGAAGTAGATAAAACCTCGAAAACAAGCTATTTTCGAGGTTTATTCATTTTAAATACGTATCCAAATAGGCTCAATAAGGATCTCCCAGGATCACTTTTTAATGCTGTGACGTATAATACAGCAAATCATCCAAATAGAACCCATAATTGCTCAACGATTAATTTTTTACCGGGGAGGTTATTATTATGGGAGGCAACCTGCAATTCGGCCGCTGGCCGGTCATCCGTCAGATTAAAGAAAGGGACCTTTATGGTCTTGATAAAACTGCTTATTCTAAAAGGACAGAAGAGTTAACTGCCCGGACAGAAAGAGCGGACAGGGTAGTTCAGTCTATTTGCCCTTATTGCGGAGTCGGATGCGGACAATTAATTTACGTTAAGGATGAAAAAGTCATCAACATTGAAGGAGATCCTGACTCTCCTATTTCGCGGGGAAGGCTTTGCCCAAAAGGTGCTGCTACTTTTCAGCTTGTTGCCGGTTCTCATAGAATTAAAAATGTTCTTTACAGAAGACCTTACGGCACCAGCTGGGAAGAGATTCCTCTCGAACAGGCGATGAACATGGTGGCTGAAAGGGTTAAAAAAACCAGGGATGAGAATTGGGAATCTGAAGATAAAAAAGGTCATCCCCTCAGACGTACAATGGGAATTGCTCATCTTGGTGGCGCCACACTTGACAATGAAGAAAATTATCTGCTCAAAAAATTATACATTGCTCTCGGGGTGATTCAGGTAGAAAACCAGGCCCGAATATGACACTCTTCAACTGTCCCCGGTCTGGGGGTTTCGTTTGGAAGAGGCGGAGCTACTACGTTTCAGCAGGACCTGCAGAATTCCGACTGCATTGTAATTGAGGGCTCCAATATGGCTGAATGTCACCCGGTTGGTTTTCAGTGGGTTATGGAGGCTAAAAAAAGAGGCGCTACTATAATTCATGTTGATCCCCGTTTCACACGAACCAGCGCAATGTCCAATCTCCACGTTCCCATAAGGGCTGGTACCGATATCGCTTTCCTGGGCGGCATAATAAATTATGTAATTCAGAATGAAAAATACTTTAAAGAGTATGTGGTTAATTATACGAATGCTGCTTCAATTGTAAACGAAAATTTTAAGGACACGGAAGACCTTGATGGTCTTTTCAGCGGATGGAATGAGGAAAAAGGACAGTACGAAGTTGAAACCTGGCAATATAAGGGTGTTGAGGTTGCTCCTTCGGCAGGTCACCGGGAAATGTTTTCGGGTGAACCCCACACTCAGAGAGGTTCTCATATTTCGGCGATGGAGACTGATCCTTCACTGCAAAATCCCTACTGCGTTTTTCAGATAGTCAAACGTCATTATTCCCGTTATACACCTGAAGTTGTGGAGAAAATCTGTGGCATTCCTCCCGATCTTTTCCTGAAGGTTGCCGAAGCCCTGGTTAATAATTCGGGGAAGGAAAAAACATCGGCTTTCTGCTATGCCGTGGGATGGACCCAGCATTCTTATGGTGTACAGATCATAAGGGCTGCAGGTATAGTGCAGATGCTGCTCGGAAATATAGGCCGTCCCGGAGGCGGGATCCTGGCGCTGAGAGGACATGCATCAATACAAGGTTCAACTGATATCCCCACGCTTTATAATCTGCTCCCCGGCTATCTTCCGATGGCACACGCTAAATACGATCTCAACCTGAAAGCTTATATAGAAAATAATGAATCGGCTATCGGGTGGTGGAGCGAGTTTCCGAAGTATATTATCTCTCTTCTGAAAGCTTATTTCGGCGATGCGGCGAAGAAAGAGAATGACTGGTGCTATGACTACCTTCCTTTCATCAGCGGCGACCATTCTCACATGGTTTCGGTTTCAGCGATGTGTGATCATATCGTTAAGGGTTATTTTGTAATTGGTGAAAATCCTGTGGTGGGCTCGGTTCACAGCGCTTTTCAGAGAAAGGGATTGAGAAATCTCGACTGGCTGGTGGTGAGGGATTTTGCTTTAACGGAAACTGCTGAGTTCTGGAGGAAAGCTCCTGAAATTGATCGTGGTGAAATTTCTCCCGGAGATATAAAAACTGAAATCTTCTTTTTTCCTGCCGCCGCACATACTGAGAAGGACGGAAGTTTTACAAATACCCAGCGGCTTCTGCAATGGCATCATAAAGCCGTGGATCCGCAGGGAGACTGCAGAAGCGATCTTAACTTTGTTTTTCATCTTGGTAAAAGGTTAAAGGAAATGTATGCTGATTCCACCGACAGGAAGGATCAGCCGATAAAAGATCTTACATGGGATTACCCTGTGAAAGGTGAACATAATGAGCCAGATGCCGAAGCAGTTCTATTTGAAATTAATGGGTGGAAGGTGAAAGATAAAAAACCTGTTTCCGGTTTTACCGATTTGAAGGAGGATGGATCTACAGCGTGCGGATGCTGGATATACAGCGGCTGCTATAAGGACGGGATTAACCAGACAGCAAGGAGGAAACCAGGCAGTCAGCAGTCCTGGGTTGCCCCTGAATGGGCATGGGCGTGGCCGTCAAACCGCCGCATCCTTTATAATAGAGCATCAGCCGACCCTGAGGGGAAGCCATGGTCTGAGGCCAAAAAATATATCTGGTGGGATGAAGAGAAAAAAGAATGGACCGGATATGATACTCCTGACTTTATAAAGGACAGGCCGCCCGATTACCGGCCTTCAGAGAAAGCAAAAGGTATCGATGTATTATCCGGAAAGGATCCATTTATAATGCAGGCTGAAGGCAAAGCCTGGCTCTATGATCCTAACGGTCTTCTTGATGGCCCTCTTCCAACCCATTATGAAGCCCAGGAATCAGTTGTAAAGAATTTTCTTTACGGACAGCAGTGCAATCCTGCAAGGATAGAGTGGATGAGAAAAGAAAATCCCTACCACAATGCTTACAATGATCCGAGGTTTCCCTGCATTATTACGACGTACCGGTTAACGGAACATCATACCGGAGGGGGGATGACACGGTGGCTTTCATGGCTTTGTGAACTACAGCCCGAAATGTTCTGCGAAATATCTCCGCAGCTTGCTGAGGAGAAAGGGATCAGAAATGGAGGATGGGTAACTATAACAACCGCAAGAGCCGAAATAGAAGCTCGTGTACTTGTAACAGAAAGGATCCAGTCTCTTAAAATAGATGGTAAGGTTATCCATCAGATTGGAATACCCTATCATTGGGGTTCGGTTGGAAGGGTTACAGGTGATTCGCTGAACGAACTGATTTCTTTTGTAGCCGATCCTAATGTATCTATCCAGGAATCCAAAGCGCTAACGGGTAATATTAGTCCCGGAAGACTCAGCCGCAAACGCAGGGTTGTTACCTCGGGTGAATTTTATCCTGCACTGGAGGAAAAGGAGAAAATAGAACGCGACCTTCCGGAAGTACGAAAAAAGCCCGCGGGTAAGCATGGAATAGTAAGCGGTAAAACACAGCAAACGGAGGAGACATAATTATGGGAGCAAAAGGATTCTTTACCGATACAACGGTGTGCATCGGCTGTAAAGCCTGCGAAGTAGCCTGTAAGCAGTGGCACCAGCTCCCTGATGACGGGTTCTTCTTCAGCGGCAGGTCTTATGATAATACATTCGATCTGGGAGCATCTACCTGGCGTCATGTTGCATTTATAGAAAGAAATAAATCGCTTTCGGATCAGGTTACAGGACTAGGCGCTTTCTCGTGGCTCCTTATGTCTGATGTGTGTAAACACTGCCAGAGGGCCGGATGTCTCGAAGCTTGTCCTACAGGTGCTATAATCAGAACAGAATTCGATACGGTATATGTTCAGCAGGACATATGCAACGGATGCGGCTACTGCGTTCCGGCATGTCCCTTCGGAGTAATTGACCGAAGAAAAGATGATGGAAGAGCCTGGAAATGTACCCTATGTCTCGATCGTTTACGGACTGGTATGGAGCCTGCCTGCGCAAAAGTATGTCCCACCGGTTCTATACAGTTCGGTGATATTGATGAGATCAAACGAACCGCAGGAGAACGGTTGAAGCAGCTTCACGATAAAGGTGCAGCTGAAGCATACCTTTACGGAGCAGACGAAAAAAACCAGCCCGGAACAGAAGGTTTGAATGCTTTCTTTCTCCTCGTTGATGAACCTGAAGTTTATAATCTGCCGCCTGATCCAGTTGTTCCAACAAAACATATCAGGGAGAGCTGGAAAAATTTGTTTATCGGCGGGGCAATCACATTACTTATGGCTGCAGGAAGTGTAATATTCTCAGGGAAAGGAGAGAGTAAATGAATCGGATTAAAACTGACAGAGGAGACGGCAGGTATATTGATCCTTCTATGGCTGTGCTGGAAGGAGAAGGCTCTGGTCAGATTGTAAAAGTGCCTGATCCGCATCCTGACCGGAAAGGTTACGGCGTCTGGCAAAAACTTCCCTCAGAATCATTCAGCGGAAAAAAAACATATTATAACCTGCCGCTGCTGAAGGAGCCGGTCTGGATATGGGCGATACCGACTTACTTTTACGTGGGCGGGGCGGCAGGCGCGTCCGCTATTTTAGGTGCGGTTACTCAAATATTTGCTCATAAAACACATAAGAAGCTTATAGCCCGCTGCAGGTGGGTGGCGGCGTCAGGGACAGCGGCGGGGGTAGGACTCCTGATCTACGACCTCGGCAGGAAAGACAGGTTCCTTAATATGCTCAGGGTATTCAGACCTACTTCCCCGATGAGCATGGGTGCATGGATCCTTGCTGTTACCGGTACTTTGTCATCTGCTTCTCTGCTCTATAACAGCCGGAATAAATTTCTGAGATTTATTTCAAACGCCGCAGGAATTAAAGCGGGACTGATGGGCATTACCCTGGCAGGTTATACAGGGGTACTCTTAAATAATACTGCCGTACCTGTATGGCAGGAAACAAGGAAAACGCTTCCTGTTCTTTTCTTATTCTCCGGGGTGGCCGGGGCATCCGCTCTTCTGCAGCTGCTTAGCATTGAGGAGCATGAGGATTCAGTTGTTCATAAGTTCAGTGTGGCGGGAGGTGCAGCGGAACTACTTACTTCAGTACTGGTTGAGAGGGAACTGGAACCTCATCCTCATATAAGAAAAACCCTACACGAAGGGACTCCGGGATTATTATGGAAAATGGGAAATATTTTATCTGCGGCCGGGTTGATATTAGCTTTGATCCCCGGAAGATCAAAACCTAAAAAAGCTGCAGCTGCTCTGCTGGAAGCTTCGGGAGCTCTTTCGATGAGATTTGCGATTTATAAGGCGGGCCAGGCATCCGCACGTCACCCTGAATCTATAACTGAACTTCAGCGGAGGAAATCCGGCGAACCTGTAGATTACAATTCGGGAGATATTTATCGAAAATAAGCTGATGGTATAAAGGTACTTTTTTACAGAGTCTTTTTTCCGGAAAATTAATTTTGTCCTACAGAGAGGAAGGATCTGGTGGTTCGACCGGTCTTCAAAACCGGCAGCTGTCGGATAAAACCGCCGGCGGCAGGTTCGATTCCTGCCCTCTCTGCACTTGTACCTGCAGGATACATTATTCCTGCGGTTAATATTCTTCTTTATAAGCAAGGATTAAAATGGATAAGGTGCTTCTGAAAAATATCCCCGGTGTGGATACTCTTCTGAACGATCATTCCATACGCCTGTTAACAACGAAATACGGTTCCGATCTCACCAAATTTGCAATTCGTGAATGTCTGCGGGATATAAGATCAGGCAATGGTTCAAATAATAAACCCTCATCAATCGATGAAATTGTTTCTTCGGTAACCGGCAGAATAGAATCACTTTCCTGTATGAAACTTAAGCCGGTGATAAATGCGACGGGTATAATCCTGCACACCAATCTCGGAAGAGCTCCCCTGGGCACTTACGCAGCAGATAAAGTAAGCAGAATAATGGAGGGCTACTGCAATGTGGAATTTGATCTTTCCACCGGAAAGAGATCCAGAAGGATTGATCATATAATTGATCTATTAAGGTATTTAACGGGAGCTGAAGATGCTGTAGTTGTCAATAATAACGCTTCGGCTGTTTTCCTTATTTCAAAGATATTTGCTGCACGCAGGGAAATAATAATTTCACGGGGGGAATTAATTGAGATCGGAGAATCATTCCGGCTGCCGGACATTATTAAGCAGGGAGGGGCAAGAATGGTTGAGGTTGGTACAACAAACCGTACCAATCCTGATGATTATAAAGAAGCAATTTCAGATAAGACGCGGATCATCTTAAAAGCTCATAAGTCAAATTATCGTATAAGCGGTTTTTCCAAAGAAGTAGATCTTAAGTTGTTAGCCCGGATTGCCAAAGAAAATAACCTGTTGTCAGTTTATGATATAGGATCGGGACTGCTGAGGAAAGACAGGCTTCATTTCCCCGATGAACCTCTTGTACAGGAAGCTATTAAGTCGGGCATAGACCTAATAACATTCAGCTGTGATAAGCTGCTGGGGGGACCCCAGGCAGGGATTATAGCGGGCAAAAGAGAGCTTATAAAAAAAATAGCTTCCCATCCCCTGATGAGAACATACAGGGTGGATAAGATTATTCTGGCTATGCTCGGTTCAGTACTTACCTTTCATTTAAATGAGGATGACCGGGACTCCAATCTGCCGGTTTATTCGATGCTTAAGCAGTCGTTATATCAACTTAAAGCAAGAGCCGTTAAACTTTCTGATGAACTCACTAAAAGAGATATTCATAATGAAATAATGGAAAGTACTGCCTGGTGCGGAGGCGGCACTCTGCCCGGTTATGAACTGAAAAGCTTCTCTGTCGTGCTTTCAGGAATTCCGAAGAAAAAAGATTCGGCTGGGAAAATTTATCTTGAACTGCTTAAAGGTGAAGCACCGGTGGCTGCCATTTTAAGAAAAGGTGAAATCCACTTTGATGTTATGACGATTAAGGATGAAGATATTCCCATGGTAGTGAACGGGGTTGAAAGATCACTATGAAAGATGTTGTAATGGGGACTGCCGGTCATATCGACCATGGAAAGACTGCCCTTATAAAAGCTCTTACAGGAACAGACTGTGATACACATCCCCTGGAAAAAGCAAGGGGTATTACCATAAACCTTGGATTCTCTCATATAGAAAATGCTGACACGAGCATAGGAATCATCGATGTACCCGGACACAGAGATTTTATAAATACAATGGTTTCAGGAGCATTCGGCATCGATTTCGTTATTCTCGTGGTTGCTGCCGATGAGGGTATTATGCCTCAGACTGAGGAACACCTGAAGATAATGGAATTACTCGGTGTTTCTGAAGGTATTTGCGTAATAACAAAAACCGACCTCGTCGATTCCGAAATCCTTGAATTTGCAGAATCTGAAATAATTGGTTTTACAAAAGGTACTTTTCTCGAAAAGGCTCCTGTTGTTTTGGTAAGTTCATTTACAGGTGAAGGTATACAGGAATTAAAGAATCATATTTTTGCGCTGGCTAACTCAATTCCTCCAAAAGGAAGCCGATCTTTCTACCGGATGTATATCGATAGGATTTTTTCGGTGAAGGGATTCGGAACTGTTGCAGCAGGAACTTCTCTCGGTGGCTGCATTAAAGAAGAAGATATAGTTTACCTGGTTCCGGGAGGAAAAAATCTGAAGATCAGAAGGATTGAAAAATATGGTTTACCGGCTAAATATGCAGGTGCAGGCAGCAGAGTTTCAGTTAATGTTTCAGGATTGCAGAAAGAGGAATTTAAGCGCGGTATGGTTATTTCCGAAAAGATTATTGTACCTTCTGATATGATCGATGCCGAGCTTCATATTATTCATCAGAGGAAAAAGTATCCTGTATGGTTTAATGTAATCTTTTTATCGGGTACATTCTCGTCCTCTGCCAGGGTACATCTGCTGGATAAAAATACTGTGGAAGCAGATGCCGCGGTACTCGTACAGATTCATCTTGATCATCCTGCACCTGTTGTTAAAGCAGACAGGTTCATAGTAAGGAACAGCTCAGGCGAATATACGATCGGCGGAGGGAAAATAATCGATGTTTATCCTCTTCACCATAAAAGACGTCCTCCTGAACTTATAGAAAAACTGCAGGCATTGATACCGGGAGACATACAGGAGTTTATCTGGTCGGAATTGAATAAGAAGCGGCTATTATTAAGTGTCAGCACCCTGTCGCAGATACTGTTTCTTGGTGAGACTGAAATATTAAATTCAGCCCGAGAACTTCCATCCGGCATACTTTTCATTCAGAAGGATAGTAAGGCATATTTTGTCTTAAGGAAATCGGTTGAGAAATACGGGAATAAAGTTTTAAGATCCCTTGAGAATTACCATAAGAAAAATCCGCTTTCGGAATCAGGGAAATCGGGGGATGAACTTGTAAGTATATTTGCGGATTTCGCCCAAACTGAGGGGAAAATATTCCTGGATATCCTGCTGGAAGATCTCATTAAGAAAAGGCTTATAAGGAGCGAAAGAAATACTTTTGTACTCTACAGTCACAATGTAGTGGTTTCAGGGTCCTTAAATGCGGAAATAGAACTTGTTAAAAAATATTTCAAACAATCAGGGATGCATACACCTCTTCCTTCAGAATATATTCCCTTGTTTGAGAAGAATGGTATATCGGGAGTAAAAATCAAACAGATCCTGAGCCTGCTGATATCAAACAGGATACTGGTTGTAGTCGAGGGCAGCGTCATCTATTCGGGTATTGTTGATGACTGCCGGATTAAACTTTTACGTCATCTTAATGAAAACCGTAAAGGAATTACCGTAGCTGAATTCCGCGACCTAACGGGGGGCAACAGGAAAATATGTCTTCTTTTATTAAATTATTTTGACGGCGAAGGCATAACCATAAGGGACGGAGATTACAGGAACCTGACCGAAAAAGGAAAAATCCAATGCAGACCACAGGCATAATACTGGCAGGCGGGAGAAGTTCAAGGCTCAAACGCAACAAAGCGCTTATTGTAATGAACGGCAAGAGGATCATTGAAATAATTTATTCTAAAATAAAATCCTTACTTAATGAAGTAATAATAATTTCCGATAATCCAGAAGATTATTTTTTTATGAAAATTAAAGTCTGTAAGGATATATATACAGGGATGGGACCGCTGGCAGGGATTCATTCGGGACTGATAAATTCTAATACAGAAAGGAACCTGGTTATCTCCTGCGATCTACCTCTTATATCTGCTGAGGCAGCTGCCAGTATAATCAGTTTTAATTCACCGAAACCAGTCGTGCTGTACAGACAGAATATGCACACACAGTATCTTTTCGGAATCTACAGTAAAAAATGTATACCTGCGATTGAAAATTCGCTGCACGCCGGCAGCTGCAGGATCAGAGATTTTATTATGAAAACAGAAGCCGAAATAGTTGAAACTTCTTTCCCCGAAGAAATATTCTTTAACCTTAACACTCCTGAAGATCTGCGGGTTCTTAAATCGATGGAGACAACGTTTTTTAATTTACGTAAATATTCTTCTCCGAGGCGGAAATCACCTCACCTATAACTGAAGAATGATCCATACCTTTCATTTTGAGATCTTTAAGGATAATATCCTTCATATCATATGGAACGCACATCAATATACCTCCCGATGTCTGTGCATCCAGCATTATCACACGGATATTATAATCCGTATAATTGAAAGAACAGAATTCATCTGTGAATTCCTGGTTTCTGAATACGGCACCGGGGATGCAGCCGAGATCTGCCAGTCCGTAGGCACCCTCCAGTAAAGGGATCGCTCTTCCGTACAAGACGACCGACACCTTGCTGGCAATAGATAATTTAAGAATATGACCGAGCAAACCGAATCCCGTTATGTCAGTAGCACATTTTATTCTATATTTATTCATCACATCGCAGGCAGAGTTATTAAGGAGAAGCATTGAAGCAAGTGCGCCGGAATAAAGCGATTCAGGAACAGCATTCAATTTCTTGCCTGCAGTTATAATTCCGGTACCAAGAGCCTTTGTAAGAATCAGAAGATCTCCCGGCTTTGCTCCTGAGTTAGTAATTACTTTATCAGGATGTATTATACCGGTTACTGACAACCCGTATTTTAAGGTGTTGTCATTTATAGTATGTCCTCCCGCTATTACAGCTCCTGCTTCTGTAACCTTATCGAATGACCCTTTAAGAATTTCACTGAATATTGCCGGAGGTATTTTATCATCGGGGAACATCATAAGGTTTAAGGCAGTGAGTGGCTTGCCTCCCATTGCATAAACGTCGCTGAGAGCGTTGGCAGCCGCAATTTGTCCGAAACAGTATGGATCGGAACAGACAGGAGGAAAAAAATCAACCGTCTGTATCAGAGCAATCTGTTCCGAAATTTTATAAACGCCGGCGTCATCGTGGGTATCTATTCCCACAAGCAGGTTTGGATCTTCCACCACGGGAAGATTTGTTAAATATGCCGAAAGCTTTCCCGCAGAGAGCTTGGCTGAGCATCCACCTTCCTCTATGTAATCGAGCAGATCAAATTTTTGTTTTGTTTTCATAAAACTTATCTAAATATCATGGAGTTATAACATGATGCGCATTTGAAAGAGCCATGAGAATATCATAGGAATTTGAAATAATTCCTGCACCCACATTTGTTTTAACATCGTAATATTCCACACAATTGCCGCATATCAGAATTTCAACACCTATAGATTCCAGTTCTCTGATATCTTCGAGGCAGGGAGATCCTTCCAGCACAAGGTTAACGCCTTTATGATAAAAAATAATTTTATCAGGCAGAGGTGTCATTTCCTTTATGGTCTCAAAGAATCCCTTTGTAAGCATATATCCAAGTTCATCCGAGGCCAGACTCTCGTTCTTAAAAACAAAAACATGTTTTCCCCTGGGTGGGAAAATCCTGCATTCATTTTCCCGATTTTTCACCTTAATATCCGTCTTCAGCTTTGTTATGGTCAGGGTATAAACTCCGTTCCCGCCGGTGCATTCTGTGGATGCATTATTACCCTCAGCAAACCTCTCAATATTGCTTACAGCCGTAGAATTATCTACTATAACCTTCAACCGCTCTCCCTTCTCCAGGCTGAGTAATCCTTTTTTGGTTAATATCAGGGGAGCCGGACATATCAGCCCCTTTGCATCAATAACCTGTTTAACATTTTCCCGTACTGAATCCATTTCAATTTTCATAGTATTTATCCGAAATGTTATTTAAAATTTTCCAGAATCCGGGCAGAAGTTTTCTGCTGTTCCGGTTTAATTTCAAGGACCATATAGTTCTCCCGTTTCATATTAAAAGCCGCCGTCAGGTCGTTGACCAATGATATGCGTGTAGTTATCATTAAAATTCCTTTAAATTCAGTAAGGCAGGTTTTAAGAGCAGAATAAAATCCCTGCCTGTTTAATTCAAGAGGACCTGCTTCGTCTATCAGAATGACATCGGCGTCCATCTGTTTTATGATCAACCAGTTCAGGTACCTGAACGCTTTTTCATCGAAGTAAAACCTTCCCTGTTTCAGGGAAAATTTTTCTGAATAAGTACCGGAGGCAAGATGATATTCCTTCCCGGTTGAAATATCGATACCGGTAAACCCTGATTTCACCGAACCGAAAAATATTCCATGACATAATATCCCTCCGGCTTTCATTCCGCAAGCCTCAAACCTGCAGATCATTTCTTCTGCAGCTGATGATTTCCCGGAATTTACCTCCCCGGTAATTATTATTATTTTTTTACCATTCAGCCAGGATGCCTGCAAAATACTCTCTTCCGGGCTGTGGAAAACCGTATTCCGATTCATAATACCAATCCGTTATATTGTTTATCCTCAGGTAAAGCTTATAAGTTGAAAATACCCTTTGAGCAATTTTTCCGTTAACGGTTAGATAACCAGGCAGCTCAACTAATTTGTTTGTATCCTGGTTTAATGAATAACGGTAAGAGACATATGATGCTTCTGCCTCCCATTCAAAACCTGCTAAATACTCTTTACAAAGGATGATATTGGAGATTAAACCAGGTCGGTTTGGGACAGGACTTTCATCAGTTATATTCCTTGCGGAGAGAATCATACCGTTCAACTTAATGGCGAATAACGGTATCCTGTATTCTGCTTCAGCCTCGATGCCCCTTAATATACATTTACTGAGATTTCGAAACTGTCTCGTTCCATTACCGGCAAAAAATACTTCAATGAGGTTCCTGATGTAACTATAAAATAAAGAGGTTTTTATCGTAAGCGTTCCAATATTCTTAAAGCCAGCAAGTTCGAAGTTGTATCCCTGTTCCGGCGAGAGTTCATAGTTGGGAATGTAATTTCCGATTAATTCAGCATAAAATTCTTTTAATGTCGGGAACCTTGTCTTCCTCGAAGCATTCAGACTGAGGCCGTAATCAATGTAATTAAGACTAAGACTGGCATTAGCATTAAGGGCTGAACCAGGCGGACGCAGAGGTGAGCCAGAGGCGTAAAGAGGATTCATTCTGTCAAAACTAATGCCCGCAGAAGCCCTCGCTGCCGCAGATATAGAGAAGGTCTCTTCCAAACCGGCAGTAAATAATTCTGCTTCATACTTCTGAAAGGAAAGACCCCGATCAGCTTGTTCATTATGCTGATCTCTCTTATAGAGGAAGAGAGCCTTTGTCATTGGCAGAAAGCTTCCCTTTAAAAATAATGAGAAATTTATTCCATACGAACGATCATCATAAACCGAATGGAAAGCATATTTCTTAATCTGACTTGTAAAGGATGCATCGTCATATGAATCAAGTTCATTCTTATACGTCTCATAAAATATATTTCCCTTCAGAACAATATCGGGGGTTACAGCCGAGCCATACATCAGGTTAGCAAGGATATTCTCCCGACTGCCGTATCTCCAATACCTAGGAAACTCAGTGTATATGTTAACAGGCACGTCCTTTTTATCAGATAAAAAATTTAACGCCAGGGCAAGGTCAGTATTACCTGATATATCAGCTCCGATTTTTATCATTCCCGATTTAGAGGTATACCTGCTATTATCTCTTGTACCGTCTTTTTCGTTAGCTGTTCCTCTGAAACTTCCCGATAGATTATAATCACCGCGGTGCGAATACCCGAGAGCGGCGGTATAATAAAATATATTTAGTATTCCTTTTACAACGGATATCAAATTCTGTCTGCTTCCCCCCTGATAATTAAAACTTCCAGAAAAGTCACTCTCCGGCCTTTGGGACAGAAGATTTACACTGCCACCCATCGAATTGGGTCCATATAGGATAGAATAGTTATTTGCAATCGATATTTTATCAACCCCGGCAAGTCCTGCTGCGTTAAGATCAAAGCTGCCATCGAAGGGTAAGTAAACGGGGGCTCCATCCATCATAAAAGATATCTGTCTCTGATCGTAGCCTCTGAAGGAGAGTTGAGCTTCATTTTTTCCGGAAACGTATAAGCTCAATCCGGGAAGATACTGAAGTGCATCAAAGGCAGTAAATGCATTGTGAAGTTCAAAATCCTTTTTACCAGTTTTTGTCGGGCTTAATAAATTTTCCTTTGCCGCGATAACCTCAACTTCACCAAGAGCAAAATGGAGCAGTGAATCTGTCTGCTGAGAAATTACGGTTGAAGAAAACAAAAGAATCAGAACCAGCATTATCTTCATAAATATCCTCAGGATTTATAATTTTTTCCTGCAAGTTTGACTAACCCGACGACCAGCCGTGCTGCTGATTCCACCGGGGTTAAGAAACCCTTTCTTTTACCGATCCTAATGAATTCAAGAGTGTTTCTTTTGACGGAAGGCATCAACTTCCCCGAAAGAGAAACCACTTCGTGGTAATTATCTATACCCAGTTTTGCCGAGAACCGTCCCAGTCTCTCTTTACTCAGGGAACCCGAGAGACAGCCTACAGCAGGAATAATTATTACGGCCCTCATAAGCATTGTAAGGCCGTTATAGAATCCGCTGGAGGAAGCTGGAAGTCCTGCAATCAAAAGATCTTTTTCTATAGCCAGCAGAGGCTGAAAAACAAGCAATATTACGGCGAACAATACAAAAGACAATTTAAACAGAAACCTAAACAGCTTTACGTCAACCAGCAGCATGTATATAAAAGCAGCCGGGAAAAAATAGACACCGGCGTCAGCAGGGATAAGCAGAGAGCATAAAAATATTACGGCTATAATATATTTATTAATCATAAGATCTCTTCGCTTAGAATTTCATGAGCTCTTTCACCAGATTTCCAGCCGAACCAGCCCATCAAACCACCAGTACAGAGGTAGAAAACAACAATGACAGGAATAACAAGATAAGACAACTCACCGTTATAGCTGATTTCGCCTCCAATACCATTGATGATTGTTATATAAACACCATAAATACCCGGACCAAAGAATATTCCCTGCATTATTAATCCGTGAATCAGAGTATAAAATAAAATCAGGGAGCCGGCGGCAACAGAGGAAAATACCGAATAGGGAAAGAGGAGAAAGATCAGTTCAGCTATTAACCCCTCCATAATAATGGCGAAGAATGGAGTAATATTAAATCCCACAATACTAATCAGCTTTAACGAAGCAGCGGTAAAACTGACTGAGAGTATGGCACCTTTGTAATTGAGGAAAGAACGCGACACCATTATAATAAAGATGGCTATCAGGGTCAGGAAAGTGCCTCGGAAAGGAATCTTTGAAATCTGCAGCATTGTGCCGAGGGTAACTTCGATAACCCCCCAGAAAGCACCGAATATTGCAGTTATAGTTATATCATTCTGTTGTAAGTTCTTACTCACACACTCCCCGGAATCTAATTAACTCCCTGTTTAATTTACCAGGACTTTTAATGGAAAATCATAATAGTAAACGGCTATATATAATTAGTAGTGCTATCCTTTGTTGTATCCTTCATCACTAACCTTTCCGGCATTTCCATGCCTTTATGTATATGAAGCGTATGTGAAGCTATGTTAAAGTGAGAAACAGGGCAATCGCAAAAGCCCTGAGATAAAATAAGATTTTCGTATAGGAATATGCTGCTCAGGTAAAACACATCTCTTAATAAGTGCTGGTGTTCAATTCTTTCCGACTAAAATCTTGACAGAAAACATTTATATGAATAACTTTAATTAATCAAAGGGAGGAGATAAGATGCGTGAATTTCTTATTCCGGCGGTCATTCTTATTATTTCCAATTTCATCTTCGCTCAGTCATCTGAGCCAGGCTTAATGAAAATTCCTGATCATCCGACTCATCTGTACGATAATGAATTAAATGACGGCGGGAGCCTGATTAAATCGGAAACAAGGCAGGTGTGGGATACCGCTTCCGAAGTATGGAAAAATGATTCACTGTATACTTATTTGTATAACGGGGAGGGACTGCGGGACACACTGCTTTTTCAAAAATGGAATAACCATTGGGATGATCAAACAAAACGGGTTTATTTTTACAGCAATAGTAAATTGTATGAAGAGCGGTTATATATGTTCTGGGGCGGCTGGGTTTACTATGCAAGGGATAATTATTTTTATACATCAAACAATTTAACCGAACACGATATTTACTTATGGTGGGGAGGGAATACTTTTATGCCGGTAAACCGGCTTACATACCAGTATAATGAGAATAACCAGGTTGTGAATTACCTTGCGGAAGCTTATGATGACTTTTACGGGGTGTGGTATGATGCCTGGATGATAGATTACAGCTACGATGTACTTTACAGACTTACAGAGACGGTGGAATATCAGGGGCAAATCGATCTGGCTCTGCATTACAGGGATTTGTATTCGTATGACAGCCTTAGTAATAATTACGAGGACGTCGGGCAGTATCCGGAGGGGAGCGGGTGGTATAATGATTATTTGTTTACCTATGAAATAGATCAGGATAGTTTTCTTACACGGAAGACTTATATGTTATGGGATTCGGCCGGAAGCGCCTGGAGTAATGTATGGCGGCAGTCTTATTCATACAATGGTTCCGGAAATATTTCATCAGTTCTAAAAGAGGTATGGACCGATAGTATAAAATGGCAGAATTCCAGGAAAAGAATAGTAATGTATGACGGAGAAGAACGCTGGATAGAAGATATTCGATATGTATGGAATGATACAGGGTGGGTAAATAACATCAGGTACTCAGCTGTCTGGATGGATCCAGTTTCTGTAAATGATGGGACTACTGCGGGGGAGGGATTCAGTCTACTGCAAAATTACCCGAATCCTTTTAACCCCACAACAACTATCGGATTCAGCATAAAGCAAAAAGCGAATGTAAGGATCATTATTCTGAACGCAATTGGTGAACAAGTTGCAGTTGTTCTGAATGAAGAAAAAGAATCAGGATATCATCAGGTAGAATTTAATGCCGCAGACCTCCCGAGCGGTGTTTATCTCTATCAGCTGAGTGCCGCACCTGCCGGCGGACAAGCAGGAAACTTTATTCAGACGAAAAAGATGATCCTTCTCAGATAAAAGATGGAACCGAAATGGGATTTCCAGCATTAGACGAAGTTTTTGGATCAAAATCAAAAATATAAAAGTTCTCAACTTATGAGAGGCCGAAAATGATAAAGAAATTGTTATTGTTTTTATTTCTGTTCATGACCGGGAGTACATTTGCGCAGGATGTGGAACACGATCAGAATCATAATGGAGTTGATTCCACGCTGATGCACAGGCAGCATATGATACATGCACACAGTCCGATGGTAATGCCATTTGATATGGAAAAAGTGACTCATTATTTCCTTAAGAATGACAAAGGCGGCGTTCTTCAAATCAAAGCTAAAGATCCGAATGACAGCGCGCAGATAGCTCTGGTTAGAAGTCACCTTCAAAAGGAGCAGAAATTGTTTTCGAATGCAGACTTCGGGGATCCGAAAAAACTGCACGGTGCAGATATGCCGGGACTAAAAACTTTAACCGATGCGGAAGGAAAGTTTAATGTTGATTACAAAGAATTAACAGACGGTGCCCAGCTTACTTTTACTTCGGGTGATGAAGAAGTAATACAGGCTATCCATGTGTGGTTCGATGCGCAGCTGAAAGATCATGGCAATGATGCGAAGGGCAGGGAATAGTGATAGCAGTGAAGTATAAAGGGGGCTTCAGACCGTTGCAAACATCACAGAAATATATTTCACAGGAATATTTCTGAACATAATCACCCCATCATTCAGTTTGATTGCTTACAATTTTGATTGATAGTATAAAAATGCAATGATAATTATGATAAAAAGGAGGATTATATGAGAAGTCTTTTGCTGCTGATGTTAGTTGGTTTAAATACATCATATATTTTTGGACAAGCTGTAAATCCACCCCCGGTTAATTTTTATTCAGCTCATTTATGGATAGCAATGATCGGGGGCGTCTTTATAGCAATCGGAGTTGTTCTGCTTCTTACAAACCTGGCTGTTGCCAGCGGTTTGTCGCTGATCAATGTAAGGAGTTCATCTCATAGCCATTCACAATCAGGAAATCCACTCAAAAAAATTACAACCGGGTTCGGAGCTTTTACGGTGATTACTACTTCCGGAGCACTATTCTTTGCAGTGTGGCTAGTCACTGAATTGAGCGGTACGCCGTACGCTATTACGGGTATAACGCTGGGACTAATGATATGGGGAATATTTTTTATTGTAATGGTATCATTTGAATTTAACGCTGTTTCCTCTTTGATTGGTTCAATACTTCATATTGCTAAAACGGGAGTAATATCGACCTATCATGGCCTATCTTCCATGTTCGGTAAATCAGATGAGTCAAAAGCAGAAGATATGGCCGGGAAAGTTACCGAACAGGTTATTAATGAATTCGAAGAGAATGTGGATATTAAGGACCTTAAAGGGCAGATACAAAAATACGTTGATCAGCTGGAACCTCAAAGGATTGATATAGGGAAATTAAGAAGCCAGATAGAAAAGATCCTGAATGAGATTGATTTGGAAGCAATACAGGAAAGTAAAGATCATTTCTCCGAAAAGGAAGTTTCTGCTTCTCTAGAACTACACTCCTTTTTGTCAGGTAAAGATGTTAAGAAAGTTACAAGTACGCTTAATAGTATCATCGATAATTATAAGTCGGAAAAAAATAAAGATAAAGATAATGTCTCCAAAACCGCCGATACCATAATGCGTACCGCAGGCGTTTCCGAAGAGGATGCGGAAAATTACAGGATTAAATTTGAAGACCTTCTCAGATCTACAAACAAATCAGAGCTTGAACCGGAACAATTAAAAAGGGATATCGAAAAGTTATTTACAGATCCCGAAACCGGAAAAGAGGCCATTATGAATCGTTTCTCAAAAATCGACAGGGATTTTATTACAGATGTTATCTCGGCGGAAACTGATCTTTCAAAAGAGCAGGTAGAAAGCAGAATCGACAGAGTTTATGATACAGTTGAAAATATTAAGAATAAACTTATGGGGAAAGCGGATAATTTAAGGGAGAGTACCGACGGTACCAAAGGTAAAGCCAGGGAAATTAAGAACACCATGCTGAATCGGGTAAGAGCATACCTCAACTCTCTTGATCGTCCAGAATTAAACTACGAAGGAGTAAAAGGCGACTTAAAGGAGTTATTTATCAGTCCAAAGCAGGGATTCCGGGATGTTGCAAACAGGCTGAAGCAGATGGACAGAGACACTATCAAAGCAATAATAGCATCCAAAAAAAATATGGATGAAGAGGATGCCGAGAGGCTTCTGAATAAAATTGAATCGATGAGGGATCAGGCAATAAATAAATATGAAAAGATTGCCCAGGAAATCGAGATAAGAATTCAAAAGCTTAAGGAGGAAGCCCTCCATCAGGCAGAAGAGGCAAAAGAAATTACCGCTGCCGCAGCCTGGTGGTCATTTGCTACGGCAATTGTATCAGGAGCGGCATGTGTTATAGCAGGTTTTTTGGGCTCGGGGTTCTGATTTTTGGATTATTAACTTTTTGGATAAGCTGAGTAATGAAAACATTTTGGGATTCGGTTAAGAAAGTTTTTAGATCTTACAGCAGGGATAGTATTCCTAAACTTTCTGCTTCATTAACTTATTATATTATTTTCAGTGCAGCACCAATCCTCCTTATAGTAATTAAGATTGCAGGGATAGTTTACGGACCTGAAGCTGTAAAAGGGGAAATAGCTTCCGGTATATCCAATTATGCCGGTCCTAAAAGTGCCTCCTTTATTGAAACGCTGATAAAAAATAACAATGATCCGAGAACCGGAATCGCAGGGATTATTTTAGGTGGAATAGTACTAATCGTTGCCGCAACTTCTGCATTTGCAGATATGCAGGATTCAATGAACAGAATCTGGAACGTAAAGAAGGATCCGGACAAAGGTATTTCCGGCCTAATTATGAGCAGGTTAATTTCCTTCGTTTTAATAGTTGTTTGCGGAATTTTAATGATCATTTCCTTTCTCATTACTTCTGCAGCACCTTCTTTGTTTGGTGAACTCAGCGGGCAAATTTCTCTTTCACCCCTTATAATGAATATAATCGTATATTTAATTTCTATCGGGCTGATCTTTCTCGTACTGTTTCTCCTTTATAAGTTCTTACCTGACGTTAAACTGAAAACGAGCGATGTTATTATGGGGACAGTAATAAGCACAATACTTTTCATTGGCGGTCAGTTTTTAATAAGTCTATACCTGAACTATACGTCGGCCGGTGAAAATTTTGGTGCTGCAGGGGTGATGATAGTCTTCCTTATATGGGTTTATTATTCGGCTCAGGTATTATTTTTAGGTACTGAAATAATACGTGTGTACACTTTAAAATATGGCTCAGGTTATTCACCTGATGAATATGCAACAAGAATAGAAAAGCGTGCTTAAGAACCGAATGGCGTTAGGGCTTTTGGCTTGCGGCTTATTACCTGTTGGGGCTTCCGGAAGTACCGCACGGCCGAATTTGACCGGAGAATTTTATGGAAGCTCTTTCAGAGTTTAGGTTTATAATCTCGGCCGAGGGTTGCAGTCCATCCTGCGATCTGATTATCATTCATTATTACAGCAGCGAGGAAGATCGTTTTGTTTTTGTATTTCCAAGTAAGAATGGTTTCGGGTTTATCCAGACTGAAGATCAGCCGCGACCCTTCTGTAAGACAGTCCTGCAGGAGGACGAATGTGAATGGGGCGGTTCTTCTACCCCGGGGGTTCCAGAGGCTGAGGATCATTATATATACAATATTTGTTTTGTCTTTCTGCAGCCTGACGGGGTGGAGGGTTACTTCTATCCTGTCGGGCTTTACAGTAATTTCTTCCGCTTCAAGTCTGATGCCTCCGGGAGTTATCTTCGCTTTCTCCGAAGGCCGGCCAGGTTCGCAGAGGCTATAGTTCACTTTATTGATCTTGTTGTATCCGTTAGTGCAGGGGGCTTTTTCTTTGTGCCAGATGATATGGAACCTTGCCGGGCAATATAGCAGAATTTACAACAACTACATTTACGGTCCCGCAGAAACGGGAATGTTAGTGAGCGCTGATGACACGGTGAAAAATAATGTGATCACAAATATAACGACCGGTATCAATATTAACAGCGGCCAGACTGATCCAGCGGCAGGATATAATGATTTATGGAGGACAACTTACCCTTACCTGGGATTCACGGGGGACAGCACCAATCTTTTAGTTGATCCGATGATTGTTAATGATGACCCTTCACAGGGAGATCCTGATTTTCACCTGCAGATGTTCTCGCCATTAATCGACGCGGGGGATGCGGCTGTATACGATAAAGACGGAAGCAGAAGCGACATTTCGGGGACACTGCCTCGGGTGTTGACCTATACCAGATACTGGTGCGGGACGCACGGAACGGCCCTGTGTTTATGGATGCCGGCAAGATGATCCTTCTGAAATGAAGATTGAAAGGTAGAGATAAATGCGGGCGAGGGAGATTTTTCAGATTGTGACGATTTCGTGATGTAAAAAAATTATCATATCCGTACATTCCTTCAGGTTTACAGATACCAACTATTAACAGGAGTACAGCTATGATAAAGTCATTTCTCTGTCTGCTCTTACTTGGGTTTTCATCAACGGCTCTTTCGCAATGGATGAGGACAAGCGGTCCTCCGGGCGGATCTATTGCCGCTCTTTACAGCACAAACGGCACTGCTTATTGTGGAACTTACTCTAACGGCGTTTTTGCGTCGACTGATGACGGAGTAACATGGTCGCCCAGAAATTCCGGCATTGAGAATTACCGCGTTCTGGCAATTACAGGGGCCGCGGGAAATTTATTTGCGGGTACTGAAGCAAACGGTACTTTTCATTCCACAGACGACGGGGAAACGTGGCTGCCTCCCTCTAACGGCACAGGCTTTTATGTTACTTCATTAATTACAAAGGATAATTATGTCTTTGCCGGTACTATACTCAACGGTGTGCAGAGGTCTTCTGATAACGGAGTTACCTGGGAAACTGTACTGCCGAACGATTTCATTTATGGACTGGGTGTAGCCGGCAGCAGGTTATTCGCATCAGAAAACGCCCACACATATGTTTCTGTTGATGACGGGAATACCTGGAATAATGTTCCGTCGCTTGAGGCCCGGGCCCCTTACAATTTTTATACTTCAGGGAACCTTGTTATCGCAGGAGGAACCAATGAGGTTTACCGCTCGACGGACAGGGGAATAAATTTTACAACCATTCCTGTTAGTTTCACCTTCAGTGTTGTAAATCTGTATTACATAACCGCGATAGGCTCAACTTTATATATGTCCACCTCGTATGACGGCGTTTATGAATCAACCGACCAGGGTTTGTCGTGGTTTCCCGCAAACAACGGAATGGGAGCAAAGGATCTGCTTTCTATTACAGTTACCGGGACTTCAACCCTACTGGCGGGAGGTCATTATGCGGGATTATTCAGATCGACTGACGCAGGTGCTTCGTGGGTTAAGTCGATGACTGGCATCTCTTCAGGCGCCACCATTGGAGCCTTCTTTGCCGCGGATTCTTTTCTGCTTGCCGGCACACGCGACGGTATCTACCGAACTACAGACAACGGATTGAGCTGGAACAAATTAACCGGCAATGATACGGTTGACTACGGCCAGGTAAGAGGAATCTGCCAGACTAACCAGACTATTTACGCGGGAATGTTCTATCAGTTTTATTCTACTGTTTATAAATCTACTAACAACGGCGCCAGCTGGGAGAGAAGCGGAAACGGACTTCCTCCGAGTACTACTTTTATAAACGGAATGGGAATAATAGGAGAGAATGTTGTAGCAGGAACGGACAACGGATTGTTCTATTCCACCGACCAGGGAGATTCCTGGCATCCCGCCGCGGCTCCGACAAATTCGGTGGGGAGTATTACTACAGGGGGAGGGTACATTTACGCGCTGGAGGATTTTGTGGGAATCTTCAGATCTGTCGACGGAATCAGCTGGAGCCAGGTGGCTATCGTTACAGGTAAGGTTGTGAAGATTTCGGCTTATAATAACTATTTATATGCAGGTACTGCTTTCAGCGGCGCGTTTTACTCGCCTGATTATGGACTAGATTTTTATCCCTGCCAGGGCTTTCCGAACGGATCCTCTGTTTTCGGGATAGGTGCTGCAGGCATGGGAATTATTCTTGCCGGGACGGATACTTATCCCACAAGCGTTTATGCTTCATTTGATAACGGGATCAGCTTTGCTCCTTACAGCGAGGGGTGGGGACAGAATGTAAGCGCGGAATATTTTGCGGCAAGTGATTCATTTATGTTCGCGGCAACGGATTATAACGGGATATGGCGCAGACTTTTACCGGGGATTACTCCTGTTGAGCTCTCTTTGTTTAAGGCCGAAGCGGATAATGGGAATGTAACCTTAAGCTGGACGACGGCCACGGAAAAGAACAACAGGGGGTTTGAGGTGGAAAGGAAGAGCGGGGAGGGGAAAGAGCAGAGCGCGGGACAAAAAGGAGAATGGGAAGAGATAGGTTTTATCGAGGGAAACGGAACTACGACTCAGCCTAACAGCTATTCGTATGTAGATAAAAATTTGCCTTCAGGCAAATATTCATACAGGTTAAAGCAGATGGATTTTGACGGTTCCTTAGAATACTCCGATTTGGTAGAAGTATCGGTACAATCACCGTTAGTATTTGCCCTAGAGCAGAATTATCCTAATCCTTTTAACCCGGCAACCAGAATCCGCTACCAGGTTCCTGTGCGAGGCCTGGTTTCGCTAAAGGTTTATGATATACTGGGTAATGAAGCGGCAGTACTGGTAAACGAACAGCAGGTCCCCGGAAGCTACTCGGTGAACTTCAATGCCTCAAGACTTGCAAGCGGTGTTTATATATACCAGCTTAGGCTCAACGGTTTTGTAAGTTCTAAGAAGATGCTTCTGCTGAAATGATAAGCCAGGGATACGAAAAACTGTTTACCGGTATATAACGTGCTTTTCAGAGAGCACGGCGGCCCTGGATGAGGTTAAAGATGATGGTGTAAGGAGGTCGAGGGAAAAATAAGGTGATGAGCCTGTTAAGGCGGCGGATGAACCTGCGGAATTTTAAGATGTACATACATCCCACCGTCCCGGAGGCTGATGATTTTTAGTGATGAGGCCTGGCGATGACTGATGCCGGAAAGGGATTGACTGGATAGCCTGATTCTTCTATATTATGATTATTGATTTCCCGGTATATATTAAGGGTGAGGAGATTTAAGGGTTCTGGCGAAACGGGATGGGATAAAGATAAACACTTCTGATACGACATAGCTATCAAATTAATCATTTATACAAAGGGCAAAAAGTGAAAGCTATAGTATTCCTCAATTTAGCACTCGCCGTTTTATACTTTGGCTGCAGCGATAAAGTTACATCGCCCCGAGAAGATATTTACGGGGTTCAGGGACGTGTTATCGACACAAGCGGGAGTGCCATAAGCGGCGCAAGTATATACTGCCTCTTCGATTACGGTTTTATTCCCGACACATCGGGTTACATTTTGGAGGCAGACCATCCATTGACCGACAGTATTTTCAACAACGGTCTTGAACAGAACTTTCCAAACCCGTTTTCATATTATAACTACATAAGGTTTTCGCTGCACCAGGAAAGCGCGGTAGAGCTGGAATTCAGTTCTGACGCAAGTCCGGGTGAGGTGCTGTTGTACAGGGACACCCTTCACTACGGATGGTACCAGAGGTATATAGCGCCGGGTATAAATAGCAATTTTAAAAACGGACCCTGCAGATATATGCTCAGGATCTTTCCATTAACGGGGGAGAGCATAACTTTTGAGAAAGAGGGATTTCTGATAAGCGATAAGAACAAGCCGAATAGTATAAGCGGCAGTGATGGATATTATCTGTTTAATTATGATGATGCTTTTATTAATGATACGGTGAAGGAGTTATATGATCCCCGCTATGTATATGACCACGTAATAAGTGATAATATTACTTTGCTGGTTAAAAAGGAGGGCTATGTTTCACGCTATGTCAGTCTGACGCTGCTAAGGAGTGTACTTTATAACCAGGATATCATCCTTAAAAAGGGGGAAGAACAATGAAAAATATTCTTTTTATGATAATATCGATCGTTGTTCTTTCGGCTGAATCATCAGCGCAGCAGAACTGGGAATGGGTAACTCCATATCCCTCCGCAGGCACCGCTGTTCATTCCTGCCAGGCAGGGGGAAAAGTATTTTACAAGGTTTCGGGCTACGGATTCTACAGCACAGCGGACGGCGGGAATAGTTTTTCGGGATATGAATCTTTTGACGTACCTGAAAACTCTTCTTCTTTAGCGACCTTAGACAAAATTGCTTTTGCCGACAGTCTTACAGGGTTTATAGTAGATAATAAAGTCTATAAAACTACTGACGGCGGAAAAAACTGGTCGGTTTTTTTCAACCAGAGCCAGAGTGTAAATATGGTGGAATTCGCGGACGAGGATTACGGATGGCTTCTGGGATCAGGCGGAATAGAGTATAAAACAACAGACGGCGGAGAGACATGGGCCAATATAGAATTTAACGGATTGTATGATATACCTGGTCCTATCTACAGCATTTACGCGCTGGATAAGAACAGGTTGTGGGTCTGCAAACAATTTAATTATGACGCGGGCGGAACCATCTGTTATAGTAGTGACGGCGGGTATCATTGGGCGGCTCAGGAATGTCCCGGTTCCGATTCAACTAACCGGGTATACTACAAGGATCTGCATGTAAATCAGTCGGGCATAGGCTTTGCCACAGCCTCAGTACTGATGTATGATGAAAATCCCCATTATGAACCGCTCCTTGTTAAAACCACAAATTTCGGAACAGAATGGGTACCTATTCCTGTTGATGGGAATTTCTTTCCGGTACAGGTGATTTCTAAAAGCGATGATGAATGGCTGATATTGGGCAGCAGTGACTCTTATACTTCTGCTTACATTAAAACTTCAGACGGCGGGCTGACGTGGGAATACAAAGACAATATTTTCAGCGGAATAAATTCGAATGATAATGCAGCAACCGCGGAATACCTCAGCTCATCGAACACTCTTCTGGTGAGCGGGTGGCTGGGCATCTACAGGTCATTTGATTTCGGGAATACATTGCCCCGGCTTTCGGATAAAAATGAAATAATGATTGATGGTTTCGCGATCGACAGACACAGTGATTCAGCAGGACAGAACGTGATAGCGGTTTCTGACCGTGACAGTTTTATAGTAAGCAGCGACGGAGGGAGAACATGGCAGAAGAAGTTTCTAAAGAACGGGAGGAATTTTAAGAGTATAACCGCAGCCGCGGGCGGAACCATCTTTACGCTGCAGGATGATCATCATCTTTACAAATCATCTGATCTTGGTGAGACCTGGGAAGATATATTCGGCCGCTATATTCCGGTAATTAGTCTGAATGCATTCAGCAGTGAGGATATCACTCTTCTCATATATCAATACAGCGGCATTCCGTCTGTTATTTCTACAAAAGATGGCGGCATAAACTGGGAGACAGCCCCCTACTTCGATTCGTATAAAAATTATATGGAGACACCTTTTGAAGATAAAATTTATGTATGCGGCGTTTATCCCGATTCATCCGGGGAAAGAGGATACATTTATAATTCAGACGACAACGGCCGCGACTGGAATGTTTTTGATACAGAAGAGGAAATGATAACAATAAAAGCCGTCAGCAGGACTATCGCGCTTGCTATTTCGAAGCACAATCTTTACAGGACCACCGACAACGGTAAATCGTGGACACTTACATATCATTCGGGGTTGAACTACTCCAACCTTAGTTTCACAGACACACTCAACGGGATGATCAGCATCGGCTATAATCTATTCAAAACAAGTAATGCCGGCAGAACCTGGGCTGCGTCGGGACTCAATATGCCATTTTCGTCGGATTGGAAATTTATGGAATACAATAAATACGGCGACCTTATTTTAGCCGGCCGCAACGGCATGGCTGTTTACAGGAATCCCGATTATCACCCGGAAGAGAAAAACCTTAACGCTGTATCAGGTGAACCGCAGGACTGCCTGCTATTTCAGAATTATCCAAATCCTTTCAATCCCAATACCCTGATAAAATACAAAACAAACAATGGCGGTCTGGTTCAGCTGAAGGTTTATGATATACTCGGGAGGGAAGTAGAGACGCTTGTAAATGCGCAGCAGCCAGCGGGGAAATATTCGGTGGAATTCAATGGCAGCAAATTATCAAGCGGAATTTATTTCTTCCGCCTGACTGCCGGAGATTTTGCACAAATGAAGAAAATGATATTGATGAAATAATTATTTTTATTATATTCATTCGGCTGAGAAAACAAAACGGCGGACAAAACAAAGCCAGATTTCTTTAGGCCTTTGTTCGGCCTTTGTTCGGCCTTTGCTCGGCCTTTGCTCGGCCTTCAACTACGGTATAACCCCAGGTATAAAGGGGGGTGAAGTATGTGTATGACAGTTCTGTTATGATGCTGAAATTAATAACCAGGCCACCATTGCTTCAAAACTAATCCTATTTAACTACGTTTTCCCGGGTGTAATTTCCTGCAGAGATTTCGGCTGCCGTTTTGTACGCGAGAGTCACAATCTTTTCGAACAAGGGGCCGTTAAGGGTTTCGACTTTGTCCGACGGCTGATGGAGATGATCGTAGCTGTTGGTTGTGACGAAATACAGGCAGGGGATTCCCTTTTCGTAGAAGGGAGTTGCATCCGCTCCGCCGCCGTTCCAGGTTGCGTCAACCATCGATCTTGTGTTTGCCTCATCAATCTGTTTTGCGATCTGCCATAAGCGGGGAGCGCTTTTACCGTTACCGACTTTTATGCTGTCGCCATAGCCGACACAATCGAGGTTAAGCATTGCGGTAATCTTACCATAACCTTTCTGCCAGCTTTCAACAAAATGTTTTGCTCCGTTTAGGCCCTGTTCCTCACCCGCAAACAAAACGAAAATAACCGAGCGTTTCGGTTTTATATTATTCTTTGTGAATGCCTTTGCTATTTCTAAAACTGCTGATGATCCGGACGCATTATCATTCGCGCCGGGGAATAAGAGCCGCGCCTGAGTACCCACATGATCGAGGTGCGCGCCTACAACTACATAATCGTTTCTCAGCAAGGAATCGGTTCCTTCTAGAATTCCCGCCACGTTCATCGTGCGGGCGTTCTTTTCATACCTAGCATTTACCTCCACGGAAGCTTTTGAGGCAAGGTTCATTGAGAAGGGCT
The DNA here is from genome assembly GCA_963771705.1 of uncultured Bacteroidota bacterium. GTDB lineage: Bacteria > Bacteroidota > Ignavibacteria > Ignavibacteriales > Ignavibacteriaceae > DATFVA01. The sequence continues at coordinate 36,324 of CAVYUP010000012.1, forward strand.
GCTTCTCTTTATCAATCTTTGTTTGACAGCCTTTAATTGTAAACCCGTTACCGCTTAGCAGTTTATCGGCCGCATCGAGCGAGATGTGAAGCTGAGGAAAATCAGCGGGTTGTTCTCCCTCACCGTGAAGGACGCTTCCTATGAGGGGCTGGGGTTCTTTATCGTTAGGAAGCGAGACGAAGAGAATTCCCTTTGCGCCGTGCTTCTTTGCGATGAGCGACTTTTCCCGGGGGTAGCCTTCGCCCCAGCTGCTATCTTTCAATTTCCATCCGGGGTTATACTTGAATACCATTACTATTTTATTCTTTACATTTACGTGAGCGTAATCATCGTAGCCCAGATCGGGGCGGGAGATTCCATATCCGCAGAAAACGACAGGGAGGGTGAATTTATTAGCTCCAGTGAAGCCGCGAAGCACGAAGCCGCTGCCCAGCTGATAATCAGTTGTATCGGACGCGGTTAAGACCTTAAAGACAGCGGGGGAATCAATCTGGTTGTATTCAATGTTAAAATTCTGGAAGTAGTTATTGCCGCCCGCGGGTTGTAGTCCTAACTCCTCAAACTGACCTGCCGCAAACTGCGCTGCCTTATTATAGCCTTCGCTGCCAGGGAGCCGTCCCCCGTATTCAGGGGATGAAAGGGTGCTGTCGTACTTAAGGAGATCTTCTTTATTTATCCTGTAATTTTCAGGAGAGTTCTGTGCATAAATGATTACTGATGTAAGGAAAAGAGCGAGGGTAAGGAGTTGTGTTTTCATAGCAAAATTCAAGTAAAAAGTTAAAATGTAAAAAGTAACGGGAGAAAATTAACAAGGAAAAAGGAGAATGGGAAGTCAAGTAAAACAGGGAAAAGTATAGGGCAAAGTGCAGAGGATTGAGAGGCAGAGCAGATAGGGGATAGACAGGAGAGGGATCGCTTCACTTTCCCACTGAGCGGGACAGGCAGTTCAAAATGCCGATGGGTAAAAAGGAAAGGAAAAAGTAAAAAGGAGGAGACCGGAGTTCAGGAGATATTACTTTTCTTGTACAGTGTAATCTGTTACCTCATCGTTCTCATTAAGACTGATAACGAGCCATCTGGTATTGCTACTGTAAAGTGAATGACCCAGGTAATATTCCATATTCCATTCAGGAAAATTGTGAGTGTTTTCAGGTCGGCCGAGCATCTGAAAAATTGCCTCCTTACTTTTACCCAGAAGTTTTCGATGCATCATAAGCCCGGGTACCATTCTATCACGCGTATTGTCATCCGGATTCTTTAGACCTGTACGCTTCCACTTTTCAGAAATGAACGGAAGGTTGGCTGGTGCCCCGACGTAAGTCATCACTTTGCGGTTGACGGCATTGTAAATGGAATCGGAGAAGATCAGGCCCAATACAGCCAGAAGTATCAATCCTGAAAATATATACCTGTTACTGAAAATAAACGTCCTTCTACCGCCAAGTATGATAAGGAGGAAAATTAGTATTACAATTATTTTCGGCAGCATCACCATAAATTACTTACTCCCAGACTTCAGGATTCTTTATTCAATTAAACTTAAGGAGTACTGTCATCAATTACAAAGTGCGTGAATTGAGTGAGCAGACAGATAAGGAATAAGATGCGGGTTTGGGGAAGAATGCAGAAATGCAGCCCGGGGGGGGCCAGGACTGCATAAAAATTTAAGGTTCGACTAAGCTGAACGTTAAATAGAGATAACCCTGCTGGCCAGGGTTTACAATAATATGCTCGGGAAAATTTCATAGAAGGATACTTCCGTCCACAGGGTATTTACCTCCATTCATAATTTTCTGCTTTTTAATTGCCTCTAAACTTTATTAAAATTGAAGGAATTATTATTTATTTCTCTAAATATTGGAAGAAAAATGACTAAATCTGCTCAATTATTACTTTTCATTTTTACTGCGGCAATCCTGTTTACTGCAATGATTTATCCCCAGGAAAAGGGAGACTTTTTAACTAACGCGATGGATACCACTGTGGGTACCGGTACGAATTTTTTCGAATACGCCACGGGTACCTGGATGAAAGAAAACCCAATTCCCGCTTCGGAACGCAGGTGGGGACTGGCGAATCTTGTTAACGAGGAAACTTACGCACGGCTCAAAGGAATTCTAAAGGAGGCCGCTTCTACAGAGTCGACCAAAGGCACGGCGAAACAAAAAATAGGCGACTTCTACTTCACGGGTATGGATACGGTTTCGATAGAAGAAGCGGGACTTGATCCCCTTAAACCGGAACTGGATAAAATAGCCTCAATTAATTCCGAGAAGGATCTTTTTGAAACTGCCGCCCTGCTTCAGCGTGAAGGTGTGAATGTTATGTTCGGGATTTTTGTCGATCAGGATATGAAGAACAGTGAACAGTACGCGATGTATTTATGGCAGGGAGGACTTGGACTTCCTAACCGCGATTACTACTTCCGCGACGATGCCCGTACAGAGAATATCCGAAAAGAGTATAAGGTATATATCGAAAAGGCGCTGGGACTATTGGGCGAGGATAACAGCAGTGCGGATGCTGATGAGAACGTGATTTATAAAATAGAGAACTTCCTTGCTGATTCATCAAGGAAGCTGGAAGACCTTCGTGATCCCTACGCAAATTACAATAAGATGTCGGTTGCAGAGCTTGAAAAATCGGCTCCCAATATAGAATGGGAAATACTTCTGAAAGATCTGGGCGCGGAGCAGGTTGATTCAATTATAATGGGCCAACCGGAATTTGTTAACGCGCTTAACGAGGCAGTAAAGAAGTTCAGCATTGACGATTGGAAAACGTACCTGAGGTTCCACTTCCTGAATGAGTTTGCGGGGAGGCTGGGAAGCAAGTATGATAATGAGAGATTCCACTTTTACGGTACGGTAATGTCGGGTGTGAAGGAGCAGAAGCCGCGCTGGAAGAGGATACAGGATGCAACCGAAGGCGCTATGGGCGAGCTGCTGGGACAGATATACGTTGAAAAATATTATTCGCCCAAAACAAAGAAGAGATACGAGAAGATTGTTGATGACTGTATAGATGCTTTTGCGAGCAGGATAAAGAACCTCGACTGGATGAGCGATTCTACAAAAGCGAAAGCTCTGGTAAAACTATATGCGATCACAAAGAAGGTAGGTTATCCTGATAAATGGAAAGACTTTTCTTCGCTTAAAATTGACCGCGGTTCCTTTGCCCGAAATACAATAAGGGCCAATAAATTCTGGTCGGACCGTGAGATGAACAAACTCGGAAAGCCCGTTGACAGGCTGGAGTGGAATATGACTCCCCAAACCTGGAATGCGTACTACAATCCTTCGAATAATGAAATAGTTCTGCCGGCTGCAGCTTTTATAGTTCCCGGCGTTCCGGATTCACTTGTTGACGATGCAGTTGCTTACGCATATGCGGGGGCTTCCACGATCAGTCACGAACTTACTCATGGTTTTGATGACGAGGGACGACTTTTTGATGAGAAGGGCAATCTGCATAACTGGTGGACGAAAGAGGACGAGGAGAAGTTCAAAGAGAAGACCCAAAAGCTTGTAGACCAGTTTAACAATTATGTTGTGCTGGACAGTATGCACATCAACGGCGAGGCTACTCTCGGTGAAAATTTAGCGGACCTCGGCGGCGACGTAATAGGATGGGACGCATTTACCAAGACGAAGCAATATAAAGAAGGGAAGAAGATTGCAGGACTGACACCGGCTCAGAGATTCTGGATAGGGTATGCTTACTCGTGGCTGGGACATACACGTCCCGAAGCCCTAGCGCAGCAGGTTTTAACCGACGTTCATTCGCCGAACTTCATCCGCGTAAACGGTCCTTTCACTGATGTTGACGCATGGTATAACGCGTTTAATATCCAGCCGGACGCGCCTATGTACAGGGCACCGGAGGATAGGGTGAGGATCTGGTAGGAGCATGGGGCATAGCGCATAGCGGGGCAGAGAGCAGAGTGCATGGCCTATAGAGTTTGCGGGCAGAGAGCATGGTGCATAGGGCGAGTAAAACTACTTTCCTGTGTGCTCTGCCCTTTGCCCTTTACTTTTCCTGGCGGGACTTCAGTGTAATCTCGTAGCCTTCGCTTTTCAGCATCACGCGATTCTTCTGAAGGAATTCTTTTATAGCTTCAACAGGTATAATCTTGGTGATTCCATATTTAAGATTTTTATGAATTTTGGCGAAGGACTCTCCTTCATAGGGGATTAGCGTATTATACTTTCTACCGCTGCCAAGTTTTTGCGGGGCAAGGAAAACCTCATCTTCTTCAGGTACCCACTGAACCATTCCAACCATTTCGAAGTGGGGCACGCCGTCTCTTATTGCCAGAACAAGACCTCCGCTGAAACCCGGGTTAACAACCGCATCCACAAGGAATGAACCCTGGCTGTCGCGGTTTGGACTGCTGACAATTGCCTTTGTAACCATCTGGTAATTTATGGGGTACCCGAACAGGTATACGAATGTTCCCCATTCAAGCTGCTTTGAATAACCGGCGGGGTAAGGGAATACGGGGATCCTGAAACCTGACTGAGCGCTGTATTTTCGTCCCAGCAATGCTATATCAGCCTGGTCATCCTTTGCAAGCAGTTCGATTTCGCTTCCCTCCGGAAATCCTGCCACATAAATCTTCTCCTTATCCTTAATGGAGATAGTTTCAATATACGGCGTTATCATTCCTTCATTATCCGACCTGTAAGCAACTATTGTATCAGGAAAACTTACGATATGGGCGCAGGTAATTAAAGCGATTGCTCCGTTCTCTGATGATATTGTAAACGCTGTTCCCGACAATGAATTATTTCCAAACTCAACAGAATCGGCCTGACGCTTAAGGATATTATCGTTCAGCATAGAATACTTTATTTTATCCTCCCGCGAAAACTTATATATCCTATAAAATACTGTGCAGTTAATACGCTGTACGGACTCGCTTATCTTTTCAAGCTCTGACGAGGATGACTTATAAGGGAATTCACTATCGTACTTCCCATCGTTCAGGGTAGGGTAAACAGTTTCGAGCGTTGGAGAACAGGAATTAAGAAGAAGTGCAAGTATAAAAAAGGGAAAATATGCTTTCATCATTTCCTTCCGGATTTGCTTTATGAAATGTAAAAAGATTAGAGGAGCTAATCAATTGGAGAAGAGAAGAGTAAGCAGGCAGAAGAGGTTACTTCAGTGCGGTACTGCCGGAGACGGTTACATTAGTAAATGAGGCGGATGTATTTTTATCGACATAAAGTCCTGCTTTTCCGAATATTCCCCATACGCTTCTATATGATTTCAGCAGCCCATGTTCATTATAAATGTTTACAATGTTATTGGTATAGATGATTCTCAGTTTTCTTAAACCGCCGGGACCAGCGTCCTGCGGGGGTATTTCAAACAATTTCTGCATCACGTTTCCGCTTATACGCTGAAGAACAAAATTACCGCCTTCCCTATACTTGAATACATAATAATCGAGCGGAGAAGAGTACCCGATTACAAGTCCCACCACAGAATTAGAAGCATCTATCTCCACGCTGGCGGAGAGGTTCACATCAAAAAGATCCTTATTATAAAGGATGAATTTTTCAGATGAGGTATTAGAGAATTTTACCGCATCTGTGTTTACCGTGCATTCGCTCTTATTTATGTTCGGATAGATCCATCCTCCGCCGAAGCCCGAAGCCGCAATACGGCTGGCCGCATCATTAAAGGGAGGGGGCGCCGGTCTGCTTTCCGGTTTTACTTCAGCGACCGCAGGATTAACTTCCGGCTTTTCCCCCGTGTTTTCTTCGGGAGTAATTCCGGCTATCTTATCTGAGCATTCAGCTATCAGAGCCTTTATCTTTACGTCGTCAGGCTTGACTTCTTCAGCCTTTTTATAATACTTCAGGGCAGTCCGGTATCTATTTTCTTTCATCAGACCACCGGCTATATTGAGATAGGCTCCGGCAATTAGATCTAATCCCTTCACAGCCTCCTGATTATCGGGCCGGCTGTTCAGCACCGATTTATAAACTATATAAGCGTTATCGTAATCCTTTTCCTTTAACAGCTGATCAGCCTGTGCAAGGAGCCTGCTGTCTGTATCTTCAACAGGGTCGAGTTTAACATCGTTATCCGGTTTCTGCATGGGATCCGCTGCCACTGCTGTACTTACCTTTACATCTTCCGACGGATTAACGCCGGAGGACTGATACTGCAGGTATAGAAGGACCATAATTACAAGCAGTACTGCGGCTATAGCAGCCCATCCTTTTTTGAATGACTTTGAAGATCCTGGAGTTCTTTTCTTAGCAGGAGGGGGAACAGCCCTCAATGTCTGTTCAGGATCTATCTTAACAATTACAACAGTAACATTATCCTTGCCGCCTCGTTCATTAGCCAGGCTTATTAAAATATCACAGGCATCGGATGAGCTATTCCCGTTAACAATCTGTAAGATTTCACCTTTGCTTATCTTTGCCAGGCCGTCGGAACAGAGGATATAAGTCTGGCCTCTTTTCAGCGGCAGATCATCCAGGATATCGATCCTTACTTTCTCATCGACACCGAGAGCCCTTGCGAGCACAGATTTGGAGGGATAGTTTCGTGCTTCCTCGGGAGTAAGGAGTCCCTCCCTCAGCATCTCCTGAACCCTGGTATGGTCATTTGTAAGCTGTTCTATCCTGTTATTTTCAATTCTATATACCCTCGAATCGCCCACATGACCAATATATCCGCGGTCGCCCTTCAGCACCAGCGCGGTACAGGTAGTACCCATTCTGCCGAATTCAGACTTATCACCCGATTTACTGAAGATTTCGAAGTTGGCCTTTTCAATTGCCTCTTTGAGCGCGACGGACTCATCAAAAGCGGAGCCGAAAAACTCACTGCTAACTACCTTAACAGCAATAGCACTCGCTTCTTTTCCACCCCTATGTCCACCCATACCATCCGCAACAATAAACAACTGACCTTTCGGACCATACAGGCTGGAGTTATCCTCCGGGAACTTTCCGAAACTATCCTGGTTTTCTGTTCTCACCAGTCCTGTATCAGATTTTCCGGCGAATACGAAGGTGAATTTATTTAATGGTGCAGGCATTTTCCTCAAACAAATAAAAATGAAGCGTGTTCATAAGGCCGGGTTGTACAAACAGGATTCCTTACGTCTTTAAAAAATATAAAAAACAAACATAAGTTTCATAGGCAAATAAATTTTCCACCCCGGATCTTACATTAACTCAAAAATAATCAGTGTAATAAGAGCAGCGGGGGGAGCCCAAATCCTGAAGTTCTTTGTATTGAAGATCAGGGCAGTTGCAATTATCCACGTAACAAGCAGAAGGATCGACAAAAGGGGGAACATCTGAGTAAGAGAAATAACCGACTTTCCTACTGAGCCGAGTTTGTAAGTCATTCTCACCGGATTAAAGACAAAAACATTTGATATTACGGCAATGAGCGTGAACACCTCTATTTTTTTAAGGATGCCGGGGAAGCGGAAATATTCTAGTCCCGTTCTTACCGCAAGCAGCACCGCCCCGAGCAGTGTAGCCCAATAGTAATAATTTATTTTATCAGGGACCTTCCCGTAGAAGGTAATTGCAACAAACTCATTCTTTGAAGGAATGGTATATTCCTTTCCCTTATAGTTAAGCTTAATAAAATACGTAACAATTGAGCCGGGCTCCCTGTGCGGGATGCTGCCTGAGATTATAGTTCCTTTTTTAATAAGCGGGGCTCTATTCCAGGAGGGTGATCCATCAGATTTCCAGTATACGTTGCCGGAAAGGCTGCTATCGGATTCTGTTGTGAGAAAAAAATAATAGTCATCGTTTCCATAATAAACCCTGTCGAGTTTATAGCCTGTTTCTTTTCCTTCGATGCCGAAGGAGCCGGAGACAGGGTATTCGCTGCTTAATCTGCTATGAAGAAAACCGGCCACAAATGTTATTATTACCGCGGCCGTCCATAGAATTATGCTCTGTTTCATATCTTTATATTTAAAATATTTACAAATTTAGGGAGAAAATGGAGAATTTGCGAATTGAACGGAATGAGCGAAGAAGTGCTGCCAGGAAGGCAAAGACACGCAGAATTAAGCGGAGCGGCGAATTGAATTTGTAATCTTTTAACTTGTAATCTTGTAATTATTATGAAACTTGAAATTAAAATATTTCTATCGGCTGAAGAAGCCGCTGCGGGGATAGCAAAGGAGATAATGAATATGGTATCTGAAAATTCTCTTGAGGGCAGAGATACTTTTATTTCATTATCCGGAGGAAGCACCCCCAAAATATTATTCAGGAAAATATCAGATGAGTACGCTGAAAGCATCGACTGGAACAGGGTTCACTTGTTCTGGGGAGATGAGAGATGTGTTCCTCCTGATGATGAGCAGAGTAATTTCGGAATGACGAAGCAGTATCTCCTTGATAATATCAAGATTCCGGAAGCGAATATACACAGGATGAGGGGAGAGGAAGACCCGGTGAAGGAAGCGGAGAGAATTGCCGCGGAGATAAGGCGTATTATTCCGGAAGTGAATAATCTGCCGCGGTTTGACCTTAACATACTTGGACTAGGGGAAGACGGACATACTGCTTCGTTATTTCCAGGAAAAAAACTAAAGAACATAGCTGAAGGAGTTGCCGGTGTTGCTGTGCATCCTGAATCGGGACAAAAAAGGATATCTCTTACAAATGAAGTATTAAGCAACGCGGCAGAGAATATTTTTATGGTTACGGGTGAGAAGAAGGCCGATATTATTTATAAGATATTGAGCAGGAAGGATTCTGATAAGAAGTTTCCGGCTGCAAGGGTAAAGGCGGCAGAAATGCTGAAGTGGTATCTGGATGAAGAGGCGGGGGGAAAGATAAAGGAGCCATAGGAATTTGGCGGATTGAGCGAATCAGGCGAATCAGGTGAAATGGATAAGCGGAGAAATTTTGCTACAAAGGACGAATACCCAAAGAATTTAGAGAATTGGCGAATGAGAGAGCATCCGCCAATTACCAGTTACAATTTCATCTGTTAGAAAGAGGTTCCAACTTTAAGTCTAAGATTTGCAAAAACAGAGATTGCACCAAAGCTGCCATCGGGCATACGTGAGAGTGTAATAGAGGGTCCCAATGCAAGCGCACTGAACGCCCAGCTTTCAGCGATCTTCTGAACCAGGATTTCAAAGAGGAACTGGTTCTGTCTCACATCGCTGTTAAACATAGCGTCAAACCTGAAATCGAAAGTACTGCCCGCAAGGGAAAGTTCTCTTCCTTCGTAGCCAACGTGCCATTCATTAAAAAGCCTTGCGCCATAGAGCTTTCCTCTTGTTGATCCGAGGATACTTATAGGGTATCTGAACTCAAAATTATAATACTGGCCGTCGAGAATTTTAGCATGATAACCGGAAGTATCGTCTGCAGTCCAATCCTCCAACTGAGTATCAGTAGGATCGACTACAGTCTTGGAGTATCCGAATTCAAAAAAGTTGCCGAAAGGGATAACATAAGAAATATTAAATCCGGTTGGTGCGTATAGATTATTATACTTGTTTCCGAACCTCAGTTTCGACAAAGCATCAACATGTCCGAATACGCCTCCAGTTACTCCGAGTATATGGAAGCCGGCCTCAATGTAATTTGTTTCGCCGGGACCAGTAAACTCAGTACCCAAACCGATAGATAACCCTATATCACTTTTAATAGGAATACCAAACCTTTCACCTCCGAAGAATTGAAAGAAGGGGTTTATGTAATGCATAGTTGAAGAGATCTGGAGCTTGGTAGGCGGATCAACTATTTTATTCAGTTTTATTTTCTCAAACACCCTTGTAAAAACACTGCCATAATTAATGCTTTCTTCAAGATCTATTTTAAACGGATAGGTTACCACTCTTGCCCTAGTTTCAGGTTTAAGAGCAAGGAAAGGATAAAGGTTACCCTTAATTGAGATAGTCTGGTTATTCGGATCACGCAGATCCGCTATTATCTCAGCTTTCGGATCAGGAGGATCAATAAACAATTCAGTTTGTATCTGAATAAATAAACTGTCGTCCAGAGGCTCCATCTGGAAGTAGCGGATCGGTTCCTCTTCCTGGGCCTGTGCATTACCGATATAAAAGAACGCAAAAAGAGCGGACAGAAGAAGTAGTAATTTTATTTTGTGCATAAAGTAGTTCCGGTGAATTTATTTAGAAAAATCAGTGAAATAGAACGAGTCTCCAACCTGTACCCTATCTTTTGATCTTTCATCAACAACTGTGAAGAAGAAATTTACTTTATACCTTCCATCAGCTTCCCTCAGATTTCCGAATTTGTCGAGCCATTCGTCAAACCGGTTTTCATTAGATGCGATCTTCAATGACACATTATATACTGGATTCCCCTTGGCATCTTTCAATGGTCCCGACACAGAAATAGGACCAGTCCATGATACCTTAAGCTGTTCGGGACGTTCATCCACAATAGTAACAGTAAAGACCGTTATCCTCTGCAGGTCCTGAACATAAATATCAGAATTATTCATTTTAGTAGTTACGCGGTTAATCTTAATTTCAGGAGGTCTGTTGGGAACAACCTTTATCCTATCCTCCTGGCTGCCGTACTTCGCGATTACTTCATTCTGGTCGGTCAGGTCGAATGTTTTTTCCTGTCCCGGCGGAATTACAACCAGAGGTTTGCTCATATTATTGGGATCATACAATGAAGTAGGCACATTTCCTGAATTAGACGCTTTATTCCATGTATACTGAATGAAGGTCTGTTTAAGCGATATAGGCGACTGCAGTATCTCCTGTTCTTTAACCACGGGTTTTTCTTCTGGTTTCTTTTCCGGAGGCTGTTCTTTTACCTTCTGAGCAAGATCCCGCATTTTAGTATTAAGAGATGCCAGCCTTTCTTTAAGCTCGGCATTTTCCTGCAGAGCATTCTCTTCGACCTTCACGTCGAATTTAATTCCCTGAGATGTAAGAGAATCGAGCAAAACCATGAGTGAATCGCGCACGCTCTTATCGACCACCTTATCTTTTAAGACAACGCGGTGTAAGTCGAGATCTGCACCTTTCAATGCCAGCACGGTAATTACAAAAATGTAAAGTACCTGGTAGATTATAAATTTACTATCCCTGTTTTTCTGAACCATAATTACACACTCACTTTTTTACAACTATTGCTTCAAGGTGTTTCAGTCCGGCCTGAGTTTTTTCATCACCGAGGGTTATTGATGCCTGTTGAATTGAGGCAGCGAGGGACTTAAGGTGTTCAATTTTTTCCGGACTAATACCCTGGATGCTATTAATTTTTTCAAGAATCTGGTGAACCGAACTAAAATTAGTTACGAGGGTTTCACTTAACTCGGTAGTTTTTTCAAGAATGGATTTATATGCTTCGAGATCTTTTACAGACATCTCAATTCCTTTTCCGCCGCCCGTGCTCTGACTCAATTGTTTAACGAGATTTCTTGAATTCTCTACCTGAATACGCGAGAAATATCTTTCCTTCATATCCTGCACATGAGTAACCACGTTCTGAAACTCAACACCCAGCTGATCGAGGACCGGCTCAAATAATTTTCCAAGGGCGAGAACTATGAGGGCCTTAATTTCGAAAGGAACTGATAGTCCCAAAAATATTTCCTCACCAAGCTTGATACTAATAAGAAGAATTGCAGCGCCTATCAGAGGCAGGGCAGTTGAAATACTATCGATCACGCTTTCATAGGAAGTTATGATCCTGTCGATCGTCTCCGAAACAGGGCTTCTTAAAACTTCGATTTTCAGCTTATTATAAGTTAAGAACGCAAGGAAAGCAAAAAGAGCGTAAACTACCACAGGCATCCACCAGAAACTGAAGGGTTCAACAATTTCCTGTGCGGGCTGCCAGGTAGGGAAGAGAGCCTTTCCCAGTGTAATGGAAATATTGCCGAGGATCGGCACATACGACAAATCAAGGAAAAAAGATAAAAGCAGAGCTACGAAAGAGATGATGGCAGGTTTTACGATAACAGAAAATCTAATTTTCCGTATAGCATTTTCCTTATAATTATCCAGCTCTTCTTCTAGTCCGTTCTTAGCATACAAATCAGGGCTGCCTGTCAGGATTTTATCGGAAGGCTTTTCGATGGTTTCAGCTTTTAGCATCTAACACCTCTGGGTCTTAATTCATGAAAAAATAATTTAAAAACTTTAATTTCGGGCAATATTTTTATGGGTCCGGATTTTCGGTGTACTACTTTAAGACAATTATTATACCAATTTCTTAAAATACTATTATCTGCTCCCCTGATAACAGGGCAATAAAAAAAATCTTTAATGCGGATAGACGGATCCTCTAATAAAGAAATAAAACAACTCAATCAGTCGGGAAAGCTTATAAACTCAACTAAATTGATAAGATTTCGAAATAGTTCGGGAAAATATAATAATAATTGTGAATTTAAAGATAGGAACGGGACAAAAAAGTATAGGCTTCCTTTCTTAATCACAAATTTGCTTACGTTTCATTTTTACTTTGAAAAAGTAAATTTTACTAAACAAATCTCAGGGCATAAATAACCCAACCCCGAAAAAAGTAAAACATGTGCGAAAATTCAAGAGTATAATTAGCCCGCGTTTAGTTAAATTTAGGTTTACTTTAGAAAGGAATTAATGCTTATAAATCCCAGGCTGCTGGAAGTCAACACAAGAGTGTGGATAAAGAGATTCGGACGCGGTGCCCGGCTTCCGGATATAGATCAGCAGTTTATTGATGATCTTAATACAAAGGGGATTGAAATTTTATGGCTGATGGGGGTTTGGAAGACGAATCCCCGGCTGGCGGAAAGGTGCGGTTTCGGGATAGACCTTGTTCCTGCTTATGTGAAGGCATTAAGCGACTGGAAAAAGGAAGACGTAATCGGCTCGCCCTTCGCCATTGATGACTACGTACCGGACCCGGGGCTGGGAACGGAAGATGACCTGCTGAAACTGAAGAGTCGTCTTAACGAAGCCGGTGTGAAACTATTCCTTGATTTTATACCGAACCATTTCGGGGCAAACTCTCCTCTCATCAATTCACACCCCGAAATATTTTTTCAGACAGACAAAGAGGCTTTTAAGAAAGATCCTTATGCTTTCTTTAAATATGATGGCGACAAGCCTTTATACCTCGTTCACGGAAGGGACCCTTTCTTTCCTCCGTGGACAGATACAGCACAGGTGAATTACTTTGAGCCTGCGGCTCGGGAGATAATGACAGAAAAGCTTTCTTACATCGCTTCGATCGCTGATGGAGTACGCTGCGATATGGCAATGCTCCCGTTAAACAATGTTTTTCAGAATACCTGGATGGGTGTTCTGAACAAAACAGACTATAAAAAACCCGATGAAGAATTCTGGACCAGGGCGATCGCGAAAACCAAAGATAAGAACCCCGATTTTATGTTTATGGCTGAGACTTACTGGGACCTTGAATGGCAGCTCCAGCAGCTGGGGTTTGACTACACTTATGACAAGCGACTTTACGACAGACTTTCGGAAGGTGATATTGCCGGAATTAAAGCCCACCTCCAGGCGGATAAAGCTTTCCAGTTGAAAAGCGTGCGCTTTATTGAGAACCATGATGAGGACAGGGCGATTTCAAGACTGGGCAGGTTTAAATGTCTGGCCGCCGCAGTTGTTATCAGCACAATACAAGGCGTTCGATTTTATTATGACGGACAGTTTGAAGGAAAAAAGACGAGGCTGCCTGTGCAGCTTGGGAGAGAGCCAGCTGAAAAACCATCTATAATGGTTCAGACCTACTATGAGAAGCTGTTGAAGTACACAGATGAAGAAATCTTCAGAACAGGTGAGTGGAAGCTTTTGAATCCTTTGAACGCGCATCCCGAGAATTTTACCTGTGATAACTTCCTTGCCTGGATGTGGAATCTTGACAATGACATGAGAATTGTGGTAATAAATTATTCTCATTCAACCTCCCAGTGCCGTCTGAAACTTGATCTTCCGACCGAGAAGGAGGACGTCATTCTTAAGGACGTTCTGACGAGAGTTGTGTATAAACGTTCAGTAAAGGAGATCGGGGAACCCGGCTTATTCATCGAGCTTAAAGGCTACCAATCCCACATCTTCGAAGTTACGTTATAACAAGCAACCCAGGCGATTTATTATAGGGTTCCTCCAATCAACCTCATCAAAACGGTATTAATCTTCCTTGGAAGTCTTTCGGAGGGACAGAAAAGATATTAGAAATACTTTTAAGGTATTTGACAGAATGAAAAAAAACATTTATCTTTGTAAGTAAGTGATCACAAACTATTTAATATTGTAAAATGTCCAGAGAAACAACGAATATACGCCAGGAGCAAATAAAGAAAGTGGTTCTTGAAATTATAGCAGATGAGGGCTTACATAATCTCTCAACCAGAAACCTGGCAAAACGGATAGGCTTTTCAGAGGGGGCTATCTTCCGTCATTTTACTTCTAAACGGGATATTATCAAAGGAATAATGGATGATGTTGCAAATGATTTAATAGGAGCATTAAAGAGTATTGCAAGCAGTCCCGCAAAGGCTGAAGAGAAGTTATTCACATATTTATGCCATAATGTGAAGTACCTAAAAGAGAACAGGGGCATTACCATTCTTTTGTTTTCGGAAGCAACTCATATGGGTGACAAGGAGCTTAAAGAAAAACTAAACAAGATCCTGGTGGAACAAAAGCAATTGATAATGAAGATGGTAAAGGATGGAATTAGAGAAGGTATCTGGAATAAAAAAGTAAATGCTGATGACATTGCAATGCTCTATATGGGTATTCCGATCACATTTAATATAGAATTGGTGCTAAATAAAAATGATTTAAATGTAAGAAGCTTTTGCAAGAGAATGTATTCTTTAATCTTGAAAGCATTGAAGAACTAAAAAAATTTATTCAGTTATGTAAGTAAATGATTACTTATTAGCAGAGAAAGATATTGATGTAAAAATGTTATACTTAATTATTTCAATAATTATCCTGGCAGCTTCATTCTTGTTTTCTATGCTGGGATTAGGCGGGGCACTAATTTATGTACCCGTTTTAAAATGGGCAGGCTTCCCTTTAAAAGAAGTTGCAATTCCTTTAGCTCTGCTGCTTAACGGGATTACCACTCTTATAGCATTAATAGCATATTTCAAGAATAAGCTGGTAGATGTTAAAGGCGGCCTGGCGATGACAATATCCGCATTCATTTTTGCACCTATTGGAGCACTTGTATCCGATAAGCTTCCTGTCAATACACTATTAATCATTTTTTCAATTGCAGTTTTTGCTGCAGCCGGTAGAATGTTGTTTATGTCCCGTAGGCCTGAGCCAAAGGAGTATATGTCTTTCAAAAAGCGAGCAATTATCGGTGCAATTATCGGCAGCTTTGCGGGCTTTGCTGCAGGTCTTCTCGGGGTTGGGGGCGGTTTCATCATGGCTCCTCTTCTGATGTGGATGGGATATGAAACAAAAAAAGCTGCAGCCACTTCAGCTTTTGCAGTTACATTTTCTTCTTTCTCAGGATTTTTAGGCCATGCTGCCCAGGGTCATTTTAATTGGACATTAACGGTTTTTCTTACGATCGCAGTCGTATCAGGTGCATGGCTTGGGAGTAACTTTATGGCCACAAAAGCAAAATCAAACAGGGTTAAGCAAATATTCGCTTTGGTTTTGTTTGCAATTGCAGTTAAAATAATTGTTGGTACTATTTAATTGAAAGACAATATAAAATGTTGAAGAATAGGATGACTATTATCGGCGTTATCTCCTTATTTACCGTAATAAATTACAGTTCGATCGCACAACAAAAAGTAAACTGGAATGGTTATCTGCAATATCGTTTTACAGATGATTATCTGAATGAAACAAATTTTTCAATAAGAAGGGCAAAGTTTTGGGTTGATGGTTTACTTCCTGCCAGGGAAGGTGATTGGGGTTATAAGGTCCAGGCGATTTTTCATCAGCAAGTTAAGTTTCAATTTCTGCTTCAGGATGTTCTCATAAATTATAAAATAAATGATTTTGCGGTTACGGCCGGTCAGTTTGTACCAAATTTCAGCTTACAAAGAAAAGAGCCGGATTACGCTATACCGCTTAATGAAAGAGCGGAAGTTGTTAACGCGCTTGTTCCCGGCGCTGAAACCATGGCAAGAGATATTGGTGTTGAAGTAAAACTAGTAGATCACGAAACAGGATTGCTCAGCTTCGGTTTCTTTAACGGAAACGGCGCCAACAATGTTTCAGATCGGCGAAATTTCTTATATGTAAACCATGCGAATCTTAGACTTATTAATCATTCAGATTCTAAACTAGAATTAGGGTATAGTATTTCTTACAGAGATGCACACGGATTACAATTCAGCAAAATTTTCGGAAAGGATTTTTCTTTTACCGGAAATGATTTCCGCTTTGGGATTGAGGGAAAAATAAATATTGGCAGCTTTGAGTTTCAGTCTGAATACATTGAAGCTCATACAGGTAGTCGTAAAGCCCATGGTTATTATGCATTATGCGATTATCTGCTGGATTCAAAGAATTTAGTCACTCTTTCTATTGAAAAACTTAACGATTTAAATGACTCAACCGTTGACGATCCATGGTATACCCTGGGTTACTCTTATCTTCTCAAAGGTGATAATATAAAGTTTACATTGAATAACAGGACTCAATTTTCATCCAGGAAAGCAATTTCATACACAACTTTACAATTACAATACTTCTTTAATTAAAAATCAGGAGAACTAAAATGTCAAATATTAATCCAAAAGAATGGTTAGAATTCGGTCAAAAATTCCACGGGCATAAATGTCCTGCGATGCCTCTTGGGCTAAGAGTAGGTGCAGCCGCAATGAATAAACTTGGGGCCGAAAGGGCCAAAGACGGGCAGTTAATTGCTTTTGTTGATTTAGGTGAAGACCATTGTGCTACCTGCTATGCAGATGGCTTGCAGGTTATAATGGGAACAACATTTGGCAAGGGCAACATCAAGAAAACTCACAAAGGCAAATGGGCGGTTACGCTGGTTGAGAGAGGATCGGGGAAAGCTGTCCGGGTGACACCAAAAGCAGAAGTAATGCTTCAAAACAAACAGTCAGATTTTTTCAAGCAGTATAGGGAAAAAGGAATTCCGGCGAGCACAGTTCCTAGTGAGGTTGTAGATCCTATCATTTCCAAAGTAATGAGTTCTCCACAGGAAATGCTGTTAGATGTTTCAGAGGTATTCGATTACAAAGTAGAGCCAAAGAAAGACAGCTTTGCGAGCTTCGTCTGTGAAGATTGCGGCGAGATGACAGTTGAAGGTTATGGAAGGATTAAAGAGAGCAGACATGTTTGTATCGATTGCTCAGCTAAAGAATAATTGAATATGGTTGTTCCGGGTTATTCGCGTAATATTCAGGGCAGCCACAATATTACTCTATCAAAATCATCTTCATTTGCCGGATTAAATTGACCAATTAGGATGATTTTTTCTATGAAACCCGTTGAAATCTTTTATTATCTTTGCTGAATGAGCAATACCAGAATACGAGGCAGAGGCGCGCAATTCAATCCCGGAAACAGGTTTGAAAAACTTTTGATTGAAGAATTTAAGCCTGATGAGATGGATTATTTTACAGAGCCCGAAAAAGAGAAAAAGATACAGACTCAATTCTTCCGCGATGATTCCAAATCTGTAATAGCCAAAAACGACAGCTACGATGTAGGGTTTGAATATTCGTTCAATCCTTACCGGGGATGCGAGCATGGATGCGTATACTGTTATGCCCGTCCCACGCATGAGTTCCTCGGATTCTCCGCAGGCACTGATTTTGAATCGAAGATAATGATCAAAAAGGACGCCCCCAAACTCCTTGAAGCAGAGTTCAACAAGAAGAACTATAAACCCGATTTCATTATGTTCAGCGGGAACACAGACTGCTACCAGCCTGTAGAAAGGCAGCTGGAAATAACCAGGGAAACACTTAAGGTCTGCCTGAAATACCGTAATCCCGTCTCAATAATTACCAAGAACGCGCTGATTGAAAGGGATATTAATATACTTAAAGAAATGGCAGAACTGGAGCTTGTCTCCGTCTGTCTTTCGATTACCACCCTCGACAAAGACCTTGCCCGCAAAATGGAGCCGAGGACATCCTCTCCGGAAAGAAGACTGCAGGTTATAGAAAAATTTGCGAAGGAAAAAATTCCTGTTGGAGTTAACATAGCACCTGTCATTCCCGGATTAAACGATGAAGAAATTCCTTCCATCCTTAAGGAGGCATCGGCGAGAGGGGCATTATTCGCGGGGCATATAATGCTGCGTCTTCCTTACGCTGTTAAAGATCTTTTCATTCAATGGCTTAAAAACGAATTTCCGGACAGGGAGAAGAAGGTAATCAATAAAATAAAGCAGATGAGGGATGGGAAACTTAATGAATCTGAATTCGGTACAAGGTTCTCAGGAAAAGGCAAACTTGCAGAAACTATTCACTCTTTATTTGAATTAAGCTGCAAAAAGTACGGGTTGAACAGGAAAAAGATAGTCCTGCGAAAAGATTTATTCAAAAAAGCAAATAACCAGTTAGAAATGTTTTAATTTTGAAACACTATTTCAATAATTTCATCTTATACTTATATGGCGCAGAAAAAAAATAAACAGAAACCAAGACAAATAGGAAAAACGCAGATAGATCAGAAAAAACCACTGATTGATCCAAGATACAAGAATACCGTATGGACTATAGTCATCATCGTCATTCTTGTAATATTTTTTATAGTAAATAACACCCGGAGCGTGCCTGAACATGGTCCTTATCCGCCCGGTTTTAATCCTCAGAAAGCTGAGAAAATTTTACACGAGAATCAATAATCCAGAAGGAAAAAGGTATGATAAAAGTATTAGCCTCAATAATAATATTATTTTATTCTGTAACGATTATAGGCTGTCAGAAAGACAACGAAGAAAAAATAAACAAGACTCCTGAAGACAACGCCACCATGCAGGATAACAGCAGCAAAGCACCCGATTTTACTCTTACTAACATAAGCGGTGAGGATGTAAGCTTATCGGATTACAAGGGGAAAGTTGTTATTGTAGATTTCTGGGCAACCTGGTGTCCTCCCTGCAGAAAGGGAATCCCTGATCTTATTTCACTGCAGAATGAGTACAAGGATAAAGTTAAGGTTATTGGTATTTCACTCGACCGGGAAAACACCAAGGGAGGAGTTCCAGATTTCGTTGACCGTATGGGAATCAATTATCCCGTGGTTTATTTCAATGACAAAGTGATAAATGATTTCGGAGGAGTTAACGCGATTCCAACAACTTTTATTATCGATCAGAATGGAAATATTGTTAAAAAAGTAGTGGGACTCTATCCAAAGAGTGAATACGAAAATAAGATCAAAGAGCTGATTAACGAGGGATAGAAGAAAAGTAAAAAGGAAGAATAATGGGGGGCGAAGGGGAGTTGAAGGCAGAGAGCGAAGGGGCAGTGGGTTTTACAGTATAGAGCCCAGGAGGGGAACTGCGAGGAGAAATTGGAGCAGATGCTTTTGATCTTACTTTTTGAACAGATAGATGATAAGGCTTATCAAAAGGCTTAGGAGTATAGAAGTTACGATAGGGAAATAGAAGGTGAAGTTTTTCTTCTTTATATAAATATCGCCCGGCAGCTTTCCAAGGAAGGGAATCTTATCGCCGAAAAAAAACAATAGTCCCAGTACGAGTATAAAAATACCCGCATAAATCATTAATCTGCCTATCTGATGAAATTCAGGAACCATAATTTTTTATCAACTTTACCGGTTTAAATTTATTTATTTGAAAACAAAATTCAACTATGTATGCTTATTGAATATCTACACAAAATTGGTGAATTATTCATATTTTAACATTCGAGATACAGAGAAATACTATGGAAAATGAAAATAAACCAAGAATACTGATAACCGAAGATGATGCTGAGAACCAGCGTTTCCTCAAAATGTTCCTGCGCAGAAACTTTATAACCGATATTTGTGATTCGGAGGCTACTTTATACGAAAACCTTGGAAATAATGCGTATGATGTGATACTAATGGACATCTCGCTTAAAGGTGAAAAAAACGGACTCGAACTGACGAAAGAGCTTAAAGCCAATCCTAAATTCAAGAACATTCCGATTGTTTGTTTAACCGCCCATGCTTTCAGGGCAGATATCGAAAATGCAGTCAACGCAGGAGTGGATATATTTCTTACAAAACCAGTAGACAATCACGTACTAATGCGTACGCTGCTTGACGCTGCAAAAAGATCCGAAGGTGATGATGAAGCTAAAGTTTAGTACATACCCTGACCTGGGTCTCCTGACTATAAGGGTAATACTCGGGTTAGCTTATATATTTGTTTACGGCGGCAAAAAACTCTTTGCGGGACCTGAAACCTGGACAAGCATAGGCTCGGCCGTGTCGAACCTTGGAATAACTTTTTCCTATCCCGTTTGGGGATTCTTCGCATCGTGTGCGGAGTTTTTCGGGGGCATACTGATCCTGCTGGGATTATTCTTCCGGCCGGCGGCAGCCTTTATAATTATTGTGATGCTGGTTGCGGCCAACAGAGGCTACGTTACAGGAGGCGCGCTTAGTTCAATGGCTCATCCTTTAGAACTAGGGATAACTTTACTGGGATTATTTTTAATGGGTCCCGGAAGGTACAGTCTAGATTACCACTTTTCCGGAAGGAGAAGGGTTAAGTAGCATATCCTGAGGTCTGGAACTGACCAGTAACTAGTATTCAGGATGAGATCAGACTCTTTCTATTTACATTCCGTCTCTCAGGAACCTGGGTTCCTCGAGCGTTAGAATTATCGAAATTCTATGAGTATCGGGAAGCCTGTCGATTTCGGCCATATTAAACCTGGCAAAGGAATAATCAATATTCAGCTTGGGAAGTTTAATACCTGCTCCGACTGTAAACTGCTTTACATCGTTATATCCGCCTCTGATTGAAAACAGGTTATTATAGTTAAATTCCAATCCAGCGTGCATATCAAAACTAACCGGTCCAACATTAAAGGTAGAAGCGTAACGTCTGTTCTCAAACCTTACATCGAAATCGAGCGCGGGGGTAAGAGTACCATTCAGTATATGAAGTCCGTATGCTGCCCCGATCTTCGCTGTAGGAGAGACCAGTTCATTATATCCGGTACTCCAGGAAACAAGGGTAGTAGTTATATCCTGCAGGTTTGCGCCAACAGAAAAGTTTTCGAAGGGGAGATAAACGGCGCCCACATCGAAACCAACGCCGTAAGCATTATACTCAGCAATATCTTTATATATGAACTTTATGCTTGCGCCGTAGTAGAAGTTTTCGGAATGGATCTTTGCGAAGCTGAGATAGAAAGCCCACTCCTGATCACTGAATTCAGTAATCTTATCATAGTTTAACCTTGCATACTGATCTGTAATAAAATTAGGATCATTAACTGTTACACCTGGATTTCTGCCGTCCTCGAGAGCCTGTCTGGTATCAGGGATGCCGTCGATTCCGAGGCGCATAACACTAAGTGCAAAGGTCATATCTGTTTTCCAGGGGATAGCGGCAGCCGCGTAATCATAATTAACCAGGTTGCCAAATCTTTCATCGTGCATTAAAGATATCTGGGGGTAATTAACCTGCGCGAGACCTGCGGGATTATAATATCCTGCGGTAATATCGTTAGCGACGGCGGCGAAAGCACCTCCCATTGCCAGCGGTCTTCCTCCAACCCCAATTGCCATAAATTCACCGGCATATTTGCTGATAACTGTCTGTGCATTCATGAAGGGCAGGAAAAGAAAAACAGATAGAATTGCAAAAGTGATTTTTTTAGTCATACGATAGGTAGAGACCTTTAAGTTGATGTAAAATCGTGGCAAAAGATGGATAATTTGGGTTTGAAAGTCAAGGCGGAAAAAGAGAAGCGAGAGGATGAAATAAGAAGTTAGAGTAAGAAATATGAAGTCAGGAAGGGGAGAAAGCGGGAGAGTTAAATTCCCCGCATTCTTATGCAATCTTAATTATTAAGTTACTTTGCCTTTCCCTGGTTTGCTACAGCGTTCGTTTTCTTCGCAATTTCTTCCTGGTCGCCGAGGTAGTAATGCTTCAAAGGCTTCAGGTCATCATCAAGTTCATATACCAGAGGAATTCCCGTTGGTATATTGAGACCTACAATCTCATCCTCAGGTACATTATCAAGGTATTTTACAAGAGCGCGGAGGCTGTTGCCGTGGGCAGCGATGATAATCTTCTTTCCGGATTTAATTGATGGCGCAATAGTATCTTTCCAGTAAGGCAGAAATCTTGCCACAGTATCCTTAAGGCATTCAGTAAGGGGGAGTTCTTTCTCAGTAAGGTTCTTATAGCGCGGATCATTTCCGGGATAGCGTTCATCATCTTTATCGAGTGCCGGGGGCTGAATATCGTAACTTCTTCTCCATGTGTGAACCTGTTCTTCACCGAATTTCTTTGCCATCTCGGCTTTGTTCAATCCCTGCAGCGCGCCGTAATGCCTTTCATTTAGTCTCCATGATCTTTCAACAGGTATCCACATAAGGTCGAGCTTATCGAGCGTTATCCATAACGTTCTTATAGCTCTTTTCAACACCGACGTATAAGCCATGTCGAAAGTGTAGCCATCCTCTTTAAGAACATCGCCTGCTTTTTTTGCTTCAAACAATCCCTGGTCTGATAAATCGACATCCGTCCATCCGGTAAAGCGGTTCTCTTTATTCCATGTGCTTTCGCCGTGACGTAATAAAACTATTTTACTCATTACTGCTCCCATGTTTTCAGAATAATTGTTAAATACCTCCTCTAAAATAATAAATAAGGGAGAGTTATTTCATAATTCATATCATACCGCTGTTTTTCCGGCAATTCTTTTTTCACCAGAAAACCTGAGAACGAGATAGCCGGCAATGCCCGATATCAGCGAGGCGGCAAGGATACCTACCTTGGCTATATTAGTAAGCTCTTCCGATGTGAATGCAAGGTTAGTAATAAAGAGCGACATAGTGAATCCTATTCCGGCGAGAATACCTGCTCCGTAAATATGTTTCCAGTTAACTTTTGAAGGGAGGCTCGCAATATTAAATTTAACAGCCAGCCAGGAGAACAAAAATATTCCCACCTGCTTGCCGATAAACAAACCGCCTATAATCCCGAGGCTGACTTCATTTACTAGCGACTCAAAGAAATCTTCCTGGAAAGGGACTCCCGCATTAGCCAGAGCGAATACCGGCATAATGAAGAATGATACCCAGGGATTAAGGGAGTGCTCAAACCTCTGCAGGGGAGTGAGTACTCTCCGGCAGGTGCTTTCCAGGGTTTGAACTATATTCTGTCGTTCTTCATTAGCAAGGACGTTAGGACCTTCTTCCCCCTCACGGTCAAATTCTTCCATCAGTTCTTTACCATTAACAAGGAAATCTTTTGTATTATACCTTGAAGTTGCGGGTATAACGAACGCAAGCAGCACTCCTGCCACGGTAGCATGGATACCCGACAATAAAAATGCGGCCCACAAAGCAAGTCCAAACACAATATAGAAAAGCAGATTCCTTACCCCCAGCCGGTTAGCTATAAAAAGGAGAACAAATACACCGGCCGCAACAGCCAGGGCTATAAACGATAACTGAGCAGTATAGAAAAAAGCGATTACCAGAACCGCCCCGATATCATCGGCAATAGCGAGGGCTGTTATGAATATTTTAAGGTTCACCGGGACATTCGATCCGAGTAATGCCATCAACCCTATAACGAAAGCAATATCTGTGGCCATTGGTATTCCCCAGCCTGATTCGCCGGTACCTCCGGTATTAAAGAAAAAGTAAATAAGAGCAGGGAAGACCATTCCCCCCAGCGCGGCCGCAACAGGAAGGATTGCCTGCCGTGCAGTTGAGAGTTCACCGACAAGAAACTCCCGCTTGATTTCGAGTCCCACCACGAAAAAGAATACAGCCATAAGGCCGTCATTTATCCAATGGTGGAGGCTGTAATCAAGCTTAAAACTTTCAACACCCACCGAGATCTTTGTATGCCAGAGACTAAAATACGATTCTGATAAGCCGGTATTTGCCCAGACAAGAGCAATAACCGTACATATTATCAGAAGGATTCCGCTTGAGGCTTCCGCACGGGTGAATTCCCTAAAAGGGCGTATCAGTTTTTCAATAGGGGGTTCCGGATTAGTTATTTTCATTAAATTTCCCGGTTTCTGAATGATATAGTACTCAACATAAAACTTTTCCCGGTAGTTCAAAAGTTTTACTGATTTAAACTGATCAAGAGGACTGAGACAAGGTAAATCACGATTATGAGCGAACTTTCAAAGCCTATATTGGCGAAGCCTTTCTTTTCCCTCCTCAGAAGTCCGAGCAGAAGAACCGAAGTCATTGTTACCGCCGCCCCGATTATTATAAATTCTTTGCTGGTAGCAGCCCCGTAAATAGATCCTTTGCGATAGGCAATATCAGCCATCGAGGCAAAAAGAGTATCAAAAACATTCCCCCCCAGAACGCCCCCCACCGCCAGAGTAAGGGCACCTCGTCTTACCGCGGCTACCGAAGTTACAAGTTCAGGAAGGGAGGTGGTAACTGCAATCAAAACAGCTCCCACAAAACTATGATTAAGTCCTGCAAGTTTTGCTATATCCTCAGCCGATTTTGTGAGGAACCAGCCCGCTGCAATTATAAGGAGAGCCGAAATCAGGAAACTGATCCACATCCGGCTTAAAGATTTCTGCTGGTTGTTTTCATCGGGAACGTCGAGTTTGGTCTCCTCTGTTTTTCGGGGAAACCACATCGGGTTTTCCCTGTTTTTATATATGAGTCTTGTTCCTCCCACATAAGCCAGAAGCAGAACCGGAGTTGCAGGGTGAATTCCCCAGAAGCTGAACTGAGGACCGGAAAGTGTGAGGAAGAGAATTCCGAGAAGCGCTATCAGCAGAGATCCCTGCATCATATTTTCAACAGATGCGGCGGCATGTTCAAGGTTGACCTTACGATAGGCAATATCGGCAACCGCAAGGAAGGCAGTCTGTGCCGCGATCCCTCCGAACGCATTTGATAAAGCCATAGAAGGGAAACCGTCTACCGCGGAAACAACAGACGCGGTGATACCAGGAATTGAAGTACTTGCACCGAGGAGTACAGCTCCAACAATGGCTTCTCCCAGTCCTGTCCTGTCCGCAAGCTCATCAGCATACCGTGCCATTTTGGATCCCACGAATCCTATCACGGCCGCCGACGCTATAAATATTATTATGGCCATATGCGGACAATATATGGAATGTTTGGTAAGTCAACTGTGCGGAGATTCTGAAACAGATTTGAAAGACGGCCGGGTGTATTCCGAAAAAAAAATAAAGAATGACAGACGAGGGATCAGGATTACCTGGATTTAAGTTTACTTACTTTCTCAGAGAACTCGTCAGGGACAGGAGAGATCTTCTTTTCATGGTAGTTATAAAAAACGATGCCAGTTTTAGCCAGAGCGGCGATCTTAGAAGTTTTTTCACTTACAGCCCTATAATAGAAATCGCAACCTGTAGCGGCAACATCCTCAACAGACACATCAAAAGTGAGAGTATCGCCATAGAGGATCTGCGACTTATATAAGATCACCGAATCTACCATTATTATTCCGCAGCCCCCCGCATCCATTTCTGTAAGGCTGAAATTATCGAGGTATTGGACCCTTGCCTCGTGAATTAATGAGAGGAGAGCATCATTTCCGAGATGATTTCCGTAATTAATGTCAGTTATCCTTACTGGAATTTTCGTTGAAAATTCAAAGTTTAGGGGCATTTCAAGTTTTATTCTGCTCATTTTAAACCTTTGGTCTTACTTCTAACTCAAATATAAAAAACAATGGAACCGGGTTCTAATACTTTTGAAGCATAAAATGATTAAATTATTCACTAATTCAAGGAGATCTTATGATGAGAGCAATGAAAATACTCTTTTTTATAACCGGCATCTTCCTGCCTCTCTTACTGACCGGATGTTCCAACAGCACCTCACCGAATGAAAATCAGCAGATCACGGATCAACTAAACAAGTCGTCTGTAGTTGAAAGCGATATGGGCGTATTGAATGCCGAAGGCTTACCAATGCGCGACTGCGACGGGGTATTTGAGCTGGGATGGAACGAATTATTCGGACCGATAAGATGGAATGATGAAGTAAACGGACACGCAATGGCGGTAGTATTCGGGGATACCGTTCATCAGCGGCCTTTTCTAAGAAGCGGTATTGACGTCGGTACAATCTATATAAATTATAACAACAGCCAGATTCAACTTGAGAAAAGAACCGGACCTGACGGGGGAATATTCTATTCATTGTATCCTCGCTTCTTTGATGACGGACACCTGGATTTTATACCGGGTGCGGATTATGAGTTTGAGATAAGCGGATCAGAAAATTTCAGTCCATTAAACTTTACATTCGCAGCGCCGCAGGGACTTATAAAAGTAAATTCACCCGAAGAAGATTCGGTAATAAATCCGGCCAATGATCTTACACTTGAATGGTCGGGAGGCACAGCTGATGATCCGGTAGCGATCAGACTAATGCCCGTGCGTCCTCCCCAGCCTCCGCGCCAGGGTCCCCGTCATGGTGAAGGAATGCACCCTCCAATGCAGCTTCCGCCGATGGGTAATCCGGTCTTCATACTGCTTGATCATAATCCCGGCACGTACACAATCGCATCCGCTACCATACAGAATATTATCAGACAGACCGGTGCGGAGAAGCTTGTATGTGTAGTTTCACAGATGGATAAAAATGATGTGCAGCATGAGAACAGGGATCTGAATTTTGTAATGCATAACGGCGACAGTGTTTTATTAAACGTTCAGTAATAATCGACAGATAACACCTTCACACACAATCCGGAGTCTGTTCCCGCGGGCTCCGGAATTTTATTCAAGTCTCTTTCTAAACCTCAGTGAACTTGCCGCAAGGATGAGTATGCCAATTCCAAGCAGCGCGGCAGTTTCAGGGATAAGCTGGAAAAAGCCATCGCCCTTCAATATAACTCCTCTTAATATTGTTATGTAGTATCTTAAAGGGATCAGGTAAGTAATAGGCTGGATCCATCCCGGCATATTTTCGATAGGGAACGCAAAGCCCGAAAGGAAATTCATTGGAAGAAGCACGCCGAACATCGCCACCATCATTGCCTGCTGCTGGGTTCTTGAAACAGTTGAAATGAAGAGTCCCAATCCAAGGGAGGAAAGTACATAAATAAACGAGGCCAGCATCAGGAAGAAGAAGTCGCCCCGTATGGCAATACCGAACCAGTAAACCATAACAACAGTTACAATGAGAACATCCACAAAACCAAACACAATGAAAGGGATTGTTTTACCTATGATCAGCTGAGCAGGCTTAATTGGAGTGACGATTATCTGTTCAAGAGTACCTATCTCTCTTTCCTTAACGATAGCCATGGCCATGAGGGAAGTGGTTATGATCGTGAGCAGCAGTCCCATAATTCCCGGAAGCATAAACACGCGTGTTTTAAGTTCAGGGTTATACCACACCCTGAGTTCGGGATTGATGTTAACGCCGGCGTTCGCCTTCATGCCCGATCGGTTTTGTGCCCTGACAAGAATATTCCGGGAATAACTTGAAACAACTCCGGTTACATAACCGAAAGCGATAGAAGCCTTATTGCCGTCGGAGCCGTCGAAAAGGGCCTGCACCTTAATCTGTTCACCGCGCTGAAGTTTCTTCTCAAAATCTTTAGGGATCACCAGGGCCCAGAGATCATCTCCCTTATTTATGTAATCCATCACCTGGGTGTAACTATGGGCATAATGATTCATGGTAAAATAGCCCGACCGTTGAAACTTTTCTATAAAGTCCCTGCTAGCTACCGTTTTATCCTGATTATAAACCACGGTGTTAATATTATTGATATCAAGATTTGCCGCATAGCCGAGCAGGATAAGCTGGAGCACCGGCGCGATAAAAATAATCCCGAACAACCTGGGATCGCGTTTAAGCTGAAGGAATTCTTTTATGATTATCGTTAATATAATTTTCATAGCCGGCCTATATCGTCTTACTCTTACGGTTAATAATCGATGCAAGTCCCAGGAAGACAACAGAGAAGATGAGCAGGTAGATCAGCTGATCCCAGAAAGCCTCGAGTCCCACACCCTTCAGCAGAATATCCCTCAGCACAACTATATAAAACTTCACGGGAGTAATATTCGTGAAAATCTGAATCACCGGGGGCATGCTTTCAATAGGGAAGACAAAGCCCGAAAGGAGGAAAGAAGGAAGCAGGGAAATCAAGGCAGCGAGCTGGAAAGCGACCTGCTGAGAATCAGAAATAGTTGATATAAGAATTCCGAGGTTAAGAGAGGCAAACAGGAAAATAAAGGTCGAAAGAAACAGAAGCAGAACGCTTCCTTTAACGGTGACATCGAAGAGAAGGTATCCCGCGAAAAGGATCATAGATGCTACAGCAAGGGCTATAAATGTATACGGAATTGTTTTACCTATCAGAAGCTCGACGGAGGAAAGAGGGGAGACGTTGATCTGCTCCATTGTTCCTCTTTCTTTCTCCCGGACAATTGAGAGGGCGATTGAAATTACGGCAGTCATTATCAGGATCATCGAGATCAAACCGGGAATAAGGTACCTGGTTGAATTAAGGTCTGGATTATAAAGGAACCTTGGTTCGAGGTCTATGGGTATTGAGAAATGTCTTCCTCTCACTCTCAGCAGATCATTAGACATTTTCTGTGAAAAAGTTGCGGAGGCTGCCCTCATATAATTCATAATCACAGAGGCGGTATTTGCGTCGACTCCGGCAACAAGTATCTGGACGTTCACAGGTCTCCCCGAGTAAATATTCTGAGAAAAATCCTGAGGGAAAACCAGTACTACCTGAGCCTCTCCCTGGTCGAGTACATTCCTTATCTTCTTTTCCGAGCTGAGATGGTCAACCAGATCGAAGTAATTTGAGCTTGTAAGGCGGTTAAGGAAATCCCTGGTGATTTCGGAATTATCCCTGTCGTACACCGCAAGTTTAATATGATGCACGTCGAAGTTTATGGCGTATCCGAACAAGATGAGGAGGACGAAGGGGAATACGAACAGCACATAGAGCATACGTTTATCGCGCATCAGCTGCCGCACTTCTTTCTTCGATATAGCCAGTATTCGGGTAAACACTTTTAACTTTTGCCTTTTTACTTTTTACTTTCTAACAGATGAATAAACACATCCTCCAGAGTCGGGACGATCTGATCAATACGTTTCACATTTATGTCATTCATTTTAAGCACCGACACGATCTGGTCTTTACTTTCAAATTTTTCATTGACGATAAGGTGGATCTGGTTCCCGAAGATGGACGTCTCGCTTACAAACGCCTGTTTTTCCATCAATTCAAGGGCGTCGACCACCCTGTCGCATTCAATTTCGAAAATGGGGGTCTTTATATATTCAGTCTTGAGAACCTTCGAAGTTCCTTCTGCAATCAGCTTACCGGCATTTATAAGAATTATATTATTGCAGTACTCAGCCTCTTCGAGGTAGTGAGTAGTTACGAGAACAGTAGTTCCCTCGCCGGAAAGGTCATTAATGAGTTCCCAGAAGTTCCTGCGGGAAATAGGATCAACGCCGCTGGTAGGCTCATCAAGGAAAACGATACCGGGGCGATGAATGACAGCCGTACCGAGCGCGAGCCGCTGCTTAATTCCTCCCGGCAGCGAGCCGGTAAGGAGTTTCTGTTTTCCCTCAAGGTTCGCAATCTGGAGCACCCATTTCTTTCTTTCACGCAGTTCGTCGCCTTCCAGTCCGTACACCCCTCCGAAAAAGTTGATATTCTCCTCAACGGTCAGGTCGTTATAGAGAGAGAAGCGCTGTGACATATAACCGATGCTTCTCTTCACCTTATCGGGTTCATTCATAACGCTGTAGCCGGCGACCAGGGCATCACCGGAAGTAGGTTCAAGAATACCGCAGAGCATTTTTATAGTGGTTGATTTTCCCGCACCGTTAGCACCGAGGAAGCCGAAAACCTCACCTTTTTCCACGCTGAAAGAAACATGGTCTACCGCGGTAAATTTCCCGAACTGCTTTGTCAGGTCTTTAACCTGTATTGTGTTAGTTGAATTCATTTCAAGATTACAAAATTAAATTGGGGCTTAAGCCCTCTTTTTCTATTGCATCAAATTGCAAGATTGCGAATTTCAACTGGCCTCTTTAACCAGGTGAATAAAAACATTTTCAAGAGAAGGAGGAATGCTCCTTGAACTTTCAATAGTTACATCATTCAGTTTAAGAAGGTCTGCTATTTTAGAATATTCTTTTTCATAACTATCTGCAACAACATTTATCCTATCGCCGAAGAGCTGAACCTCATTATCCATATGCTGCTGCACAATTTTATAAGCCTTTCTGGCCTGAGGGGAGACGATCTCGATAATTTCTTTATTTATTGACGCCTTTATCTTACGGGGTTCATCAATACTCATAATTTCTCCCTTATTCATCAGGGCAACGCGGTTGCATCGTTCTGCCTCATCGAGGTAGGGAGTTGACATGAAAATAGTGATTCCCTCCTTTTTCAAGCTGGAAAGAATCTTCCAGAAATCCCTTCGTGACACAGGATCGACGCCTGTAGTAGGCTCATCGAGAAAAATCAACTCCGGTTTATGGATAAGACTGCAGGCGAGGGCAAGCTTCTGTTTCATGCCGCCCGAGAGGTTATCTGCGAGTCGTGCTCTGAAAGGAGTAAGGCGAGTAAACTCCAGCAGTTCATTTCGTCTTTCCTGGTAATTTTTTACTCCGTGAATATCAGCAAAGAACTCGATATTTTCATCAACAGTAAGGTCGCCGTAGAGACTAAACTTCTGCGAAAGATAGCCGATTTTTTTCTGAACTTTTCTTTTATGGGTTTTAATATCATCACCAAGGATATCAGCGCTACCTGCATCAGGTGCGATAAGTCCGCACAATATCCTGATCGTCGTAGTTTTGCCCGCACCGTCGGGACCCACGAGTCCAAACATCTCACCCTCATTGACTGTAAATGAGATTCCCTTTACGGCTTCAATATCGCCATAGGATTTTGTTAGACCATCTATTACTATTGACATAAATAATTAATTACAAGATTACAAATTGCAAGATGTTAAACGTGCACTTCCGCATCCGCGGGCATACCCGGTTTAAGTTCATACTTCGGATTATCAATTCTTATTTTCACCGCAAAGACCAGTTTGGTCCTTTCATCTTTCGTCTGGATATTTTTCGGAGTGAACTCAGCCTCGGGAGAAATATAAATCACCTTTCCGGGATAGTTCTTATCGGGGTAAGCATCAACGCTTACATCGGCTTTCTGGCCCAGTTTTACGCGTCCCAATTCCTCCTCAGAGACATAAATTACAAGATCAACAGTACTAAGGTCGGATACTTTAAAAAGGGACGACATCTGGGTAACAGTTTCACCCTTCTCAAAAAATTTATCTACTATCACGCCGTTTATGGGCGACTGCACATAAGAGTCGTTAATACTCTTCTTTAGAAGTTTAGCAGCCGCTTTCTGCCTGTCCAGGTTTGCCTCAGCCTGCTGAATTTCCTCGGGGCGCGCGAAATTCTTCAGCTTGGCAAGATTCTCCTTTGACGATTTAAGCTGAGCCTGCGCGAGCTCAAATTTAGCGTTCGCGTTATCATACTGGTTCTGAGAGACAGAATTAGCCTGGTAGAGATTTTCCATCCTTTCCTTATCCTTTTTCGCAAGATCATAATTAACCCGGGCCTGTTTTACGCCCTCTTCCGCCTGGCTGATATCTTCTTTACGGGCACCTTTCCTGAGAAGGCTCAGCTGAGCCTGTGCCGCCGCCTCAGCCGCCTCCGCCTGATCAAGCTGAAGCTGAGTAGTTTCATGATCTATTATCATGACAGTATCACCCTCGTTTACAAACTGGCCCTCATCATAGAGAATTTTCTTAATCTCACCGTTGACCTTTGAGCTGACAATTACATTCGTCGCTTCAATATTTCCTGAAGCTTCTATCCGGTCGGGATTATTATTTCCGCCGCAGCCGTATAGAAGAAATCCTGTTAAAAAAATCAGAAGTACCTTTTTCATTTATTAACTCCGGGTTGAAGTTTATTAAAAAGTTCTTTCCCCCTGTCAGTCAGTATAGCATTCATCAGCAGGCTGATAGTAGGGATCATAATCGACTCAGGTTCCAGTTTCCGCCGGATGATAAAATCGGGATTTATAATACCGCGAACCGATGAAACAAAGAACATTACAATAATATCAGTAGGGTAATCGACAATAAATCCTTCGTTCTTCCCCTGGTTAATCAGCTTTGAAATATTCGCAATCATCATTTTTGTTCTGAATTCATCGATTTCTTTCCAGAGGCCCTGGTAATGTGTCTGAATATCCTCCAGCCATTTATTGCTTACTTTGAGAAGAAGTTTCCCGAGATGCTGAAATAAGTTGAAGGCCTTGGTTACAGCATCATCATCTGAATCAAGGATATCCTGGATAAGACCTTTATTCTGAAGAAGAAAATTATGAACCACTTCTTTAACCAGGATTTCTTTAGAATCGAAATACTTATAGATAGTCTTCTTGCTTATCCTAAGACGCTTTGCTATCTCATCCATCGGGGTTTTGTAGAAACCCTCCTGCAGGAATACCCTTGTAGCCTCATCGAGTATTTTCTGTTTTTCTTCGTCCATCTTTCCGGAAACTATTTTTATAAATTATAGTTTCCAACTTACATATTGGAAACCAAAATATCAAGAAATAGTTTCCGGGTAAAAGATATTATTCCTATAATGAATCTAAGAAGTGACCTCTCCCAACCGGCCTTAATTATGTTGCATAAGGTATGGGATATTTCGGGTAATTATTGATACTCGATTACAGCTGCAATAGCGGTTGAAATTTCTTCCATTATTTCCTGGGACATATACCCTAATCTTTGATTCTCATAAAATCGTTGAATATCTACCCCTCTTAATTGCAGTGCATCTAAAGCAGAATCTTTAGTGAGATTATTTTTATTATCAGGTGAAATTTTTACAAGCCAGATAGAACTATCAAATTTTGAATTCCATCCGGTAATCGGCGCAACTAATTTAATGGGTAATTTACCCACATAGTTGGACCTAACCACAACACAAGGACGGGATTTTTTAATTTCTGTACCGACGGTTGGCTCTAAATTTATCCGCCATATGTCGCCACGTTTTACATCGGCAGGTTTAATACTCAAAAAATTCTCCGGCTCCTAAATCTTTCCATTCATTATTTGTTTCATAAAAATGTGCAAGCTTATCCGCCTCTTCAGAAAGAATACGTTTGCGATCTTTAATTGAAAGCTTCATAAATTCCTTCTTTTTAACAAGAGACAGATTCAGGTTGCCGGGATCAATATTGTGACCTAATAATCCTACGGCGTCATTTGAGCTGATTAGTCCTTCAGAAAACGCGTGAAGAACATTCCTTTCAAACCACTGGGATTTTTCCTCTTTCATCGGCATAGGTTCATTCTTTTTCCAATTGTTTTTATTTATAATTCTGAACCACATAGAAAAAGTTGACGAGGAAATTATATCCAGATCTTTTAAACGAAATAATAATGCTTGAATACTTATCCCAAATATTTTTTTAAATATGAGCAATTCTTTTATTTGGAAATGATCCCTTTTACTTCCAACTACTCTATAAATAGTATCCGCAGGAGCTAAAAATGCACCACCAAATCTAAACGCAGCTTTTTCTTCGTCAACATCCGGTGAAATATTTAGCACAAGATGACCCAATTCGTGTGCTAAATTTAATCTTTGCCGTTCACCGGGAATGTTGGTCTTTGATACAACTGCTGCAGCTTTTAGTTGACTTTGGGAATAAGCCAGTGCTGAAATCCCATCGAATTGTCTATCACTTTCCAGGGCAATAGTATGGATAAAATTATTCTCCAATGATTGAGTAATGCTGCTGATAGGGTCCAGACCCAATTTCCATTTTTCCCTCAATTCAACTGAAGCGGATTCAACATCAGGCAATGATTTTACCTGAAAGTGTTCCAATGGCAAATTTGGTTTAGCACCATTAAAAAGTAAATCTTGAATTTTAATCATATCTTCAAGTTTTGAAACGACAAGGCTTTCCACATTCACCTGTTCTTTTTTAGAAAGGGCCGAACCCTTCCTATAAGCAATAAATTCAACTTTTATATCCGGTGGATTCACTAAATGGATAATTTTAACATTGAAAACTTTTGCCAAGGAATTTAACACCCTATTGGAAGGTTTTATTATATCTCGTTCGTATTTAGACAATGCAACTTTAGAAACTATGCCCCCGGTAGCTGCTGCTAATTCATCAAGAGACATTGAGTTTGCTAAACGGAATTGTTTTAATCTTTTTCCTAACATTGTATCTACTTTTATTGGTTTACAAACTTAACAAATAATTAATAATTTGTAAACTAAATGTTATAAAAATTGTTCCGATTTTATGGTTCTGAGTATGGCGAAAAATGGGGGATTCAATAAGTGAGCTTTTCGGGGAATTTGAAATTTCTTATTTTTCGCGGTAAAAACGGGAGGGGATTATGATGAGAGCATTATTTTTAATTTTATTCCTGGTTCCGTTCTCTCTGCAGGCGCAGGAGGGGATGGAGAAAAATCTTAATACGGCTTACCAGAATGCCAAAAAGGGAGTATACTGGGCACTGGCGAACATACCCGAAAGCAAATCACGACTGCAGAGCGATCTAATAGCTGACGAGAAATTATATGCCTCGGTGAAACTGGATAAAGAATATGAAGGCATAAAGATAGTATCAACAGGGTATTACAATACCGCAGAAATTTCTATTACCATCTACAGATCAACTGACGGCTTAATCAAAGAAGGCTATATAAAACCAGATCCGGCAGACAGTTTGAGTTCAGAATAAATCTGCTTAAGTCAATCTGTTTTTTAAGCTTATGAAAGTTTATGCTTGACTTAATGTAAAAAAATCATTAAAATCTGTAATAAATATTACATCCTTTCATAAAAATGTAATTATTATTACTGATGAACTCCAGATTGATTGATATTTTCCTCCAGGCCGCCTCTATAAACGCACTCTCACAGAATGAGAAACCGGTTGCGGATTTCATAAAAAACTTTTTATCAGGCACCAGCTTTAGTATTAGAGAAGACGACTCGAAAACCATTTCGGGGAGCAATACGGGCAACATAATCATCAAGATAAATGATGGAGGAGATTTTGTTCTACTATCCCATATGGACACCGCGAGACCAACCCTGAAAATGAGACCAGTATTTCAGAACGGCAGGATAACTTCAGCAGGAGATACTGTGCTGGGAGTTGACAACCGGATTGGAGTAGCCGTCCTTCTCTACACGCTTGAGAGAATTCATAAAGAAAAAATACCGACTAAAAATTTTACAGTTGCTTTTACAACCTGTGAGGAAACTACACTACTCGGTTCGAAAAGTCTGAAGTTCGGTACTCAGGTTAACCGGGGTGTTATATTCGATTCATCTTTCCGCCCCGGTAACTTTATAAATTCAGCCTGCGGATCAAAAGGATTTAAGATAAGAATAAAGGGACGAGCATCGCACTCGGGTATAGCGCCTGAGAAAGGAATAAACGCGATTGCGGCGGCGGCTAACGCATTATACCAGATTAAGCAGGGAAGAATTGATGAGGAGACAACCTTAAATATCGGAAAAATTATGGGAGGATCAGCTGTGAATGTAGTGCCTGAAGAGGCATACCTTGAAGGAGAGGTAAGGTCATTCAATTCCGAGCGAGTTACGGAGCTAATCGAAAACGTGAAAACCGTCTTCCAGACCGAAACAAAGAAGATGAATGCGGAAATGGAATTTGAGAGTGACTGGGACTTCAAGCCGTACTCAGTTGAAGTCTCGAGTCCTGTTTTCCAGGAAATAACCGGCGTGTTGAGCAAAGCGGGCCTCAATCCGGAGCCGAGGATTTCGCTTGGGGGAAGCGACGCAAATTCCCTGAATGAACTGGGCATACCTTCGGTCAACCTGGGAATAGGGGCACAGAATCCTCATTCTAACGATGAGTTCGTTCTTATTGAGGACTTAAATAAAAGTGCAGAAATAGCTATGGAGTTAGTTAAAAAATGAAAAAATTCGCAATGATATATCACATCCTGCTTTCACTTTCATTAATCCCTCTCAACGCGCAGACGAAAGGGCATCTTGTTATAATAGGAGGAGGCGATAAACCCGCAAGCGTAATCGAGAAATTTATTAGT
The DNA here is from genome assembly GCA_963771705.1 of uncultured Bacteroidota bacterium. Lineage (GTDB taxonomy): Bacteria > Bacteroidota > Ignavibacteria > Ignavibacteriales > Ignavibacteriaceae > DATFVA01. Next base: position 72,583 of record CAVYUP010000012.1, read on the forward strand.
CTAGCCGGGGGGACAAACGCAGAGATAATTGTTATTCCTAACGCAAGTTCAGTACCTGTGGAGTCGGCGGAGTACCAGGTGAATCAGTTTAAATCCTTCGGGGCCTCACGGGTGTACCCGATATATTTCAGCAAAGCAACAGCTGATGATGATTCGACAGTTGATAAACTAAACAACGTTTCAGGAGTATTTTTCTGCGGCGGTGATCAAAGTCTGCTTACCGCTGATCTGCTGGGAACACGTCTTCTTGAAAAGATACGGGATATATACCAGAGCGGCGGAGTTGTAGGCGGAACAAGCGCCGGAGCCGCTGTAATGAGTCATGTGATGATAACCGGCAACGAACTGATCAACAAGGACAGTTCTGCAGCGTTTAATATAATAGAAAAGGGAAACATCGAGACAACAGAGGGATTTGGTTTTGTTACAAAAGCAGTGATAGATCAGCACTTTATTAAAAGGAAAAGAAATAATAGATTAATTACGGTAATACTTGAACATCCGGATCTGCTCGGAATCGGCATCGACGAATCGACCGCCATCCTTGTAAATCCTGACGACACCTTCGAAGTACTCGGGGAGAGCGAAGTACTCATCTACAATCCTCTCCATGCTGCCGACATACAGAGTAATGAAGCAGGAAAATACTCGGTTAAGAATATGGAGATGAGTATCCTTACAGCGGGCCAGAAATTTGATTTGAATACAGCAAAACTTATTCAATGAATTTAGCTAAAATAAAAATACCGAATACCTACGTCATCATATTCTCGCTGCTCATCATTACGACCATAATGACATGGATCATACCGGCCGGCGAATACCAGAGGATAATAGTTGACGGAAAGAAAGAAGTTGTAAACGGTTCATTTCATTATGAGGGCGCGAATCCTCAGGGTATCGGGGCGCTGCTAATGGCGCCTATCCGCGGGTTTGTGGATGCTTCGCTTATAATAGGACTTGTATTTATAGTAGGAGGAGCATTCGCGGTATTTCAGAAAACAGAGGCGGTAGATTCACTTATACTCGGAATAGCGAAACTGCATAAAGATTCGCGGATTGTGCGGCTGCTTCTTATCCCTATATTCATGATAATCTTTTCGCTCGCCGGCGCGATATTCGGAATGAGCGAAGAAGTTATCCCTTTCATTCTGGTCTTTGTTCCTCTTGCTCTAACTCTGGGTTATGATTCAGTGACCGGTGTAGCTATACCGTTTGTAGGCGCGGGAGCGGGCTTTGCGGGAGCCTTTCTGAATCCCTTTACCGTCGGGATTGCTCAGGAGATAGCCGGACTGCCTTTGTTTAGCGGAATAATTTACCGCGGGATCTGCTGGCTGATAACAACCTCCATTGCCATCGCGTTCGTGATGTTTTATGCGGCAAAGATCAAAAAACATCCGGAAAAGAGTGTTACGTTTCTGCTCGATAAAGAGAAGAAGAAAAATATTGATCATTCGGAAGTTGACAACCACACCGGGATATCGGGCAGGCACAAACTTGTGCTGGTTACTTTCCTTGCAGGACTGGCGGTACTCATTTTCGGTGTTCTCAAGTACCAATGGTTTATAGAAGAACTTGCGGCTGTATTCCTGATTACCGGCATAATCGTGGGTCTGGTGGGGGGCCTTAATGCTAATGAAATAACCGGTTCTTTTATTAAAGGAGCGAAAGACCTGGTAGGCACAGCCTTAATAATAGGACTAGCCAGGGGGATATTAATTTTATCACAGGATGGAAAAATAATCGATTCAATACTGTTTGCGCTCTCCTCGCCGATCTCCTCGTTCCATCCTGTGGTTTCTTCACAATCGATGTTTTTTGTGCAGACATTGCTAAACTTTTTTGTCCCCTCCGGAAGCGGACAGGCGGTACTCACAATGCCCATAATGGCCCCGCTTGCCGATCTGGTGGATGTTTCCAGACAGACAGCTGTACTTGCTTTCCAATTTGGAGACGGCTTCAGCAATTTGATTATACCAACATCCGCCGTTACAATGGGTGTGCTCTCTCTTGCCGAAATTCCCTGGGAGAAGTGGGCAAGGTGGATATTGCCTTTAGAATTTATTTTTCTTGCAACAGGAATGATTCTGCTGATACCGCCATTTCTGTTCGGCTGGCATTGAGTAATTATATTTAACCAATTCAAGGAGGTTCATTATGAAAAAATTGTATCAGTTTATTATTTTCTTTTTCCTACTTCTGTCCCCTCAACTGCTGCTGGCACAAGGGGAATTTTTCACAGACAATCTGGATGTATATGTTAATGATTACGGCAGAATTCGGATATATAGTCTTCCTGATACTATCAAACAATTAGAGAGAGCTTCTTTGCTGGTTGCAACGGCACCTGACGCAGTTTTTGATTATTACAATGATCAGGATGTGGAAGATTCAACAAGACTCGTCGATAATCCGTCCTGGGGAGATTATGAAATATACGGTAGTTATAACAACCATTATTCAGCTCTACCTCCCGATGTACTACTAAAACAATATGTTTTTGGGTGGCAAACCGAATCCTTTATTATAGTTAAATATGTTGTAGAAAATCGTGATCCTTCGGCAACTGATGCTGTTTTAGGACTAGAACTAATACCTGAAATAGAAAATATGCTGGGGTTGGATACAGTAGAATATTCTCAAAGCGACGGGATTATAGATGTTTATAAATCTAATCATCTAGGGTTTAAAATTTTATCAGATAGTCCTGTATCTGTTAATATATTCGAATACATCGATGGTTATTATGTGGATACAAGTTATTATAACTGGCTGACAAATGGGAATATTGACACTTTTTTTACTACTGAGCTCGATGATCCGGTTATAATTGCTGGAGTACCGTCGCAGCCTTTCAACATGGGTGATTCATTGATTCTGTACGAAGCAATTGCTTTTGGTGAAACAGAAAGTGAAATGCTCGCGGGTATGGATGCTGCTGTTTCAAAATATACAGAGTTAACAGGTATTCGTTATGAAAATACAGTTGTCCCGTCAGATTTTTCTTTATCACAGAACTACCCGAATCCCTTTAATCCAACAACAAAGATCTCATTTTCACTCCCCTCCAAACAAATGGTGACTTTAAAGGTATTTAATTCACTGGGACAGGAAGTATCGATGCTTGTAAATAGAGAAATGGCTGCAGGAAATTATACTGTTGATTTTGGCGCTTCCGGCCTGAGCAGCGGCGTTTATTTTTACAAAATCTCGGCGGGAGATTTTAATCTCACAAAGAAAATGCTTTTGATTAAATGATCGGAAGCTGAAATATTAAAGATTATTTATATGAGGTTTTTTATGAAAAAGCTATTATTTACTTTCCTCTTATTGTTCGCTGTTCTCTCTGTGGATTTATTTGCACAGGCCAGTTTCAATACAGGAACTGTCGGTGTTACGATAAATACTTATGGAAGATTCCGGATCTATATACCTGATGAAAATGGAACTATTCAGATTCAACGACTTTCTTTGCTTGTTGGCATGGATCAGAATGCGGTATTCGATTATACAAATGATGCAGATAATGAAGAACCTACTACCCTGGTAAGCAACCCTCAGCTCAGCGATTATGAAATTACCGGGGCGTTTAATAGTGAATATTCAGGGCTGCCGCCGAATATACTTGAGAGGCTGAACGTTTACGGATGGACTAATGCTTCATATGTTATTTTGAAATTTACCGTTAAGAACAGGGAAGCCATTGCTTTTCCAGCAATAATAGGGATCGAGACTATCACCCAGCCCGACGGTGATTATGGCTTTGATACTGTTTCTTACGATGCATCAAATGATCTTATACGTTCACATAGGGGCGCTGAAAATATAGGATTTAAATTGTTGTCACATCCACTGGTCTCACTTACCGCTTTTGAGTGGTATTCGGGATACACAGTTGACAGCGATTTCTGGACCTGGATGAATCATGGTACGATCGATCCTGAATATATATCTAATACAGCCGACGGTCCGGTTTTCATAACGGCTCAGGATCCTATTGATCTGAATCCTCAGGACTCTGTTGATGTGTACTATGCAGTTGCTGTTGGAACAAACGAAACGGAAATGCTTGATAACATGTTACTTGCGGAGCAGAAGTACATGCAGATAGTCCCTGTTGAATTCACCTCATTTACTTCAAAGGTCTCTCCAGGAATCGTAACTCTTAACTGGCAGACCGCGACTGAGGTTAACAACCACGGTTTTGAAATCGAACGAAACAGTAATGGAACCTGGACGACTATTGGATATAGAGAAGGTACAGGTACAACCACAGAACAACAATTATATTCTTTCTCGGATAATGTTTCGACTTTAACCGCACATCAAATTAGTTACAGGCTGAAACAAATTGATTATAACGGGAAATTTTCATATTCGAATGTTATTGAAGTTGCTGTGCTTCCTGTAAGTTTCAGCCTCAGTCAGAATTACCCTAATCCGTTCAACCCCTCAACTTTAATCTCTTTTTCGATTCCTAACAGAGAGAATGTGGCGCTGGATGTTTATAATCTGCTGGGACAGAAGGTAACATCGATCCTGAACAAGGAGATGGACGGAGGCAGCTACAACATAAACTTTGACGCATCAAGCCTATCGGCCGGAATATACTTCTATACGCTGAGGGCAGGAAGCTTTACATCAACTAAAAAAATGATGCTGCTGAAATAGTATCGTATGATTTCCCGGCTGTCTTAGGCGGCCGGGATTACTTATGACGAGTCATCTAATTATTTGAAATTAATATCAGAGAGATATGGCCAGGTACCAGGAAATTAAGGAAAAAATCCGCACCAAGTACAACGATCTTCCGAAAAACCAGAAGAAAATTGCGGATTACTTCATAGAAAATTTTGACAGCATTCCCTTCCTCAGTGTGCAGGAAGTTTCCAAAGAGACCGCTATAAGCGTGGCTTCAGTTGTGAGATTCGCGCAGCGCACAGGGTTTTCGGGATACAGCGAATTAAGAGAAGCAATCGCGGAATCCCTTCAGAACCAGCTGAGCGGTAAAATGATCTTTCCTCTTTTCGATAAACGGAAAGTGGATGAGGATCTGCTGACCGCCGTTGCCAACCAGGATATTCAGAACATCAACGATACACTCAGTCTGATCGAAAGAGAAAATTTCAGTAAAGCTGTAAAGGAGATCGGAAAAGCGAATCGTGTTTTTACCGCGGGTCTCGGCATTTCATATCTCCTTGCCGAAATACTTGCTTACCAGCTTACCCAGGTGGGAATTGACGCTTCTGTTTTCAAACACGATTATACAGTCTTTCACGAACAGATAATGTTTTTGAATAAAAACGATCTCATCATAGCCTTTTCGTTCCCTCCTTACTCAAAGGAAACTGTTGAGGCGTGCGATTATGCGGGCAGTAAGGGAATAAAAATAATATCCATTACGAATAAAGAAGCATCACCCGTTACGTATTATTCGAATGTAAACCTTGTAGTACAGAGCGAGAACATGCTTTACACCAATTCCTTCGCGGCAATATCGGTAGTTATTAACGCGATTGCCACAGAGTGCGCGATGAAAAACAAGCAGAGAGCCGAGAAAGTGCTGCAGGAAAGCAGCAGGCTGACTGAAAACCAAAAATTAATTGTGAGGTAAGGTTATCCCAATTGCTATAACATATGGGATACAGAGCCGGGAGTTATTATGAAAAAATTTTTACTGCTTATAATAATACTTCAAATTCATCTGGTTGCGGGAACAACCGGGAAACTTACGGGGAAGGTAACCGACTCGCAGACGGGAGAACCTCTGCCCGGGGCGAATATTCTGATAAACAGCACAAATATCGGCGGTGCCGCAGACCCGGACGGAAATTTCATTATTCTCAACATTCCTCCCGGTACCTATAACGTCCGTGTAAGCTATTTAGGGTACGAGACCGTAGTGGTTGAAGGTGTTAAGATAATTGTGGATCAGACGACAAATTTACCTGTGCAGCTGAAGCCTACATCAATAGAAGTAGGTGAGGTTGTAGTAACAGCAAAAACACCAATGATCCAGAAGGACCTTACAAGCACAATTTCTGTTTTAACCAGGGAAGAAATTGAGGCTCTGCCAGTTTCTACTTTTACTGATCTTCTAAGTCTTCAGGCCGGAGTAGTAGGGAGCGGATCAAACCTTCACATACGAGGAGGAAGGTCGAATGAAGTTGCGTATATGGTTGACGGTATGTATGTGCAGGATCCTCTGCTGGGAGGACTGGCAACACAAATTAATAATGACGCTATCCAGGAAATGAGTCTTCTTTCAGGTACATTCAACGCTGAGTACGGAAACGCGTTGAGCGGAGTTGTCAACATTGTAACCAGAGACGGATCAGATAATTTTTCCGGTAAGCTTGAATACAGGACAAGCGAGTTCGGCGTTCAGCGTTACGCGGATCTTCATGAAGCCAGAATAAACGGGAGTTTGAGCGGACCTATTATATCTAAGGAGATTCACTTCTTTATTTCCGGAGAAAGCGACCGGAACGGAAGCTATCTGCCATTTGGATATAACCGGGAGAAGACCGGACTTGCCAAGATAACTTCAACCTTATTCCGCGGTATGAAGATATCACTTTTAAATCGCGGAAGTATAGGAGCAAGCAAGGGTTACAGTCAAAGCTTTAAATATATCCCGGAACAATATTTAAGAAGAAGAACGGACAGCTGGCAGAGTGCCCTTACATTTACCCACACAATAGCGAATAACTTTTTCTATGATCTCAGGCTCTCTTATTTTAATCAGGGTTATTATTCCGGTATAGATAAAGACACAGCCGATTATCTCCCTTCAAGTGAATGGCAGTATCTCGATATCGGTACGGGCTTCGAGTTTTATTCTCTCGCAGATCCTGTTGAAGTACGCGACAGCCGTACAGTAACGGCTGACGCAAAGCTTGATGCTGTATGGCAGATAGGATCCCTGAACGAAGTGAAATTCGGAGGTGCTTATAAGCAGCACTGGCTGAGATATTTCAATGTATATGATCCTACGCGCAACTATCCTTATATAAACGATTACTCTACCGAGCCATTTGAGATGGCGGTGTATGCGCAGGATAAAATAGAATTCCCCTACCTTGTAATAAATGCGGGATTAAGATATGATTACCTGAACGCCAATGTTGAATTCAGAAATGACCCTCTGAATCCCTCTTCCATTGTAAAGGTTAAACCCAGATCGCAGCTATCACCCAGGATCGGTATCGCTCACCCGATATCGGACAGAACAAAGCTTCATTTTGCCTACGGGCATTTTTTTCAGAATCCTGAATACCAATACCTTTTTGAAAACAAGCAGTACGATCTGAATGTAAGAGAACCTCTGTTCGGACAGGCTGATCTAGACGCAGAAAGAACAATTGCCTATGAGGTAGGTGTATCCCACCAATTCAGTGACAGGATAGCGATTGACCTGACCGCGTACTATAAGGATATAACAGGACTTATCGGTACACGCTACTATTTTCCATATGTTGACGGACGGTATACCGGCTATACCCTTTACGTGAATGAGGATTACGCTAACGTTAAAGGATTTGAAATAAACCTTGATATCCGGCCCGACAGATATTTCTCAGGAGGACTAACATACACTTATTCAGTATCCAAGGGAAGCGCTTCTTCAGAGACAGAGCAGTATCCCGGCACCTCGGAATCAACGCAGCTTTACTACCTGGACTTTGACAAAACACATGTTTTTAATTTCTCCGGTACATTCACAATTCCCAGGGATGAGGGTCCAGTAGTTTTCGGAAGTCATATTATGGAACGGATGGACATCAGTGTTATCGCAAGGGCAGCTTCAGGTTATCCTTATACACCAAGCGGAAGGGATATAGGATTTGTCGAGAAAAACTCACTACGCATGCCTGCAACATATAGGATTGATCTGATGATTGGAAAAGAATTCCCTGTAATAAACAGCTATACCATCAGAATATTTGCCGAGATACTTAATGTGACCGATCACAGAAACATACTTTATGTATACGGCGATACAGGCGACCCCAATTTTACTTTCGAGGGAAATTATTCCCCTGAGTATATGCGGGATCCATCTAACTTTGGTCCTCCCAGATCAATCAGACTCGGAGCTACCTTTAAATTTTGAACAAGTAATTCTAAAAAACTATGAAAACAATTCTTATTACTTTAACGGCAGTTATTATCTTTTCAGGCTTCATCAGTGCACAAGAGAAAGATAAGGACTCATACCGTTCAGCCTTCGATAAAGTACTCGGCATAAATGATCGTGCTGCCGGAACTCACAATGCCAGCAACATCGGACTCTTTTTTGAGAACAGAGGGAAACTGTATCCCAGGCGGATAACCGAAGGGCCCTCAGGCGAATTTCCTATTAACAGCACAAAGCATTATATCTACAGGATAAACCCCATGGTCGGCATACCGGGGAACGTTATACAGGGGAGGTATACAACCGATGAAGAATGGGAGGCTGTAGGAGGCTATCATAACACCGCACTAGCTCAGATAGCGTTCAGCGATAACCCTGAAACATGGAATCCGCAGCTCGGATGGCCTGTTAAGGACGCAGAGGGTAATCCAATTATTATTTCAGATCAGGACAGTTACTGCGTTTACAGCGACAGCAACAACACCAGGAGCGTTCTTGGAATAGTTGTAGCCCAGACCGGGTATGCATTCGGAGTAAACTTCGCGAAGAATATTATCTTTTATAAATTCCAGGTAATTAATGTAAGTCAGAATAACTATACGGGAGTTTATTTCGATCTATATACAGACATTGATGTCGGTAACGTAAGCGGCGGAGATCCTGAATACGCTGATGACAAGCTTGATTATAACGCGGAGAAAAAAGTTGTTTACTTCTTTGATGACGGTCTCTCAAACGAATGGCCGGACGGCAAAACCGGTTACTTTGGAACAGCATTTCTGAAAACACCGGAAGTAAACGGAGTTGAGCCTGGTATTACCGATATGCATTACAATCTTTATGATGATGACCTTGATATTGATAGTGTGCAATACGGTATTATGGCAAGCACACAAAGTTTATACAACTCATCGATTGGTCCCAGATTTTTCCATCCCGGAAACAACACCTCCATTCATATAGATGATCCTGCAACAATTCCCGCTTCAGGTATGGATATTCTGGCGAACATTTCTTCAGGTCCTTATGATCTTAATGCCGGGGACACCCTTACATTTATTACGGCTCTTGTTGCTGGCGAAACATTGGATGAAATTCTGGGTGCGACAGACCAGGCACAGAGCACAGTTGACGCGAACTTTGAACTGCCCAAGCCTCCTGCGCGTCCTCATTTGTACGGTAAAGCCGGCGACTTTAAGTCAATTCTTTTCTGGGACGACGAAGCTGAAAGGTCGCTTGATAAATTCACAGGAGAATATGATTTTGAAGGCTACAGGATTTACCGCAGCCAGGACCAGGGGGCAAGCTGGAACAAGATTGCTGATTTCGATATAGCCAACAGCCAGGGAAAGAACACCGGTCTGCAGTATACATTTAGGGATACCAGCGTGACTAACGGATTTGAATACTGGTATTCTATTACCTCATACGACAGGGGGGACGCGAATTTTGAGAGTCTTGAGAGCGCTATCGGCAACACCCTTGAATCTGTGAATACAATCCCGATTACTCCAAGATCAGATGCAATAGGGCGCGAACCTGTTTCTTCATATGATATTCAGAAAATTGCCGGTGAATCAAACTTTGTACTCAAGGTTAATCCTATTGATTCAGCCAGTCTTGCAGGGAACTCTTACGAAGCAGGATTCCTATACACAATAAAAAAAGAAAAAGGGGATCTTGAAACTTCCGTTAATCTTCAGATAACCGATACCGCGATGACAACGCCGTATAAACTGGGGATTCAGTTTATATCACCATCGGCATATAATATTATAAATCTCAGTACAGATGAAATAATCGGCAGGGAAGGATATAACTATCCACCTGGAGGGAGGGCGATAGATTTTCCCGGTTATGGTGTGAAGGCAGTACTTTCAGACGATCCCTCAGCGCCCCCTGAGAAGCTGCCTGAATCGGGCGACCTTATAACAATTAATTACTCCGTTCACGTTATCCGAAATGATCAGGATACAGTGGTTTACCCAAGGCCGATAAGTATTGGACAGGAACAGTCGACCCTGGACGGAGTGTTTTTCAGTCTTTCCGAGCCCGACCTGATAGAGGAAGTATCAAGAGTAGGCGGAACTGATGATATAGAGATGCAGTTTTCCGTATCAGCAGATACGCTTATTACAAATGACTTATACCTTGTGTCGGTTACGGGAAACGGCAAGAACGGGATTAATGGATTCATCTCAATTTTAGTAAAAAACTCTGCGATGGATACTGTTCTTGCGGCAGACTCCCTTTACAATCTCGATACTTTTGAATTTGACGGTATAGAAGGCAAGGTAACTTTCCCTTCTAATGATCCTCCCGGTTCCGGGAATGTCTTTTCAGTAAAGACCATCGCCCCGGTGCTTCCTGATATAAGAGATAAGTACAGTTTCAAGATTAAGGGCGAGGAGGTACAACAAGCCGTTATTGCCGATGAAATTAAAAACATTAAAGTAGTTCCCAATCCTTACATGGTATCAAGTCTTTATGAAAGAGAATACGGAGAATTAAGGCGGGAGCCGCTAAGGCAAATCCAGTTTATCAACCTTCCGGCAGAATGCACGATTTACATCTTTTCGGTCAACGCTGATCTGGTAAAGACGCTTCATCACAATTCTACAAACGGAACAGAAGTATGGGACCTGCGGACCGAGAGCGGAAGAGAAATTGCCCCGGGAGTTTACATATATGTTGTAAAGTCAGCCGGATCAGAATTCAAAGACCGGTTTGCTGTAATCAAGTAGCAATATTACAGCAGATAATACTTTGGGAGTTTATATGAAAAAAATATTTACAGTCTTGTCATTTATTATACTAACCGGGGTTTCATTTGCGCAGAACGCAAACCTAGGTACGTCGGGCGCACAGTTCCTGCAGATCCCCATAGGCGCAAGAGAAACCGCGATGGGAGGCGCCGTAGTCGGTTTAACAGGAGACGCTGCTTCTGTATTCTGGAATCCTGCAGGGATTGTGAAGGTGAATTCAATAGAAGCACAGTTTTCGTATATGAACTGGTTTGATCTATTTGATCTTAACGCCGCCGCGATCGTATATAATATGCAGGATGCCGGCTCGGTTGCTTTGAGTCTTATTTCATTCACGACAGGCGAAATGGAGATTACCACTGAGGCAGAGCCTAACGGCACCGGCAGGTTTTTCGATGCTGGAGATCTTGCGCTGGGATTAAGTTACGCGAAATATCTAACCGACAGGTTCGGTGTGGGCGTTACGGTTAAATACGTTTCGCAAAGAATATGGAATGAAACCGCATCCGGATTTGCTTTCGATATCGGAACGCAGTACCGTCTTGATTTTCAAAACCTGACTATAGCGATGAGCATGGCGAATTTCGGAGGTGAGCTGCAGTTTGAGGGTCCTGACCTTGACATCGTTTACAACAAGGATGACAAATATCCCACAAGCAGGCTGGCACCGGCCTCGTTAAAAACAGACACTTACCCACTGCCGCTTAATTTCCAGGTCGGTATCGGGTTCGACATCTACTCAGCCGACTTCGTGAAAATAAGAGGCGGCGTTGACGCGGTTCATCCGAACGATAACAGTGAAAGACTACATTTCGGGGCCGAATTCTCCTTTTTCGACAGGCTCTACCTGAGGACCGGTTACAAATTTAATTACGATGATGAAGACTTTACATTTGGCGCGGGAGCAAACGTACCTTTCTCAGGCAGCAGCGTCTATTTCGATTATGCCTATGCACTGTACGATATACTGCCGAGCGTTCACCGGATTACCGTTGGTCTCACCCTTTGAGACAATACTTATAGATACTAAAAATTATGCTGGGAACAGAACATCAATTAGACTGAGTGTTATATGAAAATAGAAAGAATAGAGCTGCGGCAGATATTCCTTCCTTACAAGAAACCATTTGAAACAAGCGGCTGGGTGGAGGACGGAAATTACGGGATAATTGCGAAAGTATATTCGGAGGGACTAACAGGCTGGGGTGAGTCGCCTGCAGGTAAAGAACCGTTCTACAATGAAGAAACTACAGAAACCGCATGGTCTATAATGAAAGATTTCCTGGTTCCTCTGCTGCTGGATAAAGAAATATCACGACCTGAAGAGGTTGACCCTTTGTTTAGTCCTATACGCGGAAATAAAATTGCGAAAACAGCGCTTGAATTTGCCATATGGGATATCGCTGCGAAAGAGGCAGGCATAAGTTTATCGGCCCTGCTGGGAGGGGAGAGGAAAGTTATACCAGTAGGAGTAAGCATCGGCATTCAGAAAAACATGTATTCACTTCTTGATGCGGTTGAAGCTTATCTAAAGGAAGGTTACCAGAGGATTAAAATAAAGATAAAACCAGGATATGATATTCAGCCGGTAAAGGCTGTAAGAAAAGTCTTTCCGGATATACTGTTCCAGGCAGACGCGAACAGTATTTACTCCCTTGAAGACAGCGAGCATCTGAAAGAGCTTGATGAGTTCGATCTGCTGCTTATTGAGCAGCCTCTTGGGCATGATGACATATTTGAACACTCGAAGCTGCAGAGAAAATTAAGTACAGCTATTTGTCTGGATGAAAGCATCACCTCTCCAGCGCATGCTTCCTTTGCTCTTGAAATAGATGCCTGCAGAATAATAAATATTAAACCTTCGCGAGTAGGCGGAATCACCGCGGCGCGGAAGATACATGATATCTGCTTCAACAAATCAGTACCCGTCTGGTGCGGAGGTATGCTTGAAACGGGAATAGGAAGAACGTTCAACGCAGCGCTGGCATCGCTTCCGGGATTTGTACTTCCGGGGGATATAAGCGCCAACGACCGTTATTTTGAGAGGGATATAGTGTTAAACCCGTTTGAGCTGAACTATGATGGAACACTCAACGTACCGGAGCTTCCCGGATGCGGGGCTATTGTTAATGAGGATTTTCTTGAAACCGTAACGCTCAGGAAGTTTGAAACTTCGGCAAAAGGAGTACTGCAATGAAATATATTTTTCTCACTTTTCTGTTTAGCGCAATGCTGATATATCCGCAGAAAATATCAACACCTCTAGAAAAAAACAATTATGACAGCCTTTCATCTTACGCTCAGATGATTTCCTATCTAGAACATGCGGCAAAGCAGGACGAGAGAATAAAGCTTGACTATATAGCTGAAACTGTGAAGAGACGTAAAGTTCCGGCGGTGTTTATATCAGGCGGAACTTTCGGGGAGGACTCATCGAAACTGAAAATCCTTATTTTTGCACAGCAGCATGGGAATGAACAGTCGGGTAAAGAGGGTGCTTTACTATTGCTGAAGGATATTGTGAATGGAGAATTTGAAGATTTCCTGCAATCGGCCGACCTGATACTTATACCCCAGATGAATCCCGACGGCGCCGCAGTAAATGAGAGAAGAAACGGAAACGGTGCCGATCTGAACAGGAATCACCTAATACTGACGCAGCCGGAAGTAATCGGGCTGCATAAACTATTTAATAAGTACCTTCCTGAGGCAACGCTTGATGTACACGAATATTACCCTTACGGAGATGACTGGGTTAAATACGGGTACGTTAAAAACTTTGATGAGCAGTTCGGTGCGGCGACAGATATTAATGTATCAGCAGATATAAGAGAATATTCAAATAAAGTTTTTTTCCCTTACGTCTCACATTATTTAAAAGAGAGAGGGTTCACGTTTAATAATTATATACTTGGGGGGCCTCCCGAAGTAAGCCGGTTCAGGCACAGTACAGTTGACATCAACGACGGCAGGCAGAGTTTTGCAATATTAAATTCCTTTTCTTTTATACTTGAAGGTCTCAACGGCAAGGATGCTTTTCTTGATAATATAAAGCACCGTGCGGAGGGACAAAAAACGGCTATGGAAGCGTTCATTAGTTTCGTGGTTAACAAGGGGGATATGATAAAGAAACTGGTAAAAGATGGAAGGGAGAAACTAAGGCAGTCGCAGGAAGGCGATCCCGCAGCTATCAGAATGGAGCACGTGGGTGCCGACAGCAGCCTGAAGCTGACGCTAAAATCTGTTAATACAGGAGAAGATACCACGATTACCGCAGAGGAATATCATTCAATAGTTAAACCTGTAATGACTGTAAAGAAGCCGGCCGGCTACCTGGTGCCGAAGGATTCGGTGAATCTGATCAGGATGCTGGATGACCATGGGGTAACTTATGAAGCGTATAAAAAACGACCGCAGGATAAATTTCAGAAATACTATGTGCAGAAAATCGACTCAGTTTTTCTTGAAGAACTTATGCTTCCGGATCCGGTTATAAGAACAGAGACCCCAACCAGTTTAGATGAGAACAAATATTACTTTGTGCCGATAAATCAACTGAACAGTAATGTGCTTGTGCCGGGACTTGAGCCGCAAAGTATGATCGGGATAATTGTTTATGATGAATACGAAAACTGGATTAAAGAAGGGGAGTATTATCCTGTTATAAGAGTTGTAAGGAAAGATTAATTTTCGTTAGGGAGGGGATTTGCTTCCCGGGTGAAACCTGTAACGATCGTTGAAACCTCATCCTCGTTGCCGAGGAGGTCTTTCAGGGTAAGTTTATCGAGGACGCTATCGAGCAATGATTGCACTTTACTCCACAGTGAACGGACTGAACAGTCGATTGAGTTAGTACAGATATTCTGTATACCCGAGTGGATATCGCAGAACGAGGATTCATAAAGTTTACCGCCGAGTGCCTCAAGCACACTACCAATAATAATCTCTTCAGGGCTACGGGCCAGCTTGTACCCGCCTGTTTGTCCCCTGCTGCTTTCGATAAATTCACCAAGTCTGAGGATACGGAGCAGCTTACCGACGTGAGCGGTTGATAGTCCTTCAAGCGCACTAATTTCAGGGATAGTTAATCCGTTTGGTGATTTAGATTTTGCTATCCTTATCAGGCAGCGCAAACCATATTCTTCCTGGGTACTGAATTTCATATTAATTCAAATTACAAGATTACAAAATAGCAAGCCCGCCGCAGGGGCGGGCAAGATTACAAGATCAGCCTTTGTACAGAGGGATTTTTGATCCACACTGCACCGCATAAGTCACTTTTTCAAAAACTTCCGGTGGAATTGAAGGACCCTGTTTAGTACAGAGTTCATCGAAGGCCTCCCTGAGATCTGAAGAGATCTCCTCAGCCGAACGTCCTTCTATATTATATCTCTGCATAAAGTACACAAGCTGACCATTTTTAAACATCGCAATACTCGGTGACGAGGGCGGATATCCTTTTATATACTGTCTTATTCTATCAACAGCTTCTCTTTCCTGTCCCGCAAAACCCGTGATCAATCTATCGGGAATAACATTATGCTGAAGAGCGAGCGAAACGCCGGGTCTTGCACTACCTGCAGCGCATCCGCAGACCGAGTTAATCATAACAAGCACAACCTGGTCATCGTTTACATTTATTGCGTCATCAACATCCTTTGGCGTAATCATTTCTTTAAAGCCTACAGCGATCAGAGCATCTCTCATAGGCTGAACAGCATCCTGATCATACAGCGGGGGGCGTGACATAATATTAAACATACTTTACTACTCCTATATTTTTTTGATTTATTATTATAACATTCCAAGTTCAAGCTTAGCGGCATCCGACATCATATCTTTATCCCACGGCGGATTCCAGACAAGCTCTACCTTCACATATTTTACTTCCGGTATGGAATATACCTTCTCCTGCACCTCTCCGGGGAGCGACCCAGCTACAGGGCAGGCAGGTGAAGTAAGCGTCATCTTAACAACAACATTCCCCTCGTTATCGATCTGAATCTCATATATCAACCCCAGTTCAAAAATATTTACCGGGATCTCCGGGTCATAGCATGTCTTCAGCATTGCTATGATCTTTTCTTCAAGTTCCTGCTTATTTATCACTTCCGTTGTTTCTTTTTTCATTCTGTAGTTACGGTTTTGTTCTTTTCTTTCAAAGCCGAAATTAAAGTATGCCATGCCAGACTCGCACATTTTACCCGTGAAGGAAATTCTCTCACACCCGCAAACACTGCCAGTTTCCCGACCTCACCGGCATCAACTTCCTCATCCATTTTCCCTGTAATGAGATGGTGAAACTTCTCAAAAATCTTTTCGGCCTCACCGATTGTTTTACCCTTAACCATAGTACTCATAAGGGAAGCCGAAGCCTTAGAGATAGCGCATCCCGAACCGACGAAGGAGATATCCTCGATCTTATCATCGTCAAGCTTCACATAAATATCGATCCTGTCGCCGCAGAGGGGATTATAACCTTCCGCGTAGTGATTTGCAGTTTCGAGCTTCTTAAAATTTCTCGGACTCTTATTATGGTCCAGTATTACCTGCTGGTAAAGTTCTCTTAAATCATTATCCATCAGCTGAATGCCTCAATTACTTTTTTAATTCCCCGGGCAAGAACATCCGCTTCTTCAATAGTATTATACATAGCGAAAGAAGAGCGTGAAGTTGCGGGAATGTTGAACCTGTCCATTAATGGCTGGGTGCAATGGTGTCCTGTTCTTACAGCGATTCCCTCATAATCCAAAAAAGTCCCCACGTCGTGAGGATGCACATTTTTCAGAACAAAGGAAATAACGCTGCTTTTGTTCGCAGCTGTCCCGATTATTCTTAGTCCCTCAACGCGAGCTAGTCCATCGGCAGCATAATCCAGTACATTCTTTTCATATTTCGAAATAGAATCAAGACCGACAGATTGCACATAATCTATCGCAGCACCCAGCCCGATAGCATCTGCAATATTTGATGTTCCAGCCTCAAACTTAAAAGGGAGTTCATTATAAGTGGTTTTAGTAAATGTAACTCTGGATATCATATCACCGCCTCCCATAAAGGGGGGCATCTGCTCCAGCAAATTTTCTTTTCCATAGAGTATACCTATGCCGGTAGGACCGTAGAGTTTATGTCCCGAAAAAGCAAAGAAGTCGCAGTCGAGTTTCTGCACATCCACAGGGATATGGCTTACAGCCTGGGCAGCATCGAGAAGCACAGGGACGCCATGCTTATGAGCAATATCTATTATCTTTTCAACCGGGTTGATCGTTCCCAGCGAATTGGAGACATACACAACCGATACAATTTTTGTACGTTCGGTAATTAACTTTTCAAACTCCTCAAGTATTAGTTCGCCCTCATCGGTAATAGGGGCAACCTTCAGCATCGCTTTTCTTTCCGCGGCGATAAGCTGCCAGGGAACAATATTCGAATGGTGCTCCATTCCCGTTATAAGGATCTCGTCGCCTTCATTAAGGCTGCTTCTTCCGAAACTATTCGCAACGAGGTTAATAGATTCAGTTGTACCGCGGGTAAAGATGATCTCTTTTTCACTCTTCGCGTTTATAAAATTCTTAACCTTAACCCTTGCCTCTTCAAAAGCCGCAGTAGCGCGTTCACTTAAGGTATGAACTCCACGGTGGATATTGGAATTCATCGAGGTATAATAATCGTTGAGCGTATCGATAACCACCTGAGGTTTCTGGGTAGTTGCGGCATTATCGAGATAAGTTAAGGGTTTTCCCCGCACCATTGTTTTAAGGATAGGGAAGTCCTCTCTTATTTTTTTAATATCAAATTCCGTCTCTTTAGCCAATATTTCTGCTTTATTATTCACTTTATTTTTCCGGGTTAAATTTATTCGCCAAAATTTCTTCCAGATAATTCCTTATCGGTTCAACCTTAATAGAGTTAACGACATCGCTTGCGAAAGCGTGGATCAGCATTCCGCGTGCGGACTTATCACTAATGCCTCTTGTTTTAAGGTAGAAGAGCGCCTCGTCGTCTATTTGTCCTATTGTTGCACCGTGCGAGCACTTAACATCGTCAGCAAAAATTTCAAGCTGCGGTTTGGTGTTAACCAGTGCTCTTTCAGAAAGGATAATATTATTATTTTCCTGGAAAGCATTTGTTTTCTGTGCATCGGGACGAACCATCACTTTGCCGTTGAAGACACCCCTGGAGCTGCCGTCGAGGATGCCTTTGTAGTGCTCGTGACTATTGCAGTGAGGTTTTGCGTGATCGATCATTGTATGCACATCAAAAAACTGTTCGCCGCCGATCATAAAGAGTCCGTTCAGCAGACACTCGCCTCCTATATCATTAAACCTGGTATTAAAATCGTTTCTGCTGAACCCGGCGCCGAAAGAGATCATATTAGAGGAGAAATTACTATTCTTTTCCTGATCAACTTCCATCCTGGCAATGTGGAAGGCGTTTTTGTTCTCATCCTGAAGTTTAATATGATCGAGCACAGCATTTTCATCCGCGAAAACTTCTGTTACCGCGTTAGTAAAATAAATTCCTTGATCGAGCGAAGCGTAATGTTCAATGATTGAGGCCTGTGAGTTTTTACCCGCCACGAAAAGATTCCTCGGCTGATTAAGGACTTTCTCATTTTCCGCAATAATGAGGTACAGAATATGGATAGGGTTTTCCACGATCTTTCCGTCAGGGATATAGATGAAGGCGCCATCCTTTGTATACGCCGTGCTTAACGCGGTAAAGATCTGGTTTTTATAATCGGCATACCTGCTGAAATGCTTACTGACGATTTCGGAATGATTAACGACTGCATCGGCCATGCTGCCGGCAATAACACCTTTTGGGAGATCCTTTAGATCGGACAATTCCTCAGCGAAGAAACCGTTAACGAAAACCAGCAAGGAATGCTCAAGCTCATTAAACAGGAACGGTTTGATTTTTACGTCGTTACCCGGCGACTTTTTCTCAGCGGGAACGAACGTATGTTTAAGCAGGGGAGCGATGCTGGTATATTTCCACTCCTCGTTTTTAGTAGTAGGGAATTCGAGCTTTGAAAAATTCGACAAAGCATCTTTACGGATCTTATGAATAGGTGCCGAAGCCCCTCCGTTGAGGCTATTCTCAAACTTTTCGAAATTTTCTATGTACCAGCTTTTAATATCTTTTAATTCTAAAGTATCAGTCATTTTTATTTTTCTGTTTTTTATTCTGCTGTATTAGTCTTCGACTAACTGTTTCTTATGGTCTTTAATCCAGTCGTACCCTTTTTCCTCAAGTTCAAGGGCGAGATCTTTTCCACCGGATTTAACGATTTTGCCATTATAGAGCACATGCACAAAATCAGGAACGATATAATTAAGAAGGCGCTGGTAATGCGTAACTACGATAGAGGCGTTATCTTTATTTTTTAATTTATTCACGCCGTTGGCGACGATTCTGAGGGCGTCGATATCGAGTCCCGAATCAGTTTCATCCAGTATACTGAGTTTAGGTTCAAGCACAGCCATCTGGAAAATCTCATTTCTCTTTTTCTCACCGCCAGAGAAACCTTCATTTACCGCGCGCGACAACAATTTCTGATCGAGTTCAACGAGCTTCATTTTTTCTTTAATAAGGGAAAGAAATTCCATCGCATCAAGTTCTTCCTCGCCGCGGTATTTTCTGGTTTCGTTAAGAGCCGTCTTAAGCATGTTGGTATTACTCACTCCGGGCAGTTCAACCGGGTACTGGAAGGCAAGGAACAGACCCTCACGTGCGCGGTCCTCCGGAGAAAGATCGAGGAGGTTTTTACCATTATAAATTACCTCTCCCTTTGTAATTTCATATTCTTCCTTACCAGCAAGAACCTGGGCAAGGGTACTTTTACCGGAACCATTTGGTCCCATTATAGCGTGAACTTCACCGGCATTAACCTTAAGATCAATTCCCTTCAGAATTTCTTTGGTTCCGATATTCACGTGCAGATTTTTAACTTCTAACATTTATTTTCTTTCCTATTTCTCAAAAAAATTAACAAATAATAATTAACAATTGTTTTATCCTACGCTGCCTTCAAGGCTGATGCTAAGAAGCTTAGTGGCCTCAACGGCAAACTCCATAGGCAGTTCTTTAAATACTTCCTTACAATAACCGTTAACGATTAACCCGATAGCGTCTTCTGTTGAAATTCCTCTCTGGTTCAGGTAGAAGATCTGGTCTTCGCCGATCTTAGAAGTAGTTGCCTCGTGTTCTATCTGAGCCGACGGGTTATTTATCTCGAGGTAAGGGAAAGTATGAGCGCCGCATTTATCTCCTATCAGGAGCGAATCGCACTGAGAAAAATTACGGGCGTTCTCGGCCTTACGGTTTATCTTTACCAATCCTCTATAACTATTATTACTCTTACCCGCGGAAATACCTTTAGAGATAATAGTACTTCTGGTATTCTTTCCGAGGTGGATCATTTTAGTACCGGTATCAGCCTGCTGATAATTATTAGTTACAGCGACAGAATAGAACTCGCCCACAGAATTATCTCCCTGCAGGATGCAGCCGGGATATTTCCAGGTAATAGCCGAACCGGTTTCAACCTGAGTCCATGATATTTTCGAATTAACACCACGGCAGGCGCCTCTCTTGGTTACAAAATTATAAATACCGCCCTTACCATTTTTATCTCCCGCGTACCAGTTCTGAACAGTTGAGTACTTAATCTGGGCATTATCGAGAGCAACAAGTTCAACGACAGCGGCGTGAAGCTGATTTTCGTCGCGCATAGGAGCCGTACATCCCTCAAGGTAGCTTACATAGGATCCTTCATCGGCGATGATGAGAGTCCTTTCAAACTGTCCGGTTTTTGCCGCATTTATTCTGAAGTAAGTAGAAAGCTCCATCGGGCAGCGGACACCTTTAGGGACGTAGACAAAAGTTCCATCGCTGAAAACAGCGGAATTAAGTGTTGCGTAAAAATTATCGGTATAAGGAACGACACTTCCCATATATTTCCTGACAAGCTCGGGGTGGTTCTGAATCGCTTCAGAAATCGAACAAAAAATGATTCCCAGCTCAGCCAGCGTATCCTTAAAAGTTGTTGCGACAGAAACACTATCGAAAACAGCGTCGACAGCCACTCCGCTCAACCTTTTCTGTTCTTCCAGGGAAATACCGAGCTTTTCGAATGTATTACGGAGTTCGGGGTCGACCTCATCAAGACTATTTAACTGGGGTTTCTTTTTAGGAGCCGAGTAATAGGTAATATCCTGATAATCGACCGGGTTATACTTCAGGTTTGCCCAATGGGGTTCCTTCATTGGAAGCCACTGTTTGTAAGCCTTCAATCGCCATTCCAGCATCCATTCGGGTTCTTTCTTAATTGCCGAGAGCTGCTTAATAACGTCCTCATTTAGTCCCGGCGGGAGGCTATCGGCTTCGATATCAGATATAAAACCATACTTATACTCTTTATTCGCTAATTCTTCTATTGTTCCTACTTCAGTATTGCTCATTTATGCTCCTGAATTTGATAATTCTGAGTAATGACTTCAGAATTCTAATTTATTACTAATTCAAAACTACATAATCTATACATTTTTGTCAAGATTTAAGTTCCCGGCAAAACCCATATATTTTCGCAATTTAACCTGGTGTACCTGTGCCTTGTCACACTGGCAGAAATTACTTATTTTCCGAACGACGTTGTATTAGACTGAGCAAAAACAAAGAGTCTGAATCGTTAACGATAATGGTCTCTATTAAGGCATTTATCTGCGCTCATGTTCCAGTTATCTTCCGGCCTTCGGCCTACATCCGGCCTCCAAATACGGTATAACCCCAAGTCTTAAACATATAAGCACCAGGAAGGGTTACTCCATCGGGAAATGCCTATAAGGAAGCATTATTTCGATCATAGTCTCCGCTGAATTGATAAGGGGTGATTATTTTGTCCCGGACTATGGAGGAGAGGGTTGAGCATTTTAGTTACACTACTTGGGAGATCGATACAAAATCATTACGATCTATCATTTCTTAAATTGTATTTATGCAATTATTAAATTAACTTTGGCTTAATTTTTACAATAATCTGACAAATTTGGACGAACAGAAAACAAATCAAAACAACCCGCCTGAGGGGCAGAATCCTAATAAAACAGGCGGAAGCGACGATTCCAGCGGCAAGAAAAATCCCAGGTACAACAGATATTACCGGGGAAGAAGAAACCGGTACAACAAATACAACCGTCAAAGCGGGGATAAGCCGAAGAGTGAATTCAATAAACTATCTATTATAGTACCTCTTTATAACGAGGAAGAATCGCTGAATCCGCTGACGAACGAGATAAAGAAAGCCCTGAAGGGGATAAATATCAGCTTCGAGGTTATTTTTGTAGACGACGGCAGCGATGATAAATCACTTAAAACAGTGAAGGAAATCTGCAAGACAGACAAAAGATTTAAATTTTTAAGTTTCAGAAAAAACTACGGAAAATCAGCCGCACTACAGATAGGATTCAAAAACGCATCAGGCGATGTAATTGTAACGATGGATGCCGATCTTCAGGATGATCCCAATGAAATTCCCAATCTTATTAAGAAATTAGAAGAAGGGAACGATTTAGTTTCCGGATGGAAGAAGGTAAGGCACGATCCATTCATCAAAAAAACTTCATCCCGGTTCTTCAATTTTGTAACCAGGATAATAAGCGGCATAAAGATTCACGATTTCAACTGCGGGCTGAAGGCCTACAGAAAAGAAGTTACCGAAAACATAAAAGTTTACGGCGAGCTTCACAGGTACGTGCCTGTACTGGCCGACTGGCAGGGATACAAAATATCGGAAATCCCCGTGAAGCATCATCCACGCAGATACGGAAAGACTAAATTCGGTATCTCCCGGTTCTTTAAAGGTTTTATTGATCTTATTACAGTTATTTTCGCAACCCGTTATATCAAACGCCCGATGCATTTCTTCGGATTTCTTGGTGCTCTTTCTTTCTTGATCGGTCTTATTGTGAACGGATACCTTACCGTATTATGGATTATCGGCGAACCGCTGAGCAATCGTCCTATGCTGTTCCTTGGTATGCTGCTGATTATAGTAGGAGTTCAGTTTTTCTCGGTAGGACTATTAGGCGAGATGTTAGTAAACAATTTTATGAGCGAAAGAGAATATATAATTAAGGATAAAGAGCTTTAGGTGTGAAATTATTTATTGTTTATCCGGCTCAGTCTGATTTTTCTCCCCAAATAAGTTAGCCTCATGTATTACGATCCTGTAAAAGATATTTTTGCTTCCGTAATAAGGAAGTACCCGAAACTCAGAGTTCTGTTTTACAGTATACTTGATATTATGTTTTTGCGGTCATGGTACGTACGCAGGGAGCTGAAGAACCTAAGGCATATATTTAATGACAGGGAGATTGAGATATATGATGCGGGTACGGGATACGGGCAGTACACCTATTTTATGTCGAAGCACCTGAGGCCGAATAAGATATATGCAGTTGATGTGAAAGAGGAGTGGATTAAGGACTGCCGCGAGTTTTTTAAGTCGGAGAAAATCAGCAATGTCGCTTTCGGCATTGAGGACCTGACGGCGATAGAACATGAGAACCGATTTGATATAATCGTCTGCGTAGATGTAATGGAGCATATAGAAGAAGACGTGGAGGTATTCCAGAACTTTTATAAAGCTCTGAAGCGCGGCGGGTATCTGCTTATCAACACTCCTTCCATTTACGGAGGGAGCGACGTTCACGATGAATCGGACGAGAGCTTTGTAAGCGAGCATGCCCGCGACGGGTACTCGCATGAAGACCTTGAAGGAAAACTTACCCCAATAGGGTTCTCGGTCTACAGGTCGCGCTACACGTACGGGTTCTGGGGCGACAAAGCATGGCGGCTTGGGATTAAATATCCCATTATGCTGGTGAATATTTCAAAATTCTTCCTGATATTACTTCCGTTTTATTTCCTTATTACTTTTCTATTTACATTTTTAATGATGTACCTGGATTATTCAATGAAGAATAAGGTTGGTTCGGGGATTACTTTTATAGCAAAAAAATAATCAAGTAAATTTTTATTCAGCGAAAATCTAATGACGAAAACCAAAAAGACCATTCAGTCGAAGAAAAGCAAACCTGAGGGATTTTTTGCAAAGTTCAGTCTGGAAGAAATTCTTCCGGCGAAATTTCATGCATTAGCCGCGATACTGGTAATAATCATACTATTCCTTGCTTTTTTGTACCCGCTGTTCTTTGGTGACAAAACATTTCAATCGGGTGACATAATATCCAGTCATAGCATGCGTCCCTATGTAGAAAACCATGGTGAAGGCTTCACGTTGTGGAATCCCTACATATTCTGCGGGATGCCGGCATACGCTATAGGAACTTCTGCCAAGTGGTTCAACCTGATGTACGTAGGAATAACCGCGGTAAGGGATGTATTCAGCGCTCCCTTTTCCAACCAATATGTGATGTGGGTATTTTATTTAATTCTAATGGGTTTCACCTCCTTCTTATTGATGAAACACCTGACCGGAAATTTTATGGTGAGTTTGTTTACAGCGGTAAGCACCTCCTTTAGTACTGGCTTGATAGTATTTCTATTTATCGGACACGTAACAAAACTTACCTCGCTGGCATTTTACCCGCTGCTTTTCCTGCTGTTATTACGATTAAAGGACAAGATCAGCATTCTGGATTTTCTACTTCTTATAATTACACTGCAGTTATTCATCCAGGGCTTTCACGTTCAGATCATCTATTATACCGTGCTTTCGGTAGGCATATATTTTCTCTATTATTTTATACGGGCGCTGGCTAAGAAAGATAATCCTTTAAGAAACAGCGTATTAAAATCCGCCGCAGTATTTGCCGGCGCTTTGATAATAGCGCTGCTTATCCAGTCGGATAACTTCAGCCAGGTTTACGAATATTCTCAATACTCCACGAGGGGCACAGAAAGTATTGTTGATAAGACGAGCGGGAAGCAGCAGGAAAACACGTCAGAGTATTATGATTACCACACGAACTGGTCGTTCTCGCCCGGCGAAGTTCTGACATTTATTGTTCCCTCTTATTACGGGTTCGGAAATTCAACATATCAGGGACCCCTTACCAATAATCAGCCCGTTGAAGTAAACACTTATTTCGGACAGATGCTTTTTGTGGATGTAGCAATGTATATGGGTGTGCTTGTATTCTTCCTGGCGCTATTCGGAATATTTACCCGGTGGAAGGAACCTTTTGTACAATTTCTTACTATACTATCCGTACTTGCGCTGCTTGTATCATTCGGGCGAACCTTCCCGATAGTATTCGATCTGTTATTTAAATATCTGCCGTTCTTCAATAAGTTCCGGGTGCCTTCGATGATACTGGTGCTTATTCAGATGAGTTTTCCTGTGCTGGCGGGACTTGGGATAATGAAAATAATCTCACTCAGGACAGAAAAAAATATTAAGCTGGAGAAGCTTATAAAGAATGCGGCTTTTGTTTTTACGGGAATATTTGTATTGGGCGTGCTGCTGAACGGGTCCATAACAACCTGGTTTGCGGGAAGAGTAAACGATTATGCTGTCACGCTGACCGCCTCAAGACCGCAGATAGCCAAGCAGTACCAGGCATTAGCAGACTACACATCGCAGATGTTCCTGAGCGATTTTCTTTTCGCATTTGCATTCCTTGCGCTGGTATTCTGGGCCGCAAACTTTTATATAAAAGAAAAATTAAGTCGTGACTCGCTTGTTCTATTCATTATTATTCTATCCCTTATAGATTTATGGAGAATCGATGCGAGGGGAGCGAAATACATTTCTGCTCCAAACTTAGAAAACGATTTTCAGAAGCCGGATTATGTGAAGGTGATAGAGGAACAGAATGACAAAGAACCTTTCAGGATACTCAACCTGAAGCAGGATGGTTCTCTGGGGTCGTTCAACAATAATTCAAATTTCAACGCCTATTTTCTGCTGGAAGATTTCTACGGATACTCGGGAATTAAACCGCGTGCGTACCAGGATATAATCGATATTGTTGGTCCTGTTAACGCTACTCTCTGGCGGATGCTGAATGTAAAATACATCATTACCGAAAAGCAGGTGCAGTTCCCCGGACTGGCGCCCATTTACACGGGTGATAAAAGCGTAGTATACATCAACCAGTATGTTCTCCCGAGGTTATACCTTGTTGATTCGGTAGAATACAAACCGGAAATGGAAATACTTCAGCAGATTAAAGCCTCATCATTTGATCCGCGGTATAAGGCTTTCGTTTCAGAGCAGGGATTAAAGGTGACGGCAGCCGACTCATCAACAAGCGTAAAGCTGACAGAATACAAAGACGAAGTAGTGGCTGCTAATGTGAAAGCATCCGGAAATAACTTTTTATTCTTCGGTGACAGTTATGTGCCGACGGGGTGGATGGCCTATATAGACAATAATAAAACTGAGATTTACAGGACAAACCACGGATATATGGGAATAATTGTTCCCGCAGGCCAGCACAAAGTAGAATTCCGGTACGCCCCGGAAAGCTTTTTTATCTCGAAATACCTGGCGCTCGTCCTGAGTTCGCTTGTGGTGCTTGGGCTTATA